>NZ_JBGANL010000044.1:0-45698 GCF_044222345.1 Prosthecobacter sp.
AAAGCAGCACAGCGCTGAGGGCAAAATCGCCTGGCAGAATGCCAGAATTTAACCGGCATTCCGGGCAGGCCTTTCTAAAAAGAGTGTTTTCACACAGCCTGTGTCCTCAGCCAGCCGCCGTCGAAGCCCATGATCATCGATCAAGAAACAGCCTGCTAAACGGAAATGAGTTTTGCGAACCGCTATAATACCCAAGGCAAACCACCACCCCCCTATTTTTTGCATTCGATGCTTCGAGAGCTGTCATTCAACAACCATCAACACCTGATCGAGCAGTTTCGCCGTGACGCTTACAAAGGCACCCTGATCCGGGTCCTGGATGATTTTGACCCGCGGGCCCATCACTTTGCCCTGTGCGACAAGCACGATCAAATTCTGGCATTGGCCCGAATTCTCCGCAGCGATGAAGTCCAGCCTTTCGAACTTTTTCTTGAGTCCAAGGCGCAGGGGCTGAAGCTTCCCACCCAGGGCCTCGGTTTGGAATCCTCCCGAGTCTGTGCCAAAGACGGCAGCGCCGGCATCTATCTCCTCCGGCTCTGTCTGGGCGTCAGTGAAATCGCCCAGCGTTGGAGGGCCGACTACCTCATCGCCAAGACGGAAACGCATCTGCTGCCCATTTACCGCCAGTTCGGTTTCACCGTTTTCGCCCCACCGTTCATCAGTGACTTTTTCGGGGACAACCGCACCGTGCATCCCATCGTGTACCGCTGGAGGCACAAGCAGCCCAGGGTGGAGAAAGACGAAGTGCTGGTCTATTGAGCCGGAGCGGGTTCAACAACCAGCTCACCGCTTCTCCCACAGCAGCGCCAGAAACAACGGGAACTCTTTCCGCGCCCGGTTCTCAGCTTTAGCCCTCGGGCCGGGCTGGCTTTCTTTGTGCGAGTACCATTCTTCGATGCCTGCAAGCCGCAAGCCCGCGCCGAAGCCGGTGCCGGTGAGGGTTTGCAGGCTGCGGTGGAAGGAGGTGGTGGTCTCGCTGTCGGGCCTCCCGGGGTGCAGGCATGTGAGGCTGGTGTGAAAAGTTGACCAGTTGCGCTGCAACTGGTGCGCAGCCCGGACAGCTTCATTCTGCGGATGCCTTGATCTTGGCAAGGGAAAGCAGGACCACGGATCGCACGGATTTTCACGGATGACGGAGGATGAAGCATTGAATGGATCCGTGCTGCTCGTGAAATCCATGGTTTGATGATTCATGGTTGGCGGGCTTGATGCGCCAGCATGATGCTGAATTCATAAGAGTCGTTATCGCGGTTTTCGTGACGTTACGCGAGGCGTGTCGCAGACGCTGGGGGGTTATGGAAGTCATCGCGGCGGCCCAACGCATCCAAGCTCGCGCGTTTTTTTCACGCCCTGTTTTCAGCAGCTTAAACGCCTCCAAGCTGACACATTTTAATTACATCTTATAAGCTTTAAGATTAACATAAAACATATTTCATCTATTTAATTTTTGACATTTTACAAATATGTTTAGTACTAATAATTAAGTGGCTAGATTTTATCACCCTAGCACTTATTCTTCTATCATGAACAACTACATACCTTGCTCAATTAAAACTCTGCCCGAAGAGCTCAGAGAAGCAGCGGCTGCAACGGCTGTTGCAATCAATCCAACCAACGCACCGGCCGTACACATGCTCAAGGCATTAGCACCGGATGTTGTCATCCCGCCGGCACATCTCGCTGTTCTGACTTCAAAATATTGGGGGGCTGGCGGCGTTCAGCTGACGGTTGGCTTTCTTGACAATCCAGCGGCGGATCTCAGAGCGCGCATCATTTCACACATGAACGCGTGGAACGCCACCTCCAACGTGACGTTCGTTGAGTCTGCGGTTAACCCCCAGGTGCGAATCAGCCGGGCCAACAGCGGCTATTGGTCCTACCTGGGAACAGACATTGGCCACATAGCCGCAGGCCAGCCCACCATGAATCTACAGGGATTCACCATGAACACTCCCGATTCTGAATTTCATCGGGTCGTTCGCCATGAGACGGGTCACACGCTCGGATTTCCGCATGAACACATGCGCTCCGAAATTGTGAACCGGATCGACAGAGAAAAGGCCATTGCTTATTTCATGGCGACCCAGGGCTGGACACGTGAGCAGGTCATTGCGCAGGTGCTCACGCCGCTCGACAATTCTGCGCTGATGGCGACAGCGCACGCAGACATCAATTCCATCATGTGCTACTGGCTGCCCGGATCGATCATGACTGACGGGGTTGCCGTGGACGGTGGTCTGGACATTGATGCGCAAGACGCGCAATTCGCCGCGTCTCTGTATCCCAAGCCTGCTATCCGGCTCAATCTGCTCGTTCACTTGCAAGACATCGGCGATGTGGTGGTGCATGAAAATCAGTTTGGCGGCACGCGTGGGCAATCCCGGCGTCTGGAAGGATTTCAGATTGATTTTGGCGCGGTCATTCCGGGCCTGGGCTGCCGCTACATGGCCCACCTCCAAGACATCGGGGATGTGCCCTGGGTTGATGCGGGTCACTTCATTGGAACGCGTGGGCAGTCGCGCAGGCTCGAGGGTTTCGCGATTGAACTGACGGGTCCGGCTGCGGCCAATTTCAATGTCTTCTACATGGCGCATTTGCAGGACATCGGGGATACCGGCTTGTATTCCAACGGGCAATTCTGCGGAACGCGCGGGCAGTCCCGAAGAGTCGAAGGCATGCTCGTTCGCATTGAGTACAAATGATGCGTTGTTGAGACTCGCCGGATCGAGTGACGCCGCCGAGCTTGTGCCAGCGGCGTTGCTTTTGGTCAACCGGACCCGACGTGGCTTCATTCCGCGCTCTTCGTGGCGCGGCTCTGTTGCAGGGAAGCCCTGAGGAGGCAGAAATGCCGCTGATACTAGCGCTTCTCCCACAGCAGCGCTAGAAACAACGGAAACTCCTTCCGCGCCCGGTTCTCCGCTTTAGCCCTCGGGCCGGGCTGGCTCTCTTTGTGCGAATACCATTCTTCGATGCCTGCAAGCCGCAAGCCCGCGCCGAAGCCGGTGCCGGTGAGGGTTTGCAGGCTGCGATGGAAGGAGGTGGTGGTCTCGCTGTCGGGCCTGCCGGGGTGCATGATGATGGGGATGCTCAGGGTGCTGCTGTAGGCATCGATGCGGCGGTATTGGATCTTGGTGGCTTCATCATTGCCCCAGCTCGTCTGGCGCGGGATGCGGAAGGCGGGATGATTGACAACCCAGAGCATGCGACCGCCGGGCTTGAGGACTTTCGCGGCGGCGGCGCTGACGACATCGAGGTGCTCCATGTTTTGCACGCAGAGGATGGCGGAGGCGGCATCGAACTCGCCGAGATCTTCAATCTGCGCGGCATCGCGGGCGAGATAACGCACCGGCGGCTTCACGGGGTAAGTGCGTGCTTTTTGGATCAGCGTAGGGGCGGCATCCACACCGGTCACCTGGCAGCCCGCCTGCGCGAGCGCGCGTGAAAACACCCCCTGACCGCAGCCGAGATCGAGCACGCGCTCGCCGCGTTTGGGTGCCAGCAGATTGAGCGCCCCGGGAATGACGACGGCCTGGTAGAGTTCGGAGCCGCGCTCGCCGATGATGCCGTCGTACCAGTCGGCGGATTTTTCCCAGGAGGTGCCGTGTGTGTGGCCGCCCTGAGCACGGTTGAGTTTGCGCTGGGCGCGATTGCCGAACTCACGTTTGACGGGTTCACGGTTGCCCTGCGGACGATTGCCGTATTCGCGGCGGCCTTGCTCACTGCTGCTCTGCGGACGACTGCCTTGCTCGCGTTGGCCAGGCTGGCGCTCCCCCTGTTCGCGACTGCCCGGCTCACGAGGCGGTGAGGGACGAGGACGGAAGGGGCGGCGGGGCGGTTGCGGCATGCGGCATGATGTCGCGATAGGCGTGGATTGCCAGCGGCTCTGCACAATGTCCTTACTTTTATCTTCCCACAATCAGGGTGATATGCCAGCCTCACGCCCTTCCTCCCATGTCCGCCTCCCCTTCCCGTGCCGTGCCCGGTCTCATCCTCGCGGCACTGAGCCTGTTGAGCGCCTTCCTGCTGTTTCAGGTGCAGCCGATCATCAGCAAATTCATCCTGCCATGGTTCGGCGGCAGTCCGGGAGTGTGGACCACCTGCATGCTGTTTTTCCAGGTGGTGCTGTTCGCCGGATATGCCTATGCGCACACGCTGACGCTGCTGCCACGGCGCTGGCAGGGCATCGTGCATGGCCTGCTGCTCGGCATGGCGATCGCCATGCTGCCCATCGCTCCGAATGAGATGTGGAAGCCCACGGGCACCGAAGATCCGGCGCTGCGCATTTTGCTGCTGCTTTTTGTCAGCGTGGGGCTGCCCTACTTTGTGCTCTCCAGCACGAGTCCGCTGGTGCAGGTGTGGTTTACCCGCACCACGAATGGGGCCAGCCCGTGGCGGCTGTATGCGCTTTCCAACATCGGCTCGCTCGCGGCCCTGCTGAGCTACCCTTTGTTTTTCGAAGTCCACTGGGATGTGCTGGAGCAGACCACGCTGTGGGCAGTGGGCTTCGGCGCCTTTGTGGTGCTGTCCCTGGCAGGCATCTGGCTGGACCGCAATCACGCCATCGAGGCAGAGGCCAGGCCCGATGTGGTGATCGACACCGCCGCCGACCATCCCGGCTGGCTGAAAAGAATCCAGTGGGTGCTGCTGCCCGCGCTGGCCAGCTGCGTGCTGCTTTCCGCAACGAATCACGTCTGCCAGGACGTGGCGGTGATCCCCTTCCTGTGGGTCGTGCCTCTAAGCCTCTACCTTCTCACCTTCATCATCTGCTTTGAGCATGAGCGCTGGTATGCGCGCATCTGTGCGCTGTGGGCGCTGCTGGCGCTGCCCGTCCTGTTTCTCACCTGCACGGAAAAGCTCCTGCAAGGCCAGTCATACTGGATCAATTTCGAACTGTGGATGCACAACCATGTGGAGCCAATCCTGAACCAGCTGACCAAACGGAAGTTTCACCTGAGCAACATCGACCTCACGCCGAATTTCATCTGGGAGCTGGGCTGGTCCTTCAGCGCCATGTTCATCGCCTGCATGCTCTGCCATGGCGAACTCACACGGCTGAAACCCGCCCCGCGTCGGCTCACGGAGTTTTATCTCCTCATGTCCTTCGGCGGTGCACTGGGTGGATTGTTCGTCAGCCTGGGTGCTCCGCATCTGTTCACCTCCTTTGCTGAGTGGCCGATCAGCCTCATCGTGGTGGCTGCGCTGGCGTGCTATATTTTGCTGCGCTCGGTGCTGCGGGTCAAACATGTGTGGGAATGGCTGCTGGCCCTGGTCATCACGGCCGTGACCTGCTGGATTGGCTGGGAGCTCCATCAAAGAGGCATCCTGACCCTTGAGAAGTTGCGGGAACTGATGAAGCAAAAAGACATGCCACCGGCTGCGGCGATCTACGGCGCCCTGGGCACCATCGGCCTCTGCCTGGGGGGGCTCATTTTCCGACTGACCCGGCGTGGGCGCATGCGGCCCGGCTTGGTTTCCGTCACCCTGCTGGGCATGTATTTTACCATGATCCTGCTTTTGATGTCCGACCTCGGCTTCAAGCATGACGACAAGGTGGAACGTGTGCGCAATTTCTACGGCATGCTCTCCGTCTCGGAGGATGATTACCAAAGCGGCGGCGAGACCTTGAAATACCGCCAGCTCACTAACGGGGGCATCATCCACGGCATGCAAAACCTCGATGCGTCGATCCGTGAAGAGCCCACGTCCTACTACGGCCATCACACGGGCATCGGCAAGGCGCTCGACAGCCTCAAAGACCGCCCGGACGCGCGTGTCGGCGTCGTGGGCATGGGTGCGGGCACCGTGGCCTGCTACGCGAAAAGCGGCCAGACCTTCCGCTTCTATGACATCAATCCCGACGTGGTGCGCATCGCGGACAAATGGTTCCTCTACCTCGCAGATGCCCGAAAGCGCGGAGCCAAGGTGGAGATTGTCGTTGCCGATGCACGTCTGGCGCTTGATCGTGAAAAATCACAGCAGTTTGATGTGCTGCTGCTGGACGCCTTCAGCGGGGACTCCGTGCCGGTGCACCTGCTGACTCAGGAAGCCTTTGCCATCTATGACCGCCACATGAAGCCGGACGGCATCATCGCCGTGCACATCACCAACAGTTATCTCGTGCTGGCGCCGGTGATTGAAAAGATCGCCGCGGCGGCCGGCTTCAAAACCGTCCGCATCGCCACGGAGGCTGATGGCGACCATGACTCGACCGACTACATCCTCGTGACCCGCAACGAGGCCTTCCTCAAGGCCACGCCAGCGGAACTGCTGGGAAATGAGACTGAACTGAAGCACGACGTCCGGCTCTGGACCGACCGGTATCACAATCTGCTGAAAATTTTGGACATCCCGCAGAACACGAAGGAATAGGGTTTCTGGACCAAGAGTGAATTTGCGAACGCCCGCGAACGCGCCAAACTTAGGCGATTCGCCATGCCCTCACTCGATCCAGTCCCCACGCCGCAGCAGCTTTTCCGCTGGTTCGACAGCGGCCAAATCACGCGGGAGGAATTCCGCACCGCCATGGCGGTGCACACCGGGGAGATCATTCAGGAGATGGAGCAGGCGCATGCCAACCCGCTCGTGGCCAAGTTCAATGAACTCATGAACCGCCGGGAGGCCTGGAAGTGGTCTCGCAAACATGGTGAGATGGTGATGCGTGAGATCCTCTGCGCCCTGATGGATGAGGAGCGTTTCTCACCGGCACGCTGGCTGTGGAACGCGGCGCACCCGCACATTCCCCTGCACTGCTTCTTTCGCACGCGCGGCACCCCCGTGCTGCGCTTTCTCGAAATGTCCGTGCATCCGCAGTACGTCACCGTCCTCATTGAGCACGGCGGCAGTGAAACCCTGACTCCCACCCAGGAGCGCTTTCACCTGCGCCGCACCCGCCAGCAAAGCCTTCAGGTCGAACGCCGCGAACTCCTTTAGCCCCTTCGACATTCGTTTTTCCAAATGCCCCCTCCTCAGAAAAAATCACTCGGACTCCTCGGTCTGACGATCTTCACCCTGGTCTCCCTTTTCCTGGGCGCTTATTACCGCTTCCCCACCCTTGGCGAACGCCCCATGCACACGGACGAGGCCATCCTCGCGATGAAGTCCGCCGAATTTCAGGCCACCGGGCATTTCCAATACGACCCGAAAGACTTCCACGGCCCGGGGCTGCACGACATCACCCGCATCTGGTCCAAACTGGCCGGCTGGGGCGACTCCTCCACCTGGACCGAAGCCCAGCTGCGCACCGTGCCCGTGGTATGCGGGCTGCTGCTCCTGCTGACCACGCTGCTGCTGCGCAATGCACTCGGCCGGCTTGCCACGGGGTTCGCGATGCTGCTCATCGCCATCTCGCCGATGGAGGTCTATTACTCACGCTACTTCATCATGGAGGTGCCGCTGGTGCTGTTCATCACTCTCAGCATCGCTGCGCTGTGGCACTACTCTCAGGGGGGCGGGCGCTGGTGGCTGGTGCTGGCAGGCTTCGCCCTCGGCATGCAGCACGCCACCAAGGAGACCTTCGCCATCAATGTCGTCGCAGGCCTCGTCGGATTGGCCGTCACCAAAATGATGGTCGGCGACTTCGCCCCCCGGCCCAGCGGCTATGACAGCGGTGCTGGCAAACGCCGTGCGGCCTCCCCCTGGCTGTGGGTCATCATCGCCGCCATCGTGACCAGCATCACGATCTACTCCGGCGGCTTCAAAGACTGGCAGGCCGTGAAGGACAGCGCCCTGACCTACCTGAACTACTTTGAGCGCGCCGGTGGCAGCGGCCATGAGAAGCCCTGGCACTACTACCTCACGCTCATCTTCTGGCGCAAAGACGGCCTCGTGTGGAGCGAGGCCATGATCGGCGGCCTGGGCATCATCGGCATGCTGCATGCGTTTCTGGGAAACCACACGAAGCAGCCCGCGCGGCAGGCCTTTCTCGTCTTTCTCTCCGTTTACACCCTGGTCCTTTTCTCCATCTATTCCTTCCTCGCTTATAAGACTCCGTGGTCCATCCTCAGCGCCCAGCATGCGCTGACGCTGCTGGCCGGAGTGGGTGCCGCCGCCATTTCCAGCGCGCTCACCGGCAGCATCTCGCGAATCGTTTTCAGGGTCGCCTTCGCCCTCGGCATGTACCATCTGCTCTCGCAGACCAACCACGCCATTCACCTCTACGCCGCCGATTCGCGCAATCCCTACGTTTACTCGCACACCTCCACCAATCTCCTGCGGCTGCTGCCCCAGGTTCGGGAGCTGCAGAAGACCGCGCCGGATGATGCCTTCAATGTGCTCGTCATCAATCGCGACGCGGGCTGGCCGCTGCCCTGGTATTGGCGCGACATTAGAAGCGTTCATTACACCAACACCATCCCTGAAACCATCGACGCACGGATCATCATCGCAGAACCCGAGATGAAGGCCGCGCTGGAAGCGAAGTTTGCCGGCAAAACCTACACCAAGCCGGATCTCTTCGGCCTTCGCCCCGGTGTGATGCTGAACCTTTGGATTGAACAATCCCTCTGGGACCGGCACAGCCTGCGCAAGCAGCAGGAGGCCGCCAAACCGTGAGCACACCCGCCCCGCAGCACCATCGCTTCACCTGCAATGCGATGGCCACCACCTTCGACGTCATCATCAATCATGAGGATGCCGATGAAACCTACGCCGCCCAGGCCTCACAGGCGGTGTTTCAAGAAATCGCCCGGCTCGAAGACGAGCTGAGCCGCTTCCGCGCCACCAGCGACATCTACCGTCTCGGGCAGCTCAAAGCAGGCGAGAGCATCCGCGTGGGCATGGCGGCGTGGGATTGCCTCTCGCTGGCCAAGGCCATGCATCAGGAGACCGCCGGAGCCTTCGACATCACCATCGGTCCGCTCATGAATCTCTTCATCACGTCCGAAGGCGAGCCACGCCAGGTGAACAAAGACGTGCTGGAGCAGGCGCGCCAGATTATCGGCAGCCACCGCTTCGACCTTGATGAAGAAACCATGAGCGCCACCGTGCATGCCTCCGGCATGATCTTTGACCTCGGTGCCATGGGCAAAGGCTACGCGCTCGATCAAGCCGCCGACGTGCTGCAGGACTGGAAGATCAGCAACTTCGTCCTCAATGCCGGAGACAGCACCATCCTTGCCATCGGTGCACCGAGCGGCAAAGAAGCGTGGGCGATCACCCTCGGAGGCGGTGAAAAACGAACCGCTCTTCTCAATCGCGCGGTGAGCGGCTCCGGCTTTGCCGTCAAAGGCGCGCACATCATGAACCCGCGCCTTTTTGCACCCGTCCCCCTCAGGAACCGCCGCACCTACGCCCTCGCCCCCACCGCTGCATTGTCAGACGCTCTCTCGACCGCCTTCATGGTGATGGAGAAAGAGGAGATCGATGCGCTGTGCACCCGCTATGAGGGTGTGGAGGCGCTGGAGTTGGAAATGCAATAGCCCCCAAAAGCCGAGCCCCATTCAATTCGACATCTTCACAACCATGCACCGAATCGCTTTCATTTTCCTCCTCACCGCCATTCTCGCCTCGTGCTCCAGCAAACAAGCACCCGAGCTGTCCAAAGAAGAAAAGGCCCATCTGCTCGGCCCAAACTCCAGTGTCTCCATGCGCTGGCACAAGGTGCCGGGACCGGACTTCAGGGTTTATCATGGCATCCCCAAATCGCCCGCAGAGGGTGAAATCGGTTTTTACATCGGCGGGCATCCATCGTTTGCACCACTCGCCGGCAGCACGCGGCATGCTGGTAAAATCGGCACTCACAAAGTCACGTGGCATCGCAAGACCAAGTCCGATGGCTCCATCTATCAGACGACCCTTTTTGCCTTGGACGAGGACTACAAGATCCATGCCTGGGTCCTTGGAAAAGACCCGTCCGAGTTGGAGGCACTGACACTGGAACTTGGCACCCTGCGCCTGTTCTCACAGACCAGGTAGAAGCCACTCACTCCAAGATCACTTCCACGCTGCCAAGAGAGCGAGCCCTTCGCGATTCCTTGGAGCCAGCGCCAGTGAATCCAGCAGATGGCGCTTCGCCTTCGTGGCATCGGATGCACGGAGCAGTTCAGCCAGCTTGAAATGCGTCTGTGCACCGCTGCTGGGATCGAGCACCAACACGCGTTCATAAGCCGCAATCGCCTCCGGCGTGTCGTTCAGCGCCGCATAGGCATCTGCCAGCGCTCTTTGCGGTGTCACAAGAAAGGGATTCAAGGCCATCGAACGCAGGGCATTGGCTTTCACTTCCGGCCAGCGCTTGGCGGGCACATCGAGTTCGATCAGGCGCAGGAAGGAGCTTTGAGCGCTGGATGATTTCGCCGCGATCTGCCGCAGCACGGCGGCTTCTTCATCCGTACGCTTGAGCTGACGCAACGCCTGCACCTTCAGCGCGTAGCCGCTGTCGGCATCGTAGCTCTCCGGCAGCAGTTCGATAATCTTGTCAGCCAGCGGCAGCACCTCGGCCCATTTCTTGGCCTCCATCATTGCCCCGGCCTCCTTGTGCAGAGCCCAGAGATTGGTGGGGTGCTTTTTGAGAAACTCGGTGAATGAGCCGGGCTCAAAGGGATTCAGCTCTTCGGGCTTGGGCTCATTCCATTCAGCCTTGGCACCATAACTTTGGGCCTTGGCGGTGATGAACTGGGCAAACTGCTTCTCGACTTCTTCAATGTCACCCACGTTCGCGGCGATCGCATCGTTGATTCGCTTGCCAGCGGCGAGTTCCTGCAGAATGCCCTGGAACTTGTCCTTGCCGAATTTCTCCAGCAGAAACTCCACGGCCTGGCTCGACTCATAGTAGGCGAACATCAGATGATCCTGGGTCTTTGGCGCCATGAAAGCACCGCTGAGACGCGTCAGGGGCGTCAGTGTTTCCTCATCGAGCACCATCTCGCGAAACTTGTCATTCATCCACATGCCCCAGGCGGGGTCACGCTGCCGCTCTTCGTGAACGCTGATGCCTTCGCTCAGCCAGCGCGGCATGCGGTTCTTCGTCACGGTGAGCGTGATCACATGGCAGAACTCATGCCACAGCGTGCTCTCCCAGTTGTTGCGGCCATGGGCCAGACTGCCGGGGCTGTTCATCGTCACCACAGTGCCGAAGCACACGCCCAGCATCCCCTGCCCGCCCAGTGCGCCGAAGGTGCGAATGGCAAAATCCTGCTGCGCACCGAAAAACTCCACCAGCACCGGCCGCTTCAAATCCATGCCGTATTTCGCGCCCAGCACCGACTTCGCATCGCGCAGCAGCGCCAGTGCGCGCGCGCCATAAATGGGCCAGTCGCGTTTCGGCATTTTCAAGATGAAGTCCTCGAAGGTCTGCGTGGTGTAGCCATTCATCTCCTTCTCCAGCAGCGCCAGATTGTGCGCCTGGATGTTGTAGCCGTCCTCCTTGCGGATCAGCTCCGCGAGCTTCCATGCCTCCGCTTCTTCACCGAGGCGGAGCAGATCATGGCAGAGCTGCATCTTGGCCGGCAGATACTTCGGATCAAACTCCAGTGCCTGACGCTGGCGGGCCGAGCTCTCGGCAAAACGATAGGCCCGCGACAAGCAACGCCCGATGGTGTGATCCACCTCGGGATTCTTACCCCACCGTTCCAAAGCATGCGCTCGTGCCTCCTCCATCTTGCCGGCATCGGCCATGAACAGGTAGGCCACGACCGCACGCAGCGACCATGCCACAGGGTTGTACTCATCTTGATCCAGCACCTGCTGAATGGCAGCCTCGGCCTCGATGAACTTTTCCCCGCCGATGAGCTGTTCCGCCCGCAGCAGATGAGCGGCCGCAAGATGAGGATTCAATTCCAGCGCCTTTTTCAAGCTCTCCGTCGCCTTCTCGCGATCACCCGATTGAAACGCTCTGGCAAGCCCCAGCCGCAGATCGGCCGTCTCACCATGCGCCTTGAGTCCGGCACGAAAAACATCCGCCGCGCGCTGCGCATCATCCTTTTCGAGCGCGAGATTTCCTTCGGCCAGATACGCCGCTTCCAGCTTGGCATCCTTGCCCTGCGCCAGTTTGAAGTATTGTGCGATCACCTTCTGCGCATCGGCCCCGAGCATCACAGCCGCCCGGCCAAGCACCACCGATTCCATCGCCGTGCGATCCTTCGCAGCCTTCGATTTCGCCGCTTCATTGATCCCCTTCAGAGCCTCCGCCATCACATCCGCCCGGCCCAGCATGTGCGCCAGATCATGACGCAGCAGCAGGATTTCGAAATGTCCCGGAAACAGCACCAGCGCCCTGCCGGTTTCCTCCAGAGCCTGCTCGATGTGCCCCATTTCCCGCAACGCCTTGAACCGCAAAATCCGCCAGTCCGGAGCCTTCAGCCCCTTCTCCGCCGCCGCTTCGCCGATGCGCGCCACGAGTTCGTAATCCCCACGTGCCAGCAGCTCCCCCACCGGCCCCAGATTGCGTTCCTCAAAGATTTTTTCGAGATCGATCTGCTGAGCATTCGAGATCGAGATGCCCAGAAGGAGCAGAAGGCAGGAAAGCAGGCGCATGGATTCAAATCGTGTCCGAACACCCGATTCTCGCATGAGTTGTGCCTGCGTGGAAAGGAAAGATGCAGGACACACGCGTGAACGGAGGATGGCCTGCCGGCATTGGTTGCCGCCCTTTCCCCGCATTGCTTTCGTGCACGAGTCAGTCTATTTTGCCGCCATGAGCAGCATCACCCTGAACTTCGAAAAGGAGATTGAAGCCCTTGAACCGGAAGACGCGCAGAGCATTCAGCGTGCGCTGCTGGAGATGCTGAAGCTGGCGCGCAAAAAAGCGGACAGATCAGTCATGCCAAAAGGTGCCCCCTACACACTGCCTAGTTGGAACCTGGGGGTGCGTTCAGGCTTGGATCTGACCAAGCTGGCCCATGCAGATGAAGACGACCTGCCCAAGTAACCGGCCATGATCTTCATTGACGCCAATCTCCTCATTTACGCTGTCAACGCCGACGCTCCGCTGCACCTCCATGCGAAAACATGGGTTCAAGAAACTTTAAACGGCCACCGAGGCCCTGTGGCGCTGAGCTGGTTCTCCTTGGTCGCTTTTGTCCGCATCATCACGAATTCCCGAATCATTATCGCACCGCGTTCGCTGGACGAGGCTCTGCAGTTGGTGAATGCGTGGCTGACCCTGCCCGCTGTCCGGCTCATTGAACCGGGCCCCGGTCATGCGCATCATTTTGAAGCGATCTGCCGCGCCACCAAAGCACATGGCAACCTCGTTACCGATGCCCACCTCGCCGCACTTGCCATCGAGCACGATCTCGAACTCGCCTCCTGCGACACTGACTTTGCCAGATTCCCCGGTCTCCGCTGGATCAACCCGCTGCAGAACTTGGAGTGATACCGTGCTCAAATGAAAACAGGTCTGTTTCTCGCTGACAGGGCGTGCGGGCTTTCTGAAGCGTAGGTCGGCCGTGTTTGGCGGGCCGAGCTTCCGCGGCTCCAGCGCCCCCTTCGCCAAACCGCCCGACTGCGAGGGGGCTCGCAAGGCTCCAGCGCTTGCCGTGTGTTCATGGCTGCCAGAACGCCCGCGGCCTCAAGATGCCTGCCTCACGCTCATGGACGGACGGGCTGTCGCCACATCCATCCCACGTCCCCGCATGGAGCGCCTGCCCGATGCTCTGCTTGAAATACCGGCCCGTTCATTCAGGCTCGTTTTCAACTGTTCGTGGTATGAGTCCTGAATATCGGTGCGCAGGATGAGTGCCGTTTCTTTGTAGACGCCCTGTGAGGAAAGGCCTGAGCCAGTTGCGGCGCAACGGGTCAACTTTAGCCAAACAAGCTCGTGATCGGCTGGCCCTTGTCGGTCACGGTGAAAGGACGCTTGGTACTGGAATACAGCACGAGATCGAGCGGCAGGCCGAGGGCGTAGGCGATGGTTGCGTTGAAGTCGGGGACGCCGACTTTGTTCTCGGTGACTTCGATGCCTTTGTCCGTCTTGCCATAGACCTGACCACCGGCGATGCCACCGCCCCAGAGGACGGAGCTGAAGGCTTTCGGGTAGTGGTCGCGGCCTTCGTTCTGATTGATCTTCGGCGTGCGGCCGAATTCGGAGGTGAGGACGACGAGGGTGTCATCCAGCAGGCCACGACGCTCGAGATCGGTGAGCAGCGTGCCCAGCGCCTGATCGAGATCGCCACAGCGTTCGGGCAGACGGGCACCGATGTCCTGATGCATGTCCCAGCCGCCGAGGTTCACCTCGACAAAACGCACACCGTGCTCAATGAGGCGGCGGGCGAGAAGGCAGCCCTGCGCAAAGTTTCCATCACCGTACTCCGCGAGGGTTTCAGCGGATTCCTTGCTGAGGTCGAAGGCGTCGAGGTCTTCGCTCTTCATGACCTTGATGGCGTCTTTGTAGACGTCGGCATAGGCCTTCACGTTTTTGTAGTTGTAGGCCTGCTGGAAGCCTTGATCGAGCCTGGCGGACAAACCGAGGCGGTAATCGAAGTCGCCCTCGCTGAGCGCACCGGGACGATGGCTGTTTTGCAGACCTTTGGCAGGATCGTTGAGAATGAGCGGCTGGTACGCGGCCTCGAAGAAACCGCCGCCGGGATGCTTGCTGTCTCCAGTGATGATGACGGAGCCGGGCAGGTCGGCATTGCCCTTGCCCTGAAATTTCTGCATCCAGGCTCCCAGCGTGGGATGCCGCGTGGCACCGCGCATGGTGTAGCTGGTGTGCTGGAAGTAATTGCCCTGCGCATGCGCGCCCTGAGTCGAGGTGAGCGAATTGATGATGGCTCCGCGATGCATCATCTTCGCGGTGTGCGGCAGCAGTTCGCCGATCTGCACGCCATCCGCGCTGGTGGGGATGGTCTTGGTGCCGCCCATGGTGTCAGCCCCCGGAACGCAGCCGAAGGTGTCGAGGTGCGTCATGCCGCCGGACATGTAGAGATAGATGACGCGCTTGGCTGTGGCCGCCTGCTTCGCCTTGCTGGAGCCTTCAAAGGCCGCATAGCCACGTGGCGCCAGGGCGCTCATCATGGAAACGCCGAGACAGGTCTTGGCGATGTTTTTGGCAAAGTCACGGCGGGTGACATCGTCACAGGAATGGAGGAGGGATTTCATGAGGATGATGCGTGAGAGGATTACTGGACGAAGAGGAACTGCGAGCCGGTGATGAGGGCGTGGGTAACATCCGCGACGGCCTTGTCGCCGCGCTCTTTGATGACGCTGTTCAAAATGGCCTGCTCCTGTGAGGTCGGAGCGCGGCTCAGCAGCGCATGATAAAGGGTGGCGATTTTATCCGAAGGCGAACCGGCCTTGGCGATGGCTTGATTCAATTTGGAAGCCGGGTTGTTGATCACATCCGCAGCGGGTCCATTGAGCAGCGTGAGGGCCTGCGGCACGGAGGCATCGTCGCTGGCGTTCTGGATGAGCTCGCGATCGCTCTGGCCAAAGGTGCGCAGGAAGGTGCCGGGGCGTGCGGGGCTGGGCTGCTCAGAGGCACGGGAGGTGAGGCCCATGGCATCCTTGCCGCTGCTGTTGCGCTGGTAGGCTTTCAGGAACTCTTTGCGCTGTTCCTTGGTCATGGACGCGAGAGTTTTGGGATCAATCTGGGGGCGCTTTTCCTTGTCGGGTTTCTCGGGGCGATAGCCCTGGCGCAGATCATCCGCACGTTCCTTGCCCAGCAGGGCCACGAGGATGTCCTTCTCAGAGGCTTTGCGCAGGGTGGCGGCCTGCTTGGCGAGTGCTTTGGCCTCGGCCGTGACATCGATTCCCTTCGCCTTGTCAGCTTCGATCTTGGCTTTCATGGCGTCGATCTGCTTCTGATTGGCATCCAGCTTGGCCCGGCCTTCCTTGGCGATCTGCACGAGGCCTTCGGGGCCCTTGGATTTGACCGTCCCCAGGAAGGTGGAGAGATCGTCGAGGTATTGGTGCAGGCGGGCATTTTCGTCATCGACGGTGTCGTCCACGTTGCCCTTCGAGAGCGTGACGAAGGAGTCCCAGATCTGCTCGGCGCTCATGCGGCGGAGGATGGGGCCGGTGAAGTGGTAGGTCTCCCCCAGCGGCACCTCGTTCGCCGTGGCGGCACGCTGGTAGGTGTCGGTATTGTAGAGCACCCGCAGGAAGGATTTGAGCGAGTATTGTTTCTCGATCATGAGCTGGCCGAGGTAGTCCATCAGCGCCGGATTGCTGGCCACGGTGCTGTCGGTCATTTCATCCACGGGCTCGATCAAGCCGACGCCGAAGGCTTTCTTCCACATGCGGTTGGCGATCACGGTGGTGAAGCGCGGATTCTCCGGGCTGGTCATCCAGTCGGCGAAAGCTTGCAACTGCGTCTGGCCGGGCTTGAGCACGGCGTCCTGGCCAAACATCGTCTTGGGCTCCACCTTCTGGCCGGGCTTGGCATCGGGGTACTTGTAGTCGGCGGGCAGGCTGGGGAGCCTGCCCTCCTGCCACTCGGCGCTGGTGTAGCGCAGCGGCTTCATCACATCCTGCATGGCGCGTTTGACCTGCTGCATGTCCTCTCTGCTGATCTTGGATTCCTCGGCTTTTTTCTCCGCCTGCAGCTTGGCCCGGTAGGCTTTCTTCTCGGCGGCGCTCATGGCCTGCACGGCCTTTTTGTCCAGCTCCATGCTTTTGGCGGCGCTGCTCTTGAAATCCACGCCACGGCTCTTGGTATCCATGCCGTAGGTGAAGGCGGCCATGTGGTAGTAGTCCATCTGGGACCATTTGTCGAAGGGGTGGTTGTGACACTGCGCACAGACGATGCTGGTGCCCAGGAAGACCTGCACGGTGTAGGCCAGGTGATCGAGCTTGTTTTCATCCCGCTGCCAGAAGCCGATGCTGCCGCTGTCCCACACACCGCCATCGGTGGTGAGGAGGTTTTTCACGAACTTGTCATACGGCACGTTGGTTTTGACCTGCTGCTTCAGCCATTCCTCATAAGCCTCGGCGGTGATGCGGCCCTTCACGTTGTCCGTCAGGCGCAGCACATCGGCCCAGTAGTTGAACATGTGGCTGGTGTAGCCGTCGGAGGCCAGCAGGGTGTCGATGAGCTTGGCGCGCTTCTGCGGGTCTTTGGAACTGGTGTAGGCCTGCGCCTCCTCCAGCGTGGGGATGCGCCCGGCGATGTCGAGGTAGAGCCTGCGCACCAGCACCTCGTCAGTGGCGGGCGGGTTGGGCTTCAGTCCGGCCTTTTCCCAGTCCTGGCTGAGAAGCTGGTCGATCTTCTGGCTTTCCGGCAGAGGGGCCGCTTGCAGCGAAGCGGAAGTCAGCAGGCATGCGAGGAGGAGGCGGAGGGCTTTCATGAAGGGGCGGAGGGGTTCCAGCCGCGAAAACGCAGGCCCTGCACTCATCTTACCAATAAATGTGCACAAAGAGGGAATGAGTGCCTAGATGTCCTGCCGACCACCCCGTCGGCCTGCGTGCCACAATTTTATACAATGATCTGGCCGCTGGCACGTTGTGTCAGGTATTGTCGCATTTCCGCCCCCACCACCACCCTGCTTTCGCCATGTCACGCCGCCTTCTGATCGCATGCTCTGTCCTCGTTCTGCCTCTGTCCAGCCTGCCTGCGGCTCCTGAGGGCAAGCCGGAGCCCAAGCCTGCTCCAGCGAAACCCGCTCCAGCCAAACCGGAACCCGCCAAACCTGAGCCCAAACCTGAGCCGCAGCGCGATCCCAAGCCGGAACCCAAACCCGAGCCCGCGAAGCCCGAACCTGCCAAACCCGCCCCCGCGCCGACTCCCCCAGCCCAGAATCCCCTGGACTTTGAGCACGGCAGCCCGTGGCTGTATGTGACCAAGAGCCAGCTCGGCCCGGAGTTCATCTACTTCAATCACAGCGTGGACGGCCCCGTGGCCTCCGGCCACAACCGCGGCCGCTACGGCGACTCGCTGGTCTTCACGCTGCGCAAGATCTTTGACCGCATCGAGCTCATCGAGCAGAACACCAAACTCTATTTCGATCCGCAAAACGCGCTGGCCAAAGCAGACAAGGCCAACACCAGCAGCGCCATCCTCAACACTGAAACCATCGTGGCGGAGGACGAGGAAGGCTACCTCATCCCCTGCACCAATCTGTTTCTGCGCGAAAGCCTCGCGCAGGTCAAGTTCAGCCACAGCGGCGGAGACAAGGCGGTGCTGGGCAGGCTCTCCGAGACCAAGTCCAAGATTCTGCGCATCAACGGCTACCCCAAAAACACGGCCGTGACCAGCGAGTACGTGTTTGAAAACCCCACCCCCACCTGGGAAACCGCAGCCGATGTGGCCAATCCGCGCTACATCACCGTCAAGGTTCAGCACACGCTCATCGCCATGCCGGAGAGCGACTACAAGCCCCGCCTTGATGACCCGCGCCTCGGCTACTTCACCCATCAGATCACCGACATGACGAGCACGGACGTGGCTCCTTACCGCGATGTCATCCACCGCTGGCGCCTGGTGAAGCAGAAGCCCGGCACCGCCCTGAGCGAGCCCGTGGAGCCGATCGTGTTCTGGATCGAAAACACCACGCCCGTCGAATTTCGCGACACCATCCGCACCGCCGTGCTGAAGTGGAACGAGGCCTTTGAAACCGCCGGGTTCAAAGACGCCGTCGTCGTCAAACAGCAACCCGATGATGCGAAGTGGAATGCGGATGACATCGAGCACAACGTGCTGCGCTGGACCAGCAGTGTGGCTCCGCCCTTCGGTGGCTACGGTCCCAGCTTTGCCAATCCACGCACCGGCGAGATCCTCGGCGCGGACATCATGCTGGAGTACAGCTTCATCACCAAGCGCCTGCTCAGCAAGAGGCTCTTTGCCGATCTGGGCACCGAGGCCGAAGCAGCAGGTGAGACGAAGGCTTTCAACCCGCACGCCTGCGAGGCCTGCGGCTCCGCGCGCAACGGCCTCCTGTTTGGCCAGACCATGCTGCGCCTGCAAAAGAGCGACCGCGTGGAGATGGACCGGCTCATCAAAGAATCCCTCTACTACCTCTGCCTGCACGAAGTCGGGCACACGCTCGGCCTGAACCACAATTTCCGTGGCAGCCAGCTCCACAGCCTCAAGGACATCCACAACGCCGAGCTCACGGAAAAGACCGGCCTCACCGGCTCCGTCATGGACTACCCGCCCATCAACATCGCCCCCAAAGGCGTGAAGCAGGGCCAGTACTTCACCACCAAGCCCGGTCCCTATGACCACTGGGTGATCAATTTCGGCTACAGCGAATCCTTGGAGGACCCCGTCGAAGAAGCGAAGCGCCTCGAAGCCATCGCCTCTCTCTCGCACCAGCCGGAGCTGGCCTTCGCCAACGACGCCGACGACATGCGCTATCCCGGCAAGGCCATCGACCCACGCGCCATGCTCTTTGACATGAGCAGCGATGCCATCAGCTACGGCGAGCAGCGCTGTGAAATCGTGCGTGGAGAGATCGCCAACATCCTCAAAGATGTCTCGGATCCCGGCAAGAGCTGGCAGGAAGTCTCGCAGGCTTTTGCCTCTCTGACGAAAGAGGCCAGCGGCTCGCTCAACGCCGTTTCACGCTACGTGGGAGGCGTCTATGTGGAGCGCGCCGTGCAAGGCCAGGCTCCCGGAGCCGTGCCGTTCAAACCCGTGGAAGCTGACAAGCAGCGCCAAGCCCTCGCCGTGCTGGCGAAGTACGCCTTTGCACCGGATGCGCTCGCCGCGCCGCCCGAACTCTACGCCCACCTCCAGCTGCAGCGTCGTGGCTTTGACCATCGTGACGAAGGTGAGGACCCCAAGCTCCATGAGCGCGTCTTCCAGATCCAGCGCAGCTTGCTCGATCATCTCCTGCACTCCCACACGCTGGAGCGCATCGAAGACTCCGCACTCTACGGCAACCAGCTCAGCCTGGAAGAAGTCATGAACACCCTCACCACCACCATCTGCACCGGTGATGATCCCGCCAAACCGGTGAGCACCATGCGCCAGAACCTGCAGCTCGACTACCTCACCCGCCTGCTCAGCATCGCCCACAGCGGCAGTCATTACCCAGCCGTGCAGAGCGTGGCCCTGCTGCAGCTCGAACGCATCAAAGGTCTCACCTTCGCCAATTCCCCGGCGCATCAGCTTGCGGTCAAGTACCGCATTCGTCGTGGGCTGGATGAGAAATGAGCGTCCTGCCATTTCCAAATCAGTCCCCATCTGACGGGTGAGATGCACTTGATTGCGCCGCATAGACTGTAGTATCATCCACAGTACACTCTGCATGAAATCCATCACCGCCCTTCTCTGCCTCCTCGTCACCACTTCCCATGCGGCGTTTTCAGACGGCTGGGTGCTGTGGTCTCCGCGTGATGAGGCGAAGCCCGAGGCGGTTGTCAGCAAGACCGGCGGCCATGAGGGCAAAGGGGCTCTCATTTTAGAAACCGGCGCGGGTGAGCAATGGATCGGCTGCTGGACAAATACGCTGCCTGTCGAGGGCGGGAAGCACTACCAGTTTAGCGCGTGGGAAAAGGCCAGCGCCATGCCCACAGCGCGCCGCAGCGTGTATGCGCGCATTTTGTGGCAGGATGAAAACGGCAAGCCTGTGAGCTGGGAGGAGCCTGCGAAGCAAGGCTACGCGAAGGGCAGCATCCCACGCGCCGAGCCTGAGTATCCGCATGTGCCTGAGGGTGAAGCGAACCAGTGGATTCATTGCGAAAGCACCCTGCGCGCACCGGTGAAGGCGAAGCAGGCGAAGATCGAGCTCTATCTCCAGTGGGCGGCGAATGCACGTGTGGAGTGGAGCGACGTTTCACTCGCCGCCGTGCCCGCCCCTGCCCCGCGCAAGGCACGCCTCGCCACGATCCACCTTCAGCCGAAGGACGGCAAAAACCCTGCTGACAAGCCGCCGCAGTATGCCCCGCTCATTGCTGAAGCTGCCAAGCAGAAGGCGGACCTCGTGGTTCTCGGCGAAACGCTCACTTACTACGGCACCGGCAAGACGATGGCTGATTGCGCCGAGACGGTGCCCGGCCCCAGCACCGAGTATTTCGGCAGGCTGGCGAAGGAGCACAATCTCTACATCGTCGCCGGCCTCGTGGAGCGTGAGGGCAAGACGCTGTACAATACTTCGGCGCTCCTGGGCCCGGATGGAACGCTGGTGGGCAAATACCGCAAAGTGACCCTGCCGCGTGGCGAGATCGAGTCCGGCATCACCCCCGGTCATGACTACCCGGTCTTCGACACCCGTTTTGGCAAAGTGGGCATGATGGTCTGCTACGACGGCTTCTTTCCAGAAGTCGCCCGCGCGCTCACGATCAAGGGGGCTGAAGTCATCGCCTGGCCGGTCTGGGGCTGCAATCCCATGCTGGCCGCCGCACGCGCCTGCGAAAACCATGTCTACATCGTCAGCAGCACTTACACGGACGCCACCAAGAACCAGTGGATGATCTCAGGCATCTTTGATCACTATGGTGAGGTGCTGGCAAAGGCGGATGTGTTTGGCACGCTGGCCATCGCGGAAGTCGATCTCAATGCGCCCACACATTGGAACAGTCTCGGGGACTTCAAAGCGCAGATCCAGAGCCACAGGCCGCCTGCGCTGAAGGAGTGAGCGGGCTTCTGCTGCCCCGCCAGCGATGACGCAGCCTCTCCAAGAATGCCCCGCTCACGGCGGTGGAATGATCCAGACGGATGGGCTGGCCTGTGCAGGCATTCGGATGAAGGTGGCACGCCCGGCACGCAGCAGCGGGACATTGTTCTGAGAAATGATGGCGGCAGAGCTCATGGAAATCCAGATGGGCACGGACTGGCCCGGCTTCTGCAAGAGCCAGCTGGCCAGATACCCGCTCACACCGGCGGTGACATCCCCTTTCCAAAACTGCATCTGAGACGAAGCGGAAACGATGGTGCTGGCACGAAAAGGGAAAGAAGTCATCCCAGCCTGGGCAGGTGTGGTGTCGAGCGGCCAGGGATTGGCGCAGAGATTGTAGCCAGCCTGGAACGGACGGGCGAATGGGGTGGTGCGCACACTGCCGGCGCTGAGCAGTGGTGATGGACTGACGGCGGCAATTTTAAGCATCACACCTGTGCCGGGCGGAATGAGGGTGTCATTCATGCTGGCCGGGGCGGAGCCGTTCAAAACCCAGTGGCGTGTGCCGCCAAGGGCCTGGAGCCAGTAAGTGCTGTACTCTGAGGCGGTGAGAAACAGGACCTGATCCGCGCCGGCGGCGCTGGCAGCCCCTTGGAAGAGTGCGGGATCAAAGACTTCGCCCAGCGTGCGATGCGAGCGCAGGATCACACGCGCACCGGACAAACCGGCCACCGCCGATGCTGGGAGCGTGGTGCCGGGTGAGTCATTCGCTACGAGGCACGCGAGGGAGGTGATGCTTTGCAGATCCAGGCGATGCCCGGCCTGAGGCCCGCTGATGATTTCCAAATAATAGTGCTGCGCGGGATCCATGGCGGAGGCCACGGACGACTGCTCGCTGAGCATGACGCTGCCGGTGGTGGCGCTGCTGACCAAACCGGTGAAGAGCGCTTCGTGGTTGAGATTGAGGCCATAGGTCTGCGTGCCGGGATTGAGCATGGTCTGCTGCCAGCCCACCGGCGCACTGGTGGCGCTGCCGCCAGTGGATTGGGTGATGCGCAGACGGATGATGCCCTGTGCAAGACTTTGCCCGGGGAGCGCCTGGAGATCAGACCACGTCACCCGCTCCCAGCCATCCCCCTCATTAACAACTGCGGGGTCCGCCACCAGCGCCGACCAGTTGATCAAATCGCTGCTGCTTTCGAGCTTGAAGGTGAAGGTGCCCTGACCCGAGGGCCGCCGCAGGGTGGCATCGACGCTGCTGTTGCTGCGCGTGACGAGCTGCAAGCCTTCACCGGGCCGGGTGATGCCGCTGGTGAGCGCGGTGCCGAGCGCGGTTTCCAGAAGGTCCGTAGCGCTGTCCTCATCGCTGTTGGTGGTGGCGAGATTGTTGGGAAGACCGACGGTGCTGGACAGGACGGAGGCCAGCACGAGGGTGTTCGGCGAAGCCGCCGGAGCCGCAGGCGCATTGACGAGCCACTGGCTCTGCGGGATCACCTCGCGTGCCTGATCGGGGCTTTCCCACAGCAGCCGGGCGGTGGCGCCGCCGGTGCTCTCATAGTACTCCATGACAACCGGCACAGCCACGCCGGCCTGCAGGGCGATGACGCCGTTGTTCCAGGTGTCGCCGTGATTGTTCCAGTCATTGACCACGAGCTGGCCATTGACCCAGAGACGCACGCCGTCATCGGTCACAGGGATGAGGGTGTAGGTCTGGGTGTAACGCGGGACGAGGTACCCGTGCCAGCGCACGCTGTAGCCATCCGCAGGAAGAAGTGGATCAGGACTGCCTGTGCCCCAGGTGTAATTGACCGTGGACTCCATGCGCGTGAAGCTGAACTGCTCGAAGTTTTTGCCGATGTAGTAGTCCCCGGTGAGGCCGTTGGTGCTGACCGCCGGCGTGTAGCTCACGGTGATGAGATTGGACACCGTGTTCGGATTTCCAGCGGCGTCCTGCGCCACGCCTGCGGGGAGACTGACGGTGACATTGCCCGCTGCCGTGGGCGTGACCGTGACAGCCCATGCCGCCCCTGCGGAGGACAAAGCGGTGGCCGTGCCGTTGGTCACAGTGAACTCGGAAGCAAGCAGGCCGGTGACGCTCTCGCTGAAGGTGGCATTGACGACAAACGGCGCAGTGACGCTGCTGGCCGGAGTGGTCAGCACCACTGTCGGCGGCGTGATGTCGCCGGTGCCGTAGTTCACACTGAGGAGATTGGAGGCTGAATTGCCCAGGTTTGTGCTGTCGGTCGCGGCCTTGGCCGGAATGCTGACGGTGACGACCCCCGTGGCGGTCGGCTTGACTTTGAAGGAAAAGCTGGTGCCGCTGCCGCTGAGCGAGGAAGCGACGCCGTTGGTGACGACGATGTCGCCGAGCGTGAAGCCGGAGGCGGAGGCATTGAAGGTCGCCGTGACATTGAAGGTGGTGGACACCGTGGTGGAGACGGTGCTGAGCACGACCGCAAAAGGCAGCGGCGCTGCGGTGGGAGCATCGTCAATGCTGGCGACGAATGCGGCGAGGTTGGACAAGTCCGTGGCGGTCAGCGTCACGCCGCTGTGCGCGGTGATGGCGTCGGAAAGCGTGGCCGCAGAGCCATCGTGCAGATACGGCCCTGTGGCCCAGCTGCCACGCAGCGTGGGCACGTCCAGTCCGGTGAGCGCTGCGCCGAGGCGCGTGCCGCTGGCGGGCTTGAGGGTGCCGATGCTGGCAAAGACATTGAGCGCGCTGTTGGTGAAGTTCACCCCGCTGTGGCAGGAGGCGCAGTTTTGCGAGCGGAAGACCTGCTGCCCGGCGGTGGCCACTGTGCTCAGCGCGCCGCTGCTGGTGCGGCTTGGGCTTCTGCCGTTGACGGTGAGAGATTTCACATACGCGGCCAGCGCATCGAGATCGGCACTCACTCCGGCCTTGGGATCGCCCAGCGGCTGATTGCGCGTGCCGGTGTTGAACTGCGTGTCCGTCATGAGACCGGTGCCTCCGGCCAGGGTGCGGATCTGCCCTTCAAAATCCTGCACTTCATCGAAGTTCCCCGTCCAGTGCAGCATGCCGTGACTGGCGTGGCCTTTCAGCGTGATGGTGTTGCGCAGGCCTTCGCCAAAGCCGGTGAGATCCCACACGCGGCCATCGTGCCCGGCATCGTTGTGGCAGACGGCGCAGCTGATGTACTGCTGCAGAGCGAGGCGTGGGTCCTGCGCATCGTAGAAGAGCTGCTTCCCCTTCAGCACCTGCGCCGTGAGTTTTTCCATGGTGACGGCATTGAGCGTGGCCGTGGTGGCGGGTGCGGTGTTGCCGCCCTGCGTGATGCCGCGCACATCATGCACGGTGATGCTGCGGTCCATGAAGTTCTGGACATACAGCGTGCCGCCATCTGGCGAAGTGACGACGCCCTGCGGCGCGCGGCCTGCGGGAAAACGGGTGATTTCCTGATGTGACCACGCATCGAGAATGGCGACCTCGCGGCTGGCTTCGAGCGCGGTGAAGACATAGATGCCATACGGATCATACGCTGCGGCGCTGGGCATGCCCGCGTTGTCGATGTCCACGCGTGAAGGCAGGTGCTCCGTCTGCGCGGTGAGATCAATGCGCGAGACGATGGCGCGCACGCTGTTTTCATGATTCAGCGGCTGGCCATCGCGCAGCATGCCGCGCTGGATGTTGTCCTGCTTGGATGGCACCCAGGCCGAGAGACCGTCCGGCGAGATGACGGCGGCACCGAGATAGTTTGGCAGACCGCGTGCGGAGGTGGAGGTATCCGCAGCGGTGCAGGGATTGAGCAAAATCGTGCGTTCCACTGCAAGCGCCGCCGTGCCGATGACGACCACCTGACCGCCTGCGCCCGTGAGCATCGGTGTGGCGGTGTTTTCACCAGCCACGCGTGGCGTGATGAAGCGTGAGGCATAGACGCGGGCGCTGTCGGCAGAAATGGAGAGATGCCGCACAGGGCCGCCAGCATCCACGGAGGCGAGTTGGGCCCCGGTGCTGGGGTTCAGCTTCAGCACACGCCCGGTGCTTTCCAGAGTCACCCATGCGGCCGTGCCCGCAGGATCAAAAACGATGCCGAAGGGACGTGATCCATACGCGAGCTTCACCGTGGCGGCGACGGCGCGGGTGCTGGTCTTGATGATGCTGATCGTTCCGGCCTCCACATTCGTCACCCACAGCCTGCCGTCCGGTGCCAGAGCCAGGCTGCGCGGCGCGGTGCCCACAGTGATCTCGGCATAGCGCGCACGCGTCACCACATCAAAGGCGGTGACGCTGTTGTTGTCCGGATTCACACACCAGACGCGGTCATTGCCCGTGGCGGGATGTTCGTAGACAATGCTGCTGGAGGCGGCGGGCTTGCGCGTGGTGAGTGCGGCATACACTGCCTGATAAAAGGTGCTGGTGATCGTGATGCCGGTGTCATCGGTGGCGGTCAGCGTCACCAGATAGCGGCCCGGTCCGGCATAGGTATGCGTGATGCTCGTGGTCGTGAGCCATGCGGTCTCGGGCGTGCCATCGCCAAAGTTCCATTTGTAGCGCGCATTGATGCCGTTCGCGGACTGCGCGGTGAAGGTCAGCGCACTGCCGGTGGCCTTCGGAGCTGCGGCCAGCGGCTGCAGCGTGAGCCCTGCGGAGACGTTCCAGATGAAGGCGGCGGTGGCGGGAGTGCTGATGCCATCGCTGGCGCTGACGATGACGTTGAACGTGCCCGCAACTGTGACGGAACCGGAGATGACGCCTGAACCTGGCGAGATCGAAAGCCCCGTGGGCAAGCCTGTGGCGCTGAAGGTGATGGGATCGTTCTCAGGATCGTTCGCCGTGACGGGCAAGGACACCACCGCGCCGATGAGCGAGGCCTGCGCCCCCGGGTTTGTGATCTGCGGCGATTGATTCTGCGGCACGATGCTGGTGGCGTGGCGCAGATCGCGCAACGCGAGGATGTCCGGCTGGGACAAGGGAGCCTGATGGAGCGCGACTTCATCCACCGCGCCCGCAAAAAAGGCGCTGCCGGGGCTGTCAGCAGCGCCCACGACGAAAGGTTTGGAAGCATTCGGCACGTAGGTGCCGGTGTCTTCGTTGACGAGGATGCCGTTGAGGTACAAACGGCGCACGCCGGTCAATGTCGGACCGCTGGCACTCGTGGTGCGGAAGGTGGCCGCCACATGCGTCCACTGCCCCACGGTGACGGCGTCGCCTTTCAATCCGGAGGCGTCATCCCCCGTGCGAAGCTGCCAGAAGCCATCCGCAGTCACCCACAGGCCATAGCCTTTCTTGATGGCGGTGGATTCATCACGCGAGGCGAGCACGCAGCGCGCCGTGCCGGGTGCTGCATCACTGCGCACCCAGGCGGCGATGGTGAAGTCGTTCGGATTGAGCGATGCGCTGTAAGGCATGACGACGCTCTGGCTTGTGCCGTTGAACAACGCGCTGCTGCCCGTGCCGGGATTGCCGCTGAGCGCGGGACTGGCGCTGGTCGTATTCGCTCCACCGTTTGCCGTGCCTGCGATGGACACCAAACCTGCGGCGGTGGATTTCACTTCGCCCGCGGTGCCGTTCCAGCTCGCTTCATCGAAACTCCACGCCACCACCGGATTCTCGATGGGGAGGTAAGGCGAGAGGTAGGTGCCTGCGATGATGGAGACCGCTGCGTCTCCCGGTTTCTTCCAGCCGACGGAGAGGTGGTCATCCCCCGTGCCGTCCTTCATCAAGGCTTCGATGTAGTAGCGCGTGCCGGCCTGCAGGGTGATCAAGGCGGAGGCCTGCTGCGGATACCACGTCCAGGTTTGAGGTGGTGTGTAGCCGGGCTGGCTGGCGATCTCCACGGCGTTGGCGGGATTCGCATCGGTGCTCAGCTTCAGGCTCGATTCATCATCGCTGGAGATGAAGAACTGATACTGGCCGGTGACAGGCACGTAGAGAAAGCCGCGCAACCGCTGGGCGGTGATGTCGTCCCAGTTTTGAGGTGAATCAAAGGACGGCTGCAGATCGCGCCCGTTCGGATTCGCGGGGAAGACGGTGTTGCCGGTCAGGCTGGCCACCGTGACACCGTTGATGTTCGTCCAGTACTCACGCATGATCTGGCCGCTGCCGAGATTGGGCAGCAGCACGATCCAGTTGAAGGAAACGGAGGTCACCTGCCCTGCCGCGCTCACCAGGATGGTGCTGCGGTAGGTTCCCGGTGCGGCAGTCACGGTACCGGAGATCAAGCCGGTGCTGGCATCAATGCCGAGCCCCGTGGGCAAACCACTCGCGGTATAGCTCAGCGTGCCGCCCGTGGCGCTGGCGCTGATGGGCAGTGAGACCACGCTGTTTTGCGTCACGCTCTGCTGCCCCGGATTCGTCACCACGGGCAGCGTGGAGTTCGTGACCTGAAGGATGCGGGAGACGGACCACACGCCGTTCGCATCCACCGCAAACAGCATCCAGTAGCCCGGAGTGAGCACATTGATGCTCGGGGGTGCTGTGACTGCATACACACCCGGCGAGGGATTCGTATGCGTGAAGCGCACATGCCGCAGGCCGGTGTCCACCGAATGCGTCTGCGCAGACATGCTGATGGCGCTGAAATACTGCACACCGTCGCTGGCGTTCACCGTGAAGATGGACGCTGGGCCGATGCGATCCGGCGCCGCCGTAATAACGGGACGCACAGCGGCTGTGCCGTCCGCATTGAACAACTGCGGCGGTGTGAAAACCTGCGCATCCTGGTGATCCGTGAGCGCATCGCCCGACAAGCCGCCGCCGCCCGACCACACGCGGCCATCCGGCAGCAGCAGCGCCAGCGAGTGGTAATTGCGCGGCACGGACATGTCCGCCATGCCACGCCATTGACCGGTCGTGGGGTTCCAGATTTCCGGCGTGAAGACGGTGCCCAGGTCGCTGAAGAACTGTCCCGAAGTGTTGCCGCCCACCACCATCACTTCACCGTTTGGCAGCATGACGGAGTTTGAAAAGGAGCGTGCATTCGCCATCGGCGCGGTGGGAGCCACCACGGGCGTGGCGCCATTGAGATCCACGGTGAAGGCCTTGTT
Source organism: Prosthecobacter sp. (assembly GCF_044222345.1). Classification (GTDB taxonomy): domain Bacteria; phylum Verrucomicrobiota; class Verrucomicrobiia; order Verrucomicrobiales; family Verrucomicrobiaceae; genus Prosthecobacter. The sequence continues at coordinate 28,437 of NZ_JBGANL010000044.1, forward strand.
CACCACCACCCCGTCATCAATGGCTGTCAGACCCCCTGCCACCACCACCTTGCCGGGGGCATACATGGCCCAGGCACCCTGCTTGGGGTAATGTGTGCCCGGGATGCTGGCCCCTGCCGCTGTCATCGCGCCGGTGCCTGTGGCCGTGATCCAGTTCAGCGCCTGATGCGGGCCAAAGTGCGCCACACGGCCATCCGGGGCCACGAGGAAGAAGGGATGCCAGTTCGTTTCAATCGCATTCGCGATGGGCGGATTCGCCACCGTTTGCCATGAGATGCCGCTCATGCGCCGCCAGCCGGAGCTGGCATTCCATTGCTCGATGGTGCCGTTGCCATTCGCGCCGCCGTTGCCGCCAGCGGTCAGCACCTCGCCGTTGGGCAGAGCGATGCTGGTATTGTACCAGCGGCCATCGGCCATGGTTTGTGCGGGCACCCATTCATTCGTGCGCCAGTCAAACAAGCTGGCCAGCGCCGTGGTGCCATTGATGCCGTTGCCGCCATTCACCAGCAGCCGGCCATCTTGCAGAAAGGACAGCCCGCCGCAGAACATGTCATGCCGCCCGTTGTTGATCTCGGTAAAGAGGCCCGTGGCCGGATCCCACACGGCGGCGTAGGTAAACTGCGGCCCGTCTGGAAAGGTCGTGCGCTGATTGGACGCAAACGTCAGCAGCCTGCCATCCGGCAGCATGGCGGCCGAGGTAGGAATGTGCGGCGTCCAGGGGATGACGGCGCTCCAACTGCCCTTGGTGACCAGTTCCGTGGGGGAAACAGCGCCGATGCTCATCACCACCGCCTCCGCTGCGGGCGCGAGCCTTGCGGCCTCGGCCATCAGGGCATCGGCTTCGGCATGAGTCGCCACGTCTGCATGAAGCGCCTGAGCTGATAGCAAAAGTAGTAAGAACACCCGCTCAAGGCACGACGTCAGATGCCGTCCTCCCCGCCGGATTAATTCACTGATGCGATTCATATGTGAGGATATTTTCAAAGGCGACATACAGCGCCCTCCTAAACCCCTCCTCAATTCAGTAGATTGTAAATGACCTTCAGGGAGCTGACCTATTAACTTCACTTGATAGTTCACCCATCCGCGCTGCGAGCCCTTGCACTCGCCCCGGCACTGTCTATTCTCGCCGCCCCTGTTCTTTTCCCCTTTTGCACCGTGGCCAAAAAGTCCTCCAAAAAATCCGCTGACGAAGCCTACTCCCCCATCCTGCCATCCGCCGCCCCGGTGGAGCACAAGCCGGTGGACACGCTCTATGGCGACTGGTTTCTCGATTACGCCAGCTACGTCATCCTTGAGCGTGCCGTGCCGCACATCAATGACGGCCTGAAGCCGGTGCACCGCCGCATCCTGCACAGCATGGATGAGCTGGAAGACGGCCGGTACAACAAGGTGGCGAACGTCGTCGGGAACACGATGAAGTACCACCCGCATGGTGATGCCTCCATTGGCGACGCCATGGTGCAGCTGGGCCAGAAGGATCTGCTCATCGATACCCAGGGCAACTGGGGCAACACCCTCACCGGCGACAACGCGGCTGCTCCGCGATACATCGAAGCACGCCTGTCCAAATTTGCGCTGGATGTCGTGTTCAGCCCGAAGGTCACCGAATGGGCCGCCTCCTACGACGGCCGCAACAAGGAGCCCGTGACGCTGCCGGTGAAGTTCCCGCTGCTGCTCGCGCAGGGCGTGGAAGGCATCGCCGTGGGTCTTTCCTGCCGCATCCTGCCGCACAACTTCATTGAGCTGTGCGATGCCAGCATCGCCGCGCTGCGCGGTGAGGAAGTGAACCTGCTGCCCGACTTCATCTCCGGCGGCATCATGGACGCCGCGGACTACAACGGCGGCATGCGCGGCGGACGCATCCGCATTCGCGCCAAGATCGACGAAGGCGTGCACCTCCCCGCCGGCACGGACGCCGACCAGACCATCCAGGCGCTTTACGCTTTCACCGACTGCGAAGTCTCACTCTCACCGAACGCCGTCGTCATTCAGGACGACAAGCCGCGCTTCATGAACGTGAACGACCTGCTGCGGGCCAGCGCGGAGAACACCAAGCGAATCCTCGGCGAAGAGCTGGGCATCCTGCTCGGCGAGCTCAATGAGAAGTGGCACTTCAGTTCCTTGGAAAAGATCTTCATCGAGAACCGCATCTACCGCCGCATTGAAGAAGCCGAGACCTGGGAGGCCGTGATGGAGGCCATCTGGAAGGGCCTCAAGCCCCACCTGCATGTGCTCAAGCGCGAAGTCACCAATGACGACGTGGCGCGCCTGACGGAGATCAAGATCAAGCGCATCTCGAAATTCAACAGCTTCGAGGCCGACGAGCACATCCGCGAGCTGGAGGAGGAGATCGACCAGGCCGAGAAGTTCCTCAAGGGCCTGACCAAGTACACCATCCGCCACTTTGAAGAGCTCAAAAAGACCTACGGCGCAGGCCGCGAGCGCAAGACCGTGATCAGCGGTTTCGAGCGCGTGGCGGCTGCCGAAGTCATCGTGCAGGGCGAGACCCTGTACCTCAATGCCAAGGAAGGCTTTGCCGGCACCAGCCTCAAGCGCGAAGGCGACCCGATCTGCAAGTGCTCCCCGCTGGACGACGTGCTCTTCTTCACCCGCGAGGGCAACATGACCGTGACCAAGGCTGCTGCGAAGTTCTTCGTGGGCAAGAACCCGCTCTACGTGAACCTTTTCAAGAAGGACGAAAGCGCCGTTTATACCATGATCTACCGCGACGGCCGCCAGGGCAGCCTCATGGCCAAGCGCTTCCGCATCGGCGGCGTCACCCGCGACAAGGAATACGTCCTCACCAAAGGCACCCCCGGCAGCAACGTCCTCTATTTCATCCGCCACGAGACCGAGGAGGACAGCAACGCCCAGAACGTCGTCGTCCACCTCAAGCCCGCCCTGTATCTGCGCAACCTTTCCATCAAATTCCCCTTCAACTCCATCGCCATCAAAGGCCGCGAGTCCCAGGGGAACATCGTCACCAAACACGCGGTCGATCGCGTCGTGCGTGAGCCGAAGAGCGGAGAGAGCGCCGAGTGAGGTAGAGCGGCAGGAAAGTACTCGTGAGCTTCAGCTCACTCTGGGAAGCTCCGCGCTGCCCAGAGTGACCTCAAGCCTGAGCCTGCCCTCGTGCCGCCGCCAACCCGGAGCAAATAAGTCAGCTTCCGCAAATTCCCCATTTTCCTCGGGGGGGTATGCGCGCACAGAACTCGCCAGCGGAGAAACTTCACCCAATTCGCCAAATTCACCGGGAGGGTGTACGCACGCACACGTGCCGGAGCGGGACAAGGGTGAAAGGGATGGCATCGAATGGCAGATCATTGAAACCAGAGAACGGCGCGGCGCGGCGTGCTGATTCGGGACCGCGCTGCCGCTCGCAGCCTTCTGGTGGCCTTCTCTCTAGTCCTCCAGGTGGGACAGGACATAACGATGCAACTGCGTCCGGAAGCGGGTGCTGTCGGCGTGATGGAGGGCAAAGAACTCTTTCTCGATCTCGTCATAGACCAACGTGTCGAAGTCGTCTTCCAGCTGAGCATCGCGGATTCGCTCGATGATTTCATCCCACTCCTTGAGGGTGTCAGGGTATGGAGGTGCGGAATGGATGGCCAGCGCCTTTTCCGCACAGGGCGCAAACTCGGAAAGCCCCACCGCACGAAGAGCCTCCGGCACCCGATGCGCCAGCCGCCCGTGATCCCAGTCAAACCAGGTGACCACCCCACCATCGCACATGGCACCCCAGAAAGTCTCCACACAAAGGACATCACGAATCCACCCGGTGATGTCATCCGCATCCCCAAAGTAGAAGGCATCATCTGTGGCATGATAGACAAGATGGCAGGCAGCTTCGGGAGATGAAGACTGCCGAATGGCCTGCTTCTGGGCTGTGGTAAGAACGAGGCTGCTCATGGGAGCAGGAAGCTAGGCCGCCCCTCAGCCCTGGCAAACTCTACACGAGAATCTCCCGCATAGAACGGCTTGAGAGGCTTGCAATCCTCCATGCCACCTCCGCGCGCGCATACCCCCCCGAGGAAATTGGGGAATTTGGGGAGTTCCTCTGCTGGCACACCTCCATGCGCGTATACCCTACCGGTGAATTTGGCGAATTTGGTGAAGTTTCTCCGCTGGCAGCAGGAAACGCAGTCGCCCGTCCACGTCGGGGCGCACAGGGTCAGGCGGCTGCGCGCTGGTAAAACTGGAAGCACACGCCTGAGGGCGCGATCATGTGGAACTCGCGCCTGCCCCACGGCTTGAGTTCGAGCGGGCCGACCCGGGCGGGGATCGCCCGATACTCGTCGTAGAGTGCCTCAAGGTCGGACACGCCGATGCTGAAGCTCGCGTTGTCCGCCCAGTTCTGGTTGTCGTTTTCCACGAGGTTGAGGGACACGCCATCGCGCTCGATGCCGGCCATGCCATCGCCCTGCCAGAGAATGGAGAAGCCCATGTGGTCCGCGTAGAAACTGAGCGCCTCCTCCAGGCTGCCGCAAGTGGGGATCATGGGAGTGATGGAGTGGAAGGCGGGTTTCATAGATGTGATGTCTGCTGAGACAATACTGTTAATCCTGCCATCCTGTGAATCCTGTCCAAACAGGCACCGCGATACCTGCCATTTCTAGTTTCATCTTTGCTCGAAGCTGATTTTGACAGGATTCACAAGATTCCAGAATTTCAGGATTAATACCACGAGCAGTTAAAAAACGAGTCGGAAGATCAGCGAGAAGACAGGCAAAGGCGGTCGTAGGATGAGTGTGGCGACAGCCCGCCCGTCCATCAGCGTACGGCAACGCGCAATGGCCTGCGAACGTCCTCGCAGTCGGGCGGTTTGGCGGAAAGCGCTGTGGAGCACGATACGCTCCCGACGCCAAACACGCCCAACCTACGGGCCCTGGACGCCGCGCCGTTTACCTGTTCGATGACAGCCGCTGCTACGACAGGAATACAGACCTGTTTTCAATGGCGTTTGGTGCACGGGGCACAAAAAAACGGCGGCTTGAGACAAGCCGCCGCTGGGAGGGTGCTCGATTGAAGCCTACAGAATCACGCCCGGCTCGTACTTCGCGGCGTGGGGGAACTCTTTCTTGATGGCGGCCACGTGCTCACAGAAGGCGTCCACCTGCTGGGGGGCGTCTCCGGCGTTGGCTTTGCCGGCTTCCACAAGGCGCTGCATGTCTTCGGCGGTGAGGGTGAGGCGCACGTCTTCCACGAGGCGGGCGAGGAGGTCGTTCTCGCGCACTTTGCCGGTGCGCATGTCCTTGGCCACCTGCACGGCGTGCTCTTTGATCACTTCGTGGGCGGTTTCGCGACCCGCGCCCGCTTTGACGGCTTCCATCATGACGGTGGTGGTGAGGAGGAAAGGCAGGTAGCGCATGAGCTCCTGCTCCACCACGGCTTCGAAGACTTCCATCTGATTGAGCACGGTGAGCAGTGTCTCCAGCAGGCCGTCCATGGCCAGGAAGGCGTCCGGCAGCATGACGCGGCGCACCACGGAGCAGGAGACGTCTCCTTCATTCCACTGATCGCCCGCCAGGCCGGAGGCCATGGTGAGGTAGCCTTTGAGGATGACGTGCAGGCCGTTGATGCGCTCGCAGGAGCGGCTGTTCATCTTGTGCGGCATGGCGGAGGAGCCCACCTGCCCTTTGGCAAAGCCTTCGCTGGCGAGCTCCTGCCCGGCCATGAGGCGCAGCGTGCGCGCAAAGCTGGACGGACCGCTGGCGAGCTGGCACAGAGAGGCCACCACCTGCAGATCGAGACTGCGCGGGTACACCTGCCCCACGGCATTGAAGGCCGCCGGCATGCCGAGGTGCTTCAGGATGCTGCCTTCCAGTTCGGCCGCTTTTTTCGCGTCTCCATTAAAGAGAGTGATCTGATCCAGCCGGGTGCCCACGGCACCTTTTAGCCCACGGGCCGGATAGCTGGAGATGAGATGCTGCAGATCGCCAAAGGCCACGAGCAGTTCCTCGCCAAACATCGCCAGGCGCTTGCCCAGGGTGGTCACCTGTGCGGCCACGTTGTGCGTGCGGGCGGTCAGCGGAATGTCACGCGTCTCCTTGGCGCGCCGTGCGAGGCCCACGAGAGCCGCCACGCATTTGTTGCGGACCTCTAATAGAGAGCGGAAGACCTGAAGCTGCTCCACGTTCTCTGTGAGGTCGCGGCTGGTCATGCCTTTATGAAGGTGCTCGTGGCCCGCGAGGTCGCAGAATTCCTCGATGCGTGCCTTCACGTCATGCCGCGTCACGCGCTCGCGCTGCATGATGGAGGCCACATTCACCTGATCCTTCACCTTCTCATAGGCTTCGATCACGCCATCCGGCACCGGAATACCGAGATCGCGCTGGCCTTTCAGAACTGCGATCCAGTAATCGCGCTCCAGTCTGACTTTCCCTTCCGGCGACCAAAGGGCGCGCATGGAGGCGGTGGCGTAACGTTCAGCGAGGACATTGGGGATAGAATCAGACATGGGAAGGTTGATCTAGGCCAAGCCTGGCGATTTGGCAAATGGGTAGCCTCAGGTACAACCACTGCAATGAAAGCGTCTCTCCATGGGCTGGCGCAGCGTATTGGAATACAAACACTCATCGTAGCCACCATGACTTAATAATTTAGATCTGTGGACTGGTTCTATTCGGCGCGTTTGATGCTCCCCATTCTGGATTGATAGCAATTGTATGAAATTCTTCAGGATTTCCAAAGTTTTTCAGTTGCCACACAATTTTGGTTTGCAATTGTGGCAATAATTCGCAATTCTACCACTTATCTAAAACCAAACATTTAGCCACACCCCGATAATACCCCTGTAATGATAGAAATTATTGACGAACGTTGTTAACAACTTCTCAACGAGACTCAGTTTCGATTTTTACAGTTAATCGCAGGCAACAGACTCACCCCCAATTTTTTATGGCAGATCTAGCAGCACCCGAACTCATGACTGTGAAAGAGACCGCGGAATACCTCCGCATCCCTCTTCCAACGGTTTATTATCTCGTCCAGCGTGGCCAGTTGCCCGCTGTTCAAATCGGCGGCCGCTGGCGCATCAAGCGCAGCCTGCTCGACCGCGATGTGCTGCGCAAGGAAGACGAAGCCGGGCAGCCCACCGTCATGGTGGTCGATGACGACCCCGCCCTGCAGGCCCTCTTCAAGCAGTTCCTCAAGAAGGCTGGTTTCGGACGCCTCGTCGTCGGCACCGGCGCTGAAGCCATCACCATGGCGAAGAAGCAGAAGTTTGACTTCGTCTTCCTCGATCTCAAGCTCCCGGACGTTCCCGGAGACGAAGTGTACTCCCAGCTCAAGGCACTGTATCCGGATCTCCCCATCGTGGTGATCACCGGCTACCCTGACAGCGAAATCCTCAGCCGCATCCTCGGTCACGGCCCCGTGACGGTGATCAAGAAGCCGATCGAGTACGATCAGCTCAATCTCGCCGTGAAGCAGCTCGGTCACAAAGGCGCCGAAGCCGCAGCCTGAGCTTAGGTCAGCCCAGTCACTCTTCCCACTTCAGCCCCGTCAGCATTGCTGGCGGGGCTTTTTTATTTTCAGCCATCTTCCTCCTACTCTTACTCATACTCCTCCTCCCGGAAGCTCACCTCGGATTCCAATCCAAAGAGGAGGAAGATGGAAGATTCGTTGGCTCACACCGCCGCTGCGGAGAAAAACACCTTCTCAGCCGTGCCACGCAGCATCCAGGCCTTGTCGTGATCGCTGAGAAAATCGAGGCGGTCACGGATGATCGCGATGGCATTATGGTAGTTGTGGCCGTGCTCCACCTGGAAGGGGCAGTCACTGGCCCACATCACACGCTGCGGGCCGAAGGCATCCCGCACCTGCCGCACCAGCGGGCCCATGTCGGTGTACGGGGCCTTCTTTGCCCCCAGGGCGTAGAAGGCGGAGGCCTTCACGTGCGTTTTGGCATGCCGTGCCAGGCGCAGCAGGTTCTGCACCTCCTCAGGCTTGGCCGGCCCTGCCATGCCCAGACGGGCGAAGTGATCCACCACCACGCCCGTGTCCGGGTACCACTCGCACATCTTGTCCAGCAGCGGCAGCGTGTCCGGATTGATCAGCGGGCAGACGTTCACCTTCAGCTCCGCCGCCGTCTTCCACAGCGTGGCCATGCCCGGGGAGCCCATCCAGTCAGAGAGATTCTTCACCTTCTCCGGGTAGATGCGGAAGCCGCGCACGCCCTGCTTCACCAGGCTGCGCATGGTATCAGCCAGGCCTGCCGCATGCTCGTCCACGATGGCCACGCCGCTGAAGACACCTGGATGCGCGCGCATCATGTCCAGCATGTAGCGGTTGTCCGTCTGGTAGTAGCTCATCTGGATGAGCACGATGCGGCTCACGCCTTCCGGCCTGCAATGGGCAAACAACTGCTCCGGCGTGAAGCTCGGCGGCTGCATGTCGCTGACGGCATAGCCGCGTGCCAGCGGATACTTCTGCACATCAGGCGTCCACACATGCACATGCGCGTCGATCCAGTTTCCTCTTCCTGAAGGTGAGAAAAGATTGCAGCCTGTGAGGGCGGCGGCAGAGGAGGCAAGGAAGGAGCGGCGTGTCTGGTTCATCTTCACTAATCGTAGCGAAGAACTTCCCTTTTGCGCAAGCCTTTGCACCCGCGGCAGAAATCATTCATCATGCCCCCATGTCCCGACTGCGCCGAATCTGTGTTTACTGTGGCTCCTCCTCTGGCAGCGATCCCCGCCATCGCGCCGCCGCGCATGATCTGGGTGCGTTTCTCGCGCAGAGCGGCATCGGACTCGTCTATGGCGGTGGCAATGTGGGCCTGATGGGAGCCATCGCGGACGGGGCGCTTTCGCAAAAGGGAGAGGTCATCGGCGTGATCCCGAAATCCCTCATGGAAAAGGAGCTCGGCCATGGCGGCGTGACGCAGCTTCACGTCGTCGGCAGCATGCACGAACGCAAGCAGCTGATGGTGGACCTCAGCGACGGCTTCATCGCCCTGCCAGGCGGCTTTGGCACGCTGGATGAGCTTTTCGAGACCCTCACCTGGCTGCAGCTCTCCTTTCACGACAAACCCGTGGGCATCCTCAACGTGGGCGGCTTCTTCGACGGCTTGACCGACTTCATCTCCCACATGAGCCGCAGCGGCTTCCTCAAGCCCGAGCATGCCGCGTGTGTCTTGGTTGAGAATCAACCCGCCGCCCTGCTGGCCCGCATGGAGGCCTTCCGGCCACCGGATCTGGGCAAATGGATCGAGAAACTGGCCGCCGAGGCGCGCTAGTCTTAGGCAGGCCGGGCGAGCTCCCTTTCGTCAGATCGTCTTTACCCCGGAGGACACCCATTGTTCGCAGTTTCCCCCTACGCAAAGCGGACTTCTTGACAGGTTATTCACAAACAATTGAGAACTCTCACTTCTGTGTCTTGTCCGATCATAAGCTAGAAAAATCTCCCAAGGGTTTGTCGCGAGTCCGGAACAAAACCTTGAGCGTGGAACCCTTGTGTTTGAATCGTGGAACGTGCAGAAGGTGGTCATTATGAAACGATTTCGACACATGCTAGGCCAGCCACCTAACTAGGCAGCCGACTCTAGTAACCTTGTATCAACACGGCCAATAACAACTTTAGTTGTTTGATAACCAGCAAAGTAACAGCCGTTAACACAGGAAGCCATCAACCGCCCCCACTCCCATTTGCAGCTATCTGCCTCTCTGTAGGTGGCCTTGGAAGACAGAGATGCCGCGCCTCGGACGAGCCGCCATTTGCCCCCTATGGATTTCATGGCCCAATTATTTTGTTTAAAACATAAATACGTTCATTTTTGACAATTGCTCCTTCCTTGCTCTGCCGAGGCATCCGCTTTCCGTGAATCACCCACAAATTGTTCACACCCGATGTGGAGAATCTTTTTTTGCGCAGGGAGAACCTCGAAAAACATTGGCTGCAGGAGCACCCCGGAAGCCTCAATTCCGCCTTGTTGCAGAAGCAGGTTCCGGTAGCCTCGGTGACTTCTCTCCTCCATATGCACGCCTATCAAATCACCGGAACCACCGGCCTCGACTCGCTCAAGGCCGTGACCCTGCCAGATCCCACGCCCGGCCCCGGGGAGGTTTTGGTCCGTATCCGCGCCACCTGCCTGAACTACCGCGACTACATGAACGTCATGGGCATCCGTGGCGTGACCGGCCCGGTGCCACGCATTCCCTGCTCCGATGGCGCGGGCGAGGTGGCGGCCGTGGGTGCGGGCGTCACCCAGTTCAAGCCCGGCGACCGCGTCGTCTGCCCCTTCATGCCGAGCTGGCTGGACGGGGAATTCAGCCAGGCGCATGCCGCCCACGCCCTCGGCGGCGCGGTGGACGGCCTGCTGCGCGAGCTGGCGGTCATCCGTGCCGAGAGCCTCCTGCCCATCCCAGACTACCTTTCCACCGAGGAGGCGGCCACCCTGCCCTGCGCCGCCGTCACGGCCTGGGATGCCCTGCACTGCCGTGGCGGGCTGAAGGCCGGCGAAACCGTGCTCATTCTCGGCACGGGTGGCGTCTCGGTCTTCGCCCTGCAGTTTGCCAAGCTGGCCGGTGCCCGCGTTTTGGCCACGACGAGCTGCGACATCAAAGCCCAGCACCTGCTCCAGCTCGGTGCTGATGCGGTGCACAACTACAAGACCGATCCCGACTGGGACCAGTGGGCCGTCAAGCAAACCGGCGGGCTCGGCGTGGACAAAGTGGTCGAGATCGGCGGCGCGGAAACGCTCAACCGCTCGCTCAAAGCCACGCGCTTTGGCGGTCACATCGCCCTCATCGGCGTGCTCACCGGCACCAGCGCGGAGGTGCAGACCGTGCAGATCCTGCGCAAAGGCATCCGCCTGGACGGCATCTACGTCGGCTCACGCGAGATGTTTGCCCAGATGCTCGCTGAAATGGAACGCGTGAAACTCCAGCCCGTCATCGACTCCACCTTTGAGTTTCGAGACGCCCCGGCAGCCTTCCAGCGTCTCGAAAGCGGGAAGCACTTTGGGAAGATCGTGATCCGGGTGTGAAGAACTCCTTGAGCGATGCATGGACTTGTCTCCCGCTCCCGGAGGGAGCAGAGAAATTAGCCGGTGGTGGAGCGAGGCTTTGCGAGCGGGAACCACCGGATCTCGTGGACGTGGGGTTTAGTGACCGACGCCGCATGCCGAAGGTATGCGAGAATCGTTCGCAGGCTCCTCGTTTGCGCCGGAGGTTTGAAAGCTTCTCGCATACCTCCGGCATGCGCCCTCAGGAGGAGGGGTTGTCGTGGGCGTGGTCCGGTGGTTCTCGCTGCACCGCTGCGCGGTTTCGCTTCACCACCGGCTAATTTCCGTACTCCCTCCGGGAGCCTAAGACAGTGAGAGACTCAATGATCTGCCGACTGCACGCTACCGCCACAACAGCCCCGAAAACTTCTTCGCCACGGCCTGACGGTGCTTCGGCCATTCACGCGTTTGGAAGGTTGGCCAGTCCTTCGTGGTGGCCAGTTTCCTGCCATCTGGCGTGCAGAGAATGAGCGTCACCGGCAGCCGTCCCTCGCAAAGGGTCGGATGCTCCGTGAGCGCAAAGCATTCGTGCAGCTTCACCTGCACTTCGGGGAACTCATTCGCATAAGAAACCTTCAGGCTCCCACCCGCAGGCCATGGGATGGAGAGCGGCACCAGCTCATCCAGCCAGCTCACCTGCCCCTGGGCCAGATGCTGCTGGAAGGCGGCCATCAGCGGCGCGGCCTGGGCTTCCTTCACCAAAGACAGGCCTTTGAACGCACGGGCGAGACAGGCGGTGATGGCCTCCGCATCAAAGCGCGGAAACTCCAGCTCCGGCAGCGTGGCATGAACGAGATCCACCCGGGCGATGAACTGCTTCAGCCGATGATCCATCAGCGGCAGATCAAAGGCACCCGCGCGCTGCGCCTCCGCGAGGCAGCGCCCGCTGGCGATGGGATCGAGATCGCGCTGCTGCGCCTTCTGCTCGATCACGAGGTCGCGATAGCGCACCACCTTCATCGCGGCCACACGCTTGTTTTGCGCATCAAAGAGATGCTCCACCGTGGTGCTCAGATGCTGCGGAAACATCTCCGCGACCCACGCCGGCTGCACGGCGGTGGCGAGACTCAGAAGTGTCAGCGGCGCAGGGCCACGCGACGGCGCTTCCCGCAGGTTCGCCGCCACGAAAAAAGCCGCCTCCTGCACCACGCTCTCACGCACGAGCTGGCCTTGGCGCTGCTCGGTGAGATCGCACTCCGGCTTGCCGGGCACGCGGCGTTTGGCCAGTTGATCCACGAATCCGGCCATGAGGCAGCGGAGGAGCGCTTCGTCACCTTTGGCCGTGGTCCCGCCATCGCGATCAAACAGCCGCTGCTGCTGCGCGGCGTGCAGGATCTGCTGGCAGGTCTGCTCCACCTGCCGGGCCACCTGCGCATTGATGCCATGGCTGCGGCAGCGCTCAAAGCTGAAGCCGTTTTCTTTGGCGAAGTCGTAGGCCCGCATCAGCGTGATGAAGTCGGAGTCGCCGCTGTCCTCAAACATCTCGCGCAGGCCCTTCATTTGCGCATCATCGCGGTCCAGCCGCGCGAGCAGATCGCGCCCGCTGACGAGGGCGGCGCACAAAGCCGCATCCGGCACGCAGCCGCGCTGGCTGGCTTCGATGAGCATGCGCGAGTAGCGCGGGTGCATCGGCAGCCGCAGCATCTGGCGGCCGACCGGCGTGAGCTCCGCCCTGCCCTCGTGCAGAGCTCCCAGCATTGTCAGCAGCTTCTCGGCGCGCACCACGGCCTGCGGATCGGGTTTGTCCAGCCAGTCAAACGTGGCTGCCTCCTGAATGCCGAGCGAGTGCAGCAGCAGCACCACCTCCGCCAGATCGCTGCGCTGGATCTCGGGTGTGTTGCGCTCCTCTCGGGTCTGATGGCCAATCGAGGTCCACAGGCGATGACAGGTGCCGGGTGCCGTACGGCCTGCTCGGCCTTTGCGCTGGTCTGCACTCGCCCGGCTGATCGGCTCCAGCAGCAGCGTGCCGATCCCGCGCTCCGCATCGTAACGGGCCACACGCGCCACGCCGCTGTCCACCACATGGCGGATGCCGTCGATGGTGATGCTGGTCTCTGCCACATTCGTCGCCACGATGACTTTGCGCAGTGCGTTCGGCGCGAAGGCGCGGTCCTGCTCCTGCGGCTCCAGCTCGCCATGCAGCGGAATGCAGGCCACACGCTCCTGCGTTCTCATGCCTCTCAGTGCGTCCAGCGTGCCATTGATCTCGCCGCGCCCCGGCATGAAAACGAGGATGTCGCCGGGCTCGCCTTCGTACAGAATACGCTCCACCGCCTCCGCCGCCTGCACCGTGAGCGGGCGCTGATCAGGCACCGACAGATAGCCCACCTCCACGGGAAAGCTCTGCCCTTCCGAAACAAGGATGGGGCACTGGTTCAAATACGCCGCCACAGGATCTGCATCCAGCGTGGCGGACATCACCAGCATCACCAGATCGGGCCGCTGGCTCTGCTGCAAATGCTTCACCAAAGCCAGTGCCACATCGCTGAGCAGGTTGCGCTCATGGAACTCATCAAACACCACCGCACCGATCTTCGATAGCGCGCGATCATCCTGCAGCCAGCGCAGCAGGATGCCCTCCGTGACGAAGCAGATGCGCGTGCCCACGCTGGTGTGGTCATCAAAGCGGATCTGATAACCGACTTCCGCGCCCAGCTTACCCCCGCGCTCCGAGGCCACACGCGCCGCCACGGTGCGTGCCGCCACGCGGCGCGGCTGCAGCACCACGATCATCTTGTCTCCGGCCACACCCGCATCCAGCAGCATCTGCGGCACCTGCGTCGTCTTGCCCGAGCCCGTCGGCGCCACCAGCACCAGGCGATTGCCCCCTTGCAGCGTGCGCAGGATGTCGGCGTGAATTTTCCAAATGGGGAGCGCGGTGGGGGCAGGCATGAAGTGGGGGCGCTGGCTATAAACCAGAACTTCATCTTTTTCGACGAACGATGGTGGATTCCGTCCACGGCCTGCGTTTCGTCGGTTTCACCCAACCCACCCACCATGCACCGCCTTTCCTCCCTCCTCCTCGCCATTTCCCTCTGCGTCGCACCCGTTTCTCAAGCGGAGGATTTGAAAGCCGTCGCCGCCAGTCTCGATGGTTACCGTTTCGAATTCGCCTGCAAGGACCCCATGCCGGAAAACCCCAAGCCCGGCGCTGACGGCATCTCCGCGCGCGCGACGAATGATCCCGCGACCAACGACAAGTTCACCGACGTGCGCAAGTTTGGCGGCGAGCCCGGCAAACGCTACAAGGTCACCCTCCGCGTGCGCGGCGTGGTGGAGCCGATGATGTACAAGGACGGTCAGCAGGTGGGCGAATACTTCTACATCGGCGGCGCTCCGAACAACGCCACCTACAACATCTACCAGCTCACGGTCTCCTCCCCGGCGCAGCATTTCTTCTTCAACCGCCAGGACAAGGTGGGCCATAAAATCTTCACCATCGACTACACCGCAACCATCGAGGTCGAAGGCGGCACCACGCTCACTTTTCACGGCAACGGCCAGAACGGCCACATGATCACCAACTTCGCCAAACTCGTCGTGCCCGAAGTCTCCCCCGCCCCGCAGCCCTTCAACGGCCAGTTCATCCAGCTCAACGTGGTGGACGTGGCGGAGGTGAAGTGAAACGCCCAACTTTTTCCGCCATGATCCACCGCCTTCTGCTTCCACTCGCGTCCCTTTTGCTGACGGCTGCATCTTTGCAAGCCGCTGCGCCCAACATCATCCTCATCATGTCGGATGACATGGGCTTTTCCGACCTCGGCTGCTACGGCGGAGAAATCCAGACGCCGAATCTGGACCGCCTCGCCAAGGGCGGCGTGCGGCTGAGCCAGTTTTACAATGCCGGGCGCTGCTGCCCCACACGCGCATCGTTGCTCACGGGGCTGTATCCGCATCAGGCGGGCATCGGGCACATGATGGAAGATCGCGGCAACGACGGCTATCGCGGCGATTTGAACAACCGCTGCGTGACCATCGCGGAGGTGTTGAAACCGGCAGGCTACCGCACCTATGCCGTGGGCAAATGGCACGTGACCAAGCACGCCCAACCGGAAGGCCCCAAGCTCAACTGGCCGCTGCATCGCGGCTTTGACCGCTTCTACGGCACCATCACTGGCGCGGGCAGCTTCTATGATCCCGGCACGCTGACGCGCGATGACACGATGATCTCCCCCTTCGCCGATCCGGAGTACCAGCCCAAGCAGTACTACTACACCGATGCCATCAGCGACCACGCGATTCGCTTCATCGATGAGCATGCCAGCGCACAGAAGGACAAGCCATTCTTCATGTACATGGCCTACACCGCCGCCCACTGGCCCATGCACGCGCTGCCCGAAGACGTGGCCAAATACAAAGGCAAATACGACGCGGGCTACGAGTCCGTGCGGCAGGCGCGACTGCTGCGCATGCAGCAGATGGGATTGATCGCGAAGAACGCGGAGCTCTCCCCCACGAAAGGTGACTGGACGCAGGTGAGCAACAAAGACTGGGAGACACGCTGCATGGAAACCTACGCGGCGATGATTGACCGCATGGACCAGGGCATTGGCCGCGTGGTGGGCACGCTGGAAAAGAAGGGCATGCTGCAAAACACGCTCATCCTCTTTCTCCAGGACAATGGCGGCTGTCAGGAACCCATCGGCCGACAGGCCAAGCCGCCTGCGTTCAACGAGAAGACTTTTCCCGTCATCGCGCAGGATGCGATCCGCCTGGATGTCATCCCCAAACAAACCCGCGACGGCCAGCCGGTGAAGCAGGGCCAGGGCATCATGCCGGGCGGACCGAACGACTACATCGCCTATGGCGAAGCCTGGGCCAACGTCTCCAACACACCGCACCGCGAGTACAAGCACTACGTGCATGAAGGCGGCATCTCCACACCGCTCATTGCCCACTGGCCCGCCGGGATTCCCGAGGCACAGCATGGCAAAATTGAAACGCAGCCCGGCCATCTCATTGATCTCATGGCGACCTGCTCCGACGTGGCTGGAGCAGCCTATCCCGCCGCATTCAACGGCCAGGCCATCCGTCCCAAAGAAGGCATCAGTTTAATACCCGTCTTCAAGGGCCAGAGTCCGGCCACCCGTTCCATCTTTTGGGAACATGAAGGCAACCGCGCTCATCGCGCCGGTCCATGGAAGCTCGTGGCCAAGGAAAACCAGCCCTGGGAGCTCTACAACATCGACCAGGACCGCGCTGAGATGCATGACCTCGCCGCGGCTGAACCGGAGCGCGTCAAGTCCATGGCTGCAGCATGGGAAGCTTGGGCGGCACACGCGCAAGTGCTGCCCGTCGGCGCTTGGAAAAAGCCGAACATTGTCAAAAATGCGAAGGGCAGGCGGTCTAAATAAATGTGCAGGCCACATTGATTTTGGAATGAAACATGCTCCCATCTTTTCCTATGGACCTTTCTCAAATGGCTCTCGATGTCCCTACACTTAAATTGAGTTTGGCAGTCGTTGGAGGCCTGCTTCTTCTCTCGATGGTGCGGATTGTGTTTCTGCTGCGCACCAATGCCCGCCTGCGTGACAGCGCCTCCAAAATGGAGCAGCAGGTGCTCAATCAGCATCAGGCGCTTCTCTCGGTCCGTTCGGATTCCAATGCCTGGCGTGGAGAACTGCAGCGCATGTTTGACTCTTTCCGCGCAGAGTTTTCCAAACGTCTGGATGAATCCGAACAACGCTACAAGGAGGTGCAGCATCGTTGTGAAACCGCCGTCAAGCCGGCTGAAGTCTTTGCCCCGCCGCCGCCCCCCGCCGTGCTGGCAAAGATTGCAGCACAGGAAGAGAGGGCCGTACTGCCCGTTCCGGCGCTGAACATCTCCTGATTCACGCCATCGCAAAAAGCCCTGCGGAATTGAAAGTCTGCCAGAGCCAGGGACCGCCCACCAAATTGAATTGAAACAACATCTGCCGCATCCACCGGAATGAATCGTGAACTGTCTCAGGACCTCCTGGCTTTGCTCATCGGACTCGGCATCGTTACAGGTTTGTTTTTACTGTCCTTGGTGCGCACATTTCGGCTCATCCGTGCCAACAGCCGCATGCGGGTTGAAATCGCCGGGATGGAAAAGCAGTCCGTGCTGAGACATCTGGAAGTCACCGCCGTCCACCATGACGCCATGTCATGGAGAGCCAAAACCCAGCGTCAGTTTGACGCCCTGCGCAGCGAGCTCGCCCACCGACTGCAGCAGGTGGATCAGGGTGGTGCCAACGCCCTGCAGGAAATGGATGCGGTGCATCAGCAGACGCTGG
>NZ_JBGANL010000110.1:0-6778 GCF_044222345.1 Prosthecobacter sp.
AACGCATCGCGGAAGTAGCCCGCCTGCGTGCTGAACTCGAAAACATCGCAAACGCAAAACCATCTGAGTGGGGCGAAATGCGCGACCAGTTCCAAGCGTGGGCGCAGAACCGCGCGAGACACGCGCTTGCTACGCCGAACAGTCAATTATAACAACCGAGTTGGCATAAATCATGAACTTGAAAAAAGCTTTCTTTGAAGCCGTCGCTCTTCGGGATGCAGCCAAGAACACGGGCCGCACTTACTGGGCATGTCTGGTGAAGTTCTACCAGTTCATCCGCAAACCGGCCTCGCAGTGGACGGGGCCGGACGTGGAAAGATGGTTGATTGAACTCCACCGGCTCGACTTTGCGCCGAAGTCACGAAAGCAGGCGCTCTGCGCTCTGGTGTTTTGTTTCAAGCACGTGCTGAAGCGCGATCTCGGCACGCTGAATCTGCCGCCAATGCCAAAGGAGCGACAGACGCTCAAGACGATTCCAACGCGCGAGGAACTCGGACGCATCTTTGCGGGACTGCGCGGTCAGGTGAAGCTGATGGCGGGGCTGATGTATGGCAGCGGGCTGCGCATCGGCGAGTGTTGCAAGCTGCGCGTGCAGGACATCGACATCGAGGCACGCACGGTGCGCATCTGGAATGGCAAGGGTGACAAATCACGCCTGACAGTGTTGGCGGAAGCGGTAACCCCGTCATTGCGGCGGCATATCGAATGGCGGCGCTCGTTGCATGAGATGGATGCGGCCAATGGCTGCGGTCTGGTGGAGCTTCCACGCCGGCTCGCGATGAAATACAAATCCGCCCATCGCGAACTGCGCTGGCAGTGGCTTTTCCCTTCCACGGTCATTCGCGGACAATATCGCTGGCACACGACGGACGAGAGCGTGGCCAAGCAGATGCGCGCGGCGGTGAAGGCAGCCGGCATCATCAAACGCATCACGCCACACACGCTGCGCCATGCCTTTGCCACGCACGCGATGCAATCGGGCAACGATCCGCGCACCGTGCAGGATTTGCTCGGTCATGAAAATTTGACCACGACGATGATCTATCTCCATGCCGATGCCGCGCGCGGCTTCAGTCCCATGGATGTCGCACCGCCAAGGATCGCGGTGAATGGAAGAAACAACCTGATGATGCTGGCATGAGCGCCGCCGATCTCATTAACCGATTGAAACCGATTCTGGAGCGATGGCCTGCTGGCATGATCGTCTGGCATCGCGCGGATGGAAAGCGCGGGGTGATCTGCGAGCACACGCTCGACGGGCTGGGCTGCGTGATGATCGTGGTGTGCTTTGGGGCCAACAGCTCTTGGGACAAGTGCCTGGTGCATGAACTCAGTGCCGTGAAAATCAGCGACGGCACGGACGGCGACGAATGGAAGGACGCTGAAGCAACGGGAGGGACGGAGCAGAAGGGATGATGAACGGCAATGATGCAACCGGGAACCAGGAACCGGAAACCAGGAACGAAGAGCAGCCGCCCGTGGTGCGGACGGAGCTGGGGCTGGAGGTGCCGGTTGTCCCTGGTGAGGAATACCGGGAGCACACGGCGGAGCGGTGGAAGGAGCGTGACCGGGCCAGCTATGACTTCTGCCTGCATTTGATTCGCGATCTCGGCATTGTGAATCGCTCGGAACTCACGCGGCAGGTGGACGCCCACCGCGCTGAGCGGGGGGTGAAAGGAATCTCGCGCAATTGCATCATCGCGCTGATCAATGATCCTCGCGAGTTTGCGCCGGGTGAGATCACGGAAATCATCGCGCGGCAATCCGCGCTCCTCACGATGGAGACGGTGGGTGCGGCGAGGGAGATCGTGGAAAAGGCCAAGAGCACAAAGGACCTCGGCGCCATCGCCATGACGATGACCTCGGCGCTCAATGTGAAACAGATCACCAGCGGCGGGCCGACGAAGATCGAGGAGAAACGCCACCGCTTCAGCGTCGAAAACTACGAAGAGCTGCGGCGCAATCACCTCCAGCAAGCGGCGGCCATCGAAGCGCCCACGCGCGTGCCTGCGCCGGTGATTGATGTGGCGGTGGAGGCTCCACTGAACACTGAACACTGAACACTTCCTCCCTCCCATGCTCCCTGCTCCCTGCTCTCAATTTTCCACCCCCGACCACGCAGCCATGCAAGCCTGGGTGGCGATGCAGACGGAATCGCCGGTGGTGCCGCTGCTGACGGTCGAGGAATTGCTGGCGAAGGGGCCGGCCATCGCGGCGGAGCTGCTTCAGGCGCGCGAGGAGGCGATTGAGAACATGAGCGCGCTGCCGCTCTCGCACGCATGGGAGCCGGACATCTGGCGGCGCATCGACCTGCGCGTGGCGCGCAAGCGTCTCGAGCATCCGGGCCGCGTGCTGAAGGTCTTTGTCAATGGCGGGATGCGCCCCGGCAAATCGTTCTCCTGCGCGCGGCGCAAGGCGGCGCATTTCTGTTACACGGAAAAGGCGGTGGTCTTCGCGCTGGCGGATACGCAGCACACCAGTCCGAAGCTTCAGCAGCAGCCCATTGAATTCTTCCTGCCGGAAGAGGTGAGCCCCACGAGTGGCAAGCACAAGACCACGAAGCACGAGCGCTTCAAATTCGCGGGAGGCCATTTCACCAACAATGAATTCTCGCTGCGCTTCCCGGTTGTCGATGAGACGGGCCGCACCTTCCACGGCGGCGGGGATTTCTCCTTCCGCTTTTTCCAGCAGGACATCAGCACCTTTCAGGGCTTTGAACTCACGGGCGCATGGAGTGACGAGCTGGTGCCGCTCACGCATGTGAAGGCCATCCATGAGCGCATGGCCACGCGCGCGCAAGATACGAAGCGGCCGGAGTTTCTGTATCGCATCGAGCAGGCCATCAAGATTCTGGAGGCTGGCAAGCGGCTGCCGCCCGCGCTGCTCGGCGCGCTCTACCATGGCGTGCATCTGGTGAGTTTCACGCCTTACACCGGCTGGAATGAAACGGTGAACTGGTTCCTGCACGGCGCGGTGAAAGAGGAATTTGAGATCGCGCCCGATCTGGTGGGCAAGCCCGGTGTGCGAGATCCGCGCGTGCCGCGCTTTGCCCAGCCGAAGGACCCGACCGCGCTGGTGGCCTACGTCTTCACCAGCGACAACAAAATCAAATCCGGCTACGAGGAACTCAGCGCCGGACTGCGCAATGCACCGGAGAAAGAGGTGCGCATCAAGCTGTATGGCGATGTAGACCGCGATCAAAGCGCGTGCTTCTACAACTTCGAGTCCGCGCACCTGTGTGATTGGGCCGACATCCCGCGCGAGGGCACGCTCTATGAGGTGATCGACCCCGGCAAGGTGAAACCGCCCGCCGTGGCGTGGTTCCTCGTGGATAAACTTGACCGCATCTGGCAGGTGCAGGAGTGGCCGTGCGAGAGCATCACCATCAGCAACATGCTGCCCGGCGCGTGGGCCGTGCCGAGTGAGAGCAATCGCCTCAATGGCGATGAAGGCCCGGCCTATAAGCTGCGGCTCGGCTGGAAGATCGGCCGCATGGTGTTTGAGATCTGGAAGATGAGGCGGCGCATTCTGGAAAAGCTGGCCGAGAGCGGCGAGGAGTTCAAAGGCCGCATCATCACCGGCCCGATGAAATGGGCCACGGCCTTTCCTGATGGCTCACAGGAACTCGATGGCAATTTCATCGAACCGTGGGTGACGATCATCGATCCACGCGGCGGCAAGGAAGAGATCGAGGGCGAGACGCTGCGCGAGAAATACGACGGCTGCGAGCACGGCATCCCGAGCGAACTGGAGCCGCCAGCCTGCACCGATGAAGATGGCGTGCGCCTCATCCTTGATGCCCTGGCAGACCGCATCGCGGGCGAGACGCCGCGCGTGCGCATCAACCGGGAATGCACCAACACGCAATTCATGTTCACCACCTACACCCAGGCACCCTTCACCGACACCACCCGCGCCAAGGATGAGGCGTGCGTCGAGTGGTTCGATCTGTGGAAGTATCTGCTCAAATACGGAGCTGATCATGTGGATGCCCAATCCCTCATGCCGCTGGGCGGGATCGTGCGCTAATGCCTGTCATTTTCCCCAAACCTTAAATCCCTGCTTGTCAACTCCCATGAATGAGACTTTACTCCCGCCCGGCGAACTGGAGGCCGTGAGAAGAAAGTTCGGGCACTCACTGCTGCGGCAGGAGACACTCGCGCTCATCCAGATTTTCGTCGCGTCCGAGGCCAAGGCCCGGACCTACATCGAAGGACCGGACGCGTGTTTGAAACCGCTGCCCAAACAGAAGCCGACCGACTGGAACCGCTGGTCGCGCGATCATATCCTCGCCGAACTCAATCCGATCCACCGCTGACCCTCCCATGAAAATCCAATCGTCCGATGCGTGGCAATTTGTCGAGCCGCGCGAAGCGCTCGACCTGCAAAAACTTCAGGACTGCGTGCGCGCCGATGCGCGGGCTCTGGGGCCGTGGCTGACGCAGATGAACAACAACCAGGCCATCCGTGATTGCATCTGGCCAGGCCAGAGTCCCGATGGGCGCAAGCGATCATCAACCCTCGGCCGTGAAGCGGACCCGTATGAAGGAGCGAGCGACGCGCAGGTGTTTGCCGTCGATGAAGCGATCAATGAGACCAAGGACGTGATGATGGCCGCGCAGCGCGCTGGCAGGCTGGAGGTGCAGGGTCGCAATGCCAACCAGGATGAGGGTGCGGCGCTGATCACGCCGGTGGTGCAATACGTGCTGGGCACGCAGATGGCGGCTGACGTGGTGCCGCAATCGAAGTTGTGGGCGGATTTCATGCTCGATCACGGCCACGGCTTTCTTTACGTCGGCTGGCTGACGGCTCGGGAGCTGGAGGAGCGCACGGTGAGCGTGGAGGATTTGCTGGGGCTGGCGCTGGGGATGACGAATGACGGAACGCCCGCTCCTGCGCCTGCCTCACCGGAGATGGCCGCGCAGGCGGACACGGAACTTTGGGATTTGATTCTCGATCCTGAGCGGCGGGAGCAGTTGATCGGATTGCTCATGGGCTACGACCCGGAGATGACGAAGGCGGAGGCGGGCCGGGTGGCCACGCAATTGAAACGCAACGAGGCGGCCACTTACTTTGCCCCGTATGTGCGCGAGAGCCGGCCGACGTGGGAGGCGCTGTGCCTGGGCGCGGATCTGACGATCACTCCGGCGGCGATGATGGACTTGCAAAAGGCTCCGCGCGTGACGCGCTGGCATTGGTGGACGGAGGCGCAGCTTTACGATCTGGCGCAGATGCAGGGCTGGGACGCGGCGGCGCTGGAGAAGGTGGCGGCCAGTCCCGGTCCGATGTGGAGCGAATGGAGCATGGCGGATATGCCGTCATGGATTGGCGGCACGCTCGGCGTGGGCGCTTCCTTCAGCATTCAGGATGTGCGCGAGGCGCGTCTTTATCACGTCGCGGAGACCTGGGAGCGCCGCCCGACGAAGGCTGGCCCTTCCGTGCTCACGCGCACCATTCATCACGCAGCATCGCCGGACAAACCGCTGCATCACGGGCTGGTCAAGGACCGGCACGGGCGCATTCCAATCATTCCCTTGCAGCGCGAGGTGAAGAGCAAGCTGCTGCTCGGCAGCCGCGGCATGTCTCAGGTTGGGCAGGGTTTCCAGAACAGCCTGAAGCTGCATTTCGACGCGCTGGATGACAATACCGACCTGCGGATGCGCCCGCCGATCAACGTGCCGCAGGGCCGGTTCAAGGTTGAGCAGGGCAAGGCCGCCGCGCCGCTGCCCATCGGCCCGTGGAAGCAGATGCCCTTTCCGCGCGGGGAAAAGGAGAATCTGTCGTTCATGGATGGCCTGCCAGATCCCGCGCCGAGCATCGAGATTCAGAAGGCGCTGCGGACAAACATGCGGCGCTACTTTGGCCTCGTGGACGCCGAGGTGCCGCCGACGGTGACGCAAACCCGGCAGCAGGAGATGGCTACTCTGTTCATGGCTGGTCTGGCGGAAGCCATCGATCTGACCGTGCAACTCTGCCAGCAATACATGGACCCCATTGTGGAGGCCGAGGTGGCGGGCATGGCCGTGCCGCTCAATGCCACGCGCGAGCAGATTCAGGGCCGCTTCAAGTTCAAGCTCAGCTATGACGTCAAGGAACTGGACATGGATTTCCTCACCAAGAAATTCAAGATGCTCTCCGAGATGCTGCAATTCGATACCGGCGGCGCGGTGCCGCGCGGGGAGTTGATGAGCTACGTCTTCGGCGCGGCGGACCCGGTGCTCTCCCAGCGGCTCAAGATCGACACCAGCGGCGGCGCGAATGACGCGATGAATGATGAGAAATCCGTCATCGCCGAGCAGGTGGCCGGGCACCGGATCACCGACCGCTACAACAGCCCCGGCGCGCGATTGCAGGCACACTGGGAATGGGTGCGCAATCCGCAGGTGATGCAGATGCTTGCGGCCAATCAAACGCTGCTCATGCTCGAAGTGGGCCGCGCCGAGCAACTGGAAATGCAGCTTGAGCAGCAGACGCAAAACAAGGTCACGGGCCGCACCGGTGCGCCGAGCGAGGCGCCGTGGGAGGAAGGCGGCAAATATAGCGACTGGCTGAAAATGACCTTCGGACTGAAGGGCGCCAGCCAGGCTGGTGGGAATGTGGTGCCGATGAGTCAAGCCGCATGAAACTCTTCCCCACACCCCAACACCCGCGCGTGATCCTGCCCTCGTTGCTCGTGGGCGAGCCGATGGATCAGAAGCGGCTGGAATCGGAATTGCGCACCCATTTGAAACATCCCGGCGTGCAGGCGCTTATCCAGATTCTCGAGACCGGCGCGGCC
>NZ_JBGANL010000045.1:0-44588 GCF_044222345.1 Prosthecobacter sp.
CCCTCCCCAACTTCGTAAAACCGCGCAGCGGTGACACAAACCGCCGCGACAATCCGCGTACCTTTGCTCGGCTTCTGCGCAGCTCACCCGCTCCCAGCTCGTCTCGCAGCCGTCCTTTCCGTCCCTTCCGTCCTTTCGGTCCTTTTCCCATCCGCCCAGCAGCCTCTCGTTCCGCCTTCATCCTTTCGTCGGCGTTCCCCTTGCCATCCCTAGCGCCCTCCGCTTTGTTAGCTACTCTTCACTAGAAATTTTCCCCAGCAGATGCCGCCCCCCAATCAAAACCCCGAGCAGCTCGCGCGTGATCGCATCGATGCCATGCTCGAGGCCTCCGGCTGGGTGGTTCAGGACAAGAAAAAAATCCACTTTGCTGCAGGCCCCGGCATCGCCGTGCGCGAGTACCCCACAGACACCGGCCCCGCCGACTACGTGCTCTTCGTCAATCAGCAGGCCTGCGGCGTCATCGAGGCCAAGAAAGAAGACCTCGGCCAAAACATCACCACCGTCGAAGACCAGACCTCCGAATACGCGCATGCAAAGTTGAAGTGGGTCAGCAACAGCCACCCACTGCGCTTTCTCTATGAGAGCACGGGCTTGATCACCCGTTTCACAGACGGCGCAGATCCCAAGCCCCGCTCCCGTGAAGTCTTCAGCTTTCACCGCCCCGAGACGCTCCTCTCATGGCTGGAAGACGGCGCTTCCCTGCGCGCCCGGCTGGCAGCCATGCCCCTGCTCAATCCCGGCAAACTCCCCGCCGCAGCCCTCGGCCTGCGCGGCTGCCAGGAGGTCGCCGTCACCAATCTCGAAGTCTCCCTGCAAGCCGCCCGGCCCCGCGCCCTCATCCAGATGGCCACCGGCTCCGGCAAGACCTTCACCGCCATCACAGAAGTCTATCGCCTGCTAAAGTTCGGCAAGGCAAAGCGCATCCTCTTCCTGGTGGACACCAAGAACCTCGGCGAGCAGGCAGAGCAGGAGTTCATGGCTTTCACCCCCAGCGATGACAATCGCCGCTTCACCGAACTCTACACCGTCCAGCGGCTGAAGTCCTCCTTTGTGCCAAAGGACGCTCAGGTGTGCATCTGCACCATCCAGCGCCTCTATTCGATTTTGAAAGGAGAGGATCTGGACGATGCCGTGGAAGAGCTGAGTCCTGCCGAGCAGCTTACGAAGCCAAAGAAGCCCATGCCCGTCGTGTATGAGGCCAAGGTGCCTCCAGAGTTCTTCGATTTCGTCATCATCGACGAATGCCACCGCAGCATCTACAATCTGTGGCAGCAGGTGCTGGATTACTTCGATGCCTTCCTCATCGGCCTCACCGCCACACCAGACAGCCGCACCTTCGGCTTCTTCAAAAACAACGTCGTCAGCGACTACAGCCACGAAAAGGCCGTAGCAGACGGCGTGAACGTGGGAAATGAAACCTACCTCATCGAGACAGAAGTCACCGCCACCGGCACGCGTCTGGTGGCCAAGCAGCCCGTGGAGCACCGCGAGCGCGTGACGCGCAAGCGCCGCTGGGAGCAGCAGGATGAAGACGCCGCTTACACCGCCAAGCAGCTCGATGACAAGGTGGTCGTGCCAGACCAGATACGCCTCATCGTCCGCACCTTCCGCGACAAGCTCCCGGAGATCTTTCCCGGCCGCACGGAGGTGCCGAAGACGTTGGTGTTTGCCAAGACGGACTCCCATGCCGATGACATCATCCAGATCATCCGCGATGAGTTTGGCGAATCGAACGCCTTCTGCAAAAAGATCACTTACAAGGCGGAGGAAGATCCCAAGTCCGTGCTCGCCCAGTTCCGCAACGACTACCACCCCCGCATCGCGGTCACCGTGGACATGATCGCCACCGGCACGGATGTGAAGCCGCTGGAGTGCCTGCTCTTCATGCGGGACGTGAAAAGCCGGAACTACTTTGAGCAGATGAAAGGCCGCGGCACCCGCACGCTGGACATGGATGATCTGCGCAAGGTCACGCCCTCCGCCGTCTCTGCCAAGACCCACTACGTCATTGTGGATGCCATCGGCGTCACCAAGTCTCTCAAGACCGCTAGCACCCCGCTCATCACCAAGACCGGCGTTCCGCTCAAGGACCTCGCCATGGGCGTGCTCATGGGCGCGAGCGATACGGACACCGTCAGCTCCCTCGCCGGACGTCTCGCACGGCTCAATAAGCAGCTTGATAAGCACGAGCACGAGCGCATCGCGGAAAAATCCGGCGGCGTCTCCCTCAGCACCATCATCAGCAGCCTCATCGCCGCCATTGATGGAGACAATGTAGAGGCCAAGGCCTTGGAGCTTGCCGGTCAGCCCGCTGGCACCAATCCCGGAGACGCCAATCGTGACAAGGCTCAGGCGCAGCTTGTCAAAGCCGCCGCCAATGTCTTCAACGGGGAGCTCATCGAGCTCATCGACACCATCCGTCGGGACAAGGAGCAGAAGATCAATCACGACCACCAGGACACCCTCCTCAATGCTGCGTGGACGCAGGATGCGCAGGCGAAGGCCGAGGCCCTCACGCAGGAGTTTTCCCAGTGGCTGCAGGCCCACAAAGACGAACTCGCCGCCCTCACCATTTTCTACGATCAGCCCTACCGCCGTCGGGAGATCACCTTTGCCATGCTCGGGCAGGTCATGGCCACCCTTCGCTCAGACGCACCACGTCTCGCCCCGCTGCGCGTGTACCAGGCCTACCAGCATCTGGATGAGTCGAAGGCGAAGCAGCCGCTCAATGAACTGACCGCCCTCATCTCCCTGATCCGCCACGCCTGCGGGCTGGACGCGAAGCTGACCGCTTTTGACGACGTGGTGCGCAAGAACTTCCAGACCTGGATCATGGCCAAACACAATGAACCCGGCCCCAAATTTACCGAGGCACAGGTGGCCTGGCTCAATATGATCCGCGACCACATGCTGACCTCCTTCCACTTTGAACGCGATGACCTCGACATGGCCCCCTTTGACGCCCAGGGCGGCCTGGGGAAAATGTATCAGCTGTTTGGGGAGCGGATGGATGGCATTATTGAGGAATTGAATGAGGTGCTGGTGGCATGAGGTATCCGCCGCACTGGAATACCATCACCATTGGTGAATCGCTTGGCTTGATTAACGGTCGTGCATTCAAACCTAATGAATGGACAAAGGCTGGAATGCCGATCATTCGAATTCAAAATCTGAATAATCCAGAAGCACACTTCAACCATTACGAAGGGGACCTCCCGGAAAAGTTTCTGGTGCAGAATGGCGATTTGCTTTTTGCCTGGTCAGGCACTCCTGGCACATCATTTGGCGCTCACCTTTGGCGTGGTGGGAATGCTTGGTTAAACCAGCACATTTTCCGGATCACATTTTCCTCTGATCAGTTCGACAAAAAGTTTCTCCAGTTGGCGATCAACCAAAACCTCCAAGAATATGTTCGCATAGCGCATGGAGGAGCAGGCTTGGCCCACATTACGAAAAAGATGTTCGAGGCATCTGTCCTTCCGTCACCCTCCCTCGCCGAACAAAAGCGCATCGTGGCGAAGATCGAAGAGCTGTTTTCAGAACTGGACGAAGGGGTGGCGAATTTGAAGAAGGCCCGGGCGCAGTTGGCGGTGTACCGACAGGCGTTGCTCAAGCACGCCTTCGAAGGCCGCCTCACGGCTGAGTGGCGGGCGCAACATGCGGATGAACTGGAATCGGCTGAGGAGCTGCTGGAGCGTATTCGTGCAGAACGTGAAGAGCGCTATCAGCAGCAACTCAAGACATGGGAGAAGGCTTTGAAGATTTGGGAAGCCGATAGCAAAAAGGCTGACAAGCCTTCCAAACCCAGAGTGCCACTTGTTGCACAACTGCCAACGCAACAGGAACTGGATAAGCTGCCTGGCCTGCCTGCTGGATGGCACTGGATGC
Source organism: Prosthecobacter sp. (assembly GCF_044222345.1). GTDB lineage: Bacteria > Verrucomicrobiota > Verrucomicrobiia > Verrucomicrobiales > Verrucomicrobiaceae > Prosthecobacter. The sequence continues at coordinate 3,889 of NZ_JBGANL010000045.1, forward strand.
GGCTTGGCTCATGCAACACAGATGTCTTTGACGGTCCATTCGGCTCTCACCTGAAAACCAGCGATTATGTCGGTTCAGGAATTCGCGTGGTGCGCCTGGAAAACATTGGAGTAATGAAATTCATTGAAGAGAAGGAATCCTTCATCACTGAAGCCAAATATAGGACCCTCGTTGAGCACACGGTGGTTCCCGGGGATATTGTTTTTTCATCCTTTATCACCGAACGCACACGCGTTGCCATGGTTCCACCCACCATCGACAAAGCGGTCAACAAAGCGGACTGCTTCTGTGTCCGTTGCCAGGGCACAGTCTTGATGAACCGATACGCAACAATCGTTCTCTCAACGCGCTCGACTTTCAAGCAGCTCGAAGACGCCGTTCACGGTGTCGGAAGGCCGCGAATCAACACCACACAACTTAAAGAACTGTTGATCCCAGTGTGCTCGCCTGCGGAACAACAAGAATTGATGAACCAAGTTGATGCTCAGTTCTCGGAGATTGACGCCCTCGAGGCCGACATCGACCAAAACCTCCAGCGCGCGGAGGCTCTGCGTCAATCGATTCTGAATAAAGCCTTTGCCGGGGAGTTGGTACCGCAGGATGGGGCGGATGAGCCTGCGGCGGCACTGCTGGCGCGCATCCATGCGGAGCGTGAAGCGCAAGCAGGCAAATCTAAAACTCCCAAGACCCGTTCCAAGAAAGCATGAGCACTGATTCGATCATTTCCAAAGTCTGGGGCTTCTGCACCACCCTGCGCGACGACGGTGTGGGCTACGGCGACTACCTGGAGCAACTGACCTACCTGATCTTCCTGAAGATGGCAGACGAGTACAGCCGCCCGCCGCACAACCGGAAGATCGGTGTGCCGGAGAAGTACGCATGGCCCACAATCAAAAAGCTCAAAGGCGCGGATTTAGAAACGCACTACATGACTGTGCTGCGGGAACTGGCGAACGAGCGGGGCATCCTGGGCCAGGTCTTTACCAAGAGCCAAAACAAGATCCAAGACCCGGCCAAGCTCGCCCGCGTGGTGGAGATGGTGGACCAAACCGAGTGGGTGACGCTGGGCGCGGATGTGAAAGGAGACATCTACGAAGGCCTGCTGGAAAAGAACGCGGAAGACACCAAGAGCGGCGCGGGCCAGTACTTCACCCCGCGCGCGCTCATCCAGGTAATGGTGGAATGCCTGCGCCCGCTGCCGGAGCGCTCCATCGCGGACCCGGCCTGCGGCACCGGCGGCTTCTTCCTGGCTGCCTACGATTACCTCATCAAAAACCCGGCGCTGAACAAGGCGCAGAAGGCCTTCCTGAAGAAGGAGACCTTCTTTGGCCATGAGATCGTGGCCAACACCCGCCGCCTCTGCCTCATGAACCTGCTGCTGCACAACATCGGCGAGATCGATGGCGAAAGCTGCGTGTCCTCCACGGATGCGCTCATCGCCGACAGCGGGAAGCGCTACGACTACGTGCTGGCCAATCCCCCTTTTGGCAAGAAGAGCAGCATGACCTTCACCAACGATGAGGGGGAGGAGGAGAAGGACGATCTGGTGTACAACCGTCAGGACTTCTGGGCCACCAGCAGCAACAAGCAGCTCAACTTCCTCCAGCACATCCGCACCATGCTGAAGACCACCGGCCAAGCCGCCGTGGTGCTGCCTGACAACGTGCTCTTCGAAGGTGGCGTGGGTGAAACCGTACGCAAAAAGCTGCTGGAGAACACCGACCTCCACACCATCCTCCGCCTGCCCACCGGCATCTTCTACGCCAACGGGGTGAAGGCCAACGTGCTCTTTTTCGACAACAAGCCCGCCGCCAAAACACCGTGGACCAAGGAAGTCTGGTACTACGACTACCGCACCAACATCCACCACACCCAGAAGCGCAAACCCATGCGCGCCGAAGATCTCGCCGACTTCATCTCCTGCTACAACCCGGAGAACCGCCACAAGCGCAAAGAAACCTGGCACCCCGACAAAAACCCCGATGGCCGCTGGCGCAAATACAGCTACGCCGATCTCACCGCCCGCGACAAAACCAGCCTCGACCTCTTCTGGCTCAAAGACCAAAGCCTCGCCGACCTCGACAACCTCCCCGACCCAAAAGACCTCGGCGAGGAGATCGTCGAAAACATCGAGGCAGGGTTAAACAATTTTAGAGCCGTGCTGGCCGCGTTAGGAATTTGAGCTGAAAAATTCACCCCTTTATGAAGTCTTTACTTAAACTATTTACCGTATTCATTCTTTTTGTGATGTTGGCAAGTCCAGTATTGCCAATATTTGCCCCCGCGAGCTGGTATGAGAAGATCGAGGGATGGCTCCCAGTCAAAGAACAGGCCACTGAGCCAGCTAACTTGCCTCCAGTGCTCAACCCCGCGAAGGCTGGTCAGTTTGGCGATTTTGTAGGCGGGTTCATTGGTACATTTATCTTCAGTTTGAGTGTAGTAATAGTAACGTTGACCTATTGGAATCAAAAGGAGACGAATCAAAGAACCGCTTTTGAATCAAGGTTTTTCGAGCTTCTGAAATTTCACCGAGAAAATCTAGCCGGCGTCGAGATCGATGGCAAAAAGGGGCATCGGGCCTTCGTATCTCTGGTCCGTGAATTTCGAATGTCATTGAGCATTGTACGGTCTGCCTGCTTTAGCCTCGATATTCATTACACCCAGCGCCAGATGATTGACCTGGCTTACATGGCTTTCTATTACGGAGTAGGGCCAAACTCATCGCGTATCCTTGAGAAATCTGTTGGCAAAAACCATCCACAGAATTTGATCTCACTCGTGGTCCAAAAAATGACCACGATCCAAGAGGCCTATTCTTTGAGCAAATCTGAATCTGAACTCAGTTACTTCTGGACGATGCAGATGGCCGGCTATGAGCGTGCCAGAATCCATTACTGCCCATTCGACGGCCACCAATCGCGAATTGCACACTACTACAGGCATCTTTGGCAGATGATGAAATATGTCGAAACACATGAAAATGATGTTAAAGCTCAGGATTACGCTGGCATTGTGAGTTCTCAGATGTCAAATCATGAGCAGGCTCTGCTCTGTCTTAACTCTCTCGCTGCCATCGGGTCTGCTTGGATTGATGAAGGAGGCTGGTTCGGAAAAAAGGGATTGCTTATCAGGTATGCGCTGATCAAAAACATTCCGGAAGATTTCTTTGATCCCAGTTCCGAACTGAATCTCAAGATGGAGTTTCCTAAAATCTGTTTTGAATACGAAAGAGCTTCAAAGGTCTCTGATCCGAACCGAGACAAGGTGTCATCAGCCCAATGAAGGCCTACGCTGATTAACTCCTACCCGCGATGATTTTTGCCCCCACCTAATCAAACGCTGGCAGGACAATCAGAAACTCCGGCTTCTTCATTAGCGTTCATGTCAGCGTCCCATCAGCGGTTAAAAACCCGGAAAAATGGGGTCAGTGTGCAAATTCTTGACAAACCACCACCCTCCCAATTTCCCACCTCAGTCATTCCTCTGCCAGCTCATTCCCCTGCCATTCTCAGCGCATCCGCAAGGCCACAACCCATCCTTCACCGCCTACGGCCATCACCGCCCGGATTCCACTTCTGAATTAGCGTCATATCAGCGTCTAATCAGCGGTTAAAATCCCCCTTTTCCTCCAGCACCATCGAGTCAATGGGGCCAGCCTCAGTCATTCCTCTGCCAACTCATTCCCCTGCCATTCTCAGCGCATCCGCAACGCCACAACCCATCCGTCACCGCCAACGGCCATCACCGCCCAGATTCCAATCCCGAATCAGCGCCTCCTCAGCCGTTCAAAATCCTCCTCTTCCTCCAGCACCAGCTTAACAGCCAGGAAGGAACCCCGCAGAGCACAAGCAGCACAGATCAAAGCACTGAGCCCCTCAGCTTCAGCCTCCGCCATCCGTGTCAATCCGAGTAATCCGTGGTCAGAAATTCCGGATTCTGAATGAGCGTCTAATCAGCGGTTAAAATCCGCTTCTTCCTCCAGTCCCAGCTTCACAGCCAAGAAGGAACCCCGCAGGGCACAAGCAGCACAGATCAAAGCACTGAGCCCCTCAGCTTCAGCCTCCGCCATCCGTGTCAATCCGAGTAATCCGTGGTCAGAAATTCCGGATTCTGAATCAGCGTCATCTCAGCGTCCCATCAGCGGTTAAAAACCCGGCTCCGTTTTTTGAAGGATCGGTTTTGCGTCTTCTTCCGGCCACTCCCAATCCTCTTCAATCTCTGCAACCTCTGCTCCTTTGCCCCTCTGCGGCAAACCGAAAATCCCCACATCGCCTTCCCGGGAATGGAGTCAGCATGCAGGAGCCTGACAGGATCCCACCAATGTCGCCTCTCACTCCTTCACAAAATCCCGCATCTCATACAGCTTCGGGTCCCGCACCGGCTGTTTCCGCACAGCCTTCGCCCGCGTCAGCATCTGTGAAAACAGCGCATCCCCCGCGTCCCCTTCGTCCATCCCCCCAAACTGCTCCTCCAGTTTCTCCGGATCTTCCCCCGCCTCAAGCCGACGCACCATCTCCCGCAGTTCCGGCGGCGTCTTGTCGCCCATCATGTCCGTCATCTTCCGCATGAAATGCCCAAGCTGACGCGGATCCGGATTCTCCTCGTTCATGCTCCCCATCTCCCGCTCCATGTCCGCCATGAAGCTCTCCATCTTCGCATCATCCACCCCCGCAAACGGATCATCCCCCGACTCCTCCTTCGCCTTCCCGATCACCGCAAACGCCGACACCCGCTTCTCCATTCTCAACCCCTCCCCATCCGGGCACACCGGCACCTTGTCCCGATACGCCAGCGAACGCGCCAGGAAGGAATACAGCTTGTTGTTGTCAGGGCAGTAGAACTCGTAAATCGGCATAGGGGGTTGGAACAGGGTTCCCTTTCAACATAGCCAGCCCACTCCGCCCCTCAAGCCCCGCCATTTTGAAAGAAGGCGCACGCATGAGCAGCCGCAAAACATCCCCTGCGGTAGAATAGGCATCCTTTCCGTCCTTTCCGCGCCTTCCGTAGGCCATCCAAAGTTTGGCTCCCACCTGCGCAATTCCCCACTTGCCAGCCCCCCCATTCATCGGCACACCATCCCCCGTGCCCGCCCTCTTCACGCCCCCAGATCACTTCCGCGAACTCACCCGCGCCGAAATCTTCCCCGATCCCTCCCGCCCCCTCGAAGTCGATCTCGGCTGTGGCGATGGCACCTTCCTCACCGGCATGGCCGCCCACCACCCCGAGCGCGACTTCCTCGGCGTCGAGCGCATGCTCGGCCGCGTCATCAAAACCGGCCGCAAGATCGACACCCAGCAGCTCCCCAACGCCCGCATCATGCGCCTCGAAAGCGCCTACACCGTCGGCTGGCTCCTCCCCACCTCCGGCGTCACCCGCCTCCACCTCCTCTGCCCCGACCCCTGGCCCAAGAAAGGCCACACCGCCCGCCGCCTCGTCAACCAAAGCGAATTCCTCGACGGCCTCCATCGCATCCTCAGCGACGACGGCGGCGAATTCCTCCTCAAGACCGACGACCAGCCCTACTTCGAAGACGCCCTCGCCAGCTTCGCCACCCGCCAGCACCAGTTCAAACGCCTCGACTGGCCCGCCGACGCCTTCTTCTACCCCACCACCGACTTCGAAACCGACTGGCTCCACATGGGCCGCACCATTCACCGTGCGAGATGGCAGAAAATCGGACGTTAAAAACCGGCCATGCTCCGCCGCAGCCTCCTCCTCGCCCTCACTCTCAGCATCACCCACGCTGAAGAACCCCGCACCCGCATCGCCCTCGCCGGAGACTCCACCGTCACCGACAAAGCCGGATGGGGCGCCGCCTTCGCCAAACTCCTCCGCCCCGACGCCGAGTGCCTCAACTTCGCCGCCGGCGGCCAGAGCTCCAAAAGCTTCCGCGACACCGGCAACTGGAAAAAAGTCCTCGACTCCAAACCCGCCTACATCCTCATCCAGTTCGGCCACAACGACATGCCCGGCAAAGGCCCCAAACGCGAAACCGACCCCGCCACCACCTTCCCGCAAAACCTCACCCGCTTCATCGAAGAAGCCCGCGCCATCGGCGCCAAACCCATCCTCGTCACCTCCCTCACCCGCCGCGTTTTCGACAAGGACAAAATCCGCGGCGAACTCAAACCCTGGGCCGACGCCGCCACCAAAGTCGCCACCCAACAGCAGGTCCCCCTCGTCGACCTCTTCACGCGCAGCGTCGAGCTGCACAACAAGCTCGGAATTGCGGAATCCGACACATTCAATCCCTCGATTGTCCCCAAAAACAACGACGCCAAAACCACCGATCGCACCCATCTCAACGACCACGGAGCCCAAGTCATCGCCGCCATCATCGCCGAAGAACTCCACAAAGTGGCCCCCGATCTCGCCAAACTTTTGAAGTAGGCGTTGCCACCAAAGACGTTTATGATCGGGAAGTGAAGTCTATGCCGGGCCAGTTGTTGCGATTCAGGCGCTCTGTGGGGGCGCTTGCACTGGCATTGGCGTTGCAAATCAACGCACAAACCACCTCAAAACCCTGGGCCGAGCGCGAAACAAAGCTGGCCAATGAATACTTGTCACTTCTGGTGCAACAACCGGAATACGGACGCGTCCTGGACCTCCTTTGGTCCCTTTATGAGAAACACGACGCAACCCAGCTCCTCGTCGAAAACGTCTCCCAGCAGGCCGGGAAATCCAAGTTTGAAGCCGTCAAAATCGTCGAAGCCCACCTCATCCGCCGCAGCGGCGACCTGAAACGCGCTGCACAACTTTACGACGATTTGCTCAAGGCTGCGCCAAAGAACCTCATCCTTCTCAAATCACGAGCCGAAGTCGCCCGCGAACTCTCCGACCCCGCCACCGCGTTCGCCCTGATCAAAACCGCCGCCGAACTCACCCCGGCCAATGATCCCCAGGGCCCCCAGATGTGGATTGAACTGGGGGGACTTGCCATGGCAAGTGGAAGAAATGCAGAGGCAGCTGACGCATATGAGCGCGCAGCCAAGCTGAAGCCGCAGGACATTGACCTCGCACGCCAGGTGGCCCAGCTGCTTCTGCAGGCAGGTTTTCCAGAACGTGCCGCGAATTTCTTCTCCAAGCTGGCCGATCAAAAAGACCCCCAGCGCAAGCTCGACGCCCTCTATGATCTGGCCCGCATCTACGAACACGCCGATCAGTTTGCAAAAGCCGACAAGGCCCTCACCGACGGGCTGGCCCTGCTGCATTTCCGGGACGGTCGTTATTTTGATTTTTTCCGCAGGCGAGTGCGGCTGCATGAACGTTTTGGAACATTGGAGGATCTCCGCAAGACCTTGGTGGAAGCCGCCAAAGCCTCCCCCCCTTCAGAACAACCCCTGCTGGACGCCGCACGTTTCTTTGAACTGACCGTCGAACCCGATGAGCAGGTGCGCTGGCTGCGCGCCTTGGTCCAGGCCGTTCCACAGGTTGAAGACTACCGCTGGCAGCTCGTAAGAACCCTGCTGGATCACGAAGGTGCCTCAGAGGCTGCCAAGCTGCTCGATGAGCGCATCAAAAACGACGGCACCGACCTGCCCGCCATTGTGCTGCTGCGCTGTGAGGCAGATTTGCGCAACGGTGATGCAAACAGTGCAAAACAGCGCCTGCTGAAGCTGCTCGAAATGCAAAGCTCCACCGACGTGGAAAAGCAGGTTTTGAGTTTTGCGCAAACACGCGCGCTCGACGGAGTCATTGAAAAAATCCTGCGCTCCCGCGTGGAGCGCGATCCACAGAAAGCAGAAGCGGTCTTTGATCTGGCGGGATTTTTCCGTGCACGCCGTGATGTGGTGGCTGAGGACAAACTCCTGCACGGATTTACCGAAAGCGCTACCACTCCGGAGGAACGGCAGAAACGGCTGAGTGATGCCTCGACCTTTCTAGCGGCAAGCAACAACCTCGACAGCGCGATCATCCTGGCACGTGAAGCGGTTTCGAAATCTGGTGCAAGCCGTGGTGCCTGGCTGCATCTGGCGGAACTGCTCGCTGAGCAGGGCGAGAATGACGAGGCGGCGGAATGGATCGAAAAAGCCTGGCATGCCAGCACGACGGACGAGGAGCGCGTGGATGTGGATGAGCGCATGCTCTCGATCCTGATGGGAGACACGAAGGCGGCGGTCAAGCCGGTGACGAACGGTGAGTTCAAGCTGCCCGATGCATTTACCGGCACGGGCTTCGCAAGCGATGACACGGAAGGCACCAAACGTGAAAAGCTGCCGGAGCGGGTGCTTGAGTTCGCGCAAACAGTCATTTCCAGCGCAAGGAAGGTTGATCCCAAATCCAAAGACGCGCATGCCACGAGGTTTCGCGGTTGCTGGTGGGCGGTGCGGACGAGCCAGTTCGAAGATGCGTATCAATTGCTGAATGCTTTGGAATTTGATGCGGTAACGGAGAAAAAACAGCCGGCTTCACTGGTGGTGGAGCAGCTGAAACTGGATCTGGCGCAGGAGGATGAAAACTATGCGCTGATGGAGCGGCAGCTGCGGCGGCTCTCTGATCTGGATGCCGCTGGACGCGTGCGCTACACGCTGCGGCTGGCGGAACTGCTGATGGAGTCGGAGCGGCGGGTGGACTCGGAGACGAGCAGCCCCGGATGGAAGAGCAACAATCCCCTGCCGCCACCGGGTGTGGCTGCGGCAAAACTGCTGGAGCGTATGTATCGCGAGTTTCCAGACTCAGGGCAGCTGCTCTCGGCGCTGTCGCAGATTTATTTCCTACAACGCCGTGCGGATGATGCGCTGGCGCTGTGGAAGCAGGCGGTGAAGAGGATCGAAGGTCCGGCGGCCATCCCGCTGCTGGAGAACTATGCGGACATTCTGCTGCGGCAGCATCGCATCACGGACCACGTGGAGGTGCAGGCGCAGATTCTGGAACGTGAGACGGATGTGAAGCGGCGCCGCGAAGTGCTGAGACGCTGCATCGACCGGCTGACGTTTTCTGACGCGAGCGGCGGCGAACTGGCACCGACTGTGATGCGCGACCGGCTGAAGCTGCTGGAGCACGCACTCCTGGAGAGGGTGCAGCGGCATCCGTTTGACGGGTTTTACCATGAAGCCCTGGCTCAGGTGTACGAGCGAGGTGGCGATCATGTGAAGGCGTTCGCGAGCATGAAGCAGGCGTATTACACTGCGCCGGACACGCCGTTTTCGCTGGATCAACTGCGCGATGCAGCGCTGAAGGTGGCAGACCTGAAGTCGGCGATTTATTTCCAGAAACAGATCGCAGCAGTGGCTCCCCCCAAGGAGATCGCGGCCGAGTCGCGGCGGCTGGTGGAACTGCTGGAACAGACGTTTCAAATCACCGAGGCGGACCGCGTGCGGCGGCGCCTGGAGAGCCGGTTTGCGCAGGATGCGACAGCGCTGGAGGAGCTGGCAAAGTACTATCAAAGCTCGGGGCAGGATGAGGCGGAACGCAGGGTCTATGAGCAGATGACCCAGGTGCGCTCATGGGATGGCCGCGCACGGTTGCGCCTGGCCCTGAAGTGCCTGCGGTTTGCTGATGAAATGGAAGCGGAGAAACAGCTGCAGGCGGTGCTGGCCACGCCGGTGAAGGCCCTCAATTATCCAACCACGGGTTTTCGCGCGCCGCTACCCTTGACGGATACGCGTCGCACTGGCGGAGGCGTGACGACAGGAGATATTGTCTCGTTGCTGGATCTCGCCCCGGGTCTGGAGCGCAAGGATCTGGACACGCTGCGGGCCTTCCTTGGCCAGCCAAGGGCGGAGTTTGCCGAACTGCCTGAGGACGCGGCTCTGGTGCGACTGCGGGCGATTGAAGAACTGGCGAAACTGCGTGCCGCCCATGGTGGAGAGGCACTGAGTCAGTGGATCCAGCAATGGAGCAGCGGTGAACAAGTGAACGAAGTGGAGAAACTCTGGGCGCTGTTTTATGCGGGTGCAGGCAAGGAATTTCGCGTGGTGCTGAAGAAGGTGCTGCCGGACACCACCACGCTGGAGGCGCAGTTTGCGATGCTCTGGCTGATGCTGCACAGCCACGGAATGGATGAGGCCGTGCGCTGGGCGAGCGAGAAAGGCTGGTCGCCTGAAATGCTGAAAGCACGAGCCAGCCTGCTGCAGGCCTGCACCTCGATGCTGGTGGATGTGAACAGTTTCCGCTTCCGTCCCAGCAGCCTCGCCCAACTGGGCGCCTGCCGGGTGCTGCGCAACTCGGCCATCGTGGAACTGACCCGCAAGCTGCAGGACAAGCAACGGTATGAGGAGGCGCTGGCGCTCGGCGCCAGCCTGCCGATCAATTCACCCGAGATGGAAATGGACTACTCGCTGTTCCTCGCACGCATCGCTGAAAGCGCGGAACGCTGGGAACTGGCGCGAAAGTACCTCGATGTGGCGGTGCGCGGGCCGGTGTCCGCAGAAAACTACCGCACCACCTACGATCCCTTTTTGCTGAGCCTGTCCTCACTGAGCCGCATGACCAGCTCTGAGCAGCAACGCGGGGAGGCGCTGCAGGGTGCCTGGCGCAGGCTGCAACGGACCCAGCCTTCGGCGCTGACGGCCATTCGCAAAGCGGCAGTGGCGGGCTTGTCAGGTGCGGATCAAACAGGTGGCGAAACACTGGGCCGGTTTTTGTCCGGGCCGTTTGTCGCGCAGCGCGATATGACGGATTCCAAAGGCAGCCTGCTCCCCCAAGGATCGTCCCGTTATGAAGAGCCCCCGCATCTGCGCAGCCTGTGGGAGGAAACGCGGGAGATCGAGGCGCTGCTGGTGCAGCAGGGCATTGGCGGTGTGGTGAAGGGAGCAAACGCCGCCCTGGCCAAGCACTACGGAGCCACGATGCTGGGCCCACGCTCGGATTCGGAATTTGGCGAATGGCGCATCAATGACCTGCTGGGCGGGCTGCGCAGCGTGGACCACCCCACACGGCGGCGCCTGATCCGCGAGCATCTGGCGGCGGTTGATCTTCGCACGGAGCACTCGGTGGATACACTCGGCAACCTTGGCAGCCGCTTGGAGAGCGCAGGCTTTGTGCGTGAGGCCATCGACATTTACAGCATGCTGCCAGACCGTGCGCCGTCGAATCCGGACTATGCGCTATGGCTGCTGCGCGTGTGTGAAACTTCGATGGAGATCGAGCCGGGGCTGAGCTTCTCACTCAAGCTGCTGCTGGCGGAACCACCGCTCAAGCCACCGCAACCGGGTGATGACACCCTGCGCGAGAAGCATGCGCTGTTCCTGGCACGCAGTTTCAATGTGGATGAGCTGCGTCGTCAGGGCTTCCGCGAACAGTTTACCCAGGTGCTGGAACGCCGCCGCCCGCATGAGGTTTCCTATCTGCGTGAACTCGGCCTGCTGCAGGAACGCATGCAAAACGACCAGTCGGCGCTCTCGGCATGGGATCGTCTTCACGCCTGCTATGTGGCGAATGATCAGGCTGGCACGGACCTCGACATCGAGGCCAGCCTGCATCGCGGTCAGATCCTGCAGCGACTCGCGCAACCCCAGGCCGCACTGAAGGTGCTGCGTGAGGTGCCTCTAGCCGAGCCACTGGACCCTGTAGCGCAGGACCTGCTGAAGCTGCGCTGCCAGATCGCCACCGCTGCGGGTGCCTGGGATGATGTGCGGGATCTGATGACGCTGTGTGTCGAACGCAAATCCCTGCCCTGCGTGGTGGCGCTGGCTACGGGGCTGCGCACCCATGACCGGGCAGCCGAGGCGCTGAACCTGCTCACGCAGGCAGACCGTACGATCAAGGGCGACCACGAACGCTTCACGCTGCGGCTGGAGCAGCTCAAGGTGCTGACGGCGGCGGCAGACTGGGCGCCCGAACGCGGACGTGCGCAGATCGCCGCGCTGTTTCGCACGACGACCCGGGATCAGGAGACGCTCAAAGACATGCACGCCTGGCTCAAAGGGCTGGCCGCAGGGAAACAAGCCGCAGGCTGGGCCGCGATGCTGCGCACCGAGGCGCGGGCGGGCACGGACCGGCCGCTGGCCGCGCTGGCGTTGAGCGCCTTCACGGCGGGATTGCCCCAGGAGGCCCACGAGGATTTCATCAGCGCCTGGCAGAAGGTGGAGGAAAAAGACCGGGTCTGCATCGAGATGGCCGCTGAAGAAATGCTCAAGGCGGGCCGTGCGGCCTGGGCCTGGGACGCCTGCGAAATCGTCGCCGGCATTCCGACCTTCCGCGAGCAGGGACGCAAGCTGCCGCTGGCCGTGCGCGTGGCTCATGCCCTGCATGATGAAACGGCGGTGAAAGAACTTTTTAGTGAGACGCTGCGGCTGACCTTCCCCGGTGGCGCGCAGACCATCCAGTGGGCGCAGGCCTTTGAGGACACCGGCCATGCAGAACTCGCACATGAACTGCTGGGGGCGGCTCTGCAAAGACTGGAAGACACCGCCGCGCTGCAACCGGATCTGTTTGCCGCGCAGGCACGCTTCCTGATTCGTCAGAAGGAATTTGAAGCGGCGGAGATTTTTTTGATGCGCATGAACTGGACCATGCCCGCCGAGTCGGCAAAACTGATCTTTGAACTCTATCAAAGCTGGGGCAGACTAAGGAACATCGAAACGGAGCTGACAAAGTTCCGCCTGCCAGGAGGTGTGCAGCAGGAGATCCTGTTCCTCACCCGGCAGACGACCGCCAAAACCACGCCTCAACCATGAATGCAACCCTGCGACTTCTGATCTGCCTCAGCGCAGGTGTTGTCCTGTGCCAGTGCACCAGCAAGACCACTACGAAAAAGAAAAAGGTGGATCCATCAGAGCAAAAGCTGCTGCAGCGCACCACTTCGGGAGTGGATATGACCAAGCGCAGCCAGTATGAAAAATACATGACTGATCCCAAGCTCTCCAATGGCAGCGCAGGTTCGTATTTTCAAAAGCAGACGCATCACTCTAAAAATTTCGGCGGAAACAATTCGTTTTCCGGGCAGAAGGAGTTCAAGACCAGTCAGAGCCTGTACGGCAAATCCAAGGCCAATTTTGACATGACCTACGCACTGGGGGACAAACAGGCTCTCGACAAGAACAACACCTTTAAGGCCGATGAGTCCCGCTTTGGCAAACAGAAGGCCCGGGAAGGCGACAGCCTTTTCAGCGGCGCGGATAATGAATTCAAAACCGGCTCCGCCCTGACGCGCTCCAAAAGCACGGGCAAGGCGCCGAAGATCATCGAAAACTACAATGACCGGGGCGAAGGTAAAAAGAGCGCGTACTCCGAAGAGGAAGTGCGTAAACTCATGAACAGGAACTGAGCCCTGCTGTGGGCGTTTCAGCATGCTGGACGCGCCGCGCGTTCTTCGCTGATGACGGCGCTTGCAGGAGCAGGCGCCCTTTCTATGCAACTGCATGCGCATTCTCCACACCGCAGACTGGCATCTCGGCGCACGACTCGTCGAGCGTGACCGCCTGCCGGAGCATGCCGCCTTTCTTGACTGGCTGATCGAGACATTGCGCGCCGAGAAGATCGACACACTGCTGCTGAGCGGAGATGTGTTTGATGCAGCGAACCCGCCGCAGGATGCGGTGGGCCTGTATTTTGATTTTTTGAAGCGCCTGGCGGACCTGCGCACGGTGAAGGCGGTGATCACAGGTGGGAATCATGATTCTGCCTCTCATCTGAATGCACCGCGTGAGCTGCTGAAGCGCTTTGAGGTACATGTCTTTGGGCATGCGGGTGAGAACATCGTGGATCTCGGCGAGGCCGTGGTCGCGGCCGTGCCTTTCCTGCGTGAACGCGATCTGCGGCAGGCCGCCGTGGGTGAAGCCATGACGGATGTGCAGAGCCACGTGCGTGCCGCCATTCGTGACCACTATGCCGCGCAGCTCGGTGCCTGCCGTGCCCTGGCGGGCAAGCGCCCGGTCATCGCCATGGGGCATCTCACGGTGCTGGGCGCGACCACCAGCGACAGCGAGCGGGACATTCACATCGGGAATCTGGGGGCCGTGGGCGCGGATGTGTTTGAGGGTTTTGGCTACACGGCGCTGGGGCACCTGCATAAGCCGCAGAGGGTCGCGGGACTTGAACATGTGCGCTACAGCGGCTCACCCGTGGCGCTCAGTTTCTCTGAGGCTGCGGATCAAAAATCGGTCGTCGTGCTGGATACCGATGGGATGAAAATCGAGACGCTTGCGATTCCTGTCACCCGGCTGCTGACCCGCGTCAGCGTCAGCCGGGCCACACTGGCGGCTGATTTGGAAAAGGTGCCTGCCACAAGCTGGGCTGAGGTCACGGTGAAACTGGATGCTCCCGAAGCCGATCTGGACCGTCAGATCCGTGAGGCCGCTGGTGGTCGATTTGATGTCTTGAAAGTCCTCGCGGACCTGCCCCAGAGTGTGGCCGCCACCTGGGAGCATACAGGACCTGCCCTCAGCGAACTCCAGCCGCGTGAGGTTTTCCGCGAACTGCTGAAGGAAAAGCAGATTGAGGGCGAGGAGCAGAGCGCGGTGTTTGATGAGCTCCTAGCGTTGAGGGAGGCAAAAGCCCTGCACTAACAGACTCAAGGCAAAATTTTAGCTGCTTATGTGTTTCCGCCGGAACTGCTTCCAAAGCTCATAGGCGACGCAGAAAAAAGTCAGCAGACAAAACGGAAGTTTAACCTCCAAATTAAAAGCTGTGGCAGACGACTCTTGCTGCATGGCCCATTGGACAGCTTTCATCACCATGAAAGCGCTGAACAGAGCTCCAAGAACCAGTGGGCTGAACCAAGCCCCTATCAGCAGCATCCACATCAAAATCATTCCCCAGGTGCCAACAATGAAGAGCGTGACAAAAGCCTTCCCCATCACAACCCACCAAGGCCAGTCGGGACGATTGAACGCGAGGTTCATGGGTGAGTCGTCTGGCGTGGGATCGTCATTCATCTGCACATTCAAAACCTTGCTGGAGCAGCTATAAAGTTCTGATGCGGACGAATACGAGAAAAGCAAAGCCTCGCAATCTGTCTGTTTCCAATACACATCCTGCTGCCTAATCTTTGGCCACCCATGCGCCTCCTCGCCGTAAGACTTCAAAATCTCAACTCACTCAGTGGCACGCATGAGGTGCGGTTTGATGCGGTGCCACTGAATGCAGCGGGAGTGTTTTTGATCACGGGGCCGACAGGGGCTGGGAAATCGACTATGCTGGATGCGATGACGCTGGCGCTGTATGGCCGCGCGGCGCGGTATGGCAATGACCGGGCGGATGAAATGATGAGCCGGCACACGGCGGAATGTCTGGCCGAAGTGGATTTTGAAACGGGCGGTGAAAAGCTGCGTGCCATCTGGCGGCTGCGGCGTGCACGCGGCAAGGCGGACGGAAAACTGCAGCCGGTGGAGCGGAGACTGGCCAATGCGACCACGGGAGAGATCCTGGCGGAGAAAGCGGCTGAGATGGACCGCATCATCGAGGAAAAGACCGGCCTGGATGTGCATCGCTTTTTACGCTCCGTGCTGCTGGCGCAGGGGCAGTTTGCGGCATTCCTGAAAGCGAAACCGAACGAGCGGGCGGAACTGCTGGAGAAGATCACGGGCACCGAGATTTACAGCGATCTGTCGGTGCTGGCCTTTGAAACGCACAAGGCGAAGGATGAGGCGGCCCGCACGCTGAAGGAGCGTCTTGGTGCGGTGACGGTGCTGGATGATGCAGGCCGGGCGACGCTCGAAGGAGGCCTCGCGGAGGCTCAAACCACTGCCGCAGGACTCCAAGCCGAGAGCCTGGCTGCGGCACAGCATCTGCATGAGCAGCGCGAGCATGCGGTCATTGTGGCTGAAATAGCGAAGCTCACGGCATCGCATCAGGCGCTGCAGCAATCGCAGAAGGGAGTGAGTGCCGAGGTGTCCAAAACGAGGACCGCTGCTGAAGAGGCGAAGCAGCTGCGCGCGAAACGCGAGCCTGTGTGGGAGCAGGCGGCGGGCATGGCGGCGCAGAGCGAGCAGCTGGAAAAGCAGCTCAGTGAGAGCCGCGCGATGTATCAAACATGGGCGAAGGAGCAAAAGGAAGCGGCTGCGCGACGCGAAGCCGCCGAAAAAGCACTGGCTCTGCATACCGATGCCACGCAGGCCCTCGAAGCGTGGCTCAAGCAAAACGCGGGAGATGCAGAACTCGGCGAGGCACTGCCGAAACTGCGTGCGGCCGTGCGCGAATGGCGTGGCGTTTTTGAAAAACTTGCCGAAGGCCGGAAGCGGCATGCGGAGGCGCTGGCGCTGCAGCAAAACCTGGCCAAAGCGGAAGCGGCTGCGGTGGCTCTGGTGAAACAAGGCACTGAGGGTGCCGCGAAGGCAGAGAAGAATCGTGCGGAGATGGGGCAGCTCACGAAGGCTCTTGAAGCACAGCGGGAACTGACAAGGCATGCCGAGCAGGTGGCGGGCTTTGACGAGCACCGACAGGATTTGAAACCGGGCGAGGCCTGTCCGCTCTGCGGGGCGCTGGAGCATCCATTTGCGCAGGCGGAAACGAATTTTGAATCCCAGCTTCAGTCTGCGCGAAAGCTGCTCAAGGGCCTCGAACAGCAGCATGAGAAAGCGAACCGTGAGCTGTCGATGCTGGAGCGTGAGCTGGCGAAAAACGAGGCGGAGGTGGTGGCGGAGAACAAGCGCATCGCGGAGATCCGGAAGCGTGTGGGTGAGTTGGAGGCGCCGACGGATGGAGTGCTGGAACAATGGAGCGCTGAAGAGAAGCACAAGCGCGGTGTGATTCAGAGCAGTCTCGTGGATGCGTCACCGAACGGCCCGTCCTCGCCGCAGGAGGCTGAGCGTGAAATCGGCGTGCTGGAGCAGCGTGCCGTGATGTTTGTGAAGAAACGTGACGAGGCGGTGCAGAAGCGTGGTGAACGGCAGAAGATCGAAGGTGACATCCAGCTTGCGCAGCAGGAGCAGGCGGCGAAGACGAAGCGCCTCGATGAATTGAAGGCCGAAGGCGTAACACTGCGGGGCAAGGCGGATGCGTTGAAGGCGCAGTTGAATGAACTGCTCGGTGGCAGGACGCTGCATGAAGACCGTCAGCAGCATGAAAGCGGCGTCACGGCAGCGGAGAAAATCTGGCGTGAAGCGGAGACCAAGCTGAACGCGCTGCAAACGCAGAGCGCGGCGACGATGGCAAAGCTGGAGCAACTGGAAGCACGTCGGGAGCCGTTTGCTGGGCAAAGTGTGCTGGATGCGAAGGCCTTGAGTGAACTGGAGGTGAGCGCGAAGCGATTGAACGATGCGTTTGCGACCAAGCGCACGGAACTCGGCTCGCTGGAGCAGCAGATCCGCAATGATGATGAGGCGAGAAAACGGCGCGCATCTGGCGGTGCTGAACTGCAGGCGGCGGAGGCCGAGGCGCTGCGCTGGGGACGGCTGAAGGAGCTGATCGGATCGGCGGATGGCGCGAAGTTTTCGCGCTTCGCGCAGTCACTGACACTGCGGCAGCTCATTGGCCTGGCAAACGAGCATTTGAAGGTGCTGGCGGAGCGCTACCGGCTCATGGCTGCGGAGGGTGATGAACTCGATTTGCGGATCGTGGATCTGTATCAGGCGAATGTGGACCGGCCGATGGAGAGCCTGTCGGGTGGCGAAAGCTTCCTGGCAAGCCTGGCGCTTGCGCTGGGCCTGAGCGAGCTGGCAAGCCGGCATCATCCGATTGATTCGCTCTTCATTGACGAAGGCTTTGGAACCTTGGACACCGAGACGCTGGAGGTGGCGCTGAGTGCGCTGGAGAATCTGAGATCGCGTGGGAAGACGATCGGTTTGATCTCGCATGTGGAGCTGCTGAAGGAGCGGCTAACGACGCAGGTGCGGGTGGTGCGCGGTGCGGGCGGGACGAGCAGGATCGAGGTGGTGGCGTGAGCCTGTGACAGCGGATCATTGCCTCTAGAAGACGGCTTTCCCAAAACAGCCATGTCTTTTGCATCTACGGTTACACAAGTTTCCGCTTCTCTGGGCGGTCTGGCCATGCTTGCTTGAACGCATTCCATGGCCATTTCAAACATCGAAAACAAAGAATCCCAAATCTGGGTGTATGACGAGAACAGTCAGTGCGTGGGTCGCATGCCAAACAGCCGGGTGGAACTGGCAGGATATACCTCCGACTTCTTTGTCACGGTGGAAGGCGGGTGGATCCGGACTTATGACCAGGAATGTGAACGACTGGGCAGCCTGAGTGGTATTGGTGTCACGGTTCGCAGTGTGTCGGGTGGCAACTTTACTGTTTCTGATGCGGGGGAGGTCAGGACTTATGACCGCCGATGCAAGGAGGCGAAGAAGCGGGGAGGCTGAAAACTACACCCACATGGACTGCAGGCGTTTGGCGCTGACGGGCTGGGCGGTGCCGAGTTCCTGGGCGAAGACTTGGACGCGGTACTCCTCCATCATCCAGCGGAAGGTTTCGTGCTGGGATTTGGGGACATGGGACTGCCAGCCGTCGAAGTCGGCGATGAGGTTGTATTTCTCAATGTCCTTGGCGGGATTGGCGAGGCAGCGTTCGTTGCGGATCTGGATGGCTTTGAGATAACGCGGGAGGTGCTGAAGCTGCTCGTGCGGTGTGGTGGCGAGGAGATCGGCGGGAATGAGGCGGGCGAGATCTTGTTCGAGGCCGGGGTAGCGTTTGGGCAAAGCGAGGAGTTTGGCGCGCAGGTCGTGAATCTGGGTGAAGAGCGTCTTCACGCGATGGGTGACGGCGGGGAGGTCGCGGCGGACGTTTTCGCAGAGCTTGAAGAAGCGCTCCTGAGTGAGGGGGAAGGTGGGCTGCAGGCGCAGCATGTAGGCGAGGATGTGCTCGTGGGCCTGCTGGGCAAGATTGGATGCGGGTGCTGAGGCGGGAGCATTGAGCTGCGTGAGGGCGGCCTGGAAGCTGGCGGGCTGCTGTGGCTTGGCGGCGGCTCCGCCGATGCTGCGGAGTTCTTTGGGAAGCCAGGCGAGGTCTTTGCTCAAGGTGTTCTCCGCAAGCTGACGAACGGCTGCGGGTGTGGGGCGTGAGGCTTCGGCGGAAGTGCGGAAGAGGCGAACGTCGATCTCGCCATCGCGCAGAACGAGGCCGAGGTAACCGAGGACAGGTGTGCCGTTGAGTTCTTCGACCACGATGGTTTCAGGCAGGTCGCCGAAGGACCATGTCTTGAGGGCGAAGCGTTCGACACGAGGCAGCAGTTTGTCCCAGGCATCGGAGCGCAGGTCTTGCTTCTGCATGCTGCCGCGGATGGTGTCGAGATCGCGGCTGGAGGCGATGACGGTGTTCTTTTTCGGATCAAGCACCTCGACGCGTGGCTGCAAATGGGCGGGCAGGCTTTGCGGCGGCCAGTCCTCGGCGCGCACCTGAATGCGGTAGTGGCGCGTGATGAAATCGGCGAGAGCTGCGAGGAAATCGTCGCGACCGGGATCGAAGTTGGCGGCGATCTCGCGGGCCTTGGGATCGATGGGCATCAACTGGCGGCGAATGACTTTCGGCAGGGCGCGCAGCATGACGTTGGCGAGTTCCTCGCGGATGCCGGGGACCATCCACTGAATCTGGCCGCTTGTGAGATGACCGGCGAGCTGCGCGGGCACGCGCACGGTGACGCCGTCGGTTTCTTCGCCGGGCTGGTAGTTGTAGGTTAGAGGCAGCGCGGTGTTGCCGAGGGCGACCTGATCTGGGAACATCTGCAGGTCGGCCTCAAACTCTTCGCCGGCGGTGAGCTCCTGCTCGGTGGCGCAGAGGAAGTTTGGCTGCTCGTCGATGTGCTCTTTGACGAAGCGGTTGAGGTCGTGGATCGACGAGACGTTTTTAATGCGCGCGTCATAGAAATTGAACAGACGCTCTTCGATGGCGTAGACGCGATTGCTGCGCACCCGGGTGAGCATCGTCTCGATCTTCTGACGCAGCTTGTTGTTGTGCGCGTAGAAGCGCAGGGTGATGGGCACCTCCTGGCTGTCGATGAGCGCGGCGCGGATGAACATCTGCGTGGCGGCGACGGCATCGACCTTGAGGAAATCGATGTGCTGGCGCCTCACCTCCAGACCGTGAAGAAGCACGCGCTGCGTGACAAGGACGCGCCCGGCTTTGAGATTCCAATGGGGCTCGCTGTATTTGAACTGGCAGAGATGCGCGCCGAGTTCGGCGATCCAGTTTGGGTCAACCTTGGCGAGTGTGCGCGCAAAGAGCTGCGAGGTGTGCACGATCTCACCGGCAACGATCCACGGCGGCTGGCGGCCTTTGTCCTGGCCGGGCTTGCCCTTGCCGTTTTTCTCGCGGCGTTCGTAGAGATTGGCACCGGGAAAGACGGAGACTTCGCGATTGCCCGCCGCCTTGTAGAGATTGCGCTCCTCCTTCATCGCGACGTGGCCAAGCTGTGCGGCGAGGATGCTGCGATGGATGGCATCGTCAGTCGCGGGTGGTGTCGGCTGGCGAAGATCGTCGCTGAAGGAATCGCAAAGCTGCTTCCAGACATCGCGCCATTCCTGCATACGGGTGAAGGAGAGGAAGTTTGATTTGCAGAATCTTCTCAGCGCATTTCGTGAGCCACCCGAGGCTTCGGGGGTGGCGTTCCAGATCTTGAGAAGCGTGATGAAATCAGACTCAGGTGCGGCGAAGGCTTTGTGAGCGGCGTTGGCGAGTTCGCGTTTTTCTTCGGGGCGTTCACGCGGATCGGGAATGCTGAGACCGGCGGCGATGATGAGGAGTTCGGGCAATGCTTTTTCAATGCGCGCCTGCAGCAGCATGCGGCCCAGCGTGGGATCCAACGGCAGGCGGGCGAGTTCGCGGCCGAGTGGTGTGAGTTCGTGCGTTTCACTGAGGGAGCCGAGTTCGTGCAGCAAATCGTATCCCGCGCGGATGGAGGCACTGACGGGCGGATTGATGAAAGGAAAGTCTTCGATCTCGCCAAGCTTGAAAGCCTTCATGCGCAGGATGACCTCAGCGAGATTTGCACGCTGAATCTCCGGCATGGTGAAGCGATCCCGCTTCTCGAAATCTTCCTGCGAGTAGAGGCGGATGCAGATGCCGTCCTGCACACGGCCAGCACGTCCGGCGCGCTGATTGGCGCTGCTTTGCGAAACGGCCTCGACGGGCAGGCGCTTGGTGCGGGTGCGGGGATTGTAGCGGCTGATGCGGGCGAGGCCGGTGTCCACCACGTAACGAATGCGGGGAATGGTGATGGAGGTTTCGGCGACGTTCGTCGCGATGACGACGCGACGTTTGCGACCCGGCTGGAAGATGCGCTGCTGTTCCGCAGAGGCCATGCGGCCAAACAAGGCGAGCACTTCGAAGCCAGAGCCGAGGCGGCCATCGAGAAGATCGCGCGTATCGCGGATGTCGCGCTCCGTGGGCATGAAGACGAGGACGTCACCGTCGTCGGTTTCGATGAGGGCGTTTTCGACGGCGGCGACGGCACCGTCGATGAACCCAAAATCGTCTTCGCCTCCCTCAAGCGGTGCGTAACGGATGTCCACGGGAAACATGCGGCCGGAGACTTCGATGATGGGCGCGCCACCAAACGCAGCGGAGAAGGCCTCGGTGTCGATGGTGGCGGAGGTGACGAGCAGCTTGAGGTCGGGCCGCTTTTTCAGCAGGCCCACGAGATAGCCGAGAAGGAAGTCAATGTTCAGGGAGCGCTCGTGCGCTTCATCGAGAATGAGCACGGAATAGTTCCGCAGCATGGGATCGCTCTGGATCTCAGCCAGCAGGATGCCGTCCGTCATGAACTTGATGCGGGTGTCGCGGCTGGTGTCGTCGCTGAAGCGCATCTTACAGCCGACTTCCCTGCCCCACGGCACATTCAGCTCTTCGGCCACGCGTTTGGACACGCTCATGGCGGCGACCCGGCGGGGCTGCGTGCAGCCGATCTGCCCGCGCACATCGTGCAGGGCTTCGAGGCACATCTTGGGCAGCTGCGTGGTCTTTCCAGAGCCGGTTTCGCCCGCCAGGATCACCACCTGATTTTGACGAATGGCCGCGACGATCTCGGCATGGCGGGCCGTGATGGGCAGGTCTGGAGGATAACTGATGTGCGGCATGGAGTAAAAACGGGCGAGGAGAGTAGGCGGAAAATGGCAGATGACGAATTCCGAATGACGAATGCTGCGCAGATGTATTGTCCGCCATGGAGTCCACCCGTCCAAAAACCGCCCAGCAAGGAGTTTGCGCCGTCACCGGCAAGTCACAGCCGATCACCAAGCTCTTCGTTCTGCGGGAATTGCGCCCCAACATTGCGCATACCCTGCGCGTCCGTCATCCAGAACTGGCCGAGGACTCCCGGGTGAGCCTGGATACCGTGAACGCCGCACGGCTGGAATACATGCGTGATTTGCTGGAGACCCAGGTGGGCGACCTGACCCGCCTGGATGAAGAGGTGGTGGAAAGCCTGCACAAACACGAAGTGCTGAGCGAGCGCCCCCTCTCGGAGAGGGAGGAGGTGCAGCAACTCACCTTTGGCCAGCGGCTGGCGGACAAGATCGCGGATTTCGGCGGGAGCTGGACGTTCATCATTTCGTTCTGTCTGTTTCTAGGACTGTGGATCGTGATCAATGCCGGGGTGCTGCTGAAGCAGCCGTTTGACCCCTATCCGTTCATCCTGCTGAACCTCATGCTGTCGTTCCTGGCCTCGCTTCAGGCACCGGTGATCATGATGAGCCAGAACCGGCAGGAGGCACGCGACCGGCAGCACGCGGAAGGTGACTACAAAATCAATCTGAAGGCCGAACTCGAGATCCGCCATCTGCACGAAAAGATGGACTACCTGCTGCATCAGCACGCCACCAAGCTGATGGAGGTGCAGCAGATCCAGCTCGACCTGCTGCGCGAACTGGCGCACGGGCGCGGCAAGCCGCACGTGTGATTCAGATCGAGCGTGGCAGCGGCCCCACTGGAATGAGCTTCACGTTTTGCACAGGCAGTTTGGCCCCCGCTTTGATCCAATCGCGCAGAATTTTCATGTCCTTCCTGGAGACGGCATGGCCGCTGGGCGGCATGGCTCTGGGGATTTCGTCAGGAAACGTGACGACCTGGAAGAAGCGGCTGGCCTCGGGTTTTCCCGGAACAATCCAGTGTGAGCCGATGAGCTTTGAAAGCGCATGCGTGTCGTTGATCGGCGGCATGGTCGAGAGCCGGTTGTCGCCGTGGCAGTGCACGCACTGATGTTCGAGGACGGTGAGCGCCGGCCCCCATTTTCGAGAATCAGAGCCTACGACCGCAGGCTTGTCTTCCCAGACAGGCTGAGTGCAGGAGGCAAGCAGAACGAGGCAGGCTGAGAGCAGAAGTCGTTTCATGACTCAGCATGCCAGCATTTCCTGATCTTCAAACCACAATGCTTGCACCGGGATTGGCCTACTCCTCGCCTTTGAAGTACTCGACTTCCTGCATCTCGAAGGCTTTCCGGTGCGGCTTGGTCATCCATTTGCCAGAGTCCGGGTAGTGGATCACGTCCGCCTGGGGCTGGTCGGCAATGACGAAAAAGGTGAGGTCTTCGGAGCCGTTGTTGATCAGCTGATGGGCCTCTCCGGGTGGGAAGACGAGGTAGTCCCCTGCCTTGATGGCTTCCTTGCCCTTCGGCGTACGTACCTGGCCGCTGCCACTGAGGATGTAGTAGGCTTCCCACTGCGCGGTGTGCTCATGGAATGGAAAATTGATCTTCCCAGGTGCGAGGCGTTGGATTTCGCAGTCAAAGGGGTGGCCACCCGCCCAGGTGCCGATGTCCTTCTGCCCGCCTGCGGCGATCGAGAGCGACCGCCGGGCGAGGCCATACTTGCCTTGAGGGGAGTTTTGCTGGGTCCAGGGGAGGTCTTCGGCTTGGGTGCGGGTCATATGGGGCTGGTTGTAGCACGCGACGGGCGCTTTGGCGTGCCTTGGAGCAAAGAATTTTCGGCAAAACCGGCATCCCTGCTTGCCAAACGGGCGTTTCCAATACAGTTAGAATCATTCTAATTCTAAACTCGTCATGCCCCCCTCCCCTTCACGCACTCCTGCCAAACCTACCGGTCTGGACTGCCGCCTTGCCGTGCTGGGTTCGGACGTGCGCCTGACGCCGCACCGGCGTGAGGTGTTCGAAGTCCTCGCATCCTCGACGGACCACCCCACGGCCTACGACATTCTGGACCGGGTGAAAAGCCGCAGCCCCGGCATGTCCCTGGCCACCGTTTACAACTGCCTCGAACACCTGACCACTGCCGGACTCATCAA
Source organism: Prosthecobacter sp. (assembly GCF_044222345.1). Lineage (GTDB taxonomy): Bacteria > Verrucomicrobiota > Verrucomicrobiia > Verrucomicrobiales > Verrucomicrobiaceae > Prosthecobacter. Next base: position 27,952 of record NZ_JBGANL010000045.1, read on the forward strand.
GCTCGTTCACCTGGAGCGCGGCCAGTCCCGCTACTGCGCGAACCTGCACGAGCACGTCCATTTTCACTGCGAGACCTGCGGCAAGGTGATCGATGCGCATCCCACCACCGACTTCGACCCCGCCAAGTTCTGGAACCTTCCCGCCGGCACCAAGATCGCCCGCACGGATCTGGCCATCCACGGCACCTGCACCGCGTGCTCGGCCAAGTCATAACCACCCACCCATTTTCCCCCACATGTCCCTCGAAATTAAAGCCCTCCACGCCCAGATCCCCGGCCGCGAAATCCTCAAAGGCCTGAACCTCACGATCAACCCCGGTGAAGTCCATGCCATCATGGGCCCGAACGGCTCTGGCAAGAGCACCCTGAGCAAGGTCCTCTGCGGCCACGAAGACTACGAAGTCACCAGCGGTGAAGTCCTGCTGGATGGTGAAAACATCCTCGACATGGCGGTGGATGCCCGCAGCCGTGCCGGCCTCTTCCTGGCCTTCCAGTACCCGCACGAAATCCCCGGCGTCAGCAACGCCAACTTCCTCCGCGCCGCCCTGAAGGCCCGCCTGCCGAAGGGTGAGGACATCGACGCCGTGAGGTTCTACAAACAGCTCTACGCACGCATGGACCAGCTTGAGATGGACCGCAGCTTCACCAGCCGCAGTGTCAATGAAGGCTTCTCCGGTGGCGAGAAGAAGCGCAATGAGATCCTCCAGCTCATGATGTTGGAGCCCAAGTACGCCATCCTCGATGAGACGGATTCGGGCCTGGACATTGATGCGCTCAAAATTGTGTCCCGTGGCGTGAACGCCATGCGCAGCGAGAACCGCGGCTTCCTGGTGATCACCCATTACCAGCGCCTGCTGAACTACATCCAGCCCGACATCGTCCACGTCCTCAAAGACGGCCGCATTGTGAAGACGGGCGGCAAGGAGCTTTCCCTCGAACTTGAAGAACGTGGCTATGACTGGGTGACGGATGAGTCACTGGCTACGGCAGCTTAAGCGAACAGAAACCCGCCAACTTTAAACTTATGGTCACCGCCCCAGACAACGACATCTCCGACATCAAGGTCGACAGCGTCGGCGATTTCACCTTCCCCGAACGCAACAAGTACGACTCCGGCTTTGGCATCACGGAGAAGACCGTCGATTTCATCGCTGATGTGAAGAACGATCCTGACTGGATTCGTGAGTTCCGTCACAAGGCGCTCAAGGTTTTCCAGGACAAGCCGATGCCGACGCATTGGGCCACGAAGGACCTGGAGAACATCAAGTTCGATGAGTTCCGCTACTACCTGAGCGACGGTCAGAAGCCGAAGCGCTCCTGGGACGATGTGCCGGAAGACGTGAAGAAGACGTTTGATCGCCTCGGCATCCCTGAGCAGGAGCGCAAGTTCCTGGCAGGTGTGGAGGCGCAGTATGACTCCGAAGCCGCTTATTCGAACATCAAGGCTGCCGTCGAGGAGCAAGGCGTCATCTTCGTGAACAGCACGGAAGGGCTGCACAAACATCCTGAGATTTTCAGGAAGTGGTTTGGCAAGGTGATCCCTACTGGCGACAACAAATTCTCCGCTCTGAACAGCGCGGTGTTCTCCGGTGGCTCCTTCATTTACGTGCCACCGGGCGTGAAGGTGAAGCACCCGCTGCAGGCCTACTTCCGCATCAACAGCGAGCAGTTCGGCCAGTTTGAGCGCACGCTCATCATTGCCGACGAAGGCGCGGAAGTGATGTACATGGAAGGCTGCACGGCGCCGAAGTTTGAGACCGCCACGCTGCACAGCGCGGTGGTGGAACTGGTGGCCATGAAGGGTGCCAAGATCCAGTATGTGACCGTCCAGAACTGGAGCAGCAATGTGTTCAATCTGGTGACCAAGCGCGGCATCGCGCATGAAGACGCGGAAGTACGCTGGATCGACTGCAACATCGGCAGCCGTCTGACGATGAAGTACCCCGGCGTGATCATGAAGGGCAAGCGTGCCCGTGGTGAAGTGATCAGCATCGCTCTGGCGAACAGCGGCCAGCATCAGGACACCGGCGCCAAGATGGTGCATGCGGCGGATGACACGACGAGCAACGTCATTTCCAAGTCCATCTCCATCGGCCAGGGACGCAGCACCTACCGCGGCCTGGTCCACATCCCGAAACACCTCAAGGGCTGCAAGAACAACACCGAGTGCGATGCGCTGCTGATCAACAGCAACAGCCACACGGACACCTACCCGGCGATCAGCGTGCGGGGTAACCAGCACTCCACGCAGCATGAAGCCAGCGTGAGCCAGGTCAGTGCGGATCAGATCTTCTACCTCATGCAGCGCGGCCTCACGGAAGCTGAAGCCATGAGCTTGTCCGTGAACGGTTTCATCAATGACCTCGTGAAGGAATTCCCGATGGAATACAGCGTGGAACTCAAGCGCCTCATCGACCTCGAAATGGAAGGAAGCGTCGGCTGATCTGCCCCTTCGGCATCCAACAAACTTTGTCATTCTCCATGTCCGCCACTCTCGCTCCAGCACCCAAACACACTCCCGCCCCAGTGTCTCAAGACTCCGAAACTCTCGCTCCTTCCGGCCTCGAAATCACCGTGCCTGTGCGCGATGAAAAATCCGCACCGGGCTGGTTCCTGGCCCGCTCCGAAGCGGCCTGGGCTGAATTCCAGGCGCTGCCGATGCCGGGCCTCAAGGACGAGAACTGGCGCTACTCCAGCTCGAAGAAAATTGAACTCGCTGATCACAGCCCTGCCGCCGCACCCACGGCTGCGAACACCGCTGCTGCTCTCGCGGCCACAGAAGGTCTCAAGGAACGTGCGGCACGCTTTGTGTTCGTGAACGACGTTCTGGTCGATTCAGACACCACGAATCTGCCCGCCGGTGTGGTTTGCGTGACCTTGGCAGAGGCCCTGCGGGATCACAGCGAGGTGCTGAAGGAGCACTTCATGCAACGTGAGATGACGCTGGGCTCCGCCAAGTTTGCCGCGCTGCACCTTGCGCATGTGAAAGCTGGCGTGGTCGTCATTGTGCCCAAGAACGTGGCGATTGAGAAGCCGGTCGAAATTTTCCACTGGGTGGTCGGTGATCATGCCGCCATCTTCCCGCACACGCTTATTGTCACCGGTGACAATGCCGAGGTCAGCGTGGTCGATCATTACCGCAGCCTCGAAGGCGAAGGCGGCCTCAGCATCGCCATCGCCGATCTCGTTGGTGGTCGCGGCAGCAAGATCACCTACGCCGCCTGCCAGGAACTGGCGGATGATGCGCAGGCGCTGCATCTTTCCAGCATCGTGGCCGGACGTGACTCCGCCGTGAAGAGCTTCCAGGTGCAGCTCGGTGCCAGCTTCAGCCGCAGTGAGAGCGTGAGCGATCTCATCGGCGAAGGGTCCCGCAGCGACATGCTCAGCGTATCCCTGCCCATCGGCGATCAGGTGGTGGATCAGCGCACGCTGCAGAACCACAAGGCGCCGCATGCCAGCAGCGACCTGCTGTACAAGAACGCGCTGTATGGGAAGTCCCGCAGCATCTTCAGCGGACTGATCACCGTGGATGAAGGCGCGCATTACACGGATGCGTACCAGACCTGCCGCAACCTGCTCAACAGCAACGAAGCCGAGGCGACGAGCCTTCCCGGACTCGAAATCAGCGCGGACCAGGTGAAATGCAGCCATGGGGCCACGAGCGGACCGATCAGCGACGAAGAGCTCTTTTATCTCAAAGCCCGTGGCATCAGCGACAGCGAAAGCCGTAAGCTCATCATCGAAGGTTTCCTGGCCGGTGTCATCGAACGCTTCGGCAACGGCGAACTCCTCGACACCCTCGTCGCCCGCATCGACGAAAAACTGGAGCGTGCCGTCTGAGTCCAGAAGGACTGGCCGAAAGAACTAAAAAAACAAAAAGAGCCGGGATCAAATCCGGCTCTTTCTTTTTCCTTCTTTTCGATTTTTCGGCCAAGCAGAATGAGCCGTCTCAATCCAGCGCCGGGATCACTCCGGCTGAAAGGGCCACCGGGCAGTTGGTCACGCTGGTGGTAAGGCGTTCCCACATGTACTGCACGGCGCGTGCCAGCAGTTGCACGTCCACGCGGGCGTCGTGGCGCTTCACGCCCTTGCTGGACACGCCAACGCGACCCAGCACCGCGTCTAGTCCATGGCCGCCTTTGCCGCCCCAGATTTTGCGGGAGAAATCACGGGAATCGAGGGCGCTCGTTTCACGCACTGGAATGCCGTGGCGCTTGCAGTTTTCCGCGATGAAGCGCATGTCAAAGCGAATGCCGTTGTGGGCGATGAGCGTCGCATCATAACCGACGAAGCGGGAGAACTCCATCAGCACATCCACGGGATGGGGTGCATCCGCCACCTGCGCCTGGGTGATGCCGGTCAGCTTGGTGATGAAGGACGGAATGCGATTTTCCGGCCGCACATAGCTGTCGAAATATTCGCCTTCGTCCCACCTGCCGTTCTTCACCTTCATGGCTGCGATCTGGATGATCTCATGCTGGGAAGGTAACAGGCCGGTGGTTTCGAGGTCGAAGATGATGAGGTTCATGAATGCGGGCGGAACACGCTGTCGCATCCCACCTCTTCGTTGCGGCCATAGCAGGCTGATTGCAAGGCATTAAACGTACACCCGGGGGACGCGGGAGTTGATATTGGTGAGCACTTCATACGGAATAGTGCCTGCCCAATCCGCCACATCCTGAGCGGATATGCCGTCGCCCAGAAGAGTCACGACATCGCCGTTGTAGGCGGTGCCCCACTCCAGGTTCACCATGAACTGATCCATGCATACACGACCGGCAATCGGGTGACGCTGGCCGCGAATGACCACCTGCCCACGATTTGACAGGGCCCGAAAATAACCATCGCCATAGCCCACGGGCACGGTGACGACGCGCACCGGGTGATCGCTCTGCCAGGTGCCGCCGTAGCTGATGGAGCTGCCGGGCTGCACGACTTTGAAATACACCACCTGCGACTTCCAGCTCAGCGCCGGCTGCAGTTTGACAGTTTGCGGCACCTCCTTCGAGGGATACACGCCGTAGAGCATGATGCCCGGACGGACGAGATCGAGATGGCTTTCGGGAAGCTGCAAAATGCCGCCGGAGTTGGCGATGTGGCGCAGGGGCGGCTGCAGTCCGCGCTTTGGATAAAACTCCAACACTTCGAGAAAGCGTGCGAGCTGCTCTTTGGCCGAGGCGAGGTCTGCAGCGTCTGAATTGGCAAAATGCGAGTAGATGCCGGCGACCTCCACATTGGTGAAGCTCAAGCTGGCCTCCAAAAGCTTTTCCGCGTTGTACCAATGCACGCCGATGCGCTCCATGCCGGTGTCGATTTTCAGATGCACCCGCGCCTTGGTTTTCACCGCTGCGGCAGCTTCATCAATCTGCCGCAGTTTGTCGATGGAGGAAGCCGCCATGATCAAATCATGCGCGATGAAATGCGGGATCTGCCGCGTGGCCACACCGCCAAAGACGAGGATCGGCAGCGTGATGCCGGCCTGCCGCAGCACGATGGCCTCCTCAAGAAGAGCAACGCCGAGACAAGGCGCGCCATGCTGCATCAGGTGCCGCGCCACTTCGACGATGCCGTGGCCGTAGGCGTTCGCCTTGACCACGGGCATGACGGACGCGGTGCCCACATGCGCACGGATGGCGTCGTAGTTCTGCGCAATGGCACCGAGGCTGACCTCGACGTGGGCTGGGCGGATGGCGTCGGTTGGATTCAAGCGGAGCACACTCGGCTAGCCCAAGATCGCTTTCAACTTCGCTGACACATTGGCAAAGGCTTCGTCACTCAGTGCTGGTGTGGCCGCAGCGGCCAGGGGGAGCCCTTATTCAGGCAGGGTGATCCTGGAGCGGCAGCCACCGTAGCTCTTCGCATAGGGGAGGAAGTGCCAGTTCTGCGGGAGTTTGTAGGCACGGACCAAAGCGACGTGCAGGCAGGTTTCATCATCATAGATGAAGCGATCCTTCACCACGTCCTCATTCCAGATGTGCAGGGGAGCCAGCGCGGCCACTTTGTCCCAGTCGGTGACTTTCCAGACCTGTTCCAATGTGGCGCAGCCGTCGATGTCGACGGTGGTGCGTTCTTCTTCGGGAGGGAAGTCGCGCTGGGTGTTTTCGGGCACCCAGCTGAGTTTTTCGGCCTGATTGTGAAACCAGGTTGGGAAGAGGAAGAACTCGCGGTGCTTCCATTCAAAGCCGCCACGACCTTCGTGGATGCCGCCTTTGCGCAAAATGATGCTGAGCCGGCCCTGCGCGAGGGCGTCGCAGACGAAGGACCATTCTTTGAATCCGGTGGGGGTGGTGAGGTTGGGCATTCCAGCGGATACAACGCTGCTCCGGGGGCTGCAAGTGCTGGCAGAGCGCAGAAAGTGCGGCATGCTGTGCCACGTTTGATTCCAAGGATGCCTTCCCCTTTCAATGCCACCGGTGCCTGCACCCGCATCAGCCGCCGCCAACTGCTCTCCGCAGGTGGGTTGGGGATGTTTGGGCTCACGATGCCGCGATTCCTGCAAGGCGCGGAGAACCAGGGGATCGACAAGCTGGTGGCACGCGCCAAGTCGGTGATCTTCTGCTTTCAGTGGGGCGGGCCAAGCCATCTGGAGACCTTTGACATGAAGCCGGATGCACCCGAGGGCATCCGCGGGTTTCATAAGCCGATCAAATCCAGCGCCGACGGCATCTGGGTCTCTGAGAAGCTGCCGAAGACGGCGAAGGTGATGGACAAGGTGACGCTGGTGAGGTCCGTGCATCACACGATGAAAAATCACAACAGCGCGGGCTATTACGCGCTGAGCGGCCATGCGCCGCCGAGTGATGACCAGCGGCTCAAGGATTCACCGGATCTGTTTCCGGCCTATTCGTCCGTGGTGGACAAGATCGCACCGCTGAAGGGTGAAATTCCGACCGCCGCCACCTTTCCCTACATCGTGAGCGACGGTTCTTTGACGCCGGGACAACGGGCGAGCTTTCTCGGCAAGGAGCATGATCCGTTCATTGTGCTGCGTGATCCGAGTGCGCCGGGCTTTGCACTGCCCGAGCTGAGCCTGCCCAGCGGGGTGAGCTTTGAGCGGCTGAATGCGCGGCGAGAGCTGCAAAAGCTGGTCGATTCCCAGACGCGGCTGCTGGATTACTCGGCTGAGGCACGGGGCATCGAAAGCTACTATGACAAGGCTTTGTCGATGCTGCACAGCGAGAAGCTGCGTGCGGCTTTTGATCTGACTAAAGAGCCGGACAAGGTGCGGGATGGCTACGGGCGCTCACCCTACGGGCAGAGCCTGCTGCTAGCCCGGCGGCTGGTCGAGGCGGGCGTGAAGTTTGTGACCGTGAATTTCTCCCAGGGCATCGGCGGTCAGAGCACCACCGAAGGCGGCTGGGACACGCATGGATTTAACGACACGCGCATGTTTCCGATCATCGAAAAATACCACCTGCCGATCACGGAGCAGACGCTGCCGACGTTTTTGACCGATCTCGATGAACGCGGTCTGCTGGATGAAACGCTGGTGGTGTGGGTGGGCGAGTTTGGGCGCACGCCGAAGATCAACAAGAACGTCTCCCGCGATCACTGGCCGCAGTGCTACACCGCGCTGCTGGCAGGCGGCGGCGTGAAGCGCGGCTACGTGCATGGCGCGTCTGACAAAAACGGTGAGCATCCCGCAGACAAACCGGTGAAGCCGGATGATCTGGCGGCCACGATGTATCATCTGCTGGGTATTCAACCGGACACGGAGGTGCGCGATGTGGTCAACCGCCCCGTGCCCATTAGCTACGGCAAAGTCATCCAGGAAATCATCGCATGAAAACACTGCTCACCACGCTCTGTCTGCTGGCTGCCACCAGCCTTTCCGCCAAGGATCTGGGCATGAATCCTGTCTTCAAACATTACACCGGCACGTGGAAGGCGGCGGGTGAGCTGAAGGGGGAGAACAACGTACTCGATATCAAAGAAGAGTGGACCGGCGCTGCGGAAGGCGACAACTCCTTCGTGGTCAAAGGGACGCGTACGATCAACGGCGACACGCAGCCGTTTCAATGGACGATCACCTACAACGAAGGCGCGGACAGTTACGAGGCCATCCTCTCAGGAGCGGAAGGCTCGCAGACGATCCGTTTTGAAGGCCATGTGTCGGAGGTCAATCTCACGCTTGAACTCAAGGCCGTCACCGGCAGCGGGGAAAGCAGCATCACCATCACCGAAGCATTTGCTGGTGAAGCCAAAGACGTCATCGAAAGCAAAGTCACCTTCACGGGAGACACCGGACAGACCACCCTGCAGGGCATGATCAAACACGAGAAACAAAAGCAACCTTAGTGAACATCACCGACTGGAATCAGGCCTATCAGGAGAACTTTACGCCATGGGACAAAGGTCTGCCCTCACCACCGCTGGTGGAATGGCTGACTAACAACCAGCTTTCAGGCCGGGTGCTTGTACCCGGATGCGGTGTGGGCCACGATGTGGCGCATCTGGTGGCGCGAGGAATCGACGCCTATGGACTCGACATCGCGCCAGCGGCCGTGGCACGCGCCAAGGAACGCTACCCAGAGCTGGCGGAGCGGTTTGTGTGCGCGGATCTGTTTGAGTTTCGCGGCCAGTATGATGCCATCGTGGAGCACACCTGCCTGTGCGCGCTGCCTCCGGAATGGCGCACGAAGTATCTGAATGCGGTGGCCTCTTTGTTAAAGCCGGGCGGGCTGCTGGTGGGGGTGTTCTTCATCAATCCTGAAATGGATCCAGGGGAAACCGGACCGCCATTCGGCATTTCGCCGGAAGAACTCACCGCCTTGTTCGCTCCACGTTTTCAAGTGGTCGAAAGTCATGTGCCCATGGCGGCCTATCCGGGGCGCGAAGGTCGCGAATGTCTCCGCGTGCAGCGGCTTGCTTCTACTTGATCTTCCCGGACAAAGGCCCCGCCGGGTTTTGCATGCGCCGGGAGATGAAATCCTGCGGGACGAGCTGTTTCACCGTGCCTGCAATGATGTTCTCAATGCCGGAGCTAAAACGGGTGGGACGGCCATAGTAAATCATGGCGCCGGCAGCTTCGTAGCCGCCTTCCTCCCAGACCCGCTGAGAGGGGATGTAGCAGGGCACGTCGTTGGTGTAGCTGTTGACCCAGGTGCGGGCCGGGTCGTATTCGTTTTTGAAGCGCAGGCTGTAATCCACAACCACCTCTCCAGGCAGATTGATGGTGAGCAGGTCATTGCCGTAATTCCAGACCTGAATATCATAAGGCAGCGCAGAGGGTATTTTTTCGCCATGTTCAAGCCTGGCGAGATGCTGCCTGGCGTGATAGGCCGTCCATTTGTTGGGGTCAGCGGCTTTGGCCCGCCATTCTTCCACCGTGGGCAGCTTGTCGAATGGCAGCATCACCTCCCGGTGGGCACAATTGAGAGGGCCGTTCAGAGGCAGCATCGGGCTGTTGATCAGACGCACGATTTCTTTGGCAATGCTGACGCCGTGATTCACAGCGAAACGGTTTTCCTTCCGTGGGTAAGGGTTCTGATCCGCACCACAGCCAATGGCGATGAGGCAGACAGAGTCCGGGAAGCGCAATTCGAGCTCCTCATGAGCCAGCCCCGCCCAATCGCCATGGATTTCGTCAATGCCAAGCGTCGTGCAGTGGCAGGCGTAACTGGCATGGACGGCGATGAGCTTTTTTCCATCGGCAGACCTGACACAAAGGACTGGCAGGGCGCGGTCGGTCGGACCGCTGAAATTCTGGGCATTTTGGAATCCAGCGTCAGTTTTCAACCGGCGGTTGAAGGCAAAATAGGCCCTGCCCACACTCCATTCGAGCCGGGCGGGCGCCATCTTGTCCAATGCCTGCCCGATGATGCTTACGAGGTTTGCAGTCAGATCCTCCGTATAGCGCTCGATGTGCTGCGCCTGATCCGCAGCCAGGTCTTCGCCGAAAAGAAAGGGCAGCACCCCTTTGAGCATCGGCGCACAATGCGTGTGGGTGGAATGCAGGGAGAAGCGCTCGTCTGCAATCGTCCTGCCGCCGGTGGCAAGCCGTTTGAGCACTTCGGCACGGACAGATGCAGGGACCCCGCAGTTATCGACGCTGACAATGACCGCAGGCTTGTCGTCCTGCCACTGCAAGGTGAGAGCGTTGGCATGGAGCCGTTGCGCAACCTTGGCAGTCTCCGCGGTCCGGCTGCCGTAACCGCTGAGGCGCACCGGATAATCAGGCGTAATGTCGACATCCGCCGCACCCGCCTTCCACGACGATGAAGTTTGCGCCAGCAAGGACGCCTGAAGGAGCAAGAATACCGGGAGGATGATTCGTCGCATTTGTTCGATTATGGACAAATGCGACGAATGCTTACAAGACTAATCCCAAATGTAGCAAAAAATGGTTCATCCGGGAAGTTGGTGCGGTGCTCAGGTGCCAGTGAGTATGTCTTTTGACTCATGCAGTGAGTAGATGCGCAGTTGGAGGAAGTCCACGTCGCGGTAGCCGTAGGCCATGCGGGTGAGCCGTCCGATTTTGTTGTTGATGCCCTCCATGATCCCGGAGCTGATGGGCTGGTCAAAGTAGCTGAGGATCTGACGTGCATGGGTGAGCAGTGTGTTGGCGAGCTTTTTGAGCGGTCCAATGGCTGTGGCGTAGGCTTTGAGTATCCAGTCTTGCAGATACTTCTGCGCCGCCTCCTTTCCAGGCTGGTGCCACAACTGGCGCAGGTCCTCTTTGAGATAGTAGGCTTTGGAGAGCGGCTCGTTGTAAGCGAGGGCCTCCTCCAGCTTAGGGCGCTTGTCCGGCGGCAGGTTTTCCTTGCCATAGAGCAGCAGGTAGCGCGTGCCTTTGATGAACTTCTGCCCGCCGAGTTCCAGCGTGCGCTGCAAGCCACGACGGATCTCGTCGATCTTCTCGTTGGCCAGCTTGATGATGTGGAAGTGGTCAAACACCAGCGCGGCCTCGGGCAGGTGCTCGTTGATGGCGCTCCAATACGCGCCGCTCATGTCACAGGCCACTGCCTCGATGTGCGCGCCGCTGCGCCGCAGCCGCTCCCAGAAGCCCTCCAATGCCTCCTTGCCGCGCCCTTTGCCCACCCATAGCACGCGCCCGCTTTCCAGATCGACCACCAGCGTGACGTATTTGGCCTTCTTGCCGAGGTAGTTTTCGTCCACGCCAATGCGGCTGACCCCATGCAGCGGCACGCTCTCAAAGCGCCGCGCCAGATCGGCCTTCACGATGCTTTTGACCGTGTCCCAGCCCAGGTGGGTGAAGCGCGCCACGTCCTGCAGGCTCATGCAGCGGCTCAGCTCGCAGACGAATCGAGCCAGGGCGCGGCTGTGGTGGCTGTAGGCGGGGGCAAAGGGGGGGAGTGCTCGAAGCTTCTGCCACAGGCACGACACTCGCATTTGGGCACCTCCACCACCAGCACCACCGCTTTGGGGCCGATTGGCAGGGTGTTGATCCGCCGCTGTCTTTTGCCACGCCTCCAATACTCCCGCCCCTGGCAGTGCGGGCACTCGATGTCCTCATCTTTGACGGCCAGATGGAACTCCACCCGGCCCTCCACATACTTCGTGCTGCGATACTCGTAGCCTTCGCGCACGCCAAAGGCGTGATATAGCAAACTCTGGCTCATTGCTCCCCTCTGCCATCATCCCGCCTCGTATGCACCAACTTCCCGGATGAACCACCATTTCTGCATGACTATGGCTTCACCGGGTAGACTTAAGACATCCGCGGCAGAGGTTTCTGGTAGTGTTCCAGAAACTTCGGATGCACCCACAGCACCTTACCTGTGATGTCCGTCACCTTCCTCATGTCGGCGAAGTGGGAGTCCTTCGCTCTGATCTGCGCCCGCAGCCAGCGGGCAAACTCGTCATCCTTATCCAACACTTCTCCGTAGGCGCGCTCCGCTAGCGATGCCGGTTCAGGCCTCAACCCAGATATTGCGATCGCCTCCTCGACATTAAAGGCTTCCTCATCGGCCTTGAGTTTGTCAGCCAGTTTCTGCGCTGTATCCGCCTCATCCATCACTGATCTTTCCAGCTCTTTGGACACACCAGGGAGATCTCCGGCAAGTCCGAGAGTTTTGATCCAGAGCACGAGCCTCCCGCTGATTTTCAGCCACTTGCCAGCTTTGACAAGCCACTGCTTCGGCACATCGAGTTCATACATCCCCTTCTCAGTCACATTATCATCGTGGAACGGTATGGGCCAATGGCTGTGCTCACACCATAGGGTCACTTTGAGTTTCGTGGCTGCCCACCCTGGCTTGTTCAAGAAACCTGGTTCCATGAATTTCACGCTGAACAGACGTGGCCCATCGTGTGCGTCGTCTGTCATATTTGCCAGGACGGCGCGAATGTCATCCCGAACCAACTGTTTGAATGCGGCCATCTGATCGCCCAGCGCATCAATCTTTTTGCTGATCGTGGCAGCTTGCGTGTCGGAAGAATCAAAGCGAGCCTCCATGAGATCGCGGAGTTCATTCACCATCATTGGCATCGGAGGGGGTATCAGCAGGCTTTGCAGAGGCACTTTCTTCCGACAGTTTTCCACTGAGCAGCGCGTGTGGCTTATGCCCTCACGCAGGTCTTCCTTGCATAACTCCACATCAAAAGCTCCGGCCCTGATTCCACTGGGGCAGTGTTCTCCACACAGCGCCAGTTCACGGATGCTCACACCCTTCCAGAAGTCACTGACCACTTCATGCAGCGTATCCCTAAGCCGGTCCATAAAGCTCATGGGAATCAAGCCACGAACCCTGATCTCCAACTCATCGTCATCCCGGAACTCAATGCGGGCCAGATCACCATAATCATTGGTTAAGAGTAGGCCGTGCTGCCAGTGAACGGCCTGTGTATAATCCTCGTGCCCCAACGAATACTCATGCAGACGGACGATGAGTCTGTAGGCCAAGCCAACCAGACGCTGAAGTTTGCGGCCCTGCGGCGGCAAGAAGCTGAAAAGTCGTACCATTTCAGTGTGTGCACCTTCCATTGGCGCTTCCCAGCGCGTTCTCCATACGGTTGGCGGAGTTCGGGCCACGAGTTGTGCAATGAGGGATGTCTCCCCTTGGCTGGTGACACCACGGCGCACAGGCAGACGGTAGCTGATCTCAGTATCCTCCATCAGCGCCACGAGCATGGAATGGACATCCGCAGGGTAACCCTGGCTGTCAGGATAAGGCGGAGTTGCCCACAACTGCGACAAGTCGTGGTGCGAGATGATGCCGTTGGACTGTTTCGCAGGCTCGAACTTTAGTACAAAGGCTACGGCCTGACTCAGCCAGTCAGGATGCAGGACCACGTAACGTGCAGGTTCGTCGCTTTGGTGGTGCCATAGCACAACGCCCACATCATGAGCGAGCTGTAAAAGTCGCAAGACCACCTCCCGGCTCAGGCCGTTTTGCTGGCTCACTTTGACCACTTCCTCAAGGCTTACGAACGGCATCATCGTCCTAGCCAGCGCAATCTGAAAGATCGTCCACCCGCCCAGCATCCGCCGTTTGAAGTAATTGTTCCCCAGAGCTTGAATAGCCAATTGACGTCGAAGTTCTTCGATGCCATGGGGTTCAAAGCTATCTACAGCTACATAGCCGACGATCATCGCACGCATGTCCTCATCCAAACTGCTTAAGTCCGGTTCTGTTACTGAGTCCACCTGTCGGCAGTGAGTAGCGACAAGAAGCACGCGCGCCCGGCTTGTGGCTCGGTTACGTATGAGTGTCAGCCATTCACGCACTTGCCCGCGTGCGATACCCTCACGGCCATGATAAGCCATCACATAAAGCGCCTCCGGGGTGAAAAACATCTGATGTGTTGTCCAGTAGGCCTCCTGTCCGCCCATATCCCAGCACTGAAAATCAATGACGTCCAGTCGTGCGCCCGGCAGTTGTCGCCTTGCATCATCCTCTATCAGTGATCCATATAAACTCAAATGCAGTTGTTCCCGGACCATGCCATGGGTGGTGTCGCGCTCGTGTCTGGGAGTGACTCCACGCAGAGCATCAAGGAGACAGCTCTTGCCGACTTTACCGTTGCCAACCAGCATTAGTTTCCCAGTGAGCACATCTTCTCCGACTTCAAGCTGTTGGAGCTGGCTACAGAGGGCCTTCCACCCGCCACGTTTCCAGATTGCGGCAAGGTCAGCGCGGAGCATTCCACTTCCCACTTCAAGCTTACTAAGTTTCGGAAGAAAACTCAGACTCACAGGCAGGGTGGATATCTGATTGCCATTGAGCCTGAGTGTATCCAATGATGTTAATTGGCCAATCCACTCAGGCAGTGTGGTGAGTTGGTTGTTGTTAAGGTGAAGAGCCTTCAGTCCTGTCAAATGACTCAGCCATTTAGGCAACACGGTGAGCTGGTTCTTATTGATGTCGAGCGACTTCAGTCCTACTAATTGACTCAGCGTCTCCGGTAGCGTTGTTAACTGATTGCCGCCGAGCATCAGTAGTTGGAGGCCGGTCATCTGACCCAGCCAATCAGGCAAGATGGTGAGTTGATTGTTGTTGAGATCAAGTGACTTTAGCCCCGTTAACTGACTCAATGCCTCCGGCAGCGTTGTTAGCTTATTACGTCCAAGCATCAAAGTTTGTAGCCCAGTCAATTGCGCAAGCCATTCGGGCAGCGCGTTGAGTTGATTTTTGTTAAGGTCGAGCGACTTCAGTCCTACTAATTGGCTCAATGTCTCCGGCAGCGTTGTTAAGTAATTCCCGGCGAGTAGCAACGCTTGTAGTTCGGTCAACCGTCCTAACCACTCAGGCAGTGTGGAAAGTTTGTTGTTGTGAAGATTGAGCGTTTTCAGGCCAGTCAATTGCCTTAACGATTCCGGAAGACTGGTGAGGCCAATTGATGATAAGTCCAAAGATGTGTTGTCAGAGCGCTGGTATTCGTTAATACGCGACTCCGCTTCGTATAGAACTAGTTCGTGGTCCGAAGGGGCTTGTAAGGTCGGCTCTTGGCTCTGCATGACTAATCGCGTGTGGAGGTGATCACAGGCTTAAGGGCCCGGCTTGAATCTTAGGGTTCATGCCTTGCATAGATACGGTGTGGGCGCAATAAATTTGGCAGAGGATGGCAGGATAGAAGATGTCAGGCAAAAATTAGCATACTCCAATGGCAAGCCTCTGATAGACAATGCTCTTCAACGATCTCCCCCCTAGGCGACCCAGTGCGTCATTTTCACCCAGCACACCCCGCGACTGCCCGGCATCGGCTGCACCCCGCCGCACCTTTTCCCACCGCTTGCGCCGCTGACTCCGCAGGCCCCCTCGAACCAAGCAACCTCGCGGCCGCCTGCTTCCCAAACTCATCTTTACGTCTTCCCAATCTCTCCGCCTGCCTCCTTTTCTGGACCGTCTTCCGTGTATTCTGCGCGTTGATTCGCTACGCTCCCCTTCGGGCTCACCGCGTTCGTCTGTCTCGCTCCGCTCGGCTCCGTAGGCACTCAAATCTGGAATCTCTGCGTTCTCCAGATCTTTGCGGTGCATTCCCCTCCGCTTCAACAGTCCGACCAAACCACCGTCAAC
Organism: Prosthecobacter sp.; assembly: GCF_044222345.1. Classification (GTDB taxonomy): domain Bacteria; phylum Verrucomicrobiota; class Verrucomicrobiia; order Verrucomicrobiales; family Verrucomicrobiaceae; genus Prosthecobacter. Next base: position 43,431 of record NZ_JBGANL010000045.1, read on the forward strand.
AATCGTCAACGACTGTAAACCTCCCCCTATCAACTTCCCAAGCAGCGGAAAAAAGCCAGCAGGAAAAGCGTCAGGAGTCGATTCCTGACAGCACGCGCCAAGCCTGCAGCGCTCTTTTCCCGGACGCCTTAATCAGTGCCCTAGGTGCGCGTGTGGTGAGCGGTTCAAATCTCTGCCCCCTCCGCCTCTCAGCCCCTCTGCGGCAAAAACGAACGTCCCAACGTCAGGATTTCTCTCGCCACTCTAGAATGCAGGCTGAAAAGGGACGCCGGCATCAGCGCCCCTAGTCAGCCTCGATTCAGGTCGAACGCAACGACTCAGAATCAGTAGCCACGATAGTAGCCCGGACGGCCGTAGTACGGCCCATAGCCGCTGTTGGAATACCGCCGCTGATCCTGCGAGTTGCCGATCGCGTTGCCCGCCAGGGCACCAAGGCCCGCGCCAATCGCCGCGCCTTCCAGGCCACGGCCGCTCTGACTGCCAATGATGCCACCGGCAGCCGCGCCGCCCAGGCCACCGATCACAGCACCGGTTTGAGCACTCGGCCCCGTCGCGCAGGAAGCCAGAGAAACCACAGCCATCGCGTTAAGAATGAATGTTTTCATAAGGTGTAGGGTTTGAGGGTTCAGCAACGCCAAAGCGCTGCTCATCCAAAAATCGCACCCCGCTTGGACCGTGGTCGTATGCCCGCCAACGATGATACCCCCGAAGGGCGCGACCCTGATGATCCCCGACGTTCCCTCCCCAGTTCGTCCTCGTCCTCCTACTCGAACTCGTCCTCGATCCCACCACTCCGCCTCATCCCAAATCGCCACAGTCACCCAGCCATATCCTTCCTCGCAACTCCGACCAAACCACCGCCAACCACAGCAAACTCCATCACCGCGCCGCCACCACATCCCTCGGCTTATGCTCCGTCAGAATCTTCGACAGCGACACCTCCACCGCATTTTCTCTTCCCAGAAACTCCAGCAGAATCCTCACCCGCTCCACGCCCGTCAGCATCGCATTCACGATCCCCTTCATCCCGCGCATCGGCCCCTCCGTCAGCTCCACCGTATCCCCCACCTTCACCCCCACCTCCACCTCGCAGATCTCCACATCCTTCATCTCCGCCTTCAACACCGCGATGGACTCATCCGGCACCGACGTCAGGTT
>NZ_JBGANL010000111.1:0-6581 GCF_044222345.1 Prosthecobacter sp.
CTACCTCCCCTTCCTCCCGCCCCTCTTCGGCTTTCCATACGTCACACTCTTCCTCTGCGCCGGCAGCGCCCCGCTGTCATCCGCATTCAGCCCCGCACGCTTCTTCAGCTCACGAATCTGATCCCGCAGCAGCGCCGCACGCTCATACTCCAGCTTGCTCGCCGCATCCGCCATCTCCTGCTCCAGCTCACGGATCGTCTCCGTGATCGCAAAATCCCCGCCCCCCTCGCGCACCACGCTTTCCTCCACCTCACGTGCCTTGCCCAAAATTTGCAGACTCTCCTGCACCGCACGCTGCACCGTCTGCGGCGTGATCCCATGCTTCTCATTGTGATCCGTCTGCACCTGCCTGCGGTAACCACTGATGCTCAGCAGCGCCCGAATGCTCTTCGTCTCAATGTCCGCAAACAGCACCACCTCCCCGTTCACATGCCGCGCCGCGCGTCCCGCCGTTTGTATCAGTGACGACTCACTCCGCAAAAAGCCCTCCTTGTCCGCATCAAGAATGCACACCAGGCTCACCTCCGGCAGATCCAGCCCCTCACGCAGCAGGTTGATCCCCACCAGCACATCGCAGTCCCCCGCGCGCAGGCTTCTTAAAATCTCCACCCGCTCGATCGCATCGATGTCGCTGTGCAGATATCGCACCTTGAAATCCAGATTGCGCAGGTAGTCCGTCAAATCCTCCGCCGTCCGCTTCGTCAGCGTCGTCACCAGCACACGCTCCCTCTTCTCAACACGCTGCCGGCAAAGCTCGATCGTTTCATCAATCTGCCCCTTCAGCGGCTTGATCGTGATGATCGGGTCCAGCAGCCCCGTCGGGCGGATGATCTGCTCCACCACCAGCGCACGCCCCTTCGTCGTCACATCAAATTTATCCACCGCCTCCGCGCTCCCGCTGATCTTCACCGTCCGCGTCATCGGCAGCGCATCCGCCACCTTCGCGATGTAGCTGGTATTTCCCACCACGCTGTTCTCAATCTCAAACCGTGCAGGCGTCGCGCTCACATAAACAAGCTGCCCCACCTTGCCCATGAATTCCTCAAAGCGCAGCGGCCGGTTGTCCAAGGCGCTCGGCAGCCGGAACCCATGCTCCACCAGCACCGTCTTTCTCGACTTGTCACCCTCGTACATCCCGCCGATCTGCGGAACGGTGACATGACTCTCGTCGATGAACATCAGCGGCGGCTCCTTGAAAAAATCCAGCAGCGTCCCCGGCGTCGCCCCGGGCTCGCGCCCCGTCAGGTGCCGGCTGTAGTTCTCGATCCCCTGGCAGAAGCCCATCTCCTGCATCATCTCGATGTCATACTGCGTCCGCATCTTGATCCGCTGCGCCTCCAGCAGCTTCCCCTCCTTCTCAAACCACGCCACCCGCTCCTCCATCTCCTCGCGGATTTTCACGATCGCCTTCCGCAGCTTGTCCCCCGGCGTCACAAACTGCTTCGCCGGAAAAATCGTGTAGCTCGGCATCTTCAGCGTCACCGTCCCCGTCAGCACATCCACCGCGCTGATCCGGTCGATCTCATCGCCAAAAAACTCAATCCGGATCGCCTCGTTCTCCAGATACGCCGGCACCACCTCGATCACATCCCCCCGCGCCCGAAATTTCCCGCGCGTCAACTGCACGTCGTTCCGCTCATACAGCATGTCCACCAGCTTCGTCAGCAGCGTCTCCCGCGTCATCTGCTGCCCCACGTTCAGCGGCAGCATCATCCCCTCATAATCTTCGGGAGAACCCAGGCCGTAGATGCACGACACACTCGCCACGATGATCGTGTCCTGCCGCGTGATCAGCGCCCCCATGCTCGCCAGCCGCAGCCGCTCGATCTCATCATTCACCGCGCTGTCCTTCTCAATGAACGTGTCCGTCCGCGCGATGTACGCCTCCGGCTGGTAGTAGTCGAAGTAGCTCACAAAGTACTCGACCGCATTGTTCGGGAAAAAATTCTTAAACTCCGAGTACAGCTGCGCCGCCAGCGTCTTGTTGTGCGAGAAAACCAGCGCCGGCCTCCCCACCTCCGCGATGATGTTCGCCATCGTAAAGGTCTTCCCCGATCCCGTCACCCCCATCAGCGTCTGGTGCCGGTTCCCCGCACGCACGGACTTCGTCAGCTTCGCAATCGCCTGCGCCTGATCCCCCTGGGGGCTGTACTCCGTGTTAAGCTGAAAAACAGACATGATACAAAGTACGAGTGCGGTCCTCCGGATGCACTGAATAATACCATGAGCCGTTAAAAATGAGACTGAATCCATGGTGCCCAGTGAGAACCGCTTTTGCCCATTCCCCCGCCACACACCAGCCCTGAAAGGGCGAAGGATTCAGCCCAGGGCGCAGGAGCGCAGCGACAAGCCCTGGGTTGCCTAGAGCATTTTAAATAAAAATGTGGCCTCATCTAGGTTCAAAAATCCAAAGCTATCGCGAGGGCGACAGCAAAGTGGTCCGCACAGTCCCCTGTGCGGCGCTCCGCCACACCCATCAAATCCGCGTCCACCGCCGCCGCCTCATTAGGCTATAATATAATTTAAAATGCTCTAAGCAACCGACCAGGGAAGCAAACCCACCGCTCCTCCACACCCAGCGATCACCAGCAGCGTTTGCAAAAAGCCCCGCCGCAGGCTTCACTTCGCCGGCCCAATACCACACCTCGCCAAGGGTGCCTCTTTCCCAAAAAAACAAAGCCCGCAGGTATTCCCCGCGGGCTTCAAATTCTGGATGATTGATCCGGTACCCGCCCGTTAGGACATTCCAGACCCGATCTCGCTCGGCGAAGGCAGATCCGCCGGATCCACTTCCTCCGCCTTCGCAGCCACCGGCTGCGCATAGCGCTGGCGGTACTCCTTCCACGAGATCAGCTTGCGGTCAGACTCATCCCACAGGCGCAGGTTGATGCACTTCAGGCTCTCCCAGAAATACAGCGGTTTGATCGAATAAAACAGGGGGTGCGAATTGTGGCACTTCTCAAGGTAGTAGTTCGGGATGCGGGAGCTCAGGTGGTGCACATGGTGGAAACCGATGTTGCCCGTGAACCACTGCAGGATCTTCGGCAGCTTGTAGAAGGAGCTCCCCTCCAGCGCCGCCGTCGTGTAGTCCCATTCCTCCTTGTGCTCCCAGTACACGTCCTCGTACTGGTGCTGCACATAAAACATCCAGATCCCGGCGATTCCCGCAAACATCGTCACCGGCAGCTGCATCAGCACGTAGTTTTTAAAGCCAAACACGTAGCTCAGGCCCACAATCATCAGCACCAGCGCGATGTTCATCGTCATCACGGACTTGCGGTCCTTGCCCTTCGCCCGTGGGGACGGGAAGCGCTGATGGATCAAAAACAGCGCCAGCGGCCCCACCACAAACAGCGTGATCGGATTGCGGATCAGCTTGTAAAAGAAGCGCCGCGTCGGGCTCGCCTCCTGGAATTCCTTCACCGTCATCGTCCAGATGTCCCCGTCACCGCGGCGGCTCAGATCTCCGGAGGTCTGGTGGTGCACCGAGTGCTGCCACGTCCAGTGCGAATACGGCGTGAACGTCAGCATCCCGCAGATGAAGCCCAGCACGCTGTTCGCCTGCTTGGACTTGAAAAACGACCCATGGCCGCAGTCATGGAACATGATGAAAATGCGCACCAGCAGCAGCCCCGTCACCGCCGCGATCGCCAGCGTCAGCCAGTAGGAAACCGACAGGCTCCAATACATCGCCCACCAAAGCAGCACATAGGGAACGAACGTGTTTACAATCTGCCAGGTGGCACGTGGAATCGAAGGAACCGTGAAAGGGGCGACAATTTTTTTCCATTCGGAAATCGTGGCCTGGGGCTTGGATGATGTCATCTCAGGGGCGCTGCTCATAGTTGGGTGGAGACCTCTTATATAGCACATCTCCGCCATTCGTCCCACACACAATTTGTTAAAAAACTCTCATTTATGGCGCATTCTTGACAGTTTATTGCCATTTAAACACCTCATCTTGAGCCAACTAAAATTTTTCCCCACCCCCCGCCGCGCCCTTAGTAATCCCGAAACGGCCCCCTCGGCTCCGCCGCATCCATCTCCGCCCGCCACGCCTCAAACTTCCCCTTCATCATCCTCGCCACCTCCGGCTTTTCCGCGCTCAGATCCTTCGTCTCCCCGATGTCCGCGCTCAAATCGTAGAGCCCCTTCGCCTTCCCCGACTCGATCCACTTCCAGTTCTCAAACCGCGCCGCCTTGTCCCCGCGCCGCTGCCAGAACATCTCCTTCCGCGGCGACTTCACCTCACCCCGCAGCACCGGCAGCATGTCAAAGCCGTCAAGACTGCTCGCAGTCTTGCCCTCCGTAGCTTTAGCGAAGGACGGGCCACCCTCCGGCCCCTTCGCCCCCGCCGCATTCACCAAAGTCGGCACCAGCTCCAGCGACGTGAGAAACTCATCCGTCACCTTCCCCGCCGGCACCTTCCCCGGCCAGCGCAGGATGAAGGGCACCCGCAGGCCGCCCTCCCACATCGTGCTCTTGTGCCCCCGCAGCGGCTCATTCCCACCGTTCCCACTGCCGCCGTTGTCAGACAGAAACACAAAGATCGTGTTCTCCCGCTGCCCCGCCTTCTCCACCGCCTCCATCACCGCGCCGATCGCCTCGTCCATGCACGTCACCGCCCCGCAGTAGCGCGCCAGCTTCTCGTCCTTCACCTTCCCACGATACATCGCCACGTACTTCTCCGGCGCCTGCACCCCTTCGCTCAGCTTCTTCTCCCCCTCCTTCGTCCCCTCCCCAAAGCTCGACGCCCCATGCGGCGCGTTGAAGGCCAGGTACAAAAAGAACGGCTTCCGCCCCGCATGCTCGTTCAGGAAATACAGCGCCTCCCGCTCAAACACCTCCGTCACGTATTTCCCTTTGTCCTCCTCCGTACGCGCATTCCCCCGGAACAGCGAAGGCACGCCGTACCGCTCATGCGTGTAGTAGTCGATCCCGTTGTTCCCGTGCCCGTAGAAGAAATCAAAGCCCCGCTGCAGCGGCAGAAAGCGCCTCGCCTGCCCCATGTCCCACTTCCCCACGCAACCCGTCGCATACCCCGCCTTCCGCAGCATGTCCCCCAGCGTCACCTCCCGCACATCCAGCCCCAGCGTCATCTCCGGAGACACCGCATACTCCTCCGCAGAGTACCGGTACCCATAGTTCACCAAATCATTCCGCACCATGTCGTACAGCCCGTTCCGCTGCGGATACCGCCCCGTCAGAATGCTCCCCCGCGATGGCGTGCACGCCGGCCAAGTCACATAAAAATTCGTCCCCCTCACCCCCTCCGCCGCCAGTTTGTCCAGATTCGGCGTGATCAGCGGCTTCGTCCCCATGCACCCCAGATCCGGGTAGCCCTGATCATCACTCACAATCAGCACAATATTCGGCTGCCCCGCCAAACCGCAGCTCACCCACGCCAGGAAAAACGAAAAAGCAGCAAATCGAATCCACATCCCCCCATAACGCCACACCCGTCCTGTCCTAGCGACAAACTCGTCCCCCCCCAGCCCCTTGCCACCATTCGCGAAAATTCGCGGATATTCCTCTTCATTCGCGTTGGCGTTTTCCTCCGAATTTCAAACACGAATGCCGCAAGAGTGCCCGCCAATTTCCACGAATCAAAACCTCCCCAGTCCCCTCTGCCCCCTCTGCCTCTCTGCCCCCTCTGCGGCAAAAACGAACGTCCCAGCTCCACCGCCACCTCTTTCTGCGTCATTCGCGAAAATTCGCGGATATTCTGAACCATTCGCGTTGGAAACCTCAGTCACACCGCCTCCGCCTCAGAAATCGGGACGGATCGAATCCTCCGTGCCCCTCGGTTCGGCCTCTGGGGTGAAACCACACCCGCTTCCTTCACCCTCAGCGTACCTGCCACGCCAACACCACCAAAAAAAACTGGGCGGCACCGCAGCGCCGCCCAGCAAAAAAACAAAGAACCGGCCCTTGCCTCACTTCACCTTGATCAGCTCCACATCGAAAATCAGCGCCTCATTCGGCCCGATGTCACGCCCCGCGCCACGCGGGCCATACGCCAGCTTCGAAGGAATGTAGAAGCGATACTTCGCCCCCTCCTGCATCAGCTGCACACCTTCCGTCCACCCCGCGATCACGCGATTGAGAGGGAACTCGATCGACTCCTTGCGGCGGTAGCTGCTGTCAAACACCGTGCCGTCGATCAGCGTGCCCTCGTAGTGCACTTCCACCGTGTCCGTCGCCTTCGGGCTCTTGCCGGTGCCGGGGGTGATGACCTTGTACTGCAGACCGCTCGCGGTCACCGTCACGCCTTCCTTCTTGGCGTTGTCTTCGAGAAATTTTTCACCTTTGGCGAGAGCGATGTCGGACATGGAATGTGGGTAGTTGGGGGTTGGTTAAGAACCCAAACGCTAGCACCCCCCCCCGATTGTCGAACGCCGATTGCAGCATGCTTAGCCACCCTCTCATCACCTCTAAAATCAAAAATCGATTGCTCATCAATCGTCAATCCCACCCGCCCATCGCCCCCTTCAGCCCACCCGAGCCACGATTTCCCACGGCCGAATCTCCAAGCCTCCGCCACCTCCGCCTCCTCCGCTTTGCCCTTCGTAGCTCATCAC
>NZ_JBGANL010000112.1:0-7054 GCF_044222345.1 Prosthecobacter sp.
CAACCGCCGCTCGAAAGCCTCCTCACATGGCAGCAGCGGCAGGAGCTTCCCAGGCTCGTGCCCACACACCTCACCGTGCCGAGTGGTTCCCATGTGAAGCTGGATTACGATCAGAACGAGACGCCGGTGCTGGCCGTGCGACTCCAGGAGATGTTCGGCTGTCAGGAGACACCGCGCATCGCGGGTGGAAGGGTGCCGGTGATGGTGCATCTGCTCTCGCCGGCGGGACGGCCTGTCCAGGTCACGAAAGACCTGGCAAGCTTTTGGCGCTCGACTTATCAAGAGGTGAAGAAAGAACTGCGAGGCCGCTACCCACGCCACCACTGGCCGGATGATCCACTCACCGCTCAACCCACGAATCGGACAAAACGACGAACGTAGGACCGGGCCCTTCCGCTTGTCCAACCACGCACGTGCGACCGGCGCTTGCTAATCTTCCACAATTGCAGCATTCTACTCGCAGCCTGCACCCACTCTTGCGACCCACGAGATGCCAATGAACCATTTCGCGATTGTCACCGCTTTCGGGCAAGACCGTCCCGGTATCGTCGCCCTGATGGCGGATAGCCTCTACCGACTCGGCTGTAATATCGAAGACACCTGCATGACCCGGCTTCGTGGCGAGTTCACCATGATGCTCATGGTGCGCCTTCCAGAGGGAATCGCCGCCGAGGAGCTTGGCCGACGCCTGACGCCCTATACGACTCCGCTGGACCTTGCCGTCTTGTGCAGAGCAATGCCGGACCAGGCGGCAACCAGGCAGACGGCCCTGGAGGTACCGACGTTCATGTTGTCGGTTTACGGGGCCGATCATCCGGGCATCGTGGCACAGGTGGCCCGCACCGTCGCCCAGCACAACGGCAACATCACCGACATGAATACCCGCGTGGTTGGATCGGGAGAGCGTCCCATCTATGTCATGGTCCTGGAGATTCAATTGTCGGAGGCTCAGCAAGCCGACCAGCTCAGACAGGCCCTGGAACAATTGAAGCCACTGCTGGGTGTTGATTTGACCTTCCGTCTGCTCGAAAGTGTCACCTTCTGATCGTGGCTATCCGTCCGATTCTGCAGTACCCCCATCAGGCACTCAAATCCACGAACGCCGCCGTCGCCCCCTCCGATCCGGCCGTGCAAGCGGTGGTTCAAGATATGCTGGATACGCTCGCCGCGTCACCCGGCGTGGCACTGGCGGCGCCCCAGATCGGGCATGCCGTGCAGGTGATCGTCGTGGACGTCTCACGAAAAAAGGGCGAGAGGGGCCATGGATTGGTCGTGCTGTTGAACCCGGTCATTCTCTCGCTGGAAGGGAAAAAAAGCGTGCGGGAAGGCTGCCTGAGCGTGCCGGACTACACGGGTAATGTGCTGCGCTACGAGGAGGCGCTCGTGGAGGGGATGGCGCCGGACGGCCGGGTCGTCACGGTGAGTGCGTCAGGATTCGAGGCGCTCGCCTTTCAGCATGAAGTGGACCATCTGAACGGCATGCTCTTCCTCGACCGTATTCAGTCACTCAGCACCGATCTCTTCAGACGAAAAAAATAACCCCTGACAACGACCAATTATTTTCTCGGCCGCCATCCCTTGAGACGTGCCGCAATGGCCTCATGTTGTTCCGCGGTGAGCATCGCCGCCAACGCATCACGGCGGAGTCTGGCCCGACTGCTGTCCTGACGACTCGCAAGGGAATACCAGAAGAACGCCTCCAGCACATCCTGCGTCACCCCCTGCCCCTGCTCATACAACATGCCCATGTCGCGTTGCGCCAAGGCGTGGCCCTGGTCGGCCGCCAACTGCAGCCACCTCACCGCTTCGGCCTCATCGGTTTCCCCGAGACTGCCCGTGAGCAAGGCCTGTCCCAACATCCATTGCGCGTTCGCATCGCCCTGCCCGGCAAGCGCCTGCAGCTGATGCTGGGAGGACGGATCGGCCAAGGCCGACGGCAGCGGACAGGACAACAGCACCATCGTCGCCGCCAACAGCCATCGCCATCCGAAATGATTCGTGACCCGCGCTCCCCGTCCGTTCAAGACCGCCCCCCCGTCTGCGACTCTACTCAATGGTCAGCCAACAACGCCTCGGCGGCTTTTCGCCCGGACAGCAGCGCCCCATCCAACGTCCCGGTCTCGACAAGCTGTGCGCGTTGATACAACTTCCCGGCCTCCGCGGCGACGGTGGCCTGATGCCTGCGCCGTGAGGACCTCAATCGGCGGCAGCGCTCTCTTGATGTGATCGGTCCGGAGGTGTCGCCAGACATGCACCTCCTCACCAAACCACTCGCGCAACTGCCGGCGCACCGCTTGCTGGAGATCACCGCCGGCGAAGATGGTTGCCCCGACAAGCTGACCGAAATCAGCGACCGTCCCAAGGGCGCATAACCGGAGGCGACCTCGCTCAAGGCACAGGCGGTGCCTACCGGTCCCTGACCGTCTCCGTTCAGAATCAACCAGGGTCCACGGACCGGTGGAGCGGGCGCGTCGAAATACAGACAGATCGCGTCACGCCGGGCGCGGCCCGCCGGCTATCTTGCGCCTCGTAACGTGGCAGCGGTGGCATCATCCGTGGCCAGGACCAGAACATCGGCGGCGAGTCGTTCACCGGACGCCAGCACCGCGGTGGTGCCGTCCAAGTGACTGACCGCTGCGTTCAATCGGATCGACTCCGTTGGAAGAGTCGCGGCCAGCTGGCTCGCAATCGCGCCCATGCCCTGTTGCGGCAGCGCAATATCGCCGCGAGAGAACGCCGCCCAGACCAATTCAAACAGCCGGCAGGGCGTGGACAACGCCTGATCCAGAAACACGCCATTCAGAAACGGCTGGAAAAAGCGCTGCTGCATGGCGGGAGAAAACCCATAGACCTGCAGGGCCTCCAGCGTGGTGCGCTCGCCTCCGCCCGCCTGCCCACAGAGCTGCCGGCGCAACGCATCCCGACGGAGCCGGAGCACCTTGAGCTTGTCACCGAACGAACCGATCGGGCTCATCATCGTGGAGAGAAGATCCTGCGGACGGCGAAGCGGGTCGCTGATCCGATGAAAACCGCCGGCATACCGCACCATCGCGCCGGGGTGAAACGGCTGGAGTTGCAGCGCGGGATAATCCAACATCCGCCCGGCTTCGGGATAACCGGTCAGAAACACCTGAAACCCTCGATCGAGCTGGAAGCCGTCCACACGATCGGTCCTCACCCGTCCGCCCACGGCATCGGATGCCTCAAGCAGGCTACAGGCGAGTCCGGCCTGCGACAGATGTCGCGCACAAGCCAAGCCGGCAAGACCGGCGCCGACGATGATCACACGAGGATTAGCAGACATGATGGGCGGCATTCTAAACGCAGGGGGGACCAGACTCCAGTTTCCTGACGACGATTCTCAGCCTGCTAGACCGTCTTGCAGGCAATTTTCAACTCCGCCTCCCCGTCACTCCCGGGTGTCACCCGCGACCATTCCCTGGTTCCTTTCCCCGACTGCAAAGGACGACCCTTGCCCATTTGTGTCGCATAGTACTTGGTCTGCAGGGGACGGCTCTTGTGAGCGAGACAATCGATCTGCTTCTTGATGCGCACGGAGCGATAGGTCCCCTGCGGAATCTGCCGATCCACTTTGAAGTCCTTCAGGGTCCAGAGCGTCACGGTCTTGCCGGTCGGACCAACCGTGGCCACATCCACGTAGCCGTCATACTTGTGCGTGCCGCCGACCAGAATCCATTCCGCCGACGCCACGTTGCAAAACAGCAGCGTCGAGAACATCACCAGCACCACGTATTTCAGCATGTTTGCCCCATCACAAGCGTTCAGATACACGTTCCAGAAGCCTCGGGCTATCTTCCTGCTAATAACCTCGGCCGCTGCCTCCATCACGCCTCATACGATCAAAGGGCAGAGCGTCATACCGCTTCTTCACGTCGGGGTGCTGGGAGAGATAGCCTTTGACGGCGACTTCATCGGCCAATACGTCTTTGATCCGCTCACGATAGCTCTCAACCGTCAGATCGTATTTAGCCAGGAGCGGCTCGAGCTTGGCATTGATCTCGACCGTCATTTCCTCCATCCGCTCGGGCGACGGACGCTGCCCCTCTCCATATCGCTCCCACCCCTGAAAGTAGCTGGTCATCAGCTCACCGACCTCGACCCGCGCGTTCACAAACTTCTCCACCTCTGCCGGCTCGGCAGCCCAGCTGGTTCCCACACACTGGACGACCGCGAACAGGATGCCGCTCATCAGACGCGCCGGATTGATCACCATGGTGTCCTCTCGGAGACTGGTCCCTCGTTCGCTGCAAAGCCGCAGCCATCATACCATCACAGGTATGCGACATACATCCAACTGATCCCGGCCCCACGCTCCACAGCAGCTGTAATCGATCGACTTCTCTTTCCGCACTCGGCAGTGTACAGTCACACCATGCGACCGCATCCAGACGTGGCCCTCCGCTTGGCCCGATGAGCATGACCGGCAAACCGCACTTCACACAACGAGATCCGGCGTCGTCCGACAGGGTGCCTCCTCCCCGAAAGCCGGCGCGGAGCATGCCACGCGCGAAGGCAAGCAGCGCGAAACGTGTGACGCTGGATCGACTGCTCTCCAAACTCGGCATTGCCAGCCGGAGCCAGGCACAGGAATGGATCAGGGCCGGACGAGTCCGCATCAATCAACGCCTGGTACGCATGCCGGACACCTGGATCGACTGGCCCGGCGATGCCGTCACCATCGACGATCGACCGGTCCAGCAGCGCCCTCCGCAATTCATTCTCTTCCATAAACCCAAAGGTGTAGTCACGACCCATCAGGACGAGAAGGGTCGAAAGACCATCTTCGATGTACTTCCTCCTGAGCTGAAAAGCCTGCACGCAGTCGGTCGCTTGGATCAGGCGACGAGTGGTCTCCTCCTGCTCACCAACGACTCGACGCTCTCCAGCTTCCTGACCGATCCGAAACAGCAGGTGCCGCGCCTCTATCTAGTCACGGTGCGTGGTGAGGTCTCGGACGAGACAGGCCGGGCAGCGCTTGACGGGGTGGACGATCAGGGCGAGCGGTTGCACTGCGCCTCCGTCACCATTCAGAAACGCTCAGGCCGGGAATCCCATCTGGCCGTCACGTTGACCGAAGGCAAGAATCGTGAGATCCGGCGGCTCTTCAAGGCGCTGGGACATGAGGTGACCAGATTGAGGCGGATTCAATACGGCCCCTTCACCCTCGGCGATCTCCAACCGGGCGCCTGGCGCGAACTCCCGATCGACGCAGCCAGGGCGCAACTCCGGTTGCCGTCATTCAAGCCAGGGCGGACCACTCACTGAAAAGTGGGCGTCATCGCTGATTCCCTACGCTGTTTCCCTCAGGCCCGCCGTCTCCCGGCCGGAGCGAGTGAAAGAACTTGCCAACCTGCTTGCCTGTGCTATGGTGAATACAGCAGCCAACCTGCTTGCCTGTGCTATGGTGAATACAGCACACGAAATTTCGGAGCGTGACCTTCCGCATTGTCGTAAGAGTCGCCCCCAGCTGTAGTCCACCACCAGCAAGACTCGCAGCCACCCTATGACAGGGGAACGGCACACCTGCGATCGCAGGCGGTCTCAATAGAGGAGCACGAGAGCAATGACTCACATGACAAAGCGATTGGCAACCATGGCCACCATGCTGGCGTTTGTCGCAAGCGTCGCCGGACCGGCGATGACCGCTGCGGCCACCCCGGAAAAAACCTCGATCGAGATCAAGGTTCGAGTCAGTGAAAAGGGATTCCTGGATGAGAAGGGCCGACCCTACGGAGCGAAGCGCGCCCTGCAGGTGCCGAAAGATACGCTGGTGAAGATTACCTTCGTGTTCGGTGAAGACATGACCAGCCTGGCCGTGGGAGACACGCACCAGATCACGATCCGGGCCGAAGACGGCTGGAAGCAGGAGACCGGCTCAGTCTGGGTGATGAACCGGGAATCGAGCGTGAGTTTTCTGGCCGGGGAAAAGAACCGAACTCAATATCGCGCCTACTGCATCCTCGACTGCATCGGCATGGAGCATCTCACCAATCTGCTGATCCAAGTCGTCTAACCAGGCTGGTCAACTAGCCTGTCCGGCAAAGCCGCGGTCAAATGAAAACGCTCGGCGTACTGATGCAATACGCCGAGCGGTCGAATTTGTGAGCACGCAGAGTGGTGAGGATTCACCCGCCTGCTAGTAGCCCCGTCCGGTGCTGCCTCCTCCACCCCCACTCATCCGATTCAACGGGAGCGCCTCATACCGTGTCTTCAGATCCGGATGTTGGGCGAGATATCCTTTCACCGCCGCATCATCGGCGAACACGTCTTTGCTGCGCGCGCGGTAATCCTCCAGCGTCAAGCCATGCTTGGACAACAGCGTGGTCAGTTTCGCGTTGATGTCGTCGCCCATCTCCTTCATTTTCTCCGGCGACGGCCGCTGCCCGGCCCCGTAGGACTCCCCGCCCTTGAAATAATTCGTCATCATTTCGCCGATCTCGATGCGGGCGTTCACAAATTTCTCCACATCGGCGGGTTCCGCCGCCAGGCCAGTCCCTGCGAACAGCACGACGCCCAATGAGGCCGTGATAAAGAGACGTGTCGAAAGCTTAGTCATGATGTCCTCTCAGATGGTGAATGAAGATCCGGTCGAGCAACTATCGGCATCATACCATTCTTGCCGTCCGTTTCGAACGGAGGATCGAGCCTCCGGGTCAAGCAGGCGAACGGAACGGGCCGGACAGGGCAGACTCGCACAGACGGAGCCTCCGCTGGTCGGTTGCCTGCAGCGAAGGGTGCGATATCTTACCGCGGCAGGCCTTTCAGAAAATTTCCCAGCACGGTGCGAAACTGGTCGGGATCTTCCGCCATCATAAAATGCCCCGTGTCGAATTCGACGACCTTCGCGCCGGGGATTTGCGCCTGAATCCCCTTGGCGATAGTCGGCGTGGCCACTCCGTCTTTGGCTCCGACCATGATCAGGGTCGGGACGGTGATGCGGCTGAGCCGGCCATGCACGTTGAACTGCGACATGGAAGTCAGCGCCTCCCGGATCACCGTGGCATTCCAGGTGGGGATCCGCTCCAGCAATGGC
>NZ_JBGANL010000004.1:0-186923 GCF_044222345.1 Prosthecobacter sp.
GCGGGCCTGCATTTCCGCGAGTTGTGAGACCACGGCAGCGCCTAGATAACCAGCGCCGCCAAAGACCCAGATGCTGCGTTCCTTGAGATCAAACGGATGAGGAGAGGACATGGGTGGCAACAAGGACTGCACAAGCCACCGGACTCAAGGCTGCGCCGCTGGTCTGTTGTCCGAGCCAGATCAGCGATGCCTGTGTGATTGTGGGTCGGGTGTGGTGGCTGAACGCTCGTGCATCGGCGTGCAGCAAACACCGTGGCGTGGGTAGATCCTCGCAGTCGGGCGGCTTGGCGAAGGGGCGTTTGTGTGAAGCAGATTGTCCTGCCTGCCACACACAGCCGACCTACGTCCAGAGCGCGCACGGGATCATCGCAGATCCCGTGCTTCCAATTCGTGGCAGCGCCGCTGCCGCAGCTTATTTCGCCACTTCCTTCTTCTTTACAGGGTAGGCGCCGGGAGATTTGACAAATTTTTGCAGGCAATCCACGCAGCAGAAGGACACAAAGCCCTCATCCGTCTTCACGCGATAAATTGGGCGTGAGGCTTTGTGATCCACTGGGCATTCATCATTGATGGGCCAGGCAGCGAATACCGTGGCGGTCATGGCCAGACTGAGCAGCAAAGGAGCAAGAAGTGATTTCATGGATGGGAGTCGAGTTGGAGTTGGTGCGCGTTACCCCATCAACGCATCAATCCCCCATCCTCATAGGTCATCGCAAATCCTGCCCACGGATGCGCAAGGCAGGCACAGTGCGGGGTTATTTCTCCTCGATGTCCCAATAACCCAACTTCGCGATTTGCTCGGGGGTCAGGGTGTCGATCCAGCTTTTGCCGTATTCATCGAGGTTCGACGGGGAATGCCAGTCCATAGTGCCATCTGTGCGCAGTTTTTCCACAGCTACTGAGCCATCATTACGTCCCACGATTATTTTATTCCCCTTCCACACTCGACCACGCTTGCTCCCGGATTGTGCCGAAACATCCCATCGCGGCGGCCATGAACCGTTGATCGCGTTTTCAACAACAACGGGGGCATCCCCAGTTGATGTGTCAGTTTGTGATTTGAGCAGCATCCAATGGCACTCACCGGGAGTAAGAGCTTTGGCAAAGTCCGGAGCATTACCAATCACCCCATCGGGAACGAACATGCTGTTGGAACAGCCAAAGATGCCCTCGGCCTCCACAATTCCATCTTTGAACAGCCAGCGGAAAACCTGATTCGCAGATACAGATTCCTTCTCATGGACAGAATCTGGGTATGCTGAGCTGTTGTCCCTGGCATAAAGCTTCAAGCTCAGAATGATCTGCTTGCAGTTATTCACCCCATGCATCTGAACACCTTGCTTGGAAACCATGGGAAGAAACGATGCTATCAGCATCCAGCCCAACAAAAGCACAGCCAGCACAATCACCCACTGCGTGCACCCCCACGGGTATTTCGACTGTTCGTTCATGGGGCCATTCCACCAAAAGCAATGCTGAGAGACAATCTCATTCGGTGTCTGCTTGCCTTCTTTTTTGTGCAGGGGCGGCAAGGCAGCGCAATAATCGAGGACGAGTTCGAGTAGGAGGACGAGGACGACAACACCTCTTGACGCTCCTCCTTGACTTCGGTGCACCCCGCCCCCCATTTCATATTCCTCCATTTCCCCATTCTTTCCCGCTTGAACCCGCCCTCTCGGCGCGTTTAACACTCTCTTACTCAACCACATGATTTTTCTCGCCGATCTGCCCGCACCCAGCCGCATGGGGGACATCCTCATGGCCTTCCTGAGCATTGTCTTCGAAGGCGCCCCCTACATCCTCATCGGCACGGTCTTTTCCGGAATCATCGATGCCTTCCTGCCGGCCAAGCTGCTGGACCGGGTGCTGCCCAAAAGCAAGGTGCTGGCGACGCTGATCGCGGGCTTCCTCGGACTGGTGTTTCCGGTGTGCGAGTGCGCGGTGGTCCCGGTGATCCGGCGGCTGGTGCAGAAGGGCCTGCCGCTTTCCTGCGCGGTGACCTACATGCTCTCTGCCCCCATCATGAACCCCATCGTGGCCATCAGCACGATGACGGCATTCAAGGAATTCCAGGGCCTGAGCTGGGCCACGGCGGGCAATGCGACGATGACGATCGCGCGTCTGTCGCTCGGCTACCTCGTGGCGGTGATCGTGGGCCTCGTGGTGCTGCGCTTCAAGCCGGGCCAGGTCTTGCGGGCCAGCATCGCCAACAAGATCGCCCAGGCGGATGCGGCGGATGACGGCCACGTGCATGCTCCGGCGGCGAATTTCAATGGCAAGCTGGTGCACGCCATGCGCAGCTCCATGCGCGACTTCCTGGATACCGCGATGTACTTCGCGATCGGCGTGGTGATCACGTCCGTTTTCAACACGCAGATCAATCAGGGGCTGCTGAACACCGTGGCCGGCAATGACTGGCTGGCCGTCCCTTCCCTTATGGGGCTGGCCATCGTCCTGTCTCTGTGCAGCACCTCGGACGCCTTCATCGCCGCGCCGATGACCGCCTTCTCCATGGCGGCCAAGCTGGCCTTCCTGGTCTTCGGCCCGATGATGGACATCAAGCTCCTGTTCATGTACTCCAGCGTCTTCCAACGCAAGGTGGTCGTATCTCTTCTGATCGGTCTTTTCATCCTCATCGGTCTGCTTTCCGGGCCTTGGATGAACCTGGTTCAACATCTTTACATCAAACCCTAAACTGCCATGAGTGGAACCCGCACCCTCGTTCACCTTCTCAGTGTCGCCATGCTCTTTCTGTGGGGCGGCGTGCTGCTTTACTTCTACATCAGCGGTCGTCTGACGAACTACCTGCCACCGGATGGCATCTTCCGCCCGATGGTGCTGGTGTCCGGCATCGGTCTGGCCGTGCTGGGCCTCTTCAATCTGCTCACCATGGGCGCTGAAGATGCGGGCTGTGAAGGCCACGATCACGGCCATTCCCATGACGACCATGATCACAAGGATTGCGGACACGACCACGCGCACAAGCATGGCGAAAGCTGCGGGCATGATCACAGCCACGACCACAAGCACGACGCCTGCGGCCATGACCATAGTCACGAGCACGCCCATGAACATGGCACCTGCGGGCACGATCATGATCACAAAGACTGCGGCCACGACCACTCGCACGATCATGCGAAGACTGCGGGCTGCTGCGGGCATGATCACGGACACCCCCATGCCCACAGCCATGAAGGGCATGCGCACGGCATTCTCGATGAAAGTTCCTGGCCGGGCCGGATCGCGGTGCTGATCATTCTTGCCGCGCCCCTGTCATGGGCTGCGCTTTCCACCCCGGACCGCTACAGCTCCAATGCCATCGTGAACAAGGGGCTGTACGACCCGAACTACACGGACACCTCTCGTGCCGAGCAGTTCTCACTGCAAAACAAGGCCAAGAACACCGGGAAACCCGTTGCCGTCACCACGACGGAGAAAGTCACCACGGAGAAGGTCGCCGATCAGCCTCCGGCCATGGTCAGTCCCCAGACTCTCGGAACGGCAGGAGAACCCGCGAAGCCCGCCAGCACGCCGCCTCCAGGAGTCGCCGCTGCCTCTGCTGCCGCCGCAGAAACCAAGACGCCGCCGAAGAACATTCCGCCGCCCGCACAGGCTTCCAAGAGCTACGGCACCTTCACCCTCGAAGATCTCAAGAAGCAGGTGCCGCAGAGCAAGGAAGGCAACTTCATCCTCGAAGTCCCCGAACTCTACTACACCGGTGGCGATGTCGAGGTGCAGAAGGTGCTGACCGGCCAGATGGTGGAGACCGTGGCGCAGGTGCTGCCGGAAAAGGTGAACAATGCCGACGGCCACCGCCTCCGCATTTTCCGCATGCTCGTCCAATGCTGCGCTGCGGATGCCCGCCCCTACTCCGTGCCCATCGACTTCGGCAAGAAGGCACCCGATTTCAAAGACATGACCTGGGTCAAAGTCGTCGGCAAGATGGGCTACAAAAAGGAAGGCACTCAGACCGTGCCCATCATCGAAGCCACCAAGGTGGAGGAAACCACCGCGCCGGATAATGCCATGATTTACTGAGGGCGGCCTGCAGGGCATGCGCCGCGCCAGATGGTAGGGATGCGCTGTGCGCGTCCCTGGAATCTCTCGTCCCAGCGCGGACTGTTGCCTCATCGCTTTCCCCCTTTTAAGAAGCTCCCCTGCCGCGTCGCGTCACGCCAGAACCTTGGCTTTCCACGCGCCAAGGACGGCGGACCTGTTTGGCTGCCTGTGTTGGGACAGACCCGGAGCTTCGGCCCGGACGCAGCGGGGCCCTACCAGGCGGGCGCGGTGACTGCGGGATTAGATGCAGGGCGGCGCTTTCCCGCGGAGCAGTTTTGAATCGATTAAAATAGAGCATTCTGTTAAATGCTTAAATAATCCATTCAAAATGCATATGAACCATATCGCACGGCTCTTCGTTTTTGCATTGCTCCCATGTCTGTTGCCAGTGCCAGCCACAGCTGCGGATGGGCTGAAGGAAATCGCAGCCAGCAAGCGGGCTGCAGCCATCGAACTTGGGGTCATTATGAATGGGGGCAGAATGGAAGGAAGGGGCGTCTTCATCACGGCAGACGGCCTGGCACTGGTGGACTTGAGCATGATCGCACTGCCCCAGCGGCCGGTCGTCTTTGCCGAGGATGGCAGAGAGGTGCCCTTCGGGACCATCCTCGGGATCTTTCCCGAGCAGGAGGTGGCGCTGATAAAGTTTGACTACAGTCCCAAGGTCTGGCTGCCGATTGCGCCCAAGGAGCCCGAGATGGGCGAGACCATTGCGTTCATCGCGCTCAAGGCGTTCGATTTTCTCGAAACGGACATTCCGCCCGTTGTGGGCCCGGTCATTGCCAAACGCACCAGTATAACGGCCAATCTCAGCAAATACCATTTTACGCGGGTGCTCAGTCTGGGATCAGGCCTGATGTTCAAGCAGCAGCCCTGCATCGGTCCCGGCAGTTTTGCGATCAACAATCAGGGGGAGCTCGTCGCCATCAAACAAGGGATCGAGATGAATGGCCGGCAGGCGCTCATCCTGCTCTCGCCGATCACCGCGCTGGGAGATGAGATCGGCCGTCTGGCGCGTGGTGGAAAAAACATTCCACATCCATTGCCCGCTGCCAGCAATCCCATAGACGTGGCCCTGCTGGATGAAGACTACAGCCGCTATGAAAACGCGCATACGATGGGGGACGAAGTTGCAGCCAGGGTCCACCTGGAAGACCTGGCGAAGCGCT
This sequence comes from Prosthecobacter sp., assembly GCF_044222345.1. GTDB lineage: Bacteria > Verrucomicrobiota > Verrucomicrobiia > Verrucomicrobiales > Verrucomicrobiaceae > Prosthecobacter. The sequence goes on from NZ_JBGANL010000004.1 coordinate 5,229, forward strand.
ACCCAAACAGCGCCCGGATTCAAAGCATGGCCCACGAGCAGTTGAAGCGTCCGCCGGCATCGGAGGCTGTGGCGAAGACGGCTGATGCGGCCAGGCCAGCCTCCCCCATTTCGGCCGTTGAGAAGGTCGTGCATTCGGTGGCACGGGCCAGGGATCTCGTCGATTCAAACAAGGATTACACCGGTGCTGTCAGCGTGCTCAAGCAGGCATTGGATGTCTGTCCCAAAGACTACCCAGTTCCGCTCCTGAATCTGGCCGAATTCGAGCAGAAGCTCGGCCACACAGCCGAGTATGGACGCTGCCTGCGCGAAGTCCTGGCGGTGGCCCCGGAAATCATTTCGGTGGTGGAGCAGCTGCAGAAATGGGAGTTTGAGCAGAAGCACTACGATGAGGCGCAAAAGCTCACGGATCGCATCTACGAGCTTGAGCGCCTCTACCGCCGCCGGTGAGCAAAGGAAGGTGACCTGATCAATAGAGAGGGCTGTTTTACGGCACCTCATACGTCCCCAATGCCGCGACATCGAAGCGTGGCATGCCCGCTTCATCGGCGATCTCATTGAGGGCTTCGACTTCGGCGGTGCTGAAGAGCAGGCCGCCGGCCTTGGCGGTGTGGGCGGCATTCTGCGCTTCGGGCTGGCCGGGGAGCATGCAGCTCTCGTTGCCGTGGCCGAGGATGTCGCCGATCACGGCTTTGACGTTTTCGTTGAAGCTGCGGCCGTTGGAGAAAAGGCCGGTGCTGATGGCATCGGGGTGAATGACCTGGAAATAAAAGCTGCTGGTGCGCTTCTCACCGGCCGGGAAAGGCTTGGATTTGATGTCGGGGTGCGCACCGCCGCCGCGCAGGGTGGGCAGGCCGCCACCAATCATGCCGCCCATGACTTCGATGAGCAGGGAGAGACCGTAGCCTTTGTGCGCGCCGAAAGGCAGCAGCCATGCGGCTTCATTGGCATCGGTGGTGGGTTTGCCCGCAGCATCCACGGCAGCGCCAGGAGGAAGAGGCTTGCCTTCACGCTTGAGCTGCTGCACGCGGCCCATGGCCACGGTGGAGGTGGCCCAGTCAATCACGATCGGGAAACCGCAGGCATCCTGCGTCGGCAGGCCCCAGGAGTGCGGGTTCGTGCCCAGCACGGGGAACTTGCCGCCGAAGGGCACCACTTCACCAAGGGTGGAGGTGCAGTTCGTGTAGGCGATGTAGCCTTTCTTGGCCGCATCCATCACGTAGCCGCCGCCCCAGAGATAGTGGAAGGCATTGTCCACGCTCACCTGGCCGATGCCGTATTTGTCCGCCATCTGCATGCAGCGCTCCATGGCGCTGAAGGCCACGCTCTGGCCCAGTTTGAGTTTGCCGTCCCAGGCTTCGCTGGCGGCGAAGGGCTTCTTGATCACCTCGATCTCCGCGCCCGGCTTGCAGCCGCCGGTGGCGCTGCCGAAGAGGTGATCGAGGTGCAGGGCCTTGATGGCGTTGTGGGTGCGGATGCCGTGGGCCGAGGCCATTTCGCAAAACCGTGCGCCGTCCTCGGCCTCCGCCTGGGTGTAGCCGCGATGCTTGTAGGCGGCGCGGACGAGGTCGTTGTGGGCTTCTGTGGGGACGATGTGGTACGTGGTGGGCATGGTTGGCGGATATTGGAGCATCCGCCCGGACACGCAAGAAGCAGAAATAAAGAAGGCTCCGCTCTTGCGAGCGAAGCCTTCGGAAGTCCCGATACAAGTCGAGGCCGTAAACTTTTACTTTTTAGCAGGCTTGAAGACGTCGTGGCAGGCCTTGCAGTTGTTGGCCTTCTTAAATTCGCTGATGCCGCTGGCGTCCTTGGCCTTCACTTTGTTGAGCGCGGCGACCATGCCCTTGCACTTTTCCACCCAGGCGGCCTTGTCGCCTTTCGGGGGTGTGGCGGCGCAGATGGCCTGCACGCACTTGATCAGAGAATCGAGTTCCGCGTCGGTTGCTTCACCTTTGCCCACTTTCTTGGCGATGGCGTCCTCGGGTTTGAAATTCTTCTTCATCGCTTCTTTGATGACGTCGTCAGCGGAGGCGGAGCTGAGGCCGATGGCAAGGCAGAGGAGGGAGAGTGCTGTTTTCTTCATGGGGTGTCTGACGTGTTTTATGATGTGATGTATTTGAACGAGAAGCCGCAGCGCGCACGGCCTTGGAAAAACGCATTTCAAGCAGTTCTTTTAACAAGAACCGTATGCAATATTTCCAATTCAACGTTTCTAATGTAGCCGCGCGCTTTGAGTCAATGACGGAATCGCATGCCCCCCCCCTCAAAATGGGCGAAGGAATGCTCCTGTCGCAATGACTTAGCCTGCATGCTGCGCATGAGCCCCCTCTCATTACGCTCGCCCCAAGGGCTTGCCGATTTGAGCACAGACGCTTCACCTTGCTCCGTGAAAATCCAAGTTTGTGCCAGTGCCACGCGGTTTCATGGACCGAAAACAGCGGGGCGTGTCTTCCGTGTTGGATCACGGTGGAATGACGAGCCGAGTGCAGCGAGACCGACGACCGCAGGAAGAGTAAAACGAATCAATGCAGAATGACGAATGCGCAAAGATGCCCTATTCGTCCCCTGTGTCCCGTAGGTCCTATCTCTGTCGTTCACCCCGCTGGCTGAGGCGCGCCCTGCCTCTGGCATTCGTCGCTGGTCATTTCGCTTTCGGTCACCCCGCCGACCAGAGCGAGATGCGCGTGCGGCCGAAGCCGCATCAGCTTGAGATCCGGCTGACGTTTAACATCCTCACGCTCACGCGCTTCACCGGCATCGACACGGATGGCGACATGAAGATCAGCATGGCGGAGCTCACCGCCGCACAGCCGCGCATCGCCACGTACTTGAACCAGCACATCCATGTGGAGATCAACCGGCAGAAGGCCCTGCTAGGCTCCGGCGTACGCTTTGCGCCGGTCTGGCCGGATGCTGCGCAGACCCCGCCGATGGCCGAGGTCGAATACGCGGCGCGCAATGTGGATGTGATCTTCGTGCAAACCATCGAGGGCAAGGTCCTGGAGGACTTCTGGCTGGGCTTCGAGATCTTCGAGCAGACCGGACCGATGCAGACGATCCACGGCGTCTTTGAGCAGGACGGCCAGATTGAAGACGTGACCTTCAGCGTACAGGAGCCGGAGTATCTCTACGACACCGGCTTTGCAGACGATCCCTTTGTGCAGGAGGCGGAAAAGAAGCAGAAAGCCGGCCTCTCCACCCCGCCCGGCGAAGACATGCCTGCACGGCCCGCAGCGACACTCGCCTCCGCATCCCGTTATGCGGCTCCGGCTGCTAACGCCGCAGGCACGCCGGCAGCCACCGTCTCGCCTGGCTCCGCTGGCAATTCTGCGGTCAAGCTCGCCACTCCCATCGAATCCCAAGACACAAACACAGCCTCCAGTTCGGAACGCTGGTGGATGGTCCGCGCCGTGGTGATCATGATCATGCTGGTCGTGGGGCGCAAAATGCAGCTCAGCGCCCGCGCCAAGCTCGTCAGCACTCGCAGACGTCCAAGGCCGAGATAGGCTGGCGGCACGGCACCGCACCTCTGGCCGATATGATCAACCGCTCGTGTCCATGGCCACTGCGGATGGCTGCTGGACTTCGCCACGAAGTTCCGCGATCTGCGCTTTGAGAGTGGCGATTTTTTCCAAGAGATTCGTTTCGTCGATGGCCGCACGCTTGATCCGCTCCTCCCAGGGAGATGCGGCTTCCTGACCGCCACCGTTCGCCCCCTCCTGTCCCAACGGGAGCGACGGGCGGATGCGGGCACGGAGTTCGAGAGAGCGTGCATTTTGACGCAAAAAATTCAGACGGCTCTCTTCACGCTGGAGTTCTTCACGCAGGCGGTTGAGACGACTGTTCGGCCTGACCTCGCTGAGCAGCGCGCTGCCACTTTTCGTCTCTGAGGACGACGTGGAGGAGGAACTGACCGTCCTGGCTGAAGCAGAGCCTTCGGCAGAAGGCTGACGCGATGACTCCATTTTGCTGGTCGTCTGGAGACGCTCCATGATCTGACGCAGAGCGCCGAGCACCATGTGAATTTCATCCTTCGCGCTGCGAGATTCTGCTGAATCCTCTCCGGCCTGCTGCAGCCGGTCCATGCATTGATCCATCCGCTCTTTCCAGTCCAGCATCGCTGCGACCTGTGTCTCCCAGCCGCTGAGCTGCTGGCGCAGTTCTTTGATCTGCACATTGAGTGCGGCACTTTCCTGATCGTGCAGCTCACGGGCGTCCTTCGACAAGGAACGGAATTCATCATACATCACCCGCTCCTGCTGTGCGGAGGCGGTCAGCGTGGCGATTTCCTGGCGGAGTTCTTTTTCCTGCGCACTCATCTGTTCCAGACGCTGGCGGGTCTCGGTCTCCTGATGATTGACGGCGTCACAGCTTGTGGTCGCGGTCGCAAGCTGCTGGGTGATGTCGGCAAGAGCGGCGTCGAGCTGCGAACGACGCTGGGAGGCCTCTTCCACCTGGCGGCTCAAAATTCCCAGATGCTGCTCTGCGGCAGCCACGTTGGCCTGCCGGGATGTCAGCGCCTCCAGCGTGGCCTTCAGGTCATGCGTCAGCTGAAGTTCCTGCGATGCGGCATCGAGTGCGCTGCGTGTTTCCACCAGCTTTTGCTCCTGGCCGGCCAGGGTGGCGCCCGTGGTGGTCAGGTTCTGCTCCGTGGCCTGCACCGCCGACTGAAGTTCAGACAGCTTGGCCATGGACGCCGTAATGCCGGCCTGCTGCTCTGCCAGTTCCTTGCGGGCTGCCACGACAGATGCGGCAGTGGACTCGTGCTCCTGCTGGGCTTGGCGGGTAGCTTCAGTGGCGGCTTCCCTCTCCTGTTCGCGCCGCGCGATCCGGGTTTCGACTTCACGCAGGATCATCTCCTGGTTTTGCTGGCGCATGAGCAGATTTTCCACTTCATGGCTCAGGGACATCCGGCGTTCTTCGGCTTGCTGGCAGTCATGCATCACCTGCTGCAGTCGCGCGGAGGTGGTGTCGATCTCCGCATGGCGGGATTCCAGACGGATGCCTGCCTCTTCCTGCTGCTGGCTGAGACGCTGCAGCGCGATCTCGGCGCCGATCCGCTCCTGGCGCATGGCTTCGAGCTTGCCGGATTGCTCGCGAGTCTGGGCCTCCAGCTGTTGGGACTGCTGCTCCAGCACGTGAATGTGATCGCCAAGAATGGCTTCCTGCTCCTGACGCTCCTGCAGGGTCTGGTTCAGAGACGCCAGCCGTTTTTCGGCGCTCTGGCAGCCATCCTGAGTGGTTTTCAGACGTTCCTCGGTGGTGGCAAGCTCAGCACGGCAGGCTTGCAAAACGTCTTCGGTGGACTGCCGGGTATTGACCAGTACGGCGAGCTCTGCTTCCAAGGCGTGGTGCCTCTCACCCAATGCTGTCAGCGAGGTTTCAGTGCTGCTGATCTGGTCCTGCGCCTGCTGGCGTTTGGTGTCTAGGTCCGCAATCTCCAGAGTGAGTTGCTGAATCCGTTGAACAGATGCCTCTTCAGCTCCATCGAACTGGGCCACGGCCCGGCCAAGCTCGGCCAGGTGGGCGGCGGCTTCCGTGCACTCATTCAGCGTGGTGCCCAGCTTCTCTTCCATGCGGGCGAGTTCGTTGCGGCGGGACAGCAGCGCCTGCTTGATGGCCTGCTCGCACCCGCGCAGTTCATCCGTCTCAGCCTGACTTTTCGCCCGCTCCTGCCGGAGCATGATCAAAGTCTGCTCATGCTGGACGGCTTCAGCCTTGAGTTCGCCCAGCGCGGCGGCTGCAGCCACTCGCTGCCCCGCCAGTTCTCTGACCTCGTTCTGCAGATCTGCGTGGCGCTGATTGGTTTCCTGCATCGCCTGCCGGGCTTCCTGAAGCCTCGCCCGTTCATCGGCGATGGCGCTGCGCGTGATGTTCAGGGAGGCCTCGCTTTCCCGGCATTGAGCAGTGAGCTGCGTAAAATTCTGTTCCAGAGCCTGATGGCGGGCAGTCAGATCCACCACATGACCCGTCGCCCGGCTGCCAGCTTCTTCCAAATAATTGAGGCGGTCCTGTTTGAGCTTGAGATTGGCCTCCGTTTGCTGGGCGCTCACCTCCAGCCGCGCGATGTTGATCGCAAGCTCCTGCTGGCGCGTCTCATACCGCACCACCAGACCGCGTGCCTCGACAATGCGCTCCTGCTGGCGGGTCACCTCATCAATGGCCTTTTGCAGGAGGTCGGAGAGTTCGGAACTGCGGTCTTCGAGCAGGGCAGATTCTGCTTTCAGCCCCTCAAGCTGTCTGGACGCCGCAGCCACCTGCGCCTCCACGGACTGCTTGTGGCTCTGCCATTCACTCAACTGCTGCTGAGTCTGTTGCAGCCGGCCTTGATCTTGCAGATAGCGTGCATTGATCTCCTGGAGCCGGGCCTGCAACATCTCACGGTGTCCGTTCAGTTTGCCCAGCTGCTCGTTCTGACTGGCCTCAAGGCTGAGGAGGCGGTTCACCTCGGAAGTTTTCTGCTCATGCAGCCGTGACATCTGCCGCACTTCATGCGTCAGCGCCCGGTGCTGCTCCTGCACGGATTGCAGTTCAGAGTGCCAGCGTTCGCAGGTGGCCTGGGCATCAGCGGCTGCGGCATTGAGTTCCACCAATCTCCCGACTGGCAGGCCGGACATCTTGGGAGCCCTGGCTTCCCGACCTCCGTCTTCTTCAAAAGCGATGGTGCTCATAAGTAACTTCGTTGCAACAATTCCTCAATTTACATCAATATTACGTACTGGTTAAGTAGTTTTTTGAAATTCTTCAGACATATACGGATCAGTTGGCCAAAAATGCCACTTTTCCGCATAGGGCGGCACCAAACCGCCCGAAGGCAGGCTGAAAAACACAGCCCAAACAGCGGTGTCCGCGTCCTTCAGCGCCCCTTCTCGCAGTACAAACGCACGCCATCGGCGCACATCGAGGTGACGTTGGCATCTTCACCCTTGCGCCAGAGTTCCTCACTCACGCCTGCCTGCATGGCGATCGAGTGCTCAGCCGCCGCATAGTTGTGGCGATTTTCCTCCACGCTGACGCCCGCCTGGAAATCGGCGGCCACTCGCTCGTAAACTTCCATCACCCGCTGCCGATACGTGCTCAGATGCCATTCCACATCCGTCACCGCGCCAAAGTGCGTCAGATACAATGTCTTGAAGTTGGCGGCCATCAAACGATCCAAGGACTGCGCATAAGCGACGGGATCAAACTGCGGCGGCGCTGCCGTCACGGAAAGATAGCGGCTGTACTCCAGCCGCATCCCCGCCACATCTCCAGCAAAACAAACATCCCCGATGATAAACGCATGATGATGCCGCGCATGCCCCGGCGTGTCCCAGGCAGTGATCTCGATCTCGCCGAGTCTCACACTTTCCTTGTCCTGCAAGGCCACCACGCGGTCCGCAGGCGCAGGCAGCATGTCTCCCCAAAGCTTTTCCATGAGCTCAGCATAGACCATGCGCGCGCTATCGATGAGCTTGGAAGGATCGATCAAATGCCGCGCTGCATTCGGATGGCAGTACACCGTGGCCCCCTGCTGCGCAAACCATCCTGCAGCACCCGCATGATCCAGATGAATGTGCGTCACGAAGACCTTCTTGATGGCGGCTTCATCAACGCCGACCTCACGAATCGCGCCTCGCAGCGTCTCCAGCGTGGAGCCCGGGCCGGTTTCGATCAGCGCGTACTCACCACCGCTCTCGATCAAATAGGAAGCAATAAGACCGGGAATACCGATGAAGCGAAGATCGAGGGTGTGGATGCGCATGAAGGAGTGAAGGAGGTCAAAACCGCTTCTTGGTCAAGTTCTCAGCGCAATCAAGGTGCTCAAGAGGGGGCTTTTGCCGAAGCGCTTCATGCACGCCGGATTCCCGCCTTCACGGAGGAGATGCTGACAGAAGATCTGGCAACTCTTCGTGAATTCGGAGCCATGTGATCATCGTCGCGGATAAAGAGGCATCGCATCTGCCGCGATGTACCTCGCCTTGCGGGCAAGAAGTGCCCGCATCACTTCCCTTACAGCAAAAAGCCCCGCCTGTCATGGCGGGGCTTGAAGTCTTGACCACGCCTTGTCGGCGCAGCACGGCACTACCTCATCGCTTCAAACCGCTTCTTCAGCACGTCCTTCTGCGAGACGCCGCCGAGCTTCGACTGCGTGTCGTCGATCCACTTCTGCTCCAGCGCATTCTTCGTGGGACGGTTGACCTGGTAGTACACGCCGAATTTTCCGGGGGCGAGGTTTTCGGCCATCTTGAAGGCGGCGGTTTCGTCGGTGATGTCGTGCTGCGTTTCGTCGATGGTGTCAAAGGTGCCGCCTTTGCGGGGGGTGCTGTCGTCAAACGCGCCGGCGTAGAACATGACGCACTCGCTGAGGCACTCCACCACGCTGAAACCATCATGCAGGATGGCGCGCTCAAACATGGCCTCCATGTGCTTCACCTGCGCGGCATGCGTGCGGGCGATGAAGGTGGCGCCGCTGGCGAGGAGCTGGCGCATGGGGTTAATGGGGCGGTCGATGCTGCCGGTGGGGTCGGTCTTGCTCTTGAAGCCGATGGGGCTCGTCGGGCTGGTCTGCTTCTTGGTCAGGCCATAGACGAAGTTGTCCATGATGACGTAGGTGAGCTTGATGTTTTTACGGGCGGCGTGGTTCAGGTGGTTGCCACCGATGGAGAAGCCGTCGCCGTCACCGCCGAAGACGAAGACGTGAACGTCCGGACGGCTCAGGGAGATGCCCGTGGCCAGGGGCAGCGCACGGCCATGGATGAAGTGAATGCCGTGCGTGTTCATGAAATACGGGAAGCGGCTGGAGCAGCCGATGCCGGCCACGCAGACGATGTTTTCATGCGGATATTGGAGCTTCTCCAGCACGCGGTAAAAGATGTTCAGCACAGCGAAGTCGCCGCAGCCGGGGCACCACGTGGGATGGTCGGCGGTGAGGGCTTTTTTGGTTAGCTTGTCAGCGGCAGGTGCTGCAGGAGTGACGAGGGCGGAGGACATGATGATTAAAAAAGAAGAAAGGTTGGGTGGGCTGCGAGGTGCGGGTCCGGACTAGGCGCTCATGATTTTTTCCACGCCGGTGACGATCTCGCGGATGCGGAAGGCCAGGCCGTCCGTTTTGCACACGGACTGGATGCGCGGGTCCGCCAGGCTGGCGCGCAGCAGCGTGGCCAGCTGGCCATAGCCGTAGAGACCGGAGTCGTTCATCTCCACGCAGACAACGTGCTTGAACTTCTTGAAGAGACCGTCCAGACCGTCCGGCATGGGGTGCAGGTGGCGCAGATGCAGGGCACCGACTTTGTGGCCTTCCGCACGCATGCGGTCCACGCTCTCCTTGATCGGGCCGTAGGTGCTGCCCCAGCCGATGACGAGGGCTTCGCCGGTCTGGTCGCCGTGGATCACGGGCAGCGGGAGTTCCTTGGAAAGCTGCACCAGCTTGTTGCGGCGCTTGTTGGTCATCAGGGTGTGCATCTTGGGGCTGCCGCTCGGGTGGCCCATTTCATCGTGCTCCAGACCGGTGGACACAGGGTACTTGCCGCCAGCCATCTTGGAGCCGGGAGGTGCGTGCTGCGTGATGGCATCAAGCGGATAAGGCTTGAAGCCCTCGGGGCGGGTGGAGATGTCGAGAGTCGGTTCGACCCAGTGCTTGTCGAGGTCGGGCTCTTCAAAGGCCTCGATGCGGCTGCTCAGGGCCTGATCGCTCAGGATGATGACGGGGCAGGAATATTTCTTGGCCAGCTTGCCGGCTTCGAGGGCGATGTAGAAGCAGTCTTCCACGTCCTTCGGCGCCAGCACGATGCGCGGGCTGTCGCCATGGCTGCCGTAGATGGCCTGCATGAGGTCGGACTGCTCCACGCTGGTGGGCAGACCGGTGGAAGGGCCGCCGCGCTGCACGTTCACCACGATGAGGGGGATTTCAGCCATGCTGGCGTAGCCGAGCGCTTCCATCTTCAGGCTGAGGCCTGGGCCGGAGCTGCCGGTGATGGCAAGGTGACCGGCAAAGGCGGCGCCGATGGTCATGGCCACAGCGGCGAGTTCATCTTCCGCCTGCACATACAGACCGCCATACTTCGGCAGTTCCACACGCAGCGTTTCCATGATGGAGGACCACGGCGTGATGGGATAGGCGGAGCCGTAGCGCACGCCTGCGGCGATGAGGCCGAGCGTGAGCATCTGGTTGCCATCCGCGCTGATGCGGTGCGCGCCATGCGCCTCTCCGGGCACGAAGGCGAATTTTTCCACGTCGCCCACCTGGTAGGCAAAACCCGCGTCAAAGGCCAGCAGCGCATTGCGCAGCACGCTTTCGTCCTTGCGGCCAAACTGGCGGCTGACGATGCCCACGAGCTTTTCCTTGTCGAGATTGAAGACGGCGCAGACCATGCCGAGCACGAACATGTTCTTGCCGCGGTCACGCGTGGAGCCGCCCACGGCCTCCACGGTGGCGGAGGTGAAAGGCACGCCGATGTGGATGATGCCGCGCTCGTTTTTCACGTCTTCCGGACCCATGTCTGCCGTGTCGTAGAAGCAGATGCCGCCATCGCGCAGCGCGGCGATGTGGTTTTCGTAGCTGTGCTTGTAAAAGGCCACCAGCACGTCCGCCTCGTCGCCCTCATGCAGCACTTCGCCGGAGCCCAGATGCACCTGGAAAATGGAAGGACCGCCCGAAATCGTGGACGGGATGGTCATGTAGGTCATCACTTCCTGCGCCGTGCGCCCGGCCAGACGCGCCAGGAAACCGCCGATGGACTGAATGCCGTCCTGAGAATTGCCCGCGAGGCGGATGACGGCGTTGCGCAGGGAGGTGGGAGATGACGACGAAGGAGCGGAAGCGGTGGACATGATGGGTGTACGGGCAGGCTCGCCCGCAGGTTGGTTGGCTAAGGAAAAGGCGATTCTAGAAGGGCTTTTGCTGCCGTCCATGGTGGAGAATGGCTTTTTTCTGCGGTGGGGGGGCGCGTGCCAGACCAGTAAAAGGCGTATCGGAGGAGGTCTGCGCCCTAGATCTTTGTTGAGTGACTCGGCCACTCGACAAATCCTGGGGATGACGATAGAATCAAACCATGACAGCCGCCGTCGAACACATCAAAAAGGCCATCAACAGCCTCGCCCCGGACGAAGCGAGAGAGCTTTTTCAGGAGCTTCGGCGTGATTTTCAGTTCGCTGAGGACGATCAGTCAGACGCAGAAGCTTCGATTGAGGCCGAGTGGGACGCCGAGCTTGATACCCGTGTGCAGGAAATCGAAAATGGCACCGTTCAGTTGCTCAGCGCAGAGGAGTCTGAGCGTCGTTCGGATGCCGTGTTTGCCAAATTGGGAATCGAGCGTCCGGTTTACAGGCCATGACGGCATGGAACATTCATCCGTCCGCCCAGCAGGAAAATGATGAATTGCTGGAGTACTTCGGCGGCATTGACGAGGAGCTGGTGATCGCGTTTGAATGGCATCATCTCCAGCATCGCCATGCCATTTGTGAAAACCCGTTGCTCTACAACATCCGTCGCAAGTCCATACGCAGGGCCAATCTGAATCCACGCTTTGGCGAATATTACATCGCCTACATCCTCTGGCGGCAGAAGGTGGTGATCGTCGCCGTCGCACACGCCAAGCGTCGCCCTTTTTACTGGCTCAAGCGCATCAGCGAAGCCCGTGAGCTTTTCTGATTGCCCGGCGGCGCCTCCCACCTCCTCCCCGGGCCCTCAAGATCAAACACCTTGCTATATCCTCCGCTTGTGACAGTATGACACCCCTCAAATTCTGAGGAGTCCGTTTCGTTTCTGTTTTATGAGTACACATACTTTCCCTGAACTGGGAATCGCCCCCGAGCTTCTTGAAGCCGTTAAATCTCTTGGCTTTGAGCAGCCCTCACCCATCCAGGCGGAAGCCATTCCTGTGGCTCTCACCGGACGTGACGTCGTGGGCCAGAGCCAGACCGGCTCCGGCAAAACGATGGCCTTTGGCATTCCCGTGGTCCAGGGCGTCGATGGCACCAAGCGCCAGGTCCAGGCCCTGATCCTCTGCCCCACCCGCGAGCTGGCCATGCAGGTCTGCGCGGAGATCCACAAGCTCGCCTCCTTCAAGGAAGGTGTGCGCGCCACCCCGGTTTACGGCGGCGCTTCGTATGACCGCCAGATCCGCGCTCTCCAGAGCGGCTCCCAGATCGTCGTTGGCACCCCCGGTCGTATCCTCGACTTCATGGAGCGCGGCCTGATCAAGTTCGACGCCCTCAAGACCCTCGTCTTCGATGAAGCGGATGAAATGCTCGACATGGGCTTCAGCGAGGACATCGACCGCCTCATGGCCGCCGTGCCCAAGGAGCGCCAGACCATTTTCTTCTCCGCCACCTTTGAGCCGCGCATCCGCCGCCTCGTCGAAAACTACACCAACAACCCGGCCACCATCACCATTCAGCAGAAGGCGCTGACGGTGTCCACTATCGAGCAGCGCTACTACGAAGTGCAGGGCCGCTCCAAGCTGGAAGTACTCTGCCGCGTGATCGACATCGAGGCCCCGCGCCTCACCATCGTTTTCGCCAACACCAAGCGTGCCGTGGATGATGCCACCGACGCCCTCGTGGCCCGTGGCTACGCCGCCGACCGCCTGCATGGCGACATCAACCAGACGATGCGCGAGCGCGTGATGCGCAACTTCCGCAGCGGCAACGTCGAAGTCCTTGTGGCGACCGACGTGGCCGCCCGTGGCCTGGACGTGAACGACATCGATCTGATCGTGAACCTTGAGCTGCCGTATGACGCGGAAGACTACGTGCACCGCATCGGCCGCACCGGCCGTGCAGGACGCAGCGGCAAGGCCTTCAGCCTCGTGGCCGGACGTGAAATTTACCTGATGCAGCGCATCCAGCGCTTCATCAACATCCGCGTGGAGCGTGCCAAGGTGCCCTCCCAGGAAGAGCTGGAAGCCACCCGCGTGGACAAGACCTTTGAGAAGGTCAAAGCCGTGCTGGAAGGTGCCGCCTACGCCAATCACGAGCACAGCATCCAGCGCCTGCTGGACATCGGTTTCACCCCCACGGAAATCGCCAGCGCGCTCATGGACCTGCTCATGAAAGACCAGGTGCGCGAGACCGAGCAGATCGTGGAAGACCGTGCCGGCCGGAAGCCCGACTATCCGCAGCGCGACTTCAAGCCCCGCCCGCAAGCCACCGCACCCGCGCCAAGACCCGCCCCGGCTCCTGCTCCGCAGGCCACACCGGCTCCAGCCGCAGCCGTGACAGAAGGCTCCGAAGCCCCGGCCACAGTTGCTGAAGGCACGGAAGCCCCTGCCTCTGCCGAAGCCCCAGCAGCCGCTCCGGTGGCAGCCAGCGCCCCTGCCCCGGCAGCAGACGCGGAAGAATCCGGCGCTGAGGAAGACTCAGGCCCCACGAATCATCAGGCAGCCGCTCCGGCGGTGCGCCCGGCCAAGTTTGACAACGAATTCGACAGCGACCACGAAGACGAGCGCCCGGTGCCACGCAAGCAGAGCAGCTACGTGCAGAAAGGCCCGCGCTCCGGCATGGTGCGTCTGTTCATCAACGTCGGCGGCATGGATCAGGTGCGTCCCCAGGACATCGCCGGCATGCTCTACAACACCATTCAAGACCTCACCCCCGGCAGCATCGGCGCCATCGACGTGCTGGAGAAATGCAGCTTTGTCGAAGTCCCCGGTGACTCCGTGGAAGCCGTGCTGGAAGGCGTCAGAGGCGCGCAGTTGCGTGGCCGTGACGTGCGCATGGACCATGCGGATCGTCCGGACGACATCAGCGGCGTTCGCCCCAAGCGCTTCGGCGGTGGCGGCGGCTTCGTCAAGAAACCCGGCTTCGGCGGCGGCTTTAACAAAGGCGGCTACGGTGGTGGCGGTGGCGGCGGCTTCAACAAAGGCGGCGGCCCAGGCACTGGCTTCAAAGGCTACGGCGGTGGTGGCGGCGGCGGATACCAAGGCGGTGGCGGCGGCTTCAAAAAGCCCGGCTTCGGCGGTGGCGGCTTTGGTGGCGGCGGCTTCAAGAAGCCCGGCTTTGGCAGCAAACCCTGGCAGCAGCGTGAAGGCGAAGGCCCAAGCCCCGGCTACGGTGGCGGTGATGACGGCCCACGTCGTGAAGATGCCGGTGGTGGTGGCGGCTTTGGCGGCGGCCCACCCAGACGCCCCTATGGCGGCGGTGGCGGCGGCTTCAAGAAGAAGTGGTAGTCGCTAATAACCTGCCAGACTCTTTCGAGGACCCATACGACCTGTCAGACCGACGGTGCGTCTGGGTCCTTCTCTTTTTCACTACGCCTGCACCCGCCTATGCTGCTCAATCCACTCTCGTGAGACGGTGGGTTTGAAGTCAAAATCCGGCAGGTGCCGGTCAACCACGGCGAACAATGAACTCGCCAGCGCGATCACCACTTCGGTGCTTCCCTGGCTTTGGAAATAGCCCACCGACACGTTGTAGGCGGTAATTTTTTCCTTCATCGCTTTGAGTGCCGCCTCATGCCGTCGGGTCGCCTTGCCCCGGATGTCCGCCGCTTCTTTGCGATAAATGGCGGCCAGCTGGGGGTTCGGCCCGCTGAGCGGGCTGCCCACGGTTTCAGTGCGCTCGGCCAGCTGCTCCTGGCTCTGGGCCTTTCGTTCCGCCTTGGCCAGAGCATTCTCCGCCGTGGTGAGCTCCTGCTCCTTCTGGAACAGGTCTTTGAAAATGAACACCAGCGCATCGATGGCGCGCTTGGACATGCCTTCCTGCGTCTGGGAAAACGAATTGAGCCGTTTCACGCTTTCCACCGCTTCCGAGAGTCCTGGCCGCTCTGCCAGCCGTAATGGTCTAAGGCAGAGAATCATGGTCGGCGAGTGCAGAGGGTCACCCGTGCGATCTTCTGCCGTCCCCGGCAGGGTCATCCCCAGCGCCAGTAAAAACAAGAAACTCATTTTCATCGTCATCGAAGGCAGTAACCCCAAAGGAAGTGCATCGTCACAGGCAAATTTCAAGCTCGTTCACCTGGTTCCACACCACGGGTGGCAGACAGCCTGCAGGGCTTGAGTTGTACCAAGAAATCATTGGCGGCACGCTTCGTGCGCTCTTAAATCTCAGCAGGATCACCCCGGCGGTGGTCTATCATTAAACCCATGCCAAACTCCACCGCTCTCCGCGACGCCCTGACCCAGTCACCGAACAATCTTTCGTTGTTGCTGCTGTATGGTCGTGCGTGTCTGGAGGAACTCCATCTGGACGAGGCCCGCGAGGTCTTCACCCGTGCCTTGGAACAGGACCCGGACCAGACTGACGCCCTGCTGGGCATTGCCAAAGTTCTGTTCATGGAGGGAGACACCTCCGGCGCCGCCGTGCGTGCCGAGCGCGTCATCTTTCTGGAACCCACCAACGCCCAGGCCCATCTGCTGCTGAGCCGTGTGTACCTGAGCGAGGGCGACCGCCCGAAAGCCATCGAGCATTTCGACCGTGCAGCCCAGATCGACGGCACCATGAGCGACCCCGCCCTGGAGCGTGAGCTGGGCCGCACCGCGCGTGATGCCCGCAAAACCGCCCCTGCCCCGGCTCCGGAACCTCCCAGCCAGGAACCGCAGATCGCGGGCGGCCCCGATCAGGACGAGTTCTTCGAGGATCCCTTCGATGACCCGCCCTATGACTGGCGTCCCGAGACCTTCTACGCTCCCGGCGACCCCGAGCGTGGCAACGTGACCTTTGCCGATGTCGGCGGCATGGAGGAACTCAAGGAGGAGATCCGCCTCAAGATCACCTACCCGCTGCAGTTCCCCGATTTGTACAAAGCCTACGGTCGCAAAACCGGCGGCGGCATCCTCATTTACGGCCCGCCCGGCTGTGGCAAGACCCTCATCCTCCGCGCCGTCGCGGGCGAGGTGCCCTGCAATTACCTGTCCGTCGGCCTGCACGAGATCTTTGATCCCTACTTCGGCAGCACCGAGCGCAACCTGCATCAGATCTTCGAGACCGCCCGGGCCAACGCGCCCTGCGTGCTCGTCTTTGACGACATCGACTCCCTCGCCATGGATCGCCGCCAGATCCGCGAAAGCCAGATGCGCAATCTGGTGAACCAGTTCCTGCATGAGATGGATGGCATCCGCAGCGAAAATCAGCGCATCCTCGTTATCGGTGCCACCAATCAGCCCTGGGCGCTGGATCCCGCCTTCCGCCGCCCGGGTCGCTTCGATCAGGCCATCTTCGTCGCCCCGCCGGATGCTCCGGCACGCGCGCAGATCATCGAACTGCTGGCCAAGGACAAGCCCATTGCCGAATTCGACACAAAAGAATTGATCGAGGCCACCAATGGTTTCTCCGGAGCCGACCTGAAATGGGTCTTTGATCGCGCCGCCGAACTCGCCCTCTCCGCCGCCATCCACACCGGCCAGCCCGTGCCGATCACGCTCGAACTCCTGCTCGCCGTGGCCAAAGCCCACTCACCGAGCACCCAGGAGTGGTTCGAAGGCGTCCGCACCCACGCGCAGTCGCAGGAAGGCCCCAACAGCATCTTCAACGACATGCGCAAGTTCCTCAACGCGCCTTCGAATACGAAGAAGGAGCGGTAGGCGGAAAGTATTCGCTAGCTTCAGCTCGCTCTGGCGAACGCGTTACAAATCCTCACCGGCTTGTAACGCAGTACCTTCCCGCAGAAGAGAGATCATCCCGGTCACTGACGCTCCGCCACACTGTGGGTGTGGCGGATCTTTCCGGATTGAGCTAAAGCTCAAGAGCACTTCCCTTACCGCGTCATCACGCCGTCCACGATGCGCATGGCGCCGCGTGGGTTGGCGTCTTTGAGCAGTTCTGGCAGGGCCTCTTCCGGGAAGCCTTGGTAGCAGACGGGACGGACGAAGCGGTAGATGCTGCCGGTGCCGATGCTGGTGAAGAAGCTGTGGCTGGCGGCGGGATACGGGCCGCCGTGGTGCATGGAGGGGCAGACTTCGATGCCGGTGGGAAAACCGTTGAAGATGATGCGGCCCACCTTGCGCTCCAGCACACGGATGAGCGGGGCGAAATCGCGCAGATCCTGCTCAGTGCCCTGCAGGGTGGCGGTGAGCTGGCCTTCGAGGCTGTTCGCATAGCGCAGCATGTCTTCGAGCGTGGCGCATTGCGTGATGATGGAGCACGGACCAAAGACTTCGCGGCGCAGCTCTTCGTTGGATTCCAGCACGTCGATCGTCGCGGTGAAAATGCGGCAGGCGGCCTGGGAGGCGGTTTCGCTGGACGGAGTTTCGGATTCACCCACCAGCTGCAGGCCCTTCACCGTCTGCCAGACGGCGGTGCCGGCGTCATAGGCTTCACAGATGCCGCGATGCAGCATCGTCTGCGGGGCCACCTTGCTGGCAAGGGCGGCAGCGTTGCTGATGAACTGGTTCAAATCGTCGCCCTTCAGGCCAAGAACGACGGCGGGATTCGTGCAGAACTGGCCCACACCCATCGTCACGGAACCCACATAGGCTTCAGCGATTTTCGAGGCACGCTCCTTGAGCGCGCCGGGCAGGACAAACACGGGATTCACCGAACCCATTTCGGCATAGACAGGAATCGGATGAGGACGGGCGGCGGCCACGTCCATCAGCGCACGGCCTCCGCGCAGGGAGCCGGTGAAGGCGACGGCCTGGGTGAGAGGATGCTTGGTCAGCGTGGTGCCGATGTCATTGCCCTTCCCATGCAGCAGGGAGAAGCAACCCGCTGGGAGGCCCACTTTGTGCAGGGCGTTGAGCACCGCACTTGCGAGCATCTCGCAGGTGCCTGGATGCGCAGGGTGGCCTTTGACGACGACAGGGCAGCCAGAGGCCAGGGCACAGACGGAATCCGTGCCGATGACGCCGATGGCGAAGGGAAAATTGGAAGCACCAAACACCACGACGGGGCCGATGGGCATCATCACACGGCGCACATCCGGCTTCGGCAGCGGCTGGCGGTCGGGGATGGCATGGTCCACGCAGGCATTGGCCCAGGAACCTTCACGGATCAGTGCCGCGAAGAGCTTGAGCTGGCCGATGGCACGGCCACGCTCGCCGGTGAGTCGGGCAATGGGCAGCGCGCACTCGGCGTGGGCCCGCTCGATCAGGTCATCGCCCAAGGCGGTGATTTCATCCGCGATGGTGTCGAGCAGCGTCGCACGGGTTTCCGGTGTGGCGAAACGAAGAGCATCAAAGGCACCATCCGCCGCCTGCATGGCTTCGTCAGCCTCGGCATGGGTGGCATCTCCAAAGGCAGGCTCAAGCTGGGCGCCTGTGGTGGGATTGAAGGCATGGAAAAGATGGCCGTGGGGAGCCGCCTCGCGGCCGGCGATGAAGTGATGTCCGGTGAGTGTCATGGTTGCAGGAGTTTCTAAAGAGAAATGCAGCCTCGTCCAGCATTCGTGCGCAGGCAGGCGCGCAGCCATCCCTGAGACCCCTGCTTCACTTCGGCAGCCCGGCCATTGCGGCCTCCGTCATCTTTTGCATGAGCGTTGAATCTTCTGGCGGCAGAGGCCTGGCTGGAGGCTCGGGAAAGCCGGACCTGGACATGGAGCTGTTCATTCTGCCCCGGGTGAATTTTATGTCCGCACGCCACACGGTTTTGCCAGAGGCGGTGTCCAGTAGCGAGTACGAGGCCCCCAGCCTGCGCCCGGCGGCTTCGTAACTGTAGTAGGTGTTCGATGTGCTGCCCGGAATGGAGTGCCGCTTCCCGTTGCGCGTTGAATACGAGGACGCCGTCCGGCTCGTTGACACCCGCTGACTGCTGGAATCCCTCACGGTGTTTTCCAGGAGATCGATCCACAGCAGGTAATCCACCCCTAGAGCGCGCGTCCTGCGCAGGAAGTCGTGGCTGATCTTGTGACCGATGGTGATGGGCAAGCCGCCGCTGATCTTAAGCGGAGGCGGCCCGGCTGCGGCCCACGCGGCCTCCGCTGTGAGCACGCGTGAATGTTTCAGCCGCTTCTGCAGCGCCGTCCCGGCATCTCTCACGATGGTTTCCTCCGCCGTCTGGCCCGGGTAATCCATGATATTTTGAGCCGTGAAGCCGCCCACCGCCAGCGTCTTGCCTTTCAAGTCATGCCGGCGAAGGCTGGTGCTGACAGAAACACTCGGAGGGGACAAACAACCGACCAACTGGACGACCACAACCCATAGAATGATATTCAGCGACTTCATGCGGGATGGCTTGTGAATTGAGCGTGATCTAAGACCCCGCTTCAAAAAAGCTTGTTCAAGCTGCAAGGCAGGGGCACCCACTGCAAGCGGTTACCGCGTGCATCGTTTGCGCTGCAGCCCATCCAGCTTCCCCGATGAATGCATGACCACGCAGCATCGCGAGCAGGCTGCTGGCATTCTCACGTTGATGAAGCCTCTCCGCGGGCACCAACCCCTCACGCCATGGGATTTACCAGGGTGCCGATGCCGTCGATGGTGATGCTGATGACGTCGCCGCTTTGCAGGGTGAATTCATCTCCGGGGACGATGCCGGTGCCGGTCATGAGGAAGGTGCCGGTGGGAAAGGTGTTGTCGCGGAAAAGGAAGCCTGCGAGTTCGACGGGAGTGCGCTTGAGCTGGGAGACAGTGGTTTCGCCTTCAAAAACGGCCACGCCAGCGCGGTCGATCTGCAAATGAATGCGGGTCGTAGGCGCGGGTGGTTCGTTTTGAATCAGGATGGCCGGACCGAGTGCGGCGCAGAGTTTGAAGCACTTGGCCTGCGGCAGGTAGAGGGGATTCTCACCTTCGATGTCGCGGCAGGAGAGGTCGTTGCCCACGGTGTAGCCGATGATGTCGCCACGGCTGTTGATGCAAAGGGTCAGCTCGGGTTCGGGCACCATCCATTTGGAATCGCTGCGCAGGTGCATGGCCTGGCCGGGGTGCGCGACGCGCTGGGGGGTGGCCTTGAAGAAAATCTCCGGGCGCTCCGCCGCATACACGCGGTCATAAAAGCTGCCGCCGCCTGCGTCCTTGCTTTCTTCCATACGCGCGGTGCGGCTGCGGAAGTAGGTGACGCCTGCGGCCCACACTTCCTGGGAAACGATGGGAGCCAGGATGGTCTCCGGCGCGGGGGCATCCACCACGGGTGTCGTCGAGGCAATCTGGGAGAGGTAGGCGGAGAGGCCCACGACCTCCAGCAGTGCATCCCAGTTCTTTTCAGGCACGGCGTGCCAGGCACTGGGGGTCTGAATGAAATTGCCGGTGGAGGTGCGGTATAAAAGCATGAGAGAGGCAGACTAGAGAAAGTCAGCCCTCATGCAACTTGGCTCATGCCTGATTCTTGCACAAGGCTTCGTCCAAGCCGTGCAGGCAGCTCACCCATTGAACAGGGAGGTCAGGGAGCGCCGCACGGTAGCTTTCAGCCGCGCGACCGCCCACGAGGAGGCGCATGGCAGGTGGCAGCAGCTCGCGCATGCGGCGGAGTTTTTCCACGATGACGGAGCAGCCCTCCGGGTACACCACGCTGAGCGCCACCGCCTTGGCCTGCCGGGCGATGGCGCATGCGGCGATTTCCTCCACGGGCAGATTCGGCCCGAGGTAGGTCACGTACCAGCCGAGATCCCGTGCGGAGGCGGCCACGATCAAAGCTCCCAGTTCGTGCACCTCCCCAGCAGGGGTGGCCACCACCAGCTCGGGTGCATTCAGAGGCGTCTGACTGCCGGGTACCGGGGTGAGAAGGAGCTCGCGGATGATCGCCGTGGCGATGTGCTCGTGGCTCGGGCGCAGCGCCCCCTGCTGCCAGCTGTTGCCCACCTGGACGATCAGCGGGCAGATGACCTGATGCAGCATGCCGCGCTGGCCGAACTGCATGCGCGCCTGCAAAAGCACCTGGCGAAGCCCCTCGGAATCGTAGCGCTTGGAGGCGGCGATGGCGCTTTCAACGTATTGAACCGGCTCCATCGGCTGATTTTGCTGCGCAGGAACTTCAGCGGGAACAGGCGCGGTGGGATCTGCGGGGAGGGCGGATACGGGCCGTGCGACGGGTACGGTGCCCTGGGCCAGCTCCTCCAGCTTTGCCGTGGAGAGCCGTGCCACACCGCCGATGCGGTGACCATTTTCCGTGAGAATCTTCAGCAGTTTCAGCCGTTTCACGGCTTCCTCACAGTACATGCGGCGGTTCGTGCCGGTGCGGCTGGGACTGAGCGCGCTGTAGCGCCTTTCCCAGATGCGGATCACATGCTGGCTGAGGCCGCTGAGCTTGCTGGCGAGCTGAATAGGACAAGGCATGAACAAATGTATGGGAGTTGCCACTTGAGGCTGGCGCAGAAACGTTTACGCATTGCCGCCGCATCTGGCTACTACGTTGTCACATTTTCCCTTACAACATGCTGAACTACATCTGGGCCACCCTTCTTTTCATCGGACTTCTCGTTGCCGGCCTGGTGGGCCGTGTCTCCGGAGACGCCAGTGTCATCGACGCCGCGATGAAGGGCGCTGAAAAGGCCGTGATGGGCATCGCCCTGCCGCTGGCGGGCATGATGATGTTCTGGCTGGGGGTGCTGCGCCTGCTGGAAAAGGCGGGCGTGCTGGAGGCCGTGGTGCGCCTGCTCTCCCCCCTGCTCCGCCGCCTGTTTCCCGATGTACCCACGGGCCACCCGGCCATGAGCGCCATGGTGATGAACCTTTCCGCGAACATGCTGGGCCTTTCCAACAATGCGACGCCGCTGGGTCTGAAGGCCATGGGGCACCTGCAGGAGCTGAACCCGCACAAGCAGAGCGCCAGCAATGCGATGATCACCTTCCTGGCCCTGAACACGGGGGCCTTCACTCTCATTCCCATGACGGCGATGAATTTCCTCAATGCCGCAGGGGTGAGCCACAGCTTCCGCGTCATCGTCCCCACCATTCTGGCCACCGCCTGCGCTTCGGCGGCGGCGGTGATCGCGGCGAAGAGCTTCCAACGCCTGCCGGGATTTGTGGCGCAGCCGGATGAGGTCATCACCGACGAAGCGCAGAGCAGCACCGTCAAACCAGCGGGCATCTCGTCCAAGGCGAAGTTTTGGCTCACGCTGCTGGGCACGCTGTTCATCGGCGTTTCCGCCCTCGAACTCGGCCCGCCCTCCTGGCGGCAGGCCGTGCTGGATCAGACAGGACTTTCCGCCGTTCTGGCCAAATCGGCCCAGCGCAAGGCCGAGGCGGAGAAGACGCTGGCGCTGAAAAAGGAGGAAGCGAAAGCCGCCGCTGCCACGCAGGTGAAAGCGGAGCCGCCAGTGTGGCGTCGGGTGATGGATGGGGCATCCGGCCTGGCCATCCCGGCCATTCTCATCCTGGCCGTGGGCGTGGCCTGGGCACGCGGGGTGAAGGTGTATGAAGAATTTGTGGATGGCGCGAAGGAGGGCTTTCAGGTGGCGGTGCGTATCATGCCCTACCTCGTGGCCATGCTGGCCGTGCTGGCGATTTTGCGTGAGTCGGGGGCGTTTCAATTGCTGGAATACCTGCTCGCCCCGCTGCTGAACATGCTGGGCTTTCCGGTGGAACTGCTCTCACTTGCGCTGATGCGCCCCCTCAGCGGCTCTGGTGCGCAGGGCATCCTCAATGAGATCCTCACGCGGCCGGATCTGAGCGAGATGGTGAAGTTCACCGCCGGCATCCTGTATGGCAGCACCGAGACGACTTTTTACGTGCTGACCGTGTACTTCGGCAGCGTGGGCATCCGCCGCTTCCGCCATGCCCTGGTGGCGGGACTCACCGCCGACTTCATCGGCATGGTGGCCGCCGTGTTTTTTGGGCGGCTGCTGTTTGCATTTACGTAAGGCTCACAGATGCCATGCATTGGCATGATTGCTGCGTATAAATCCCCCCTTCTTCGCCAGCCTTCCCCATGAAAATACTCACCGCGCTGCTCCTGCTGGCCACCGCAGTTCACGCTGCAGATCTCATCGAGCACGCACGAGCGCACGCAGATGGCAAAGCGGCCTTCAGCTTTGACGCCCGTGCCTGGAACGACGCCGAGGCCACGCGCCACCTGCCCATCGGTGTGTTTGATTCCGGCATCGGCGGGCTCACCGTGCTGGAGGCGCTGCTGACGCTGGACGCTTTTCACAACGACACCCTGCAGCCCGGCGCGGATGGCGTGCCCGACTTTGCGCAGGAGCGCTTCACCTACTTCGGTGACCAGGCGAACATGCCCTACGGCAACTACTCTGCGGTGAACCGCACGGATTACCTGCGCGAACTCATCGTGAAGGACGCCGTCTTTCTGCTGGGCCGCCGCGCGTGGCCTGCGAAGGGCGGCGAACCGAAGTATGACAAGCCGCCGGTGAAGGCCATCGTCATCGCCTGCAACACGGCCACGGCTTATGGGCTCGAAGACATTCGCAAAGCCGTCGCGGCATGGAAGGTGCCGGTGATCGTGGTGGGCGTGGTGGAGGCTGGAGCGCGCGGTGTTCTGGAATCCAAGGGCACGGGAGGAATCGGCGTGCTGGCCACCGTCGGCACCTGCGCCAGCAAGGTGTATCCGCGCACCATCGCCAGCACGCTGGGGCGCGCAGGGCAGAGCGTGCCCGTCATCGCCCAACAGGGCAGCGCCACGCTGGCGGGTGCCATTGAGGGGGACGCCGCCTTTCCTGATTCCGTATCCGCCTACGCGATGAAGGAGGCACGGGCTCTGGCCGAGGCCTACCGCGCTGAGAAACCCAGTGTGCCGCTGCAAACCATCGTCCTCGGTTGCACGCACTACCCGCTCGCCAAAGAGGAGATAGACACCGCCTTCACCGCGCTGCGTCAGGAGGATGCGTTTCGGGATCTGGTGGCTGAGCACCGCACGTTTGTGAATCCTGCGGAAGCCACGGCCCGTGAGTTGTTTCGCGAACTGGCCCAGGCGAAGCTGCGCCTGAAGCCCGGTGAGAAATGCGTCCTGGAACGAGGACTGTTTTACCTCTCCGTGCCGCGTGTGGAAGAAGTCGGCATCCAGCTCTCCGGCGATGGCAGCCTGGACAAGGACTACAAGTACTCCCGCAGCCCCGGCCATCTGGACTTTGAAGATACAAAGAACGTGCCGCTGACGACGGAGCTGATTCCGGCAAACAGCGCGAAGCTGGTGAGAGAGAGACTGCCAGCGGTGTGGAAGAGTCTGGGGAGGTGAAGCGGCGCGCGGACAAGGCTCAAGATGCCTGCGAGCGCTGCTGGTAGGTGTTTGTAGACACCTCCGACCAGCCGTGTGGCTGAATCAGAGCATCCAGCGCGGCGCGGAATCGTTTCCGTCGGCCGGACACCGTCTGCTTGAAGTCATCTCCGTGCGGTAAGAGTGCGCTGATCAAGACCTTTACCCGGCCATCCGGATACCTTTTCAGCGAGGCAGACTCCTGATTTTTTAGGATGGCCTCCGCAATGATCGCGGCGGGTTGTTTGACGTTCACCCTGCTGGCCATGGCATGGAGCTGGCGTCTGCGGGTGGACACGATTTCAGCGGTGTGAGCTGAGACGTCCACACACCACTGCTGCATCTCTGCACGCGTGGAGCCATTCACAGTGCCGCCATGGCGTTCGATCTCAAAAGTCAGCTGAGGTGGGTTCCAGAACAAAGCTTCCGTGCGTCCTCGAATCTTGTGCGGCTGCATGCCACCCGCGCGCGAACCACGCAAAGATGGCCAGGCTTGGGCCAGGAGGAATTCGATTTGTTCCCGGTCGAGATCGGAGCCGGGAGGCTGACTCATGAGGAAGTCTTTGAGCGAAGCGTCCATGACGGAATTCAATAATGTGTCGTTTGATGCCACTGCTTTTTAGGAGTGGGAGTGCCCCGACACCCTACGCTCCGCAACGTCCGACGGGAAGTAAAACAGAGATTGGAATGGGGCACCGGCGGTGAGTTTTAATTCCCGTCGGAGAAGTTGGGATTGGCACCAAGATGCCAAATGGTGCCGGTTTCCACACGGCGGGCAGACGGGCCCTGCCATCGGGGATGACGGTTTTGGCCTTCAGCTTCATGACGTAAAATCGCATTGAAGCGCAAACGCTTATGCGGTGGGCCTGTGTGACGATCTTGTTGTTTGAGTAAATTCTTGGAATCGCGATGTAGGCGCGCCGCAAATCCCCCCCTCAAAGCAGGCTTCGAGTCTTGCCCCCCAAACTCGGAACTGCACGCGGCATCATCCCCATGAAAAAATCTCCCCTTACCCGGGCTTGGAAGTCCACGCCCGCGAACCGCCGCAAACTTCAAACCTGGCTCTCCTGGTGCACAGGTGTGACACTGGTTTTATGCGCTGCTGAGATCAGGGCGCAGTCGTCTGTCTGGAACACAGGCTCTGACAACTGGAGCAATGCAGCCAGCTGGCTGCCGGCCACGACCCCCGCGAGCGGCAGCTCGACGGCGCTGACTTTCGGCGGGAGCTCGAGTTACACCGCGACGAATGACCTCAGCGGAACGTTTCAGTTCAACCGCCTGCTGTTCAACAACAGCGCAGGCACGGTCACGCTGGCCGGCAGTGCGCTCAACATCGTCAATCCGCTCAATGGCAGCACGGTGCTGCCCACGCTGGCTCTCATGGGTGCGGGGAACGCCACGATTTCCACACCGATGACCTGGAGCGGCGAGACAACGGTGACGAACTCGGGCTCTGGCACGCTGCTTTTCAATGGCAACCAGACTTTCAACAACGGCGCCAAGCAGACCTTCACCAACAGCGGCACCGGCACGATCACGCTGGCGGACGCGGTCACCTATGCCAACACGGGCGGTGTTAACGGCGGTGGCATGGTGCTGAACTTGATCAACAACAACAGCGCGACTGGCAGTTTCAACGTGGGCAATCTGGGAGCGCTGGGCAGTGGCACCAATCTATTTTATCTCAACATCGGCGGCACCGGCACGGTGCGCTTCTCCGGCAGCATCAACGGCGATCTCTTCAGCGCTGCGCAGCTGCTGACGGTGCAGAGCGGAGCGACGTTTGACTTCAATGGCAACGGCGAAACCATGGGCGCCATCGCCGGGGCGGGGACCATCGCCATGACCTCGGCAGCCAGCATCACCACCAATCTGGCAGGATACTACGTGTTCTCCGGCAAGCTGACCGGCACGGGAGCACTCGCGGTCGCATCTGCTGCGGAAACCCTGGTGCTCTCAGGCTCCACGAGCAACTACACCGGCACGACCTCCGTGCTGGCCGGCACACTGATCGTCTCGGCCAATGCCCCCAGCGGCAGCGCCGGCGCTCTGGGCAATGCCTCCACCTTTGTCATGGTGGGCAATACGAGCGGCGCGCTTTCAGCCAGGCTGCTGATGGACACCGAGGGAGTGACGATCGGCCGCAACATCATCCTGCAATCCGGCAGCACCGGCAGCGCCACGCTGGGCGGACTCAATACCACCGGCACGGTGACGTATGGGGGCAGCGTCACGCTGGGCACCGCCAGTTTTGCGGCAAGAGGACTCACGGTTTACTCCACCAGCGGCGGCACGGTACAGTTCACCGGCAATCTGCTGCGCGCGGTCTCGGCGACGGGGACCACGGACACACTCACCGTCATCGGGGGTGGCACGGTGGCTTTACAGGGCGGTGGCAACTCCTTCACGGGCACCACGACGGTCAGCGGCGGCACACTGCTGCTGGACCATGCCATTTCCAACAACGCCAAGCTCAGCAGCACGGCGGCGTTGGTTTTGAACGGGGGATCGCTCACTCTCAGCGGCAGCAGCACGGCAGCCTCCATGCAGACGGTGAACGGTCTCACGCTGGGCAACAGCGCTGCGCCTCTGGGCGGCAGCGGGCAGATCAAGGTGGCCAGTGGCACGGATCAAAACGCCACGCTCAATCTGGATGCGATCACTCGCAACACGGGAGCCACGGTGGACTTTTCCACCACCAACAACGGCGCGGGCGTGGCCAGCATCACGACGACGACGGCAAACACGGCCAGCGGCATCCTGGGCGGCTATGCCACCTACAAGCTCGATGACTGGGCTGTGAACGACGGCGCGGGAAACATCACGGCGCTGGCGGCAGGCAGCTACACCACGTCCTTTGGCAGCGGCCTGGCCACAAGCCTGAGCGGCAGCACCGTGCTGGCCAGCGGCGGAGCCACCACAAACACGCTGCGCTTCACCAGCGGCGGGGCTCTGACTTTCAATGCCACCACGCCCGGCACGCTGACGCTCGAAAGCGACGGCATTCTCATCGCCAGCACGGCGGGAGCCACCAGCATCGGCAGCACAGCCACACGAGGCACACTGACCAGCAGCACGGGCGAAGTGATCATCCATCAGCAAAGCAGCTCAGGCCCGCTGACCATTAACTCAGTCATCAGCGGCAGCGGACTGACGGTGTCTGGCTCAGGCACCGTCACCCTGACCGCCACCAACACTTTCACCAGCAGCCTCGTCATCAACAACGGGGCCACGGTGTCGATCAGTGCGAATGGAAACTTGGGCGCGGCCACGACTGCCATCACGCTGAATGGCGGCACCCTGAAGCAGACAACGGGCAACCTTTTGTTCACCTCGCCCACGGTCGCAGCCCACACCATCTACATCGGCCCGGCGGGCGGCACCTTGAGCTTTGCCACCGTGCAGGGAATCTCCGGCGCTGCGCTCAGTGGCAGCGGGAATCTCACCGTGACAGGTGGAGGCGGATTCACCACCGGCTCGTCTGTCAGCACGTTCACCGGAAACATTTATCTCATCAATGCAGCCATCTACTCGAACAGTTCTCAGCTCACTTCCGCAGCCTCGGTCACCGTGGCCAGCGGAGCGACGTGGGGTGTCGAGGATGATGCCACCGGCACCTTCAACATCGCCAGCGGCGGACGCATCCTTTTGAACGGCCGGGGTCTGGGTGGCAAAGGCGCGCTGCGACTGACGGACCAGAGCACCGGCTCAGCCCTGCTCGACCCCCGGACCACCATCGGCAATGAGATCGTGCTGCAGACTGATTCACTCATTGAGGTGGACAATACCAGCTATACCGGCGTGGCGAGCGTGGCCGGCAGCCTCTCCGTGCTCACGCTCAGCGGCACCGTCAGCGGCACGGGAAATCTGAGCAAGTCAGGACAGGGCAATCTGATCCTGAGCGGGGCCAACAACACCTATACCGGAGCCACCAATGTGGAGGCCGGCATGCTGATCCTGAACCTGGGCAATGACCGCCTGCCGACCGGCACGAGCGTGACACTGGGCAGCGGCAGCAACTCAGGCATCCTGCAGCTCAACGGCTTCAGCCAGAGCATCGCGGGACTCGGCACCTCCGGCACCGGCACGGCGAACTCGGTGCTCGGCGGCAGCAGCACCACCAGCCTGCTGAGCGTGAACGTGGCCTCCGGCACGCAGACCTACAGCAGCACGCTGGGTGGTGTGGGCACGAACAACACGGGCGCGAACAACAACCTCGGCTTCATCAAGAATGGCGCAGGAACCTTTGTGCTCAGTGGTGCGAACAATCACACAGGCGGCAACACGGTGGCGCAGGGCACGCTGGCTCTGGGCAATGCAGCAGCACTAGGCAACAACGGAGCCACTTTGGCCACCAGTGCGGCGGGCACCGTGGTGAACGCGGGTGCCACGCTGGATCTGAACGGCCAGACCAATGTACAGGGCGTGATCACCCTGAACGGCCAGGGCGTGGGCAACGCTGGGGCGCTGGTGAACAACAGCGACACTGCGGCCAGCATCGGCAGCGGCATTGCTTCGTTGACCATTCCCTCCGCCACCACAGCGGGATGGTCCGTGGGAGCCACGGTGAGCCTGGATGCACCCACGACTGGCACGACCGCCACGGCCACGGCGCTGCTGGGACTCAGCTCCGCAAGTCTGAGCCTCACCTCAGGCGGCAGCGGCTATGTGCTTGCGCCGGTGGTCACCGTCTCGGGCGGCGGAGGCACGGGTGCGGTGGTCACGGCGAGCATGGGCGTCACCACGGCCTCGTACACCATCACCTCGGGCACCACGACGTACAGCGTCGCGCCCACGGTCACGCTTTCGAACGGGGCCACGGCCACGGCCAACCTCGATGGCACTGGCAAGGTGATCAGCATCACGCTGCTGACTGCGGGCAGCGGATTTTCCGCCACGCCCACCCTCAAATTCACCGGCGGCACGGTGCTGTCTCAAGGAACCGATCCCACCGGTGCTGGCAACGGCACGCATTACACCGTCGTGGGACTCAATGTGATCAACGGGGGCACGGGCTACACCTCGCTGCCGACGGTGAGCATCGCCAACGGCACAGGCGCAACTGCCACGGTGGTGGATGGCAGCTTCGTGCTCAACGGAGTCGGTCTCACGGACAGCGGCAGCGGTTACACCAGTGCGCCGACGGTGGCCGTCACGGGCGGCGCTGCGACGGCCACGGCGAACGTCACTGCGGTGGCGCTCGAGTCAGACTCCAGCATCGGTGGCAGCGGCAGCCTGACGGTGAATGCCGTCATCTCCGGTGCGTATGGCCTCACGAAGGTCGGCACGGGCACCACCACCCTCACCGCCGCCAACACCTACACCGGCGCGACGGTGGTGAGTGGCGGCGCGCTGCAGGTCGGCGCGAACGGCGCAGGCCAGACCGGAGCCGGGGCGGTCAGCGTGGAATCAGGCGGCATGCTGCTGGGCACCGGCTACGTGCAGGGCAGCAGCTTCACTGCGGCGAGCGGGTCCACCGTGCAGGTGGGAGACAGCACGGCGGAAAGCAGCTACGGCACTCTGCATTTCACGCCCACCGCAGGCGCGGGCAGCATCGACTTTCAGGCGGGCAGCACGATCATCCTCGGCATCAATCCCGACGGCATCTCGGACATGCTGCAGATCATCGGGACGGGGAGCACCACGGTAAACTTCAATGGAAACCTCACCATCACCGCTGGCTTCACGCCCACTGCCACGGCCACGTTTCATCTGCTGGACTGGTCAGGGCTGGGAGCTGCGCCCACGTTTGACAGCCGGTACAATTACACCGGTCTGGTGTATGGAAATGGCGACACCCCGGCCGGGCTGATCCTGCCAGATCTCACCGGCACCGGCTTTGCCTGGGACTTCAGCGCCTTCACCAGCGCGGGCGATCTCTCCATCGTGGTGGCCAATGTGCCCGAGCCTTCCCGGGCGCTGCTGCTGGGGCTGAGCCTGGTGCTGTTTGTGGCAAGACGCCGCCGCTGAAGCATTTTTTGGAAGACCTGGCCTTGCGAAAAATCACCCCGCAGGCCAGGCGCGGCGACCGCACGAAATCGCCCCAATCACTGCGGCGCCGCTTGAAATTTTGCGCAGAAACCGGCTTCCAAGGCGCACCCCAATCTTTCAAATGCGTCAAAACGGGTGCAGCGAATTGGTTGCCTATGGTTCAGAGGCTGCTATTCTCGCGACCCCCCTCCCCCTATACGCCTGCCCATGACCCCTGATAAAATTCGTAACATCGCCATCATCGCACACGTCGATCACGGCAAAACAACGCTCGTTGACGGCCTGCTGCGCTCCAGTGGCAATTTCCGCGAAAACCAGGCCATCGCCGAACGCGCCATGGACTCCATGGATCTCGAAAAGGAAAAGGGCATCACCATCAAGGCCAAAAACACCTCCGTTCACTGGAACGACTACATCATCAACATCGTCGACACCCCCGGCCATGCCGACTTCGGCGGCGAAGTGGAACGTGTGATGAAGATGGTGGACGGCGTGATGCTCGTGGTGGACGCGTATGAAGGCCCGCAGGCGCAGACGCGCTTCGTTTTGAAGAAGGCGCTGGAGCAGGGCATCAAGCCCATCGTGCTCATCAACAAGATGGACCGCCCGCACATCGAGCCGCAGAAGGTGCACGACAAGGTGCTGGAGCTCTTCCTTGAACTCAACGCGACTGAAGAGCAGTTCAACGCCGCTTTCGTTTATGGCAGCGCCCGCGCTGGCTGGGTGACTGACTCCCCGACGGGCGAGCAGCACGACATGACTTTCCTCCTCGGCAAAATCGTCGAGCACATCCCTGCGCCGAAAGCCGAGGTCGAAGGCAGCTTCGAAATGCTCGTCTCCAACATCGACTGGGACAACTTCGTCGGCCGTGTGGCCATCGGCAAAGTGACCCGTGGCAGCGTCAAACTGGGAGACAAGGTCTTCCTCCTGGGCAAGACCCCGGACGAAAAAGCCAAGCCCGTCAAGATCACGAAGGTTTTCCAATACACCACGCTGACCACCTCCGATTCCGTGGAAGGCATCGCGGGCGACATCGTCGGCATCAGCGGCTTTGAAGACGTGGACATCGGCCAGACCGTGGCCGGCGCCGCAGACGCCCCTGCCCTGCCCTTCGTGGCCATCGATCCTCCGACCATCGTCATGCAGTTCGCTGTCAATGACGGCCCGCTGGCCGGACGCGAAGGCGACCACGTGACCTCCCGCAAAATTCGCGACCGCCTGGACCGCGAGCAGAAGATGAACGTGACCATCAGCGTGAAGGACACGGACACCGCCGGTATCTTTGACGTGAGCGCCCGTGGCGCCATGCAGATCGCCGTGCTCGTGGAGCAGATGCGCCGTGAAGGCTTCGAAGTCCTCGTCTCCCGCCCCATGGTGATCATGAAGCGCATCGATGATGAGCTGTGCGAGCCGTTTGAAACCCTCTACGTGGACGTGCCGGACGACTACCTCGGCGGCGTGATGAAATCCATCTCCGAGCGTAAAGGCAAGATCGAAGACATGAGCGCCCACGGCGGCCGCACCAGCCTGCAGGCCTACGTTCCTACCCGCGGCCTCATCGGCTTCGAGTTTGACCTCATGAACCTGACCAGCGGTCACGGCATTCACAGCCATCTCTTCCGCGAATACGCCCCGCACGCCGGACCGATGCAGACCCGCAGCACCGGCACGCTGGTGAGCACCGAAGCCGGCGAAGCCACCAGCTACGCCCTGGACACCATCCAGGTGCGCGGCAAGCTCTTCATCGGCGCAGGCGAGCAGGTGTATGACGGCATGATCATCGGCGAAAACCCACGCGCCGACGACCTTCCTGTGAACCCGACCCGCAGCAAGCAGCTCACGAACTTCCGTGCTGCCGGCAACGACAAGGGCGTCCAGCTCACCCCGCCGATCCGCTTCAGCCTTGAGCGCGCCATCGAGTACATCGCCCCTGATGAACTCGCCGAGTGTACGCCGAAGAGCATCCGCCTGCGCAAGCGCACCCTCGACAGCAGCGTGCGCCAGCGCGAGAAGAAGAAGAGCGAAGCCCAGCTCGAAGGCGCGGCGTAACCGCCCGCTGATAGCAGCTCAAACCATCCCTGAAGCCCGACAGACCTTTGAGTCCGTCGGGCTTCTTTGTGTTTGGGTGAAAAAAAAGAGAGAGACCTCACCGCGCTCTTTTGCGCAGATAAGTGGCGGCAGAATCAGCCATCGTCACCCAGGCAGCACCGAGCATGATGAAGTCCTTCACCACCAGCCGGCCTCTGCCGCTTAACAGGGGAAAGCCGTGTTCTGAATCGCCTAAACTGGGCACCCAGCTTTCGGGCGTTGTCACCAAAAAGGACAGGGTCGTCAGTGACATGATGACAACGAGGGCGCTGCCGACCGCCGCGACCTGCGGCAGCCAGGGATTCAGGGCGATCATGAGTCCGTAGAGGACGATCACCGCACCGAGCCCCAGAGCGAAGGTGTAGGTGTGGTTGGCTTCATGCCAGGCACGGTTGGCCGGCACCAGGGCGCCTTCCGGGTTCATATGCTTGGTGTAATCCGGAGCGGGATACTTGTAGAAAAAGCTCATGACCGGGCTGTTCGCCACGAATGGAACGATGCCGTCCGCTTCATACTTGTAGATCTTCAGGGCTCCGATCCATACCAGGACGATGATGAGACCGAGACGGGTCAGCGAAAAGCCAAGACCACGGCTGTTTGCGGCGAGAGTGAATGCTTTGTCTGTGAGAGTGTTCATGCAGCAAGCTACCATGCGTGCCGCTGGCCCGGAATGGACGAACAGCCCGATCACATGGACAAATTGGAACCGCCCCGGATCGCCGTCTCCTGCTCCCGGAAAGCCGCAGGCGAGCACCCAAAGGAACGCTTGAAGAGCCGGCTGAAATAGAACTCGTCGTCAAATCCCACCTCATGGGCGACCTGTTTCACGGGCTTGAGGGTATGCAAAAGCTGCCATTTCGCATGTTTCATCACCCGGTCACGGATGATCTCAGCGAGGGTCTTGTGAAAATGCGTCTTGGCAAGCCGGGCAAGTATTTTGGGCGAAGTCCCCAGCAACCGCGCGTATTCGGAAGGGCTGTGCAGAGTCTGGTAGCGGGTTTCCAGCAATTCTCTAAAACGACGCAGCACTTCAGGCCGTTTGGTGGCTGCCAGTCCATCAGAGCCCTGTTGCTCCAGCTTCAGCCGGGTGGCCTTGATCAGCAGGATCTTGAGACAGGACACCAGGACCTCCATGTGGGCCACGGCCTGCTGCCGGAGTTCAGCATCCATCTCCTCCATCAGACGGCCAAACTGGAGCAGCAGCCCGGCATCCAGTTTCACCAGCGGCACATCATACACTTCGTTGAAGAGCACTCCATTGCAGCCCACGGCGTGGTGATGCGTCTCGATGCAGAAAAAATTGGCGTGAAACTGCAGCATCCAGCCGGATGCCGCGCGCTTCGTCGCGAATGCCACACGCTGGTAGGGATTCAAACAGAGCAGCACTGGGGCTGCAAAATCGTGCATGGTGTGGTCCACCCGCACCGTGCCGCTGCCCCGCTCCAGCAAGAACAGCGTGAAGCACGGCGAACGCACCGGCTTGCTGACGCCCGTGGATGAGAATCTCCGTACTGCGAGGCTCGGCAGGGTGGCATCAGACGGGTTCATGCTGAAATCATGCGCCCCCTTCAATGCGTCAGCGCATAGAAGATGATGTTGATGCCCAGCGGATACGCATACTTCTCGGAGAATTCACGGAAGTACCAGGGATCGCTGCCTTCCTGCTCCCAGCCTTCGCCGGTGTCGGTGTTCCAGCAGATGACCATCATGAGGCGGCGTTTGTCGTCGAAGTAGCCGCGGTAGTGCACGTGCTCGGAGC
This sequence comes from Prosthecobacter sp., assembly GCF_044222345.1. Taxonomy (GTDB): domain Bacteria; phylum Verrucomicrobiota; class Verrucomicrobiia; order Verrucomicrobiales; family Verrucomicrobiaceae; genus Prosthecobacter. The sequence continues at coordinate 39,066 of NZ_JBGANL010000004.1, forward strand.
CGGGCTTGTCGAACTCATAGGTGATGCCCTCGTTGATCACATACTCGGCAAAGCGGATGTGCGGGATCTGCGGCTTCACCTTGATGGGGAAGACCATGTGGAAGATTTCGTGCTCCAGCGGGATTTCCTCCATTTTGCGGTCGGGGAAGATCTGCTTGAGGGCGACTTCGAAGTTGTCCCACTCGCGCGTGCCCCAGAAGTCGTCCACCATGATGAAGCCGCCGTTGAGCATGTACTCGCGCATGGTCTTGGCTTCGTCATCGGTGATGTCGATGTCGCCAACCTCGATCATGTAGAGGAAGGGGAAATGGCGGAACTGCTCGGGATCGATGTCCACGATGGCCCCGTTCGGATTCACCTGCAGCGAGGTGAGCTGCTGAAGCCGGTAGGACATGTTCATGTCCGAATCGGGATAGTCGGTGGACCATTTGCGATTTCCCCGGCCCCAGCCGCGCCCGCCGTGGCTCATGGAATTGTAGCGGATGCGGGCGAAGGTGAAGGTGTCGTTGGGCAGCTCCTTGCTCACCGGCCAGGTGGGGTAGCCCTCCTCCCGGCCGCGACGCGTATCGCGCGGATCTTCGGGCACGCTGCCATCCTTGACGCCGAACTGGGTGGGACGCCCGCCTTCCCTGCCCTGCTCCACCGCCCAGACGACACAGCCCAGCAAAGCCAGGGTGAGGAGAAGAACAGGGGTGGCACGAGGTTTTCGCATGAGTCTGATAACGTGGCTCGTCACCGACTCCTGCGCACTTCTTTTTCATCCGACGGTTCCTGCCTGGGTCCTGCGACGGCGCAGGAAGAGGGCGGCAAGGCCGAAGAGCATGAGCACCATGCGGCCGGGTTCGGGGACGATGACGACGATCCCGTAGCTGGCGAAGGCGGAGGTGTCCCAGAAGAGGCCGGAGCTGAGTTCGGGAAGAACCAGATCATTCGCGGTGTCGAAGGCGGAGCTGCCGGACGGGGTGCCGATGCTGCCTGCAATGCCGGAACCGACCGAAGCCCAGTCCATGAGCTTGAAGATGTCACCAAAGGCCAGGGTGGCATCTCCTGCAGTCTGAATCAGGACAGTGGGAGTGCCTCCGGCACTGGCCCCGAGACTCACAGTTTTGCCGGCAAGGCTGAGCGAGCTGTAGGTGCCGCTGACGGTGTTCCACTGGCTGTAGATGGAATCAGGTGTGCTGCCAGCTCCTGCCGTGGCGTGGGTGCCTAGGTAGCTGGCGGCTGTCACGTCCGAACTCCAGCCGGAGTCCAGGCTTATAGCATTGGTGTTGCTGGAGGTGACCCCGAATTGGATCTGCGAACCTGAATTGACGGTGAGCGCTCCAGTGAGGGTGAGCGTGCCGGGAGTGCTGCCCGCTGCATCTCCCGGACGGAGGACGCCCACGGTGGAAAGACTGCCCAAGATCACCGCGCCAACGGTCCCGGTGCCGGAGAGTGTGGGAGCAGCGAGCTGGTTCGCCGAAACGGTGGAAGTGGTTGCTGGTGTGCCGGAGACTCCAGAAACGGTGGTCGTGGTGCCCGTGCCAGAGACCGTAGCGGCGGAGAAGGAGACCGAACCGACGCCCCCTGAGCCGACCTGCAGATTGCCGCCGGTGACCAGCGTGGCTCCAGCATAGGTGTTTGCGCCGGTGAGTGTCTGCACGCCCGTGCCGGTCTTGACCAGAAGGAGATTTCCAGTGGAGGCCACGCCTGCCTTGGTGTCCGTGAGGATGCCTGCATAGGTGGTGCTGGTGTTGTCCGCGCCGATGGTCAGCGTGGCCGAAGTGCCAGTGACGGAGTTGGTGATCATGCCGCCCGTGGTGGCGGTGTCTCCCGCGAGCGAGCCGAGGGTTTCATTCTTCCCGTTAAGATCGAATGCCGCGCCTGCAGCAACGATGAGGGCCGAGCCGTCTGGAATCACACCAGCAGCACCGAGCTGAAGCAGACCGCCGAGGATGGTGGTGGAGCCGCCGTAGGCATTGGCGGTGCTGCCGAGTTTCAGCACGCCATTGCCCGCCTTGGCCAGACCGGCCGTGCCGGACACCGCACCACCAAGGGTGGAGACATTCTGCGGACTGGTGACGGTGATCGTGCGTGTATCGCTGCCAAGATCGACCGTGCCATTGAGGATCACGCCGTTGGCGGCCACCGGACCGCCAAGGGCGAAGTCACCATTGACCACCACGTTGTTGGAAACGGTCTGAATGGCGGAGCCGGACATGAGGGTGGTGCCTCCGGCGATGGTCAGCGTGCCAATGCCCAGCGGACCCGTGTTGCCCGGGACGAGCGCCACGCCCACCCCCGAAGGCGAACTGCTGGAGCCGAGAATCAGCGTGCCTTCATTCAACTGCACACCGCCGTTGAACGTGTTCGCGCCGCTGAGCACCAGCGAGCCGCTGCCCATCTTGATGAGGCCCGCCGGATTGAGCGTGCCGCCCATGACGTTCTGGATGACGCCGCTGAGAATCAAATCAATCGGCGACAGACCGGAGGTGGTGATCGTGCGGTTCGCTCCGGCCAGCTCCCAGATGGTGGCAGACGAGATGGTCGGGGTGGAGCCGACACTGTCGTTGACCGCCGTGATGGCATTCGTCGTTCCGCTGAGGACAAACGTGCCGCCGGTGATATTGGTCGTGGCCTGAGCACCGCCGGTGCCGTTGAAGGTCAGAGTGGCGAAGGTGTTGGCATTGACCAGGGTCAGCACGCCAGCATTGCCGTTGAAGGTCACATTGCTGGTAGAGGCGATCTGGCCAGCGTTGGTGGTTTCGGTGACGTTGGCGTTGTTGATGATCAAATCTCCCGGCACCTGGATGCCGCCCAGTGTGCCGCTCAAAGTCAGCGTCCCCTGATTGACCACCGTCGGTCCCGAATAGGAGTTGGAATATCCGCCGATGGCCGGTGAGCCGATCGTGGATGCCACATTCGTTCCGGCAGTCACGCCCGTGCCGGTGGTGATCGTAAACGTCGTGGCGCTCGTGATGGCGGTGATGAATTCATTGGCGGGGATGTTCGGATTTCCAGTGACCGGCATGCCCACATAGAGCCCCGCAGTGCTGGCCACGGTGACGGTGGCAGAGCCCGCCGTGGTGCTGGCGGCCACGCCCGTGATGGTGCCGCTGGTGGGATTGAGCGCGGCCCCGATGGTGAGAGGCGCGGAGGTTGTGCTCATGAGAGCAGGAAGCGAGAGCACAAAATGCGTGGCATCCGTGATGCTGCTGATCGTGGCTCCGACGGGGATGCCAGCGCCATTGACGCTCTGTCCGGTCACCAGACCGGCCGTGCTGGCCACGGTCACCGTAAAACTGGAACCGAGGGTGGAGCCTGCCACCACCAGGCCGACCGGTTGCAGGCCGTAGTATTGATTGGCCGTGCCAGTCACCGTCGCATTCTGTGAGAGCGTGACAAACGTCACCCCCGTGCCCTGGGTGATGCCGGTGATCGTGGTGCCCTGGGGAATGCCATTCCCCTGCACCGCCTGGCCCGTGAACAAAACGGGCGTGCCCAAAATGGTGACGCTGCTGCTGCCGCTGGTCGTGGTGGTGACCAGTGACTGCGCGGCTGGAGCCGTGGCCGTGGTGGTAATCGTCGTGGCCACGCTGGTGCCCGTGCCACTGGCGGGGGCGGAGATGGTGAACGTCGTCGGGCTGGTGATGGCAGTGATCGTGGCTCCGCCGGGGATGTTGGCATTGCCGGAGAGAACTTCACCGATGTAGAGTCCGCTGGTAGAAGATGCCAGAGTCACCACATTGCTGCCGGAAGTGGTGCTGGCTGCGGCGGTGGTGGCGGTGGATGCGGCGATCGATCCAAAGAGCACCGTGGCCGGACCGGTGGGAAGGGTCGTGAACGCACCATTCAAAGTCACGGTGTTGCCGGAAACACTGGCCACCGTGGCGGAGGCCGTGATCACACCACCACCCGCAGCGGCGGCAGCCAGGCTGACACTCATGCCAGGATAGATGACGCTGCCAGCGGGCACGGTGATCGTGTTGCTGGTGAAGCTGGCGCTGGCAATCGTCAGCACCTGCGAGGTGGGCAGGCCGAACTGGGTGCCAGCGGCTGTGGCGCTGCCGGTCCCCACATTCGCACTGAGGGTGTAGCGTGTGGCATCGGTGATGCCGATGATCATCGCGCCAGCGGTCTGACCCAGCGCCGCGCTGACCGTCTGACCCACCGCCAGACCTGCCGTGCTGTTCACCGTCACGATGTTCGAAGCAGTGGTGGTGGCTGTCGTCCAGACTGTCGGCAGGACATTCAGCGTGGTGGTGCTGGTGCCGGTCTTCACGAGCGAGAGCAGATTGCCGTTGCTGTTGTTGGTGATGGTGCTGTTGATGGTGGCCGTGTTGTTGGCGTACACATACAGCGAGGAGGCCGAACTGGTCGCGGCCCCTGCGGTCAGTCGCCCACCGGCGATGACGCTGAGCGCGCCATTGGTGAGCAGGCCGCCCGAGGTGATGCTGAGAACATCGCCCAGAGTGTTCAGCGTGGCCGTCGAAACGGCGGAGATGCGCAGGGAGTTGATCGCGCGGCTGGTGACAGCGCCGACACTTGCGGAGATGGTGATGTTGTCGATGGCAGATCCGACGGTCAGCGCGCTGGCAGAGTAGGCCCCAAAGGGGGTGGTGCTGTTGAGTGAGAGACCCAGCGCGCCCACGCCCAAGGCCCCGGTCACGGGGTCCATGGTGGCGCGATAGCTGGCAAAGTCCGTGCCGCCCACCACCGCCCAGCCGCCAATGATTCCATTCACCAAGGTCGGCGCGGCAGTGATGAGGATCTGCGGATTGGACGCCGCACTGCCCGGAGCTAGGCCGTTCATGCCGAGCACCGCGGCACCGAGTGTGCCGCCACCCACCGTGAAGTTCAGCGTTGCGGTGCCGCTTTGATTCAGACTGGCCAGTGTCAGGACAGCGGCCCCGGTACCCACGGCACTGCTGCCGAAAAGATTCTCCGTGATGGTGCTGGCACCGGAGAGCAGATTGACGCCGCCGGCAATGGTGAGAGCATCGGTGCCCTGCCTGCCGCCGAAGACCAGCGTGCCGCCAATCAGATTGATGGCAGAGGCGCCCGTGCGCGCAGCCAGCGCGGAGAGGCCGCTGTTGTCCAGCGTCAGCGTGGAGAAGTAATTATTGATGGTGCCGCCGTTGGCGATCGTGCCGCTGTCCTTCAGCGTCAGCGTGCCACCACGAATGTTGGTGATCATGTTCGCATTGCGACCGTCGGCATTGTTCAGCACCAGATTGTTGGCCCCCGATTTGTCGAGGATGATATTCCCTGCGATGGTGCCGACGAAGGTGGTGGTGGCCGTGCTCGGATTCGTAAAGAGCGTGGCAGCCGCGCCGGTGTTCGTCACCGTGCCCGCGCCCCCCGGAAGGATGTTGCCATTGGTCTGAGTCAGCGATCCCACCGCCTGATTGTTACCTTTCAGGTCCACCGTGCCGCCATTGATATTGAGCGCCGCCAGGGTGAGCGCTGTTGAGGTCGGGATGGCCAGCAACGTGTTGGCACCAGCGCTCAGATCGAGTTCACCGGCATTCACAAAAGTGGCACCGGTGATGTAGCTGAATTTTTGCAGATTCAGGGTGCCGCTGTCCGCCTTCACCAGCACGCCGGTTCCGATCAGGTAGGCGTTCACATTGAGGGTGTCCAGCGTATGGAAGATGAGGCCTGCTGCCCCCTGCGTGATGGCACCGCCTGTGATGCCGGCATTGCCTGTCGTGGCCACCACGGCTCCGCTGGTCACAGTCAGTGTATTGACCGTTCCTGCGGCATTGAAGAGCGTGGAGCCAAGGCCCAGCCCCGTGAGGTAATTCACCGAGGCACCACCCCCGGTGGAGGTCACACCGCCGCCGCTGTTCAAGGTCAGCGAATTGATCGTGGTGGATGCGTAGAGGCTGAGATTCTTCGACACAAACACATTCGAAGAAGCCGCCACATTGGAGACGACACCGCCCAGTGCCAGGATGCTGACCGGCGCTGCCGCACCGAGGTAGCTGCCGGTCGGCGCGAGGTAACCCAGCGCCGTGTCAGACGCTTTCAGGAGACGGAAGCCGTTGGCGTCCGAAGTGACGAGACCGGTGCCGGTGCTGTCCGTGCCGATGATGTCGGGACGGATGCTGCCCACCAGACCAGCCGTGGTGGCGGTGACATTGACGCGACCGCTGCCAGCAGCGCCGCCACCCAGCAGTCCCGCTGTCGAAATGAGGAGGGTGCCAGTGTTCGTGGCGCTCTGAGCGGTGAATGTTCCAAGTGTTACCGTCGTGCCGAAGGCTCCGGTGCTCGCGGTAAGATTGAAGGTGCTCTGACCTGCCAGCATCGTCAGGGTGCCGAGGGTTTCAGAAACCGCCGCGTTGTTGTTGCCCAGATAGTTCAGCGTGCCGCCCTGGAAGTTCATGATGCGCGTGATGTTGCTGATCGCCACGCTGCCGCCGAGACGGTTGCTGACCGCGTTGCCGATCACTCCGCTGTTGTCCAGCGTGAGCACACCGCCCTGAGAGAGTGTTTCAACGGCAAAGCCGATCTTGCCGGTCGCTCCACTGAGCGTCACCGTGCCAGCGTCCACCAGCAAGGTGCCGATCACTTTGGCGCTGCTATCTCCCGTGAGCACCCAGTTGCCGGAGCCGATCTTGGTCACATTGAGCACGCCGCCCGTGCTCCCCGTGGAGTAGTAATCGCTGTTAAACGTGCCAGCAAACGTGCCGCCGACGCTGTCCCCGGTGAAGAGCGTGCCAGCTGTCGACACGTTGAAATTCTTAATGATGGAACCCGCTACGCCGGTGATGGTGCCCACCTGCAGATTGCTCTGGCCGCGCATGGCGAGGACATTGCCGCTGAAGCCCAGGTTGATCGTGGTGCTGGCGTAGTTCGAGTTTGTCCCCAGCACGATTGTGCCGCTGGTGCCATTGGCGAAGCCGACGGCATTGGTCGTGTAGCTCACACCGCCGAGCTGGAGCACTCCATTTCCGGCCTTGGTGATGGATCCGCTGGAGACAATGTTGCTGTTGATCGCGAGTCCGATCTGACCATTGCCATTCACGCTGGCATTGGTGACAGGGTCCACCGTAATTGTGGTGCTGCTGGAGAGGCTGAGCAGGCCCAGCAGTGCGGGCACCGTGCGCACGTCATCGAGATTCGTGGAGGTGATGCCACCCGTGAGGGTCAGCGTGCCAGCACCGGTTTGCACGATGGGACCATTTCCTGCAGTGCCGCCGCCCTGGCTGTTAAAGACGAGACTGCTGATGGTTTCATTGAAGCCGTTGAGCGTCCATTGCGCGCCGCCGCGAACCGTCACCGTCGCCGCATCTTCGACCTGCTGAGACGCCAGGTTGACCACCTGAGAATTGGCGATGGGCATTGAGTCGGTGCCGTTGTTATTACCACCGCTGATGATCAGATTGCCGGAGATGGCATTGCCTGCGCCCGTGAGGTTGTTCAGATTCACCACCACGCCATTGGCATAGGTGGTTCCCAGGTAGGTGTTGGCTCCGGCCAGTGTCACGGTCGGCGTGCTGGTGGTCTGGCTCATGCCATCCATGACCAGGTTCAAACCACCGCTCACGCCGTTGTCGATGATGGCGGAGTTCACCGTGAGCACGTTGGCTCCCACATGCAGGAAGAGTTCTGACTGATCGGCGCCTGCGGTGAGTTGGCCGCGCACACTCGTGCTGCCGATCGATGTCGCAGCGTTGTTGGTGCCCACGAGCAGGCCGCCGCTGGTGAGTGTGAGCGTGTCGGTGCCCGCGCTGAAGGAAAGAGCGCGTGCGGCGCTGATTCCGTTCCATGTCAGCGTGTTCACGATGGCACCGCCGATCGGCACGGTGATGGCTGTATCTCCAAAGCGCAGGTTGCTTGTGCTGGTGGAGGTGGCGAAACTGGTGGTCTGCATGGCGGCCGTCAGTCCACGCACACCGGTGACGGGATCGTAGGTGGCAAATTCTGCATTGGCGGTGGTGCTGGCCACGGTGGAGTCCAGCCCAATGACGGTGGCCCAGCCGCCGATAATGCCATTGCTCAAAGTGGGTGCGGAGGTGAAAAGGATGGATGGATTGTCCCCCATCGTGCCGGTGCCGGCATAGAAGTTCAGCGTGGCCCCGAGGCTGCGTGAGAGGGTGCCGGTGATGTTCAAGGTCGCGGTGCCGATGCCCGTCCCTGCCCCGGCGCTCGCGCCCACATCCAGCCGCAGTTCATTTGCCGCGCCGGACAAAGTAAGGTCTCCAATCGAAGCATAGCCTGCTGTCCCGCTTCGGCTGATGAACTGGAAGGCGCCGCCATCCAGTGTGAGCGGCACGTTTGAGGCGAGGCGGTTGCTCATGGCCTGGATGCCGGTGTCGTTCCACTGCAGGACCGCATTGCGGACGAAGATGCCGCTGGTGCCGGAGAGCCTGCCCTGATCGATCAGGGATAAGACGTTCCCCTGCACCGTCGTGCTGCCGGCGTAGCTGTTGTTGTCATGCATGGACAGGGTGAAGGCACCAGTCTTGACGAAGTTGATGACGTGCGTGGCATCTCCGGTGATCTGCCCCGCCCAGTCGGCTGCGGCGCTGCTGGCGACGGTGAGCGTGGAGGCCGTCGTGGAGCTGTTGGTCACGGTACCACCGGTGCCAGGCAGCACGCCGACACTGGTGAAGTTTCCGGTGGTCTGCGAGTTGCCGTTCAGATCGAAAGTACCGCCCGCATTCACGGTCAGGGCGCTGGCATTCAGCGTGGAGGTCAAGGTGGAGATCGTTGGAGCTGTCGTGAAGACGTAGAACAGGGCATTGGACGTCGAAGTCGCAGGCGCCAGTTTCAGGGTGCCCAGATTGATGCGTGTCTGGCCGGTGTAGCTGTTCTGCGCCGCCCCCAGGATCACCGTGCCTTCCCCGCTCTTGGTCAGTCCGTTGGGCGAAGGAACGATGATACCGCCCACGGCGGCATTGATGGTCAGCACGGTGCTGCTGCCTGCGGTGTAGATGAGCATTTCACGGCTGGAACTGCCGGACGCATTGATGAAACCGCCGCCCACGGCCCCAATCGTGGCGCTCACCGTGGCAAGGATGCCCCCGCTATCGAGCCCGATATTGCGGCCTGCATTGATCGTCAGTGTCGGATTCACCGCAGTGCTGAAGGTCAGCGAATTGATGACCGTCGAGGTGTAGGCGGTTGCTGTCGTGCCCGCGTAAGCCGCGATGGCAGCACCGGCACTGAGAGCCGTCGTCGAGTTGAGCAGGATGTTGTTATTGGCCGTGAAGGTGGTGTCCATTTCACCCGCTGCGAGCACGCGGAGTCCATTCGTCCCGTTGAAGGCAAAGCTGGTGCCTGCGCCGGCAATACCCGTGTCATCCACGATGATCCACGGAATGATGGCGGCGTTCTTGGCACCGGCAGCTCCCGTCTGGCCGATGGGCGTGGGCGCGGTGCCAAGCACGACATTCGTCTTGCCCACCGTGAGAGCGGCAGACTGCCCCAAACCGAAGCCGCGAATGAGCACCGTGCCCGTGTTTGCCGTGCGTGCGATGGTGCCCGCACCCGTGGTGGAAAGCGCCAGCGTGGAGGTGCTGTTCGCATCCAGTGTGATCACGCTGAAGCCACCATTGATGGTCAGGCTGCTTGCCCCCAGAACTTCATTTTGAGCAGTGATGCTGCCGACGTTGGCCGTCAGCAACAGCGTGCCACCATTCAGAGTGATGGCGCGTCCATTGGCGCGGTTCACCGACGTTGAGCCCAGTCCGGTGTAATCCAGTTGCAGGGTGTTGGTGGGATTGAGACCCGACACCGCCCCCGCATTCACATTCACCACCGTCGAGGCACCGAGAACCGTCGTCGATGTGCCGGAGATCACCACTTTGCCCATGGCCACCGTGAGCCCCGTCAAGGTGGATGCGCTGGTGATGCCGGTGAGCCGGAGCGTATTCGCGCCCACCTTCGTCAGGACGGCGCTGCCCGTCACCTGCGCGCCTAGCGTGAGATCGCCAAAGGTCGTGCTGCCAAGCCCGCTGTTCGTGTTGATGTAATTGGTGCCGATGCTGGCGGCAGCGCCCAGCGTCACCGTGCCGGCATAGCTGGCTGCGGTGGTGGCCGTGTTGATCAATGCGCCGAGTGAGCTGACGGTTCCCGTGCCGGTGATCGTGCCGCTGCCGCCGTAGCCCACGCCGGTGATGGTCAGTGCGTTCGCATTGGTCACTGCGATGCCGTTCAAGTCGAGCACGGCACCGCTGGCGATGGTGAGTGTATTGGACGCTGCACCGAGGGCCCCGGCATTTCCCAGCTTGAGCGTGCCGAGTGCGACGCTGATGTTAAACACCTGCGTGCCGTTGCTGGCATTCAGCATCAGCGTGTTTGTGCCCTGCTTCGTCAAAGTGATGCCGCTGCCGCCCACGATGGAGTTCAGCGTGAGGTCGCCATTGCCGCCCACGGTGGAGCTGGAGCCCAGGGTGAGAGTGCCGCTTAAGCTGGCGGCGCTGAGGCTGCTGTTCCACAGCGCACCGCTGGAGCCTGCGGCAAGAATGGCCGTGGGTGTGGCTGAAGCCGAGGGGATGAGAGCACCCGCGCCATTGATGGTCACATTGCCAGCGACTGCGCTCTGGCCATTGAGATCCAGCATGCCGGAGGCGTTGAAGTAATAGGTCCCGGAACCGCTCGTAGTCGCGGCCTGGGAAAGCGTCACCGTGGTTCCGCTGATGGCGGTGATGTAGGTGCCGATGGGAATGCCTGCGCCAGACACGCTCATGCCGACTTGAAGAGAGAGTGTGCTGGCCGTGTCTGCGCCTGCGAGCGTGAGCGTGGTGGAGCCGCCGGCCACGGCTGGCAGGGATGTGGTCGAAGTGTTGACGTTGCGAATGAGCGTGCCGCCGAGGCTGGCCGTGGTTCCGGTGCTCAAGGCGGCTGCGTTATTGAGCTGCACAAAGCCCGACTGAATGACGAGGTCACCGGTGAAGCCGGAGTTGCTGCCACCGAGGATCAGAGAACCGGTGCCAGCCTTGAACATGGCATTGGCTGCGCCGCCGCCGGCATGGGTGATGGTGCCGATCAAGTTGAGCGTGCCAGCTCCCTGGCTGGCGGTGTTCGTCGTGGCGACAACCACGCCGTTTCCAATCGTGATGGCTCCATCCACACCTACCCATCCGGCACCGTAGATGCCGTTGGTGCCGTTGACGATGTTGAGCATCGAGTTGTTGTTCAAGACCATCGCCGTTCCAGTCGTAGGCGCGATCACCGCACCCAGCGGCGAGGCGAGCGTGTCGATGGTGGCCGAAGCGCCGGCGGCCAGCGTGTAGTTGTTGTTGATGATCGCCGCAAAGTTGTAGCTGTTGGTCGAAGTCGGCGCGCCAGCGGCATAGAAAAGATTGCTGGAGGAGATCGACTGGAAACCGCCGGTGGCTCCTGCCACGGTGTTGCCCAAACCATTGCCGGAGGTGTCAGCCCCTGCGTAGAGCAGACGGTAGGAGCCGGAGTTGGTGGCGTTGTAGGCGGTGTAGGTGATGGTGTGGTAGCCGCTGCTCAGAGTGATTTGTCCATTGCCCGTGGCCTCGGTGAGTCCGGCATGCGGTCCCACGTCGCTGATGAGCAGCTGGCCGTCGATGTAAAGCACGCTGGCGTCATCCGAGGCGCTGCGGAAGGTGTAAGTGCCAGCCGTATTGATGTTCAGCAGGCCTTGAAGCGTGGTGATGCCATTGGTGTTTGAGGCCGTGGTCGAAGCCGCACGATTGTTCATGCCGGCGTCGTTCATCAGGCTCACGGTACCGCTGCCCGAGAAGCCGATGCCCGCCACGTTGACATTGAGAGCGCCCTGCGCGGCGGCCAGGCTGCTATAGGCCGCATTCAAGCCACCGGCTGAGTAGCCTGTCGGTGTGGTGGAAGGTGCGGTCGCTGGAGCCTGAATCAGCAGCGGGTAGTAGTTGCTGCCGTTGTAACTGGAAAGCTCGATGGGATTGGTGGCCACGGTCGTCGTCGTGCCCTGGGTCACGATGTCAGGGAAATAAAGGGAACCCAGGCCGATATTGACCGGCTTGTTGCCAGCTGTGTAGCCATAGACGTAGGCCGTCGTGCCAGCCGCGACGTTGAAACGTGGAGCGCCCGTGGTGTTGGTGACGTTTTGGAAGATGATCGAGTAGGCGTTGGCGCTGGCCAGATTCAGCACCTGCGTGCCGGTCATCGTCAGCTGCGGAATTTTGATGGCGTTGCCGGTGCCGTTCCCAGAAACAGTCACGCCGATGCTGGAGGCATTGCTGACGAAGAGGTTCGCATAGTTGGAGTTCGGATTGACGGTGATTGACAGGCCCTGATAGACAATGAGACCGCTGTTGCTGAGGCCGTTGTTCTCAAGCGCCAGCGTGCCGTTGCTGGTGATCGTGACATTGGCATTGGCCAGAGGCTGCGGAGCATTGCCCGTGGCACCGCCCAGAACCATGACGCCCTCATTGACGATGATGGACCCGCCGAAGGTGTTGTTGTTGGTCAGTGCCAGGGTGCCGAGACCGGTCTTGATGATGCCCGAAGTTCCACCGCCCGAGCCGCCGTTGTCCGTGATCACCCCGCCCAGCGTGAGGAAGCTGCCGGGCACATCCACATTCACGGTGGTGTTGCCTGAGTTGAGGCTCAAGGAGCCGTTGAGCGTGAGACCATTCGGCCCCTTGTAGCTGAGGTCATTGCCACCCAGCACCAGCGCATTGGAGATCACGTTGGTGGCGGCGGTTGAAGTGAGATAAGTCCCCGCACCAATCGTGAAGGTGCCCGTGCCGAGAGGACCGCTGATCACCGGACCGCCCAGACCGGCGGTGATGCTGCTGCCACCGATGGCGATGCCGCCTGCGGCAAGATTCACGCCGCCATCGAAGGTGCTGGCGCCGCTCAATTGCAGCAGGCCGTTGCCCGCCTTGGTGATGCCGACGCCCGTGCCCGTGGTGCCGATGCCGACGATGGGTGAACTGATGGACAGTGCCGCCGTGAGCTGCGTCACCGTGCTGCCCGCAATCTGGATGGGATTCACGGTGATCGTATTCGTCCCCGCAGTCAGGCCGAGCGATGCAACGCTGATGATGGAAACGTTGGCCGGATTGCTCGAACTCGCGGTGATGGGATTGAGGCTCGTCAGATTGAGCACGCTGATGGGAATGGTGGCGGCCGTGGTCACGGTGGGGGCGGCTTCACCGCCATTGTTGTTGAACACGAGGCTGTTCAGCGTCTGCGTGCCCGCCAGATTCACGATGGACTTGCCGATGATGGTCAGCGTGTTGCTGGAATCAATCTGGCCACCGATGCCGACCGCATTGCCACCGGAAGCACTCACGCCGACGTTCAGCGTGGTGGCGGTAACGCCAGTGGTGCTGCCCACCAGCGTGAGTCCGCCCCCGGGAATCACGATCGTTCCGGCGGTGGCGGCCGAGAGGTTCACGGTGCCTTGATTGATGATCGTACCGCCGGTGTAGGTGTTCGCAGCGGTGAGCGTGAGCGTGCCCGTGCCCGCCTTGTTCAGGCGCGTCACACTGCCGAGGCCGTTGTCCTGGATGATGGAGTGGATCACCATGTCAGAGACGAAGGTCAGGGTCTGCCCGCCGATGGTGGAGAGGGCATTGTAGTTGATGGACAACTGCGTTCCGCTCAGCACCTGGGTGATGTAGGAGCCGTTGGGGATGCCTGTGCCGCTGAGCGCCATGCCTGCGAAGAGGCCGGTGGTCGAAGTGACGGTGACCACGTTGCTGCCGGCCACGGTGCCAGTGGCCGCGATGCCCGTGCCGGTGACCGCATTCGTGGTATTGTATACCACCAGCGGGGTGATGCCCGATGTTGCCGTGCCACCGGTGGTCAGAAAGCCCCGGACATCCGGCGTGCCGATCATGGTGGACCCCACGCCGCTGTTGCTGTGCAGGAGGCCGCCCATGATGATGTTGAGCACATCGCCCGAACTGGTGAAGGCCAGGTCATTTTCAGTGGCACCGGCAAAGCGCAGGTAGTCCGTGGTGGCCCCGCCTGCATTCATTGTGATCACCTGATTGATCCCGGCGATGCCGTTCAAAATGTTGGTCACGTTGCCCGCACCAAAGCCATTGAGCGTGCCGCCGGAGTAGGTGTTCAGCACATTGGCTCCCAGCACAGCCGTGGTGGTGGTGACGGTGCCGCCGGACATGTAGCCACCGGCGTAGCCCTGATAACCGACAGTGCCCACCGCACCGATGCCCATCGAGGGATTGAACCCGGCCCAGGTGTCCGAATTGGCAATGGCCCAGGCACCGATGACGCCGGTGGCGGCGCTGTAACCGAGACTGGCGCTGTCGGTGACGAGGATGCGAGGGTTCGAGCCATCAGCCCCCAGCGTGCTGCCGATGAAGTTCAAGATGGCGTTCGAAGTGCGCGTGATGCTGGCGAAACCCAGATCCGCATTCGTATAAGCCCCTGTGCCACCGATCGCCACGGTGATGGTGTTGACACCCGAGGCCGCCGTGAGCGCACCCAAATTTTCCGCCGTGTAGGTGTTGGCACGCCCAGTGAGAAAGAGGTTGCCGCCATTCATGGAGATCGACGCCGCATCGTTGACGCGGTCATTGTTGTTGATGAACAGGCCGGTGTTGTTGTTCAGGCTGAGGTTCGCATAGTTCAACGTGATGGAAGAGGTGTTCGCGAGCGTGGCGTTGTCCTGCAGCGTGATACCGCCCCCCAGGATGATCGTGGCACCGTAGTAGCTGTTGGCCGAGAGCATCGTGGTCGTGCCGCCGTTGACACGGGCAAACGTGATGGCATTGGCCATGCTGCCGGTGATGCTGCCTGCCCAGATGCTGGTGGTGGCGTTTGTGACCAGCAGGGAGGCACCGTTGCTGCTGTTGACTGTACCGCCGGCTCCAGGAACCGCACCTCCATTGCTGGTGAAATTGCCAACGTATTGGACGGTGCCGTTGAGATCGAGCGTGGCTCCGTAGTTCACCGTCAGAGCGCCACCGTTGTCGAACAAGGTGTTGTTCCCGGCTGAGAGCTTCGTGGTGCCGCCATTGAGAATGGTGGCCCCGGTGTAGAACTGCCGGGCGGTGATGTTGAGATTACCACTGAGTCCTTTGGTGAGACCGCCTGTGGCAACGCTGGCCACGGGGCTGGCGGTGTTCTGGAAGAAATTGCTGCCTGCCAGATTTTGATTGGTCATCAGAGTGCCGACCAGAGTGCCTCCGAGATTCAAGGTGGAGCCGCTGGCGACCTGGATGATGGCTTCTGTGCCCGTCGTGCTGGGATTGGTGGCGGTGGTGACGTTCACCGGCGCGAGCACGAGGCGTGTGGCGTTCAGCGTGTTCGTGCCGCCGTTCACCAAAATGCCACCGCTGCTCAGGGTGAGTGAGAGATCGCTGGCCAGACCCGTCGCAGCATCGTTGCCCACCCCCACGGTGAGGCCGCTGCCGTTGATGGAAAGTGCATTGAGAACACGTCCGCCCGGCGCCACCCCGGCTGAGTAGAGCGCATTGGTGGTGGCGCCCGTCACCTGCAGCGTGATCGTCGGTGTGGCGATGAGGCTGGCGAGCGTGACGTCGCTAGGCGTGCTGTAGTTCGTGAAGGTGGTGAGACCATTGGCTCCCATGGCCGCCCACGAGGTGCCGCCGATGGTGATGCGAGGGAGCAGCGAGTTGGCGGAAGTGGTGATCGCCCCATAGGAAGGCACGCCGAAGGTGATCGCGCTGCCGGAGGCCACGCCGGAAGCGGCCACGGCCTGGCTCAGCGTGACCGTGGTGCTGGTGAGGCTGGAAATGGTGGTCCCGTTCAGGATGCCCACTCCTGTCACGGCCTGACCCGCGACAAGTCCGGTCGTCGAGGCAAAGGACAGAGTCGTTCCCGTCACAGCGGCCGCGCTTGTGTTCAACAAGCTGCCAAAGTTCACCTGATTGGTGCTGGTGCCGAGAGCCACGTTGGAAGTGACGTCCAGCGTGCTGCCGGCGCTGGCGGTCAATGAGGAGAAGTTCAGCTTCGTCGTGCCGCCGTTGCTGGTGATGTTGATGGCGCTCTGACCGCTGGCCCCCATGATCAGGGCACCCGCGCCTGTGCCTGCCGTCCCTTCGATGGATCCAGCGCTGTTGCCGATGAAGTTGAGCGTGCCACCGGCAAGCGTCAGCGCACGGTTGGCCAGGCGATTGGCCAGGGCGGGTCCGCTGTTGTCTAGCGTGAGCGTCGCGGAAGGATTCACGGTGATGGCGGACGTGCCGCTCAAGGCTCCGGCCGCTCCACTGATCACCGTCGTGCCGCCGTTCAGCGTGGTCGCGCCGGTGTAGAGATTGTTCGCAGTCAGCGTCAGCGTGCCGGTGCCCGAGTAGGCGAGAGCGTTGGCGCCCGTGCCTGCATTATAGGCACCACTGATCAGCACATTGCCGGAGCCGGCGAGAGTCAGTGTTGAGGCGACGGTGTTGGTGATCCCGCCGGAAAAAATCAATGAAGATCCGCTGGCGATGTTGTTGGTCATCAAACGGCTGGCGCCCAGCCCCAGAACACCGGCGAACTCAATGGAATTGCTCCCGGACAGCACCGTCGCGGAGGTGGTGACGGAAACCGGATTGAGGATGGCATTGGCCCCGGTCAGCGCCAGAGATCCGGCACTCAGCGTGCCTCCGCCAAAGGTGAAGGTCCCCGCCGCGGCGCCAAAGGGATTCTTGGCGTTCACGACGACGTTGCCCTGGGTCAAGCTCACCCCGCCGGTGTGCGCATTGGTTGCGTTCAGAGTGACGTTGCCGAGGGTGTTTAGGGTCAGCAGTGAAGTGTAGGTCGAAGGCAGACCCGCATTGAATATGGTGTTTCCTGTACCGCCCAGAGTCAGCGCCGCACTGGCGGTGACAGAGAATGGGCCGCCGAAGGTGAGAGTACCACTGGGGGCAATGTTGTTGAAGATCGAACCTGCGGCTCCCAGATTGATGATGGTGCTGCCGGTGAAGGCAATGGAGTTCAGACCGTTGAAGGTGAAATTGATGCCGGAAGTGCCGGTGAGAGAAACGGTGCTGGCGATGGTGGTCCCACCTGCAGTCAGCGTGAACATCCCGCCAGTGGCCCCCAAGGTCAGCAGAGTGCCGGTGCTCATGCCCAGCGGATTGGCCGTGGTGGCGGAGATGGTGCTCCAGCCGGGGCCAATGCCGAGGAAACCGTCAGTGGCAGTCACGCCGCCGGTGAAGGTGTTGGCCGCATTCAGAATCCAAACACCGCCGTTTCCTTTGCCCACTGCCAGAGCGCCGCCGTTGTCCGCCAGCACGGAGGTGATGGTGTTGGCGTCACGGCTTTCGCCCGTCAGAGTCAGAGTCTTCGTGCCGCTGATTAGATTGACGACTTTGGTGATGTTCAAGGCTCCGCTGCCGCTGGAGTCGATGGTGTTGGTTCCGGTGGTCGTGTTGAGATTGATGGTGCGTGTGACCGTTTCTCCCGTGCCGACGTAGAGCAGATAACCGCCGGTGGTGGTGCCGTTGCCGAGGTTCAAGGTGCCGGTGGCATCCCCAAAGGAACTCGATGCACCACCCGCCCCGATGCTTTGAACCGCAAAAGCACCCCCTCCGCTGATGAACGTGTTGCCGGTGTAAGTGTTGGCGCCGTTGATGAGCAACATGGTGCTGGCGGGCGTGGACAAGGTCAGCGAGCTGCCGCTGGCCCCGCTGATGTTACCGGCCAGCGTGTAGATGTCTGCGGCGGTGGTGGCGTTGTCCGTGACGGTGATGGTTCTCGCGCCACCGTTCAGGTCGATGGGATTCAGAATGGTGGTGTCTGAGAGCGCGGTGGTAGAGCCGAGCAGCAGGGTGCCGTTGGTGAAACTGGAACTGCCAAAGGTCAGCGTGGAGAGAGTCGTGAGACCGCCGATGGCAACGACAAGCGGTGAGCCAGACGCAGCAAAACCACCATTGGAGGAACCCGACAGCCACTGCACCTGCCCTGCACCGGTGCCCAGCCCACGGGTGAAAGTGCCGGAGGTTTCCAGCACGCCGCCTGCCAGCACCAGATTGCTGTTGGCAGACAGACTGCCGACGTTGCCAAAGGTCAAAGCTGTTCCGCTGGCCACGGTGTTCGCGGTGCTCAGTCGAATCTGCAATGGCCCGAGGATGCTGGCAATCGTGGTGCCGGGGGCGATGCCAGCACCGGTCACCGTCTGGCCCACCGCCAGTCCCGCCGTGTTGGCGAGATCCAGCACCGTGGAGGCGATGGCATTGGCAACCGTGGTGGCGGTCGTGAGGGTGGAGCCTGCATCCTGAGCGCGCAGTGTGCCCGCTGAGATGGTGGTGGCGCCGCTGTAGGTGTTGGCCGCATTGCCGAGAATCCACAAGCCCGTTCCAGCTTTGGTCACCCTGAGCGCCGTGCTGTCGATCGTGTTGTCGATGAGGTTCAGGTCGATCTCGTTGTCTCCCGTGGAGGATCCCTGCAATGTCAGCGTCTTGGCGCCGGAAGTGGAAAAGGCGATGGAGCCGGTGTTGGTGAACCAGATGGCCGCGTTGTTTCCTGTGCCGCTGCCGACGGCGGAATTTCCGTAGCCGCCGGTGGAATCCAAGGTGCCATTACCCGCCAGCGTGAACAGGCGGTTCGTCTGCACAGACGGTGCCTGAATGGTCGAGAGGAAGGAGCTGTTGTTCTGGCCCACGTATTGAAGCACGCCTGCCGCAGTGCCCGCGGAGCTGCCGAGCACAAGGCTGGCGGCATTGCTTTGAGCACTGCCGGTGCCGATGCTGCTGGCGCTGCCGTAATCGGCCAGAAGCGTCACGGCCAGAGTCCCTTGAGCAATGGTGGTCACGCCGCTGTAGGTGTTGTAGCCGATGCTGCCCAGGGTCTGCCCGGTAGGCGTGGTGCTGGCTGCAGCGCCGTTGAGGGGATTGAGGTACTGCGTGCCCGAGCCGTTTTTGGTGACATTGAGCACACCGTCACCATCTTGAAGCAGGCCGGAGAAAGTGGCGCTGGCCGTGGTGGTGACGTTGTACGAGCCGATGTTCAACGTGGCTGCGGTGCTGCTGCCACCACCGCTGTTGGTGATGGTGCCCGCACCGGTGAGCGCGCCAATCGTGATGGTGTTGCCTGCGCCGGCTGCATTGAGATCCAGCACGGCGTCCTGGCGCACGGCGGTGATGTTTCCCACGGTGGTGATGGCCCCCAGCGTGGCCGTTGCGCCTGAGAGCTGCAGCGTTCCCGCGTCGATGTTGACGTTGCCGGTAAAGGCATTGGCACCGCTGATGATCAGCTTGCCGGAGCCGGCCTTGGTAAGCGAGCCCGTACCGCTGCTGATGGCCGCGCTGATGGTGAGGGTGTTGGCATTGGTGCTGCCGCCGGTGTAGACGATGATTTCACTGCCCGCGCCGCCCAGCGTGAAGGCAGCGGAACTGGAGCCAATCGTTGCGGAACCGGTGGAGTTGTCAAACAGCACGCCGCTGGCGCTGCCCGCCGTGCCGAGTGTCAGCACGCCGCCAAGGGTCAGCGAGGTGTTATTACCGGAAATTTTGAGCGCATTGATCGCTTCATTCGCCGTCGTGGTGACGCTGCCGCTGCTGAGCCAGTAGGTGCTGGTGGCGGTGGAAAGGGAGGTGGGCAGGCCGGACACATAGCCTGCGTAAGCTGACACCACGTAGGGCCCGGTGCCCGTGACGGTGGCAAAGTCCACCGCGCTGGTGGTGGGATTGGTGTAATAGGCGAAGCCGTTGTTGGTGGAGAGGCCGATGATGCCGTTCACCAATGTGGGCGATGTGGTGAACTGAATGGTGGAGCCGGAGCCGGGACTGAAGTTCAGCACCGCACCCGCACCGCGCGTGCCGATGGGCGTGGCATTGCCAAACGTGAGCGTGGGCGTGCCGCCATTGGCCGTGGTGAGGATGTTCCCCTGCCCTGCGGTGGGAATGAGCTGCCCGACAGTCATCGCCGTGGTGCCTGCATCGGCCGATCCGAGCATCTGGAAAGTGCCCCCAGCATAGCCGTTTCCAGTCAGCACATCCGTGGAGAACACCAGGTTGTTGCTGCTGGTCAGCGGTGCGGAGCCGCTGCCGCTGGCTGCGGTGGGCTGGACCTGCAAGGTGCCCCCGGCCACTGTGACCGCGCCGCTGAAACTCTGCGCCACACCTGCCGCCCCGACACTGCCAAAGTAAAGCGTGCTGCCTGCACCGATGGCGGTGGCGATGGTGTTGTTGAGCACCACATTGTTGCCGTAGATAGCCGTGATGATCGTCCCGGCAGGCACATTGGTTCCCGTCACGCTTTGGCCGACGACCAGGCCCGAAGCATTGGTGAGGGTGACGACGTTGGTGTTGGCAGCGCCGTTGAAGGTCAGCGCGGTGGAGGAACTGATCGCGGCAGTCGTCGCGGCACTGAGCGTGATGGTGTTGGTGGCGCTGTTGATGGCGGTGATGGAGGCGCCCGCCGGAAGTCCGGCAGCCGCGGTGACGACCATCCCCACATTGAGCCCCGCCGTGCTGGCCAGCGCCACCGTGGTAGTGCCAGAGACCGTGGCACCGCTGGTGCTGATGGTGGAAAGGGTGGTCGCGGATGAGGCTTCTCCGCCAAAGACGATCGAGGCGCCGCTGCTGATGCCCGCGGAGGTGCCGACGTTCAGCGTGACTGTGGTGGAGGTCAGCGCACTGATGTAGCTTCCTGCGGCGATGCCGGTGCCGAAGACCTGCTGCCCCACCGCCAGACCGGTGGTGCTGGCAAAATTCAGCACCTTCCCCCCGCTGGTGGTCGTGCTGTTGGTGCTCACCGTGGCACCTGCGGCGACTGCAGCGGCCGCATAGGCAGAGGCTGCGGGCGCATACAGCCAGGTGCCAGAACCGCCTTTGAGAAGCGAGGTACGGTTGGCCGCGAGCGTGCCATTGTCTAATATGACGCCGGTGATCTGATTGATCACCGCAGGCGTGTTGACGGTGTTGTTGTAGCCTTCGAGGTAGAGCGTCTTGGCTCCCGCTCCCGGAGCGGCGATGTTGCTGGTGAGCACGAGTGCCGTGGCGCCCGTGTTTGCCGCTGCCTGCTGCTGATTGGCAAACAGGACCGCGCCGCCTGTCGTGCCTGAGAGCAGGACGGCCTTGCTGGAGGTTTCACCGACACCGCCTGCGGCTGATCCCAGATAGTTCAGAATGCCATTGGTGGTGGTGCTGCCGATCTGGAGGCCGCCGCTGCCCGTCCCCGTGGTGGTGTTGACGTTGAGCGCGCTCAGGGCATTGACGTACACACTGCCGTTGGTGATGTTGAACACACCGACGTTGGTGGAGGCGGTGCCTTGAATGGCCAGCGCACCGAACCCGGCCTTCGTCCAGATCTGATCGACATTGCCCACGGAGCTCAGCAGATTGCCGGTCAGCAGAACATCACCGTTGGCGGTGATGGTGTAGGTCCGGGTGGCTGTGCTGTCCTGGGAGAGAAAGCTGGTGTTCAGGGTGAGCAAGCCGTTGAGGTTGCTGGTGTAGCTGTGGTTGTTCCCCAGGGTGGCAGAGAAGCCATAGGCGACCGTCCCACCGGATCCGATCGTGACTCCATAGCCATCATTGCCGTTGAAAGTGGTGACGAGCGCGCTGGCGGATGTCAGTGCTTCGTTGAGCCCTGGCGAAATGACGCCGTTAACACTTGCGCCACCAAAAGTGACGGTTTGATTGATGCCCACACCACCGGCGGCACGCCCTGCATAGATGGCGGAACCCGAGGCGTTGATGTAGGCAATGGTCTTCTTGGAAAAATCCGTGTTGCCGGGGTCCACACGCAGCTCGTAGGTGCCGGCGTAGGACTGAATGGATCTGATGTCAACGGCAGCGCCCAAAGCACCCGGCGAGTAGACACGCAGGAATGAGCCGGTCACATCCACCGCGCCAAGGAAGTTGTTGTAGGGATTGGCCAGGGTGACCTGCCCGAGCAGGCCACCGCCGCTCCAGCGGTAGAAAGAAAGCGTGCTCACCGCGCCGCCGGTCACGAAGCCGTTGAAAAGGAAATTGCCGTAACCGTTGACCATCAGGTGAACACCGCCGGCGACGTTGACGGTGGAGGCGCTGGTGAAGGTCATGGTGCCGGCGACGGAACCCACGCGCGTCTCGGAGTTCGCGGCCGAGGTGAAGATGCCGCTGTAATTGTTGTTGCCGATATTGACCAAGGCATAACCGGCGCTGTTGTTGGCACCGCTGATGCCGTAGCCGGAGACGCCGAGATTACGGGTGAAGTTGATGCCAGTGGTGCCGCCCTGAACCACCAGCGCACCGCCGGCCAGTGAGCTGTTCACACCTGCAACGTTGATCGTCGTGGTGGAAGCCCCGAGCTGCCCCATGTTGCTGACGACCAGAGTGCCGCCGAGCACGTTCGTAAAACCGGTGTAGCTGTTGTTGTTATTGGTCAGGTAAACAACGCCGCCTCCCGTGATCGCGATGGAACCGCTGCCGGACAGCAGACCTGCAAAGGTGTTCCATGAGCTGGAGTTGGCGATGTTCGTATTCACTGAATAACCACCCACCACCGAGGTGAGCGCACCGCCGAGCGTGAGCACCGCGCCGCTGCCCAGCACCACATTGCCGCCCAGATCACCGCCGCCGGAAAGAGAGCCCACGGATTGATTGAAGCCATTGAGATCCAGCGTGGCTCCCGCAACATTGGCCAGCGAAAGCGCTGAGCCGGAACTGAGGGCATAGGCGCTGCCTGCTTTCAAAGTCCCTGCCAGAATGCTGGTGTCGCCTGTGTAGGAATTGCTGCCGGAGAGTGTCACGAGGCCCGCGCCTGAACTGTTGACGGTGAGACCACCCGTGCCGCTGATGCCACCGCTGAGCATCATGCCTCCGCTGGAGGTATTGCTGAGAGTGAGAAGATTGCCGCCATTGCTGATGCTCCCGGTCATGGAGAGAAGACCGCTGGAGTTGTTGGTGAATGATCCGGAGGCTCCCAGCGCCAAACTCAAATTACCGTCTCCGATCGTGATCGTTCCACTGGAGGCCCCCACCACAATCCCGCCTGCACCAAGGGTGAGCACCTGCGCCGTGCCGTTGCTGACCAGCGTGTAACCGGGGGCATCAAAGCTCAACCCGTCAGCAGTGATGCCTGCAGCCAGAGTGATCAGACCACCCGTGCCCTGAAAGGCCGCCGTGTCGCCACCGGCATTCGTCCAGAGGTTGTCAGTTCCGCCGCCAAGCCAGCGCGGAGAAGTCAGGTCCCACGTGCCAGCACCTCCGCTGCCTGTTTGGTCTTGAGCAGGATCCCAGACAAAGATCGCCGCATTCAATGGCACAGGCAGCGTCATCAGTGGAATCAGCAGGGACAGGCAAACGCCGGTCCACCGGGCCAGAGGAGAAAGACGAGTCTCCAAAGATCCAGAACGATCAGGAGAACATCTTTTCTTGAACAGTGTTAAGCAGAGCGAGGCATGGGCATGCCTGGAAAATACAGAAGAGAAGCGCTTCATAGGGGCGCCTCTCACCTCAGCACAGGCTGAACCAAGCTCCGATTATCCAATACCCCGAATTCCGCGTATTAGACGCTAATTGTGCACTTTGAACGAACCACGATACTTTTATGCTTCAATGCTGACCGCTTGTGCGGCCGTGCCAATTTTTCGGCGTAAAAGTGAGCCTCATTTAACGAGGCCCAGGTGAGGGGCTTCAGATCCTCCTGGCAGGTCGCTGCTTAATTTTTGCAGTCACTGGGCGCTCTCCGCGCTACACCCGCCTGTGCTTCTTTGATGGTACCGGCGGTCGGACTCGAACCGACACATCCTCACGGATACAAGATTTTGAGTCTAGCGCGTCTACCAATTTCACCACGCCGGCAATTCTCAAAGAAGGATGCTTAGATAGCTAAATCGCGGGAGGATTGCAAGGCTTTTGGCGGACCAAGTATCTCCTGCATCAAAATAGCCTGCCGCATGAGGGCGGGATCCTGGCGCAGCTGACGCAAATGGCCCAGAATGGACCCGGCAGGTGCGGCGGGCCTGGCCAGCACGACAACCGGCGGTTCGGCAGCCACCGCAGGTGTCTTGACTGCGGCCACCGTAGGCACTTGCTGCGGGGCTTCAGCGCGTGCGGGCTGACGCTGACCTTGCGGCTGCTGGCGCTGGGCCGACACTGGACGTTGGGCCTGCTGGCGCTGGCGCTGGGTCTGCGGTTGCGGACGGCGAGGCTGCGCGGGTGCCTGGCTGGATTTGGCCGCCTCCTGCAGTTCTTTCCATGCCTTGCGCAGTTCATCCCACGCAGAAGGTACTGCCACGGGAGGAAGGGGGGGCGGAGCTGCCGGTGGCGGCTGCCCGGTCTGTTTGCGCCAGGCGGCTTCGCGCAGGCGCTGCTCTTCGGGGTCGGGCGGCGGTGCGGGTGCAGCGCCGGTCTTCTGCTGAAAGGTCTCCCACAGCCATTTCACGAAGCCTGCCAGGACCGCGATGACAATGATCGCCACCTGAAAAGGATCGACATCGCTGCTCAGCAGTAGTGGATGCATGGTCAAAAAACTCCCGCAGGGTTATTTCGCGCCGGAGGATTCCCCGGCGATCTTGCTGCGCATCTCCGTGTCCGCGAGCACGTTTTTGTACTTGGCGTAGTCCATGACGCCGAGCTGTCCATTGCGGAAGGCTTCGGCAATGGCCAGCGGCACCTGCGCCTCGGCTTCCACCACGCGTGCGCGCATTTCCTGGGTACGGGCGGACATTTCCTGCTCCAGCGCCACGGCGGCGGCGCGGCGCATTTCGGCCATGGCCTGCGCGATCTTCTTGTCGGCCTCGGCCTGCTCGGTCTGGAGCTTGGCCCCCACGTTTTCACCGAC
Organism: Prosthecobacter sp.; assembly: GCF_044222345.1. Taxonomy (GTDB): domain Bacteria; phylum Verrucomicrobiota; class Verrucomicrobiia; order Verrucomicrobiales; family Verrucomicrobiaceae; genus Prosthecobacter. The sequence continues at coordinate 63,699 of NZ_JBGANL010000004.1, forward strand.
GTCGATGTCGGCAATGTCGATGGAAAGGATTTCAAAGGCCGTGCCGGCGTCCACGCCTTTGTGCAGCACGAGCTTGGAGATGGAGTCTGGATTTTCGAGCACGTCCTTATAAGAGGACGAGGAACCGATGCAGGTGACGATGCCCTCCCCCACACGGGCGATGACGGTCTCCTCTGTGGCACCACCCACGAAGCGGTCGAGGTTCGTGCGCACGGTCACTCGCGCACGCACGCGCAGGGAGATGCCGTCCTTGGCAACTGCGTCGATCTTGCCGCCGCGCCCCATGTCGGGGTGCGGGCAGTCAATGACCTTCGGATTGATGCTGGTGCGCACGGCTTCGAGCACTGTTTTGCTGGTGCCTTTGCAGGCGAGGTCGATGGCGCAGGCACGGTTGAAATCGAGCGGGATGCCGGCCTTGTCGGAGGCGATCAAGGAGAGCACCACATGCGTCACCTCACCACCGGCGAGGAAGTGCGCCTCCAGCTGGTCCGTGCCGATGGGGATGCCGGCCTTCGCAGCCGTGATGCGTGTATCAACGATCAGCGCATTGGGCACTCCCCGCAGCCACATGGCCAGCAGTGTGGGAAAGCTGACCGGCGCATTGGCGATGCGCGCACGCAGCCAGAGGTTGAAAAACTTCGCAACCATCAGGAACAGGACAAGCGCGACAATGATGACGGCGCCGATGAGGAATATTTCGAGAGTGGCCATGAGTGGGGGGTATTTGGGTTGGAGATAAACGAAAAATTCAGAGGATGCGGACCAGGAGATTGCCAGGCTCCGTCGCGATCACCTCGACACGGGTCCCGGCAGGGGCGAGGCCGTTCTGGCAGCGCACCTCGTAGCGCTGACCGTCAATTTCTGCACGTCCCAGCGGGCGCAGTTCCGTGAGCGCCACGCCCTGTGTGCCCGGCGCGGCTCCGGCAGCAGGCGGGGTCTCGATGCTGGTGGTGAGAGTCAGGGCACGGCGGAAAAACTTCACGGCAAACCAGCGCAGCCAGACGATCAGCACCGCCGTCACAAACACCACGATGCCCAGGGCAAGCGCCATCCGTTGGCTGGAAGTCCAGCCGACCAGCTCCTCTGACATCAAGGCAAGCCAGACGGCTGTAAATATGGCGATCGTGCCTAGGATGCCCGCCACCCAGCCAGGCAGGAAGGTTTCCAGCATGATGAGCAGGATGCCGAACAGCGTAAGGATGGCAATGCTGGCGAGCATGAGGACATGATGCTGGATGCTCCATGACTGGGCGTCAACTCATGATGATGCCCCAGCGATCCTGTTTTGCTCAGGGCGTGCGCTTCGGCACCATGGACTGCCGCCAGTCTTTGGCACCCACTGGAATGTCCCCCATGTTGAGAAACGTGGGAGAAGCGGGGCTGGCGAAGGTCATGCGTGCAAGGCGGGTGGCATCTGCCGAGATCGCAGGGTCGAGATGTTTCCCCGCTTTGAGAGGTGCCCGCGCCAGGATCGGATCTCCGCCGAGTTCGGCTCGTGGCTCCACTCGTGTCCAGGTGTTGGCTGACCAGTAATCACCCTTCCAGGCCCGGCTGGCACTGGTGGGCACATAGATGGCAAAGCGGTCAAACAGCACTTCAGGCACGTAGCGGCTGCCCACGCGGCTCGCCAGCGGTGGATCGCTCGGATCAGGGCGGCTTTCCGTCGATTCCAGCAGGTATTCTTTATCCTCGATCTTCACCACGCACCAGGCATGCCCGCCCAGATCGCCGTAGCGGCCCAGAGCCACCCGCACCTGAAACCCACGAGACATCAGCCAGTCCGCCAGAAAGATGGAGGAATCCTCGCAGTCGCCGCGCTGCAGGCGCTGTGTTTCATCGGCAAACTGCCAGCAGTCCGTCTGCTCCGGCTTGGCAAAACTGCTGCCCGCCTTGGCTCCGGGGTCGTTCGTGTAGCGGCAGTTGGCGTGCACGGCGGACCAGATGGTGAAGAGCTGCTGCACACGCGACTGGTTTTTCGCAAACGCTGCCGGGGGTGAGTACCCAGTGAGAAACTCGTTCACATAGTGAAACCGGCCCGCGCTGTCCGCCGCGATCACGGCATACTTGCGGTGGCACTTCGGGCACTCGAGCGCCATGCTGCGCTGCGCCTGTGAGAGCTTGATGAAATGCGGCTGTTTGCAGTGGACGCAGGTGCTGAAAAAAGGTTCTTCGCCAGATTCGGAGAGCTCCTCCGGCGAGAAATCACGCAGTCGCTGCCCCAGCACGAGCAGCGCCTCGTGCATCAACCCGCTGGCTCGTGGCCGCATCGCGATGGCCATGTGCGTCATTTCCGGCTGTGAACGGTGCGAATACTCATGGAAGCGCTGCAGCAGTTCGCGCAGGCTCGGACTGCTGGCGGAGCAGACGGAGACCCGGTAGTAGCGTGGCATTCCCTCCTGCACCAGCTCGGTGACTTTGTTGAGGTCAGTCGTCTCGATTTTCGGAAACTCTTTGGCCAGCCACGCCTCCATTTCAGGATCCACCCGCAGGGTCGGAGTTTTCTCCGCCATGCGCGAATAATTGAATTGATCCACCAGATCGAGGCGGAACTTGGCCGCACTGTACTGGTAACTGGGACTCGTCATCAGTTCGCCCAGCCGCATTTCCCATCCATTCAGCCAGCCCTCCTTCGTCGCGGCGATTCCCCCCGCCAACAGGACGGTGGAGGAAAAAAACCATGTGATCAGGCGGCTTTTCATAACGCCCGAAATTATAGTATTTATAATTATCTGCGCAACGAAAACTGACCGCTGTGACAAAGTACTTACGTTTGAGTCCTCCAATTGCGGGGAGGATTGGCAGGCAAATCACGCAGGAATCACTTTTTCACCTGGAAGGGAATCTTGGGCGTGTAGGGCCACAGTTTCGGCGCACTCACTCCCACGGCCGCAAACAGTGTGCTCGGCTTTTCCTCCAGGATTTCACCCACGTCCCCAAACCAGGCGGCCTGCGGATTGCCTGCGAGATTGGAAACGAAAATGCCCCCGCGCTCGCCACGGCCCAGCAGGACTCCCTTGGTGCGCAGGAGTGCTGGAGCCAGGTAATAGGTGCCCTTCTCTGAGACGACCTCGGCTGTGTAAACTCCGGCTGGAAACTCCACCCTCCCCTGCCCGCACTCGCGCACTTCATTCGGCCCGACCACAATTCCCGAAGTCGTTTTAGGCGCCGGGGCGATGGAGCCGCAGGCGGCGAGGAGCAAGGGGGCAAGAGCGAGGAAAGAAGCGCGGAACAATTTCATGAAGAGGGTTGGGTTGGTAGCATTCTCCTTGGTGGGAGAATGACAGGCACATCAGGATTCATGCCATAAATCACTTTGTCTTCAGGGTCAGCGTCACCCGCCGCACCTCCATGACCGTCTGCCCGGGAATCTCCAGCGCCTGCAGCCTCAGCAGTCCGCGCTTGGCAGGAAGCGTGATCGTACCCAGTGACAGGCTGTGAAAGTCACGCATGATGCTCTCGCCTTTGCGCGAGGCACGGTCTTGATCGTCCAGCAGGCGCGGAAACCAGCCAAGGGTCACTTTGCCCACCGTTTTGGCCCCGTCGAAACTCAGCTGCACGGTCGATCCGGCATCGGCTTCCGGGCAGGCGTAGTCGATGGTGACTTCATACTCGCCCGCCGTGTGCACGTCGATGTCCCAGGTCATGGCATCTTCCTTGGTCTTCCAGTTCACGAAGTAGGAGCAGTTCGGCGCATTGGAACTGCGCTTCACTCCGCCCTGCGGGATGCCATCGCGGGCTTCCAGCATGGTGATGGGAAACTCCGTGTATCCCACGGGATAAGGCCGGTCATCCGCGAAGGGCTCTGCGCCGGGGTTTTTCCCCTTGGCCTTCCCCTGCCCCTTGCCTTTGCCGCCGGCAGGTGGTGGAACGTAGGGCTTTCCAAAGACCTCCTGATGCCAGGCCGTCGCCTTGGCGGCGAGTTCTGCGGCGATCTGCGGCTGCTCGGCTGTGACGTCCTTGGTCTGATTCGGATCGGCCACCATGTCAAACAGCGCGCCACTCGCATCGAGGCGATGAGTCTGCGACCGCACGCTCAGCCTGCCGCTGTTGTAGTTCATGAGTTCACGCGGCCCGCGCTTCCACTCACCGCCGAGCAGCAGGTTGGAAAAATCCCAGCCGTCCAGCGGCTTGGAGCTCACCGGTTTCACGCCCGCCAGCGCCGTCAGCGTCGGCAGCAGGTCAATCGCCCCGGCGATGGGGGTGATGGTGCCGCCTTCCTTGATCTTGCCCGGCCAGCGCATGAAGAGCACGGAGCGCACCCCGCCTTCATCCGTGACGCCCTTCTTCCCCTTCATGCCGCCGTTCCAGCGGGCGCTGTTGGGGCCGTTGTCGCTGAAATAGACCACGATGGTGTTCTCGCTCAGCTTCAGATCATCCAGCTTCTTCAGCACCCGCCCCACGTTCACATCGATGTTGTCCATCATCGCCAGCACGGTGCGGCTCACGGCGAGGTCTTCCTTGTCCCCCTCCGCGCCACGCATCGTCACCGGCGAGTCTTTGAACTTGTTCCAGTGCTCGTCCGGCACGCTGAAAGGCGAGTGCGGCGTCGTCAGCGGGATGTAGCAGAAGAACGGTTTCTCCCGGTTGGTTTCGATGAACTCCATCGCCTTCCCCACCAGCACATCCACGATGAACCCCTTGGCGCGAAACATCTTCCCATTGTGCTCCAGCGGCGGGTCAAAATACTCGCCCCAGTGGCCGGAGGTGTAGCCCACGTATTCTTGAAACCCACGCGCATTCGGGTGGTAGGGCCACTGGCTGCCATTGTGCCATTTCCCGAACGCCCCCGTCGCATACCCCGAAGCCAGAAAGGCGTCCGCGATGGTCTTTTCATCCGCGTTCAACCGCTCCAGCCCCGTGGACACCCCCTTCACCCCGCCGCGTGAATGGTAGCGCCCGGTGAGAAACTCCCCCCGCGTGGGCGCACACAGCGCACAGACAAAAAAACGGTCAAACTGCGCCCCCGACTGCGCCAGCTTGTCAATGTTCGGCGTTTTGAGATTCGTGTTTCCGTTGATCGAATAATCCCCCCACCCCGAATCATCCGCCAGCATCACCACCACATTCGGCGCCGCCGCCTGGAGCTGGGTGCAGACAACAAGAGCGAGGAGGAGACAGAGTCGGTGGATCATGGTGTCCGCGGTAACGGTGCGCGAGGAGTGGAGTTATCAGCGGGCTCGTGTTCCATGATCTTTGTAAGCGCCCGCTCATTGTTTGACGGTCTCATTCACGGCTTTGCGTGAGAAACTGGTCGATGAATGCCTCTGGCCGGATGGGCTGTGGCCGGTAGCCGCTGCCTATCAGCGGGCGGAAATGCATATCACTGGTGACGATGTAATCGGCATTCACCGTAATGGCACAGTCGGCAAATTTATCGTCGTCCCGGTCAGCGGAGATAGTCCGGAAAAAGAAAGATGGCGAGACCTGCTGCACGTTCCCGGCATAAGTTGCCGCAAGATCAAGCAGACGCTCCAATGACCGCCAGCGTTCTGCACCAGATATGCGTGTGACGACTTCTTGATATTCCAGCAAGATGTCGGTGGACAAGGCCCAGACGAAGCGTCCTGCATACTACGCCTGCAAAATACAGGCGAAGGAATGGCGCTGATTGAGCGCCTGCAACACCACGTTGGTGTCGAGCACCACGATCATGCCGCGCGCTTGAGATCGTTGCGCACTTCGCGGATGATCTCATCCAGCCGCTCATAGCGGCCCGCTTCCCAGTCCTGGGTGAATCCTGCGCGGACATCTTTCCACAGGCGATCCATTTCGAGCCGTGCCAGCAGTCGTTCTACCAATCCGAGTTCATCATCGGGAAGTTCATCAATCAGCTTGTGCAACACGGGACGCTGCTGCTCCGGGGCTGTATGAAGTGTGGCATTCATGAGGAAAACCTATCATACACACCCTTTTCTTCCAATCTCAAAAGAATCTCCACATCCCCCCCTTGTCCTGAGAACCGGGAACTCCTGACGGAGAACCCCTTGACCATCCCCCAAAATCCACTAATCTGCTCATCCCCACGCCCCGGCGAAAGCTGCATTCCGCGCCTCGCCGAACCACGTGGTTCCCCACCCTCATGAAAGAAAACATCCATCCCAAGACCACCGAGACGACGATCACCTGCACCTGCGGTGCCGTGTACAACACGATCTCGACCGTGCCAAACCTCCGTATCGGCATCTGCTCCGCCTGCCACCCGTATTTCACCGGTGAACAGCGCTTCATCGACACCGCCGGTCGTGTGGACAAGTTCGCCCAGCGCTACGGTTCCATCCGCGCCCGCCGCACTGCTCCGAAGCTCGCAGCCGCCGAAGCAGCTCCTGCTGCCGAAGCCGAAGCGTAGGTCCCAGCCCCCTCTTTTTAGTCAAACGGTGTCCATGCCTCGTGCTGGGCACCGTTTTCTTTTTGTCTCTGCTCTCTCCCTTCTCTTTCCCTCCTCATGGACTACTCAGGCGTCATCGCCGGTAAACGCACCCGCTTCGCCGATCTCGAAGACATCATCGGCCGCCCGAATTTCTACGACGATGCCAAGAAGGCGGGCGACATGCTGCGCGAACACCGCAGCCTGCAAAACCTGCTGACTTCGTGGGATGCGTTTGAGAAAACCCAGGTGGAACTGGCCGAGAGCCGCATCATGGCCAAGTCACAGGAGGACAAGGAATTCGCCGAGATGGCCGCCGCGGAAATCCCCGTGCTGGAGCAGCGCCTCGTCGATCTCGAAAAGGCCATTCAGGAGTCCATCCTGCCGCCCGATCCCCTCGAAGGCCGCGACATCATTCTCGAAATTCGCGCTGGCACCGGCGGGGATGAGGCATCTCTGTTTGCCGCCGATCTGCTGCGCATGTACTCGCGCTTTGCGGAAGGCCGTGGGTGGAAGATCGAATCCCTCGACACCAGCCCCTCCGAAGTCGGCGGCTTCAAGGAAGTCATCGTCAAGATCAGCGGCGAAGACGTGTACCGCGTGATGAAGTACGAAAGCGGTGTGCACCGCGTGCAGCGCGTGCCTGCCACCGAGGCGCAGGGCCGCATCCACACCTCCGCCGCCACCGTGGCCGTGCTGCCCGAGGCCGAGGAGGTCGATTTCGAACTCAAGTCCGACGAAGTCCGCATCGAAGTCTGCCGCTCCTCCGGCGCAGGCGGTCAGGGCGTGAACACCACCGACTCCGCCGTGCAGGTGCTGCACATCCCCACCGGCACCATCGTCCGCTGCCAGGACGGCCGCAGCCAGATCAAGAACAAGGAAAAGGCCCTGAGCATTCTGCGCTCGCGCCTGCTGGAAAAGAAACAGCAGGAAGAGGCCGCCAAGTACTCCGCCAACCGCAAAAGCCTCATCGGCAGCGGCGGGCGCGAAGAAAAGATCCGCACCTACAACTACCCGCAGAACCGCGTCACCGATCACCGCATCGAACTCACGCTCTACAATCTCGATCAGTTCATGGAAGGCCGCATCGAAGGCATCCTTCAGGCCCTGCTGGCCAGCGATCTGAAGGAGCGTCTGGCGGAAGCTGGGCTGTCCTGATCCGCATTCATCGGCTCATCACTTGGAGCACACAGGCGCAGCCCTGCGCGTGTAATTCAACACCCCGGTTCCAACAGCTGGCCGGAAGACGAAGCCGTCCACCTCATGCTTGTGGGAAAACCATGCGGCCTTGGGGTGGAATGGTGCGACGGGCAGGTCGATGTACTTCCCGTGCTCCGCACCATCCATCAGGCTTTGGGCCACGACGAGATTCCCCCGATGCGTATAGACCTTCGCAGGGTGCAGACGCTGAATGCCCGGATCCCAGTAGGCGGGCGGGATTTCAGTCCGGTATTTTTCGCGATGTGCCAGCAGCGCCGAATCATACGCAGCCAGAGTCCTCCAGGCATCGCGCTGCAGGCCTTTGTGAAATGTTGACCCCGGGTCTGCCGGGCCCTGCATGCAGCTGCACAGAAAGACAAGCAGCGCCCCCATGAACACCACCGTCATGCGGCGCAGCGTGGCAGGAGCTGAAACGGACTTATTCATGATGCCATCTTCTGTCCTGCCCCTGAACATTCAACCCTCTTCTGAAATGCGACCGAGAGTTCAGTCCACCGGCAGATGCTGCTGCAGGTAGTTCGTCATCAGCTCATACAGATGACGCTGGGTCCCCTTGCCAGTGTTGATGGCGTGGTCACGATTCGGATAGGGCATGACGGTGAAGCGTTTGTTTTGCGCGACGAGTTCATTGATGAGCTTCTCCGTCCCCTGGTAGTGTACATTGTCATCGCCCGTGCCGTGCACGATCAGCAGATTCCCCTTCAAAGCAGCCGCATGGGTGATGGGCGAGCCGAGCCGGTAGCGTTCCTTATTGGCTTTGGGCAGCCCCATGTAGCGCTCTTCATAGATGGTATCGTACAGCTGGCGGTCGGGCACGGGTGCCACGGCCATGGCCGTTTGATAGAGATCCGGGTAGCGGAAGATCGCATCCAGGCTGCTGCCGCCGCCGCCGCTCCAGCCCCAGATGCCCACACGTTTGCGGTCGAGAAACGTGAAGCGCTCCAGCAGTGCCCGCGTGGCCGCCGCCTGCTCCTGGGAATTGATGACTCCGAGCTTGAGATAGATGCTCTTGCGCCAGTCACGTCCGCGCGGGCCGGGCGTACCGCGTGTGTCCACGCTGGCCACCACATAGCCCTGCTGCGCCAGCATCCAGTGCCAGAGACCGCGCTGACCGCCCCAGGCATCCCGCACGGTCTGCCCGGCGGGCTCGCCATACACGTGCATCAGCAGCGGATGCGCGCGCGATTTGTCCAAATCCTGCGCGGTGATGCAAAGAGCATCGCATGAGATCCCGCCGCCAATGTCCACGCGCATGAACTCGACCTTCGGCAGCTTGAGCGCCGCCAGCTTGTCACGCAGCTTCTTCTGAGTCCTGAGCACGCTCTTCGTCTTGTGGTCAGGCAGCGAGATCAGTTGAATCACCGGCGGCGAAATGGCAGTCGAATACGTGTGCACGGCCCACTGCGCATCCTCGGTCATGTTGTAGTTGTGCGTGCCCGGCTGATCCGCAGGCGAGAGCCACTGCGGCTCGCCACCCTTGAGGCTGACGCGATAGAGGTACCGCTGCGTGGCATTGAGGGGAGAGGCGTCAAAGTACAGCCAGCCGCCTTTGGCATCGACCTGCCTGACATCAATGACATCAAACTTACCCTGCGTGATGGGCGTCACTTCACCCGCCAGAGTGGCGCGATAGGCATGGCGCCAGCCGCTGCGCTCACTGAGCCAGAGGAAGTCATCACCGATCCAGCGGATGCTGTTCTTGTTGTCCACCCAGGCTTTGTCCGTTTCAGTGAACACCAACTGCGTCGCGCCCGTGGCAGGATCTGCGCGCATGACATGCAGCGTGTTTTGCAGGCGGTTGAACTGCTGCAGCAGCACCACCTTGCCATCCGGCGTCCACTCGGCATGCGGCAGGTAATGCTCGCGCGGATCTCCCGGCACCTGCAGCCAGGTGATGCCACCGCCTGCGACAGAGACCACGCCGAGGCGCGTGGCGGAGTTCTTTTCGCCTGCTTTGGGATACGGGAATGTGGTGATGCGCGGATAGCGGCCATCGGCATGATTCACCAGCGTGAAGCGCTTCACATCACGGGTGTCAAACTGCCACAGCAGCAGCCGTGCGCCGTCCGGACTCCAGCGGAAGCAGTCGCGCAGCTCCAGCTCCTCTTCGTTCACCCAGTCAGAAGTGCCGTTGATGAGCGTGGCGGAGCCATCCGCCGTCAGCGCAGTGATCTTCATGTCCGCCAGACTTTGCACGTACAGGTTGTTCTTGTGCACATAGGCCACGCGGCTGCCATCGGGTGAAAACTTGGCAAACATCAGCGTCGCGGGCGCGGCTTCTCCGCCGAGCTTGCGCAGACTGCCGCTCGCCACATTCAGCAGCCAGTAGTCGCCCCGCGTGTTCTTCCGCCACACCTTCCGCGTATTGGCAAACAGCAGCACCTGCGACTCGTCCTTGGAGAACTCGAAGCTGTCTACGCTCAGCGGCTTCTTCTCGCCAGGAGCCGTCAGAGTTTTCGCGGAGGCGATGACCGTTCGCAGGCCCGTGATCACATCGTAGCGCACCAGGTCTTTGCCGGGAATGTCGTTGCCATCCTCGCCCTTGCCGAGCGGTTCGAGTGTAAAGTAAGACGCCCCCTTCTTGCTCCAGTGCAGCGCCTCCATCTTCTCCTCCTTGTACTCTTCATCGGTGAAGATGGAGGCCAGCGTCAGCTGCGCGGGATCACCAGCAGCATGGGTGGATGGGGTCCCGTGGAGGGCAGCCAGCAGGAGACAAAGCAGGCGGAAGTTCATAAAGCCGCCAGTAAGCGCCATTGAACGCGGCGCTTCAATCCTTGAATTGGACTCATGCAGCGGAAACAGGAGTTCCCCGCCGCTTCACTTTTGCTTGTCCTTCACGTAGATGATCTCGCCGGACTTCAGCCGATACGCCGTGCCCAGCCGCTCCCCTTCACCGCTTTTGCTGGCCTTGCTTTCCTGAAATCGCTCGATCTTCGTGCGTGCGGCATCAATGCTTTCCGCCGTGGGCGATTTGTCAGCCTGCGCATCCTTGGAAGCGGTGGGGGCAGTCTTGGGCAGATTGAAAAAACTCACCACCGCCAGCAGCAGCGCGGCGGCAAAGGCGATCCACACATCAAAGAGATTGATGAGTCCTGCGGCGGGGTCATCCCCTTCGGAGTCGTCCCACAGGCGCTTCTTCATGGCAGTGCGGGCTTGTTGGCGTTCGTGAAAAGATGCTCCAGCGTACTCAGATCGCGCTGATACCAGTTCTTGCGCACGAGGTTCATCGTGTAGGAGCAGCAGCCCAGAAGCACCCCCACCACGGTGGCGGTGAAGGCGACCACCAGATTGCTCGAAAGCGTGGCCAGATCTCCTGAAGCCAAACCCGTCAGCGCAGGCCCCAGCGGAATGAGTGTGCCCATGAGTCCGAGCATGGGCGCGATGCGTGTCATCCATGTGAGTCGCGACAGCGCAGCCGCCACCTCGATCTCCAGATCCACCAGACAGTGCGCCAGATCCCCCGCCCCGCCCCATTGCGCAAGAAGCTGATGCAGCCGCGCTGGCAGCCCGGTGGTGGCGGTGCTGAGAATGCTCAGCAGCCGCACCTGATCCCCGCCCTCCACGTGCGCGCGACGCAAGGCGGTCATGACCGAGGCAACCTGCAGCCGTCCCAGCCACTCGCGCAGCAGTCCGCCCAGCAGCATGGCGCTCCACGCCACGAGGATGATGATGGCCGCCAGCGTGGGCAGCAGCACGGCCTCGGAGATCAGGGAAAGGAGTTGTTCGAGCAGCTTCATAAAGTGGAACCGGCCCTCTTGAAGAAGCCGAAGATCATCAAAAGTACAGCTGCGGCTCCGATCAACCAGGCGAATGAATTCCACGCCGGTTCCAGCACCGGCCCCTCGGGCTGCGGCTTGCTCTCAGCGGGCGGTGTCTGCTCCTTCGCCTCGCCAATCTGCGGTCCGCTCACTTTCTCGACTTTCGCATCCGGCGCGGCGGCGCTCTCCTGCAGCTTGGCCTTCATGGCCTGCGCCAGTGCGGCGGATTCCTGATCCCCCGGCGCGTTGAGTTTGGCGCTGACAAACTCCGCCATGCGCGTGTTACCACCGCTGACGAGTCCGCCCGAGTCTCCATGCGCCTTCACCGAGGTGGCATAGAGCTTCGTCAAAGTCTGCAACTGCTCCGGCGTGGCCTTCCAAAGGTCCTTGCGCGCCGCCTCGATCAGCGTGGCGCTGATTTCCTGCATGGCGTGCGGAGACACCAGCTCAAACCACCCAGGCAGCTTGAGGTTGTGCTTGTCCTTCACCAGCACGTCATAGACCTCATCCCACGTCTCCTGCGTGACGCTCTCCCGCCGTGTCACCGACCAGCCAAAGGTGTTCTTCACCAGCTCGGCGATGTGCCCTGCCCCGGCGTAATCGTGCGACTTCATGCCCTCCAGCCAGCGGCGGTTCAGCAGCTCGGATTTCAAATTCGCCGCCAGTACTTCTTCGAAATCACGCACACGCGCACCGCTGGGATCACGCACATCGGAGATGACAGCAGCGGGCGATTTCCCAGTGACCTTCTTCACCGCCATGCTGAGCCCGCCGACGTACTCATAGGCGTGATGATTCGAGAGCTGGCTCGTCATGTTCGAAGCCCACACGCGCAGCACGGTGTCCGTGTTTTGCAGCGCCTCCTCATACAGCCCGTCCACTTTTTCGCCCCAGGTGTCCTGCGTGTACACAAAGCTCATGTTGTCCGTGTACACATCGGTGATCTCGTCGTCCTTGTCCCACACGCCGGAGCGCGGCACGAGGTAGAGGATGTGCGTGCCGCTCATGTTGCCCGGTTTGGTGCCAAAGATGCGCGCCGCCGCAAACTGGTCCGCACGCGCGGCGGAGTAGCCTCGCTTGAGCAAACGCTCTCTGGTGGCCGACACGGCTTCACGTACCGGATTCACACTCTCAGATGCCGAAGCAGCCAGTCGCACAGCCTTGTCCAGCAGCGCCACGCGCGTGGGAAAGTTCTCCTTGTACTGACCGCCCATGGCAATGAACACCTCCACCCGTGGACGCCCCAGTTCCTCCGCAGGAATCAGCTCCACGTCGATGACGAGATTGTTCTGATTCCAGATCGGCCGCACTCCCAGCAGCGCGAGCACCTGCCCTTCCATCACGCCAAAGTCGCGCATCGTTTCCATGCCGTTGAGATCCATCGCGATCTTCTTCGGCTTCCGCGTTCGCAGCAGTTCATCCACCAGCTTGCGCGCGGTTTCCCACGCAGGCCGCGTCGGGATCTCCTCAGGATTGAGCGAGTACAAATTGCGACCGCCCGGTGCCGTCGCCGGATTGCGGATGGGGTCAGGCCCCGGACCCGGCTCGATGTAATGACCGCCCAGTGCCGTGAGCAAACCCGCCTGCTCCTTGCCAGCATCCAGCAAACGTGCACGCACATCCCGTGCGAATTCCACATCCTTCAGCAACTCCGCCGTCATGCGCACATCGGCGGGCGGTGCGCCATCCAGCGCGGCGCGCAGAAACTCCACCGCCTTCGCACGATCCTGCTGCTTGTGCTCCAAAGCAGCCCGGTGAATCCCACGCGTGGCGGCCAGATGATCCAGCAGCGGCTCACCGAGAATCTGCGCCAGATACGGCACCATCTCCGCCTCATGCGGCCCCTCACCCAGCACATGCAGCCGCAGCGGCGTGCGTGACTCCAGCAGGTTGTGCAGATGCTCGTCCAGGCGCGTGACCGCCGCGTCATCCAGCACCTCGGCAGCGCCGCCGTGCAGCTTGGCCTCGCGCGCCTGTTGGCTCACCCGCTTGCGGTACTCCTCCTTGAGCAGTCCGTCCTCCAGCGTGCGGAATTTATGGATGTCCTCGTGCAGGTTTTTGAATTCATCATCCAGTCCCGCAGCCAGCGTGGGCGGCGGCAGGTGATCCACCAGTGCGGCGTAGGCGCGGCGGCGCGAGAGCGTGGCCTCGCCGAGATTGTCCGTGATCCACAGATTCACCACCGGCATGTAGCCCACGCAGATGTCGCTCCAGCAGTCCTTGGAAAGCCCCGCCTCCTTGCCCGGCAGCAGCTCCAGCGTGCCGTGCGTGCCCCAGTGTACGATGGCATCCGCATGATACTGCTCCTCCAGCCACCAGTAGAAGGCCAGGTAGTTGTGCGGCGGCGGCACATCGCGGTTGTGCAGCAGATTTTCATCCTGCTTCTCCCCACGCTCCGGCTGCGGCATGAGGATGAGATTGCCCATCTCCAGCTTTGGCAAAACGATGTGCGGCTCGCCATTGCGCTTCACCACCATGATGCGTCCCGGCGGCGGACCAAACTTCTCCACCATCGTCTTCCGCACCGCTTCGCTCAGCTTCGTGTTGAACCACTCTTCATACTGATGCAGCGGCACCAGCACCGGCTGCGATTCATCCACCAGCTTTTCCAGATCTCCCTGCACCCACGGGCCGATGTTCCGCCCGCAACGCTTCATCTCCTCAATCAGCGCCGTCGTACTGGCCGGGATATTTTTCAGCGTGAACCCCGCCTCCTTCATTTTCGGCAGGAAGCGCATGAAGCTCTCCGGCGCATCCAGAAAGCCGCCCGTGGGGCTGCCGCGCATCAGATCATCCTGCCCCAGTCCCTTGTTGTAATAGATCAGCGCGATCTTCTTCTCCGCATTGCTCTTGCGCTTCAGTGAGGCCCAGCGTGCGGCACGCGCGGCGAAGGCCTCGATGCGATCCGGGATCGGCTCATGCAGCCGGAAGCCCTGGATGTTCTCCTTCAATCCGCCCACCACCACCGGCTCCAGCGTGCCCCAGGACTCCTGCAGCGCCATGAACATGCCCACATCCCGATGCGAGAGCCCGCGCGGATCCTTCAGCCACTCCTCATTCGTGGTGGCCAGCATCGAGATGGGCCGCAGATACGGCGCATCCAGTTCCTTCAGCAAAGCCGTGCTCTGCCACATCGCCCCATGCCGGTCCTCAATGAGAATCGTGGGTGCCGCCGCACGCGTCAGCTTCGTCACGTTTTCTTCGCGATCGCCAAACACCGGCACCACATTCAGCCCTCGCTTTTCCAGCGCGCCGATCTGCGCATCGATCACCCGCAGATCATGCGTGATCCAAAACGACTGCTGTAGCAGCAGCACGGCTACCGACGCCCCCTCCACCCAGCGCTGCTTCCCGCGCTTGAAGGCGATGAATTCGCCGATGTCTGAAAAGGACTCCTCACGCGCCGGATCATAGTAGCCCAAATCTGGAATGAGCACCGGCGGTTCGATCTCCCCCGGCTGGCCACAGTGTTTCACCATGCAGTAGCGGATCAGCCGTCGCACGTTCACCGTGCCATTGGGTCGCCAGTAGGCCGGCACCGCTTCATCTTTGAGCAGCAGCCCCGCCTTCTCCAGATCCATCTGGCTGCCGCGCGCATCCAGCGGGATCACCCGCTGCTCCGGATTCAGCGCCCGAGATTCCTTCAGCCGCTGCGTGAGCGTAGGTGCCTGCTCCGCCTCCAGGTTCAGCACAAACACCAGCCGAAACCGCGCCGCCAGCTCCGCCTTCTGCGTCTCATTGAACGCCTTCCCTTTGAAAAACTCCGCATGAATGCCGCTCTCACGGCACGCCGCCTCCACCTGCGGCATCGAGCGATCCCACACGCCGATGAAGGCCCAGTTCAGCGCCTCCGCAGCGCACAGATTTCCTGACAGCAGCAGGAAACAACTCAGCCAGCAGAAGATGCCACGCATGGTTCGCTTAGAAGGTGAAACGTCCACCGACCACGACATTGAAGCCCGCCGCTTGACGCTGCTGCTGGGAGTATGCCTGCCGGTATTTAGTGTCGAAAACATTGTTCAGATTCACGGTTAGAGAAAACGAACGGGACCCCTCTTCCCAGACCTTCCACCCGGTGCGGATGTTCGTCACGAAGAAGCCCGGGATTTGGAAGTTCTGGTTGATCGGCGGGTTGGTCGCGCTGGGAGATCCGTAGGCCGGATCCGTGGAGAAACCGGCGTCGATCTCATCGCTCGGATTGTGCCGGATCAGCGGCCCCGCCCACAGCTCGGAGAGCTCCACCCAGCAGCGCTTTTCATCACTTTCAAAGCGCACCCCAAAATTCCCGTACAGCGGTGGAATGAAACGCAGCGGCACATTCTGCGACTGGTTCTGGCCGTAGGTCCACGTCGTGTTGTTGAAGACCGTGAAGTGGCGGTCGATGTCATAGCTCAGCGCAAACTCCACGCCCGTGATGTACCCCTGCGCGGCATTGGAATTCCGCGTCGCATTGTACGTCACCCCGCCGATCACCACCGTGCCTGACGTGGTGGAGGTGATCAGATCGGACAGCTTCGTGAGATAACCTGTGAGCGATCCCTTGAGCTTGTCCGTGTGCACCCGCGCCCCGATCTCATACGTGATGCTCTTCTCCGGATTGATCATCGTGCTGGGCAGCGATGCCGTCAGGCTGGAAAACACCGGCGTTCCCGCGCTCAGCAGATCGCTGTACGTAGGAGAGCGAAAGCCCGTGGCCACATTCGCCACCAGATCAAAGGATTTCGTCGCCTGATATACCGCACCCACGTTCCACGTCACCGCATTCCAGTACTTGTTCGCCGCCAGATCGCTCACTGTATATCCAGCCCCCGGAATCACATCCAGTCCCTCCGGTCGCGAATGCAGATGCGTGTTCTCATAGCGCGCGCCCGTGTTGATGAGCAGCTTGTCCACCGGCTTGAAGTCCAGCGTCACAAAGGTGTCGAAGACTTCATACGTACCGTCCGGTGTGATGCCCGCCGGCTGGGAAACGGTGGTGACTCCAGTGGCCAGCACCGTCGAGTTTAGAGTCTGTGCCGAAGACAGATTCTCATGCCTGTAGTCCATGCCATAGACCAGCCGCGTGCTCTTGCTGCGCCCAAACGTCGCCGCATTCTGAATGCCCACGCCCCAGAGATCCTGGTCTGAATTGGTGATCGTGTTGTTAAACTGCGTCCCCGTCTGCACCCGCCGCTCGCGCAGTTGGTCGTAGTACTGGTAGTAGCCGTACACCTTCAGCTCGTCGCTCAGGAATCCCAGGTCCTGCGCGGTGTAGTCCAGCTTCACGATGCCACGGCGCTCCAGCGGGCTGTAGATGCGCGGCACGCCGTTCGCATTGAGCTTGGACTGCACGTAGCTGTTCACATCCGTGCGTTCGTTCCCCACCCATGAAAGGCGAAACACATGCCCCTTCACCGGCTGAAACGCCAGATTCGCATACCCGCCGCTGGCATGAAAACTGGTGGGCTGCAAGGGCCCTGAGGAGCTGTGATAATTCCCCGCATCCTGCACCGACCACCCGGCCGCAAACGCCCACATGTCATTGCTCGCATGCACATTCATCGCGTTGGTGAACTCCGTGTTGTTGCTGCCGTAGCGTGAGTACACATCCCCACCCACGTTCAGGCTTTCGGAAAACTCCCCGCGCTTGGAAAACACGTTGATCACCCCACCGATGGCGTCGCTGCCATACTGCACCGAGCCCGCCCCGCGCACCACCTCCATGCGCCCGACCGCATCAATGGGAAACTGGTTGAAGAACGGATTCGGCCCCGAAAAGATCCCGCCGTTGTTGATGCGCACGCCGTCCCAAAGGTACACCAGCTTGTTGCCCATCTGCCCACGGATCACCGGAGATCCCTGCGCCGCCACCTGATTCACCCACACCCCCGGCTGCTCCTGCAGCATGTCCGAAGGGCTCGTCGCCTGAAAACGCTCGATCCTCTTCTGCTCCACCACATTCGTGGACTGCGGCACCTTCTTCTGATCCTGCGCCGTGCGCGAGGCCGTGATCACCATCGTGGGCAGTTCTTCGGCCTCATTCTTCTTCAGCTCTTCAGCCGCCTGCAAATGCGCGGCAAGGAGCGCGCTCAGCGAAAGCATCAGTCGGGAAAAACGAAAATGGGAGACAACCATTCGTCACGCTTTGGCAGCCCCCGCATAATGCGCAATGCGGGCACATGTTGAAAGTTCATGGATGGACAAAAATCGACCATTCGATACCCGAAAAGCTCTCTAAACGAACCTCTCCCCCTGCCCACTCCCCCGAAAACTCGGGGTCCTCGCACAAAGGCTGAATCGGCCACGTATTGCTCACGATTCCATGACCCGTTTCGTTTTCTGCCTCTCCACCCTCCTTTTCATCGGCCCAGGCCTGCCACACGCTCTCTGCGCAGCCGAGCCGTATGACGCCTTCCTGCAGAAGCACTGCATCAGCTGTCATGGCCCCGACAAGGAAAAGGGAGATCTGCGCATCGACCAGCTTTCGCGCGATTTCAAACTGGGCGCGGACACCCATCACTGGGCGGAGATGATCGAGCAGGTCAATTCCGGCGAGATGCCGCCGAAGAAGGAGAAGCAGCCGACGCAGGAGGAGATCGCACTGTTTGTGACGAGTCTGGATTCGCACATCAAACAGGGCCGTGCGGCGCGCATGGCGGCCCGGCCAGCGGTGGCCCTGTATCGGCTGAGCCGGAAGGAGTACCAAAACACCGTCTATGACCTTCTCGGCGTGCGCTATGATCCGGCCAAACCGGGGGAGCTGAATGAAGACACCCTGTGGCATGGCTTTGAGCGCATCGGCTCGGAGCTTTCGCTCTCGCCCTCGCATGTGGACCGCTACTACCGCGCGGCGGAGCTGGTGCTGGACCGCGCCTTCACCGCCGCCTCAGCCGAGGCCCGCAAAGTCCACAAGACCGCCGCCGACATCCGCTACAACGGCGGCAAGGAGCAGCAGGCGGCGCTGGACCGCTTCGGCATCAAGCGCCCGCTGCGCTACCTCATGTTTCCCGGCAACACTCAGAATGCGCTCTCACCCAACTGGTTCGGCAAGACCGGGCCGGAGCACAGCGGGCTCTACAAGCTCCGCATCCAGGCCAGCGGCATCCGCCCGCTCGGCGGTCAGACGGCCCATCTGAGCATCGGCAAGCGCACGGGCGAAGAAACGGTGGATGGCTTGGTCGAGTTCGACATCACGGCGACGGAGGACAAACCGCAGGTGTATGAGTTCGAGGTGTTTCTTGAGATGCCCGCCACGCTGGACTTCTGCGTGGTGGCCACGGATGTGGTGGACCGCCGGCAGGGAGCGGCCTTCCGCAACGCACTCAGCAGCAGGGGCGGCTACATCTTCACCCACAGCAGCGAAACCACCCTCCTCAATCCGAACGCACCACAGATGTTTGACGACAAAGGCAATGGCCTTTTCTCCACCGTGCTGCTCGACTGGATCGAATGGGAAGGCCCGCTGGTGTCTGACTCAGAGAAAGCACGGCGCAAAGACGTCGTGCCGCCAGATGATGCCACGCCCGAGGTGGTCGCTTCACATTTGCAGCGCTTCACCGAGCGCGCCTGGCGTCGCCCGGTGAAAACGGAAGAGCTGGCGGAGTATCTGAAATCCTACAGCGATGAGCGTGCCGCAGGCGAAAAGATGGCCGAAGCCTATCGTGTCGCCTTGCAGGGTGTGCTGACTTCCCGCCACTTCATCTACATCGTCGAGGGCGACACCGTGGCCCGCGAGCAGCTCACCGACGCAGAACTCGCCACCCGGCTTTCCTACCTGCTCTGGAGCTCGATGCCCGACAGCGGCCTCTTTGCCTCAGCCAAAAGCGGCGCGCTGAAAGGCGATGCCCTCGCCAAAGAAGTGGACCGCATGCTCGCAGATGCAAAGTCCAGCCGCTTCATCGACGACTTCGCACGGCAGTGGCTGCAACTGAACCGCGTGGGCATGTTCCCGCCGGACAAAAAGCTCTACCCCGCCTATGACGCATGGCTGGAGGAAAGCATGCGCTCAGAGCCCGTGGAGTTCTTCCGCGAGATGTACACCAAGAACCTGTCCCTCGACAGCTTCATCGATTCACAGTGGACCATGGCCAATGCCCGGCTCTGTGAATTCTACGGATTGCCCGAGCCCAAGTCCGGCGCGTTTCAACGCGTGTCATTGAAGCCCGAAGATCGTCGCGGCGGCCTGCTCACCATGGGGGCCGTGCTTGGCCTGACTTCCGACGGCACGCGCCATCGCCCGGTGCATCGCGGCGTGTGGCTCAGCGAGGTCGTCCTCGGCAAGCCGCCGCCCCCGCCTCCGGCCAACGTGCCCGCCATCGAACCTCCGACAGCTCAAAGCCCCAAGGCAACCCTCCGCGAAAAACTCGAAGCCCACCGCAGCGATGCGAACTGCGCCGCCTGCCACGCCAAGATCGATCCCCTCGGCCTCGCCTGGGACAACTACGATGCCATCGGCCAGTGGCGCACCCATGAGAAAGTCCCCGCCGGAGTCGGTGCAGACCCCGTGATCAATCCTGCCGGGACCCTGCCCGACGGACGCAAATTCAAAGACGCCGCCGAGTTCAAACGCCTCCTACTCGAAGACCGCGATGAAGTCGCCCTCGCCTTCATCGAGCACCTCTGCACCTACGCCCTCCGCCGCGCCCTCTCCTTCGACGACCAGGACGACATCAAAGCCATCCAGGCCGAAGCCAAGAAGAACGGCTACCGTATTAAAGACATCATCCGCGCCGTGGCGCTTTCAGAGTTGGTGCATAAGCGGTAATGGAGTGGTGGAGTATTGGAGAGATGGAGTAATGAATGAACATGAGCGCCCTGAGACGAAATAAGAACCGCGGATACCAGCAGTTGCTGGTCTGGCAGGACGCTATCGAGCTTTATGGACTCGCTTTGAAAGCTGTTCGCGGGTGGCCTTTCGAGATGAAGAAAATTGCTTCTCAGTCGATAGCCTCCAGCGATTCCGTTCACCGAAACATCGCCGAAGGTTACTGCCGCCGTACTGTGCGCGAGTACCTTCAGCATCTCAACATTGCGCTGGGATCACTGGGAGAAACCCTTTCAGGTTTCATCGCCTACTCACGCAATGGCCAGATCGAACTCTCCACCTTTGAGCACCTGGATACTCTGATCTTCCGGCTGGAGAATCGCCTCCTAAAGCTCGTCGAAGCCCTCGAACGCAAACGCGATGCCAAAGATTGGACCGAAACACTCGTAGTCCGCGAAGATCCTGTTGAGTTTGGAGAAGACCCATCTGTCACACACGATCTCAACCTCCTTCAAGACGGATTGGCTGAGAGTTGGCACAATGAATAACACCACTCCGCCATTCCATTACTCCATTACTCCATTACTCCACCGTTCCATCAGCCGCCCGCCAACTCCATAACAAGCAATCCCCACTATGAGCAACTACCTCTCCCAAAACTGGCTGATCGACCGCCGCCACGCTCTCAAGGCGCTGGGCTCTTTCATCTCCCTGCCCCTGCTTGAGTGCATGGTGCCACTCAAAGCGGCGGCAGCGGAAAAGATCACAGCCACGCCCAAGCGCAGCGCCTTCATCTATCTGGCAAACGGCGTTCACTCGCTCAACTACCAGATCACCACACCCGGCAAGGACTACAAGTTCTCACGCTCTCTGGCTCCTCTGGAAAAGCACCGCGATGTCATCACGCCCATCAGCGGACTTCATCATCCGGGAGCGCTGAGCCATCACCACAACTGCATCTCCGTCTGGCTCACCGGCGGCAAGCTTGGCCCCTCGGACCGCAACACCATTTCCGTGGACCAGAAGATGGCCGAAGTCTCCGCGCCGCACACGCGCTACCCCTCCATGGAGGTCGCCATCACGCAGGACTCCCTCGCATGGACCGCAGACGGAGTGCGCCTGCCCGCCATGCGTCGTTGCAGCGAGATTTTCGCCTCCCTCTTTGAAGAGCCGAAAGGTGGAAAAGCAGTCCAGCGCCGAGCCTTGCGCCGCAAAGGCAGCGTGCTGGACGCCAACCTCGCGGAAGTGCGCCAGCTTGAAAAGAAGATGGGCTCGGCCGATAAGGGCCGCCTTGAGCAGTACCTCACCTCCGTGCGTGAAGCGGAGATCCGCACGCGCAGGGCCGATGCCTGGCTGGACACTCCCCTGCCCGTCATCTCCGAAGCCGACCGCCAGCGCACCAACCGCGACATCGCCGCCACCAAGGCGGGCGATTATTTCCGCACCGTCTATGACCTCATGGTGCTCGCCTTCCAGACGGATGTCACGCGCGTGGCCACCTTCAGCCTCGGCGGCGAGGGAGATGCCATCTCCATTCCTGAAATCGGCATCACCGAGTCGCGCCATCAGCTCAGCCATCACGGCGGCGACTTCGGCTACATGGAAAAGCTCACCAATTACGACACCTTCGCCATCGAGCAGTTTGGCTACTTCCTCACCCGCCTTGCGGAGACCAAGGATCTCAGCGGCAAGCCTCTCCTCGGCACCACCATGGCCCTCTTCGGCAGCGGCATGTCCTACGGCCACAGCCACGGCAATGCCAATCTCCCGCTGGTCTTCGCAGGTGGCACGGACCTCGGCCTCAAGCACGGCAGCCATCTCGACTTCAACAAAAAAGCCGCCGCCTTCCAGGGCTACGCACTCGGCGCAGACGGCGCACTCACCACCGCCCACTACCAGCTCTGCAGCCGCCCCGCCAACTCCGACGCCCACATGAGCAATCTCCTCCTCCTCATGGCCCAGCGCTTCGGCGTGGAGATCGACCAGTTTGGCGACAGCAATCAAGTGATCGCGCTATAATGAAACACTTTCTTCTCGTTCTGGGTTCCTCGTTCCTCGTTCTCGGTGCATGTGGTGCATCTGCGGAGGAGGCGCCCTTCCGCCCCGCGGCGGGCAAGTTTCCTCCTCTGGAAAAAGCCCACACCTACCGCGGTGAGCTCGTCTTCGTGGATCACGCCACGCGGCGTGGCAGCCTTCGCGTGCAGGGCTCGGGCATGTTCTTCCGCAATGATCCGCACCCCTTCGCCATGCTGCCTTATGGCATGGTCCGGTATCACGGAGCACCGGCGGACCTGCGTGACATCCCGCTCAGCACCGTGCTGCACGTCCGCGCCTACCTCCCCCCGGACCCCAAGCTCTCATCCGTGCCGGTGCTGCCGGTCAACAACAAGACCCTCGACGCCAACCACAATCGCGGCGCCGGCATTCTACCCGCCGAGAATCACGTCCTCCTCCTCGAGGACGAGCCCAGCCACTGCCAGCGCGAGGGCTTGGTCTGGAAACTCAAGGACCTCGACATCAAAAACCACGAGGGTATGATCATCGCCACGCGTGAGCCCAAGCAGGGCGGCGACGCCAAGGCTGCGGAGGAAAAGTTGACCTTCGATGCCGCCACCCGCGTCTGGCGCGGCAAGGAAGTCCTCGGCATCGAGGACCTCGTCGCCGAAGGCATCTGGCCCACTGAAGGAAAGAAATCCCTCGGTGGTCAGGCTGTGCAGCTCGGCATCTGCTGGAAGCCCACCCCCGATGGCATTTTCACCCGTTTTCACATCTCCGACATCTGGCTGGACGATACCTCTTTGCAGCGCAGCGCCCACCACCAGACCGAAGCGCACAAGGCCTTCATCCGCAGCCGCTGGATGCCCGCGCACATTGACGCCGTCGAGTACGGCAAGTTCGGCCGCGCGACCGTGGCCGCCACCCTCTTTGGCGGCATGGACCCCGCCCTCTACGCCGATTTCGCCAATGGCGGCGCCGCCATGATGAACGCAGTCGAGAACACGCTAAAGCACACCCACGGCGCCTACGGCCCAGGCCACATGGCCTCGCGCGGCACATTGAAAGAAGTCATTAAAGCACCGGGCGAAGCCCCTCTCGGCAGCAGCGGCATCCAGATCACTTTTGAGACCGACCTCATCATTGAAGGCATTCGTCCCGGCAGGACGGTGCGCATCCGCCCCAATGTCTGGCCCCTCGTCAACGTCCCCCGCGAAGAATACCTCAACGATGGCTCCACCAGCGTTGACGAGCGCTTCCCCACCCCGTCCATCTTCCCCAAGTATTAGTTCAAAGCAGCCTTGTTCCGGTGGAACAAGGAAACGCTCCGCCTCGCCCCAGACGCTTAACAAGGTAGAATTAGAGCCGTGTTTGAAACGCCTGGACGGATCTCACAGCAGCTCACGGCAAACCTCACTCTCCATTCGCCCTCACTCCGAAAGCCTCTAAATGCTTTTATGCTGGCATCTTATCCACCGAACTCCTAGCGTACTCATCCACCCCAATTTCCAAACCATGACCACACCCGAAAACTCCCCCGCCCCGACTCGCCGCGGCTTCGTCAAAAAGTCTCTCGCTGCAGGGCTTGGCTTCAATTTCATCCCCGCCTACCTCACCAGCGCACGTGCGGCGGACAATCCCAAGCTGCCCCCCAGCAAGCGCATCAACCTCGGCTGCATCGGCATCGGCGGCCGTGCCGGCAGCGTCATCCCCGGCCTCACCGAAGGCGGCGCAGCTGTGCCCGTGGCATTCACCGATGTCGACTTCGTCACCGCAAAGACAGAGAAGAATCTGAAGGCCTTCCCGGACGTGAAGCGCTTCACCGAGTTCCGCGAGATGCTCGACAAAATGGGCAACGACATCGACGCCGTCAGCGTCGTCACCCCGGACCACACCCACTTCACCGCCGCCATCCACGCCATGTCACGCGGCAAGCATGTGTATGTGGAGAAGCCCCTGACGCACACCTTTGAAGAGGCCGAAATCCTCATGCGTGCGGAGAAGAAGTTCAAAGTCGTCACGCAGATGGGCAACCAGGGTCACACCTCCGCCGGAGCCGAGCAGTTCAAGCAGATGCTCGCCGCAGGCATCGTCGATGACATCGTCAAGATCGACGCCTGGAAGTCGCCTTCCCTCTGGTTCATGAACGCCGCCGAGCGCGCGCTCATCAAAGGCTACCCGCCCGAGGAGCCCATGCCCGAGTCCCTCAAAAGCTGGGATCTCTGGTGCGGCCCGCAGGAGATGAAGCCTTTCAGCAAGATGTACCATCCCTTCAACTGGCGCGGCTTCCACCTCTACGGCGGCGGCATGTTTGGCGACTGGGGCGCTCACATCATCGACTTCGCCCACCACCACCTCAAGCTCGGCCTGCCCACGCGCATCACTCCCATTGCGCTCGCCGACTACAATCAGATCAGCTACCCGCTGAGCTCGGACATCCGTTTTGAATTCCCTGAGCGCGGCGAGAAACTGCCCGCCGTGGAACTGCATTGGAAAGCCGGCGGCGACACCAAGATCGACGTCGCGGAAAAGTTCCTCGATCGCGACTCGGACGGCAAATTGATGACACCAAACCTCGGTGGCGCCGGCTCCCTGCTCTATCGAAAGCAGGACGACTACCTCGTGCAGCGCGGCTCCCATGACCGCCATTCCATCGTGTATCCCCGCGCCAAGATGGTCGAGTTCAAAGACGCCATGGCCCTCCATCCGCCGAAGCACAATCACTTCCAGAGCTTCATCCAGGCCTGCATGGGCAATGGCAGCACCGAGTCCCCCTTCAGCATCGGCGGCGCGCTCACCCAGGTGCTGAATCTCGGCACCATCGCCGAATATCTGAACGTCGATCTCCAGTTCGATCCGAAGACCAAGCGCTTCATCAACAACGACGCCGCCAACGCCCGCCTCTCCGGCCCCGCCCCACGCGCCGAGTGGGCCGACTGCTACAAGCTGGCATAAAAAAGCACCTCGCCCCTCTGGACTGCTCCATGGCAGTCCGGAGGACGCACCACCCCATGGAGCCGGGGCGCTGCAGCAAAAGAAAACCAGGGGAGCCAATGGGGGCACCTTCCCCTGCCAGGCCTCCATGTTGACACTCAGCCTCTGAAAATTAGGCAAAAGAGTTTCCACTATCAGGTCGTAACTTGTCACAGCATGCACCCGGCATGAAAAGCATTTGCCTCTTTATGCCGCTGCCTCACCCTTCCACCATGATCCGTTTTCTTCTTCCCGCTCTGGCTTTGGTCATCACCCAGCCAACGCTTTGCGCACAAACCAGCACTGCAGCCCCGGCCTCGGCTGTGGTCGAGAAAGCCCTCACCGCAGTCGGCGGCAAGGACAAGCTGCTCAAGATTTTCCGCATCGGGGAGACCTTTCATTTTGGCGACAAACCCGAGCCGCCCGAAGGAAAAAAACGCACGAGCCGGACTTCCGTCATCGAGCTGCCCAATCGCTGGTGGCTTGGCAAGAAGGAACGCGGCGATGAGCCCGCCAAAGAAGATGTGCGTGCTTGGTCGCTCGATCTGCTCGTTGATCCCAAGTCTAAGTTCGAGCCCATCGCAGAGATCACTGACGAGGGGAAGACCTGCGAGGGCGTTCAAGTGAGCGGCAGCGTGACGCCGCCCATGAAGTTTTACTTCGACAAGGAAAGCCACCTCCTTCATCGGCTCGACTGGCGTGGAGACTTCTACCGCTTCAGCGACTGGAAGGAGCACGAGGGGCTGCGCTACGCGTCAAAGACGATCATCTTCAAGCTCAAGGACGGAAAACCTTGGTTTTACCACGAGATCACCTCCATGGAGCGCCTCACCCAGCTCCCTGATGGACTGGCGAAGCCGTGATGACGGCAGTGCCGTGATACCCCCGCTCATGCATCTTCATGCAGTGGGCAGGCATCCTTGGCCGGCTTTATCGGTTGTCCTGAGCGGCCACGGATGAGTTTTGAGTTGGGCGCATCTCGCCAGCGCCCCATCTCATCCTACCGCTTTATTTGATCCGGCACTTCCCCATCCACCGCTTCGCGCAGTCCGCCTGCTCGCGGGTTTCCAGGCAGCACTTTCGGCGGGCACGGATCCACTGCACCGCATCGCTGCCTGCGGGGATGAAGCCCGCCCTGGCGCACCAGGCCACGATAAACTGCCCCGTGCGCCCGCAGCCCGCGACGCAATGCACCACCACAGGCTCGCGTGCCGCTTGGTGCGCATCCATCAGCGTCATGAAGCGCTCCATCTGCGCATCCGTGGGCACCCCGTAGTCCGGCACATCGATGTGATGGTAGGCAAAGTGAGGCGGCACATCCTTGCGATTGTCAAACTCGCAGCAGTTCACCACCGCCCGGATGCCGTGCTCGTCATAAAGATCAAACACATACGGATCCGGCCACCACGACGCAGCGATCACCCCCTCCACAATCCACGTGAAAGGCTCAGTGCGTTCAGGCTGGCCCCGTTCAGGCCAGTACCAGGGGCGGATCAATGACGGCATGGGTTTCGGCTTCTTCAAAGTTTGCTACGCTGCGAAGTAGGTATCACCCTATTTTGCCATTTTGCTACTTCACTCTCAAGGCCTCCAGGACTGCCTTGAGATTCAGGAATCTCGTCCATAAAGGCTTCATTTTGAAGCCCGAAACCCTTGGGCAGCACCTCTTGTCACGGAGGCTCCTCCTGAAACTGACCCAAAAGGAGGTGGCTACTCGTTTGAGCACCTTGAGGGAGCATTATGAGCGATGGGAGCGGGATGAAGTCGAGCCTACTGCCTCGTTCTGGCCCCGCTTGATTAGCTTCCTTGGCTACTATCCCTTCCCCCTACAATCACCTGCGGGTTGGGTTCTGATGACTCGCCGCCTGCTTGGGTTAAGTCAGTTCGCTTTTGGAAGACGGGTGAAGGCAATCGCGAAAGATGTCCGCGAATGGGAACATGGATCGAGCGAGCCGCCTCATGAGTTGCTGGCAAAAATCCAGCAGATCGCCGCGCCCCTTGTCGGAAAATCGCCGATGTGATAGTGGTCGGACTGTGTCTGAAGCTCTCGATTCACCCATCACGGACAAAGCCCGACTGACGGCGTTGATTGCTGGTCTGTGCGTTGGAATTTCAGCTCCATTTCTTGTGAAATTTCTATGGAGTCCATTTACCGGACTTAACCCGGCCCATGTGCTTCTACTGGTCATTTTGACACTGAGTTTCGTATCCGGCTGTGTGGCCGTCCTGCTTAGCTGGAAGCAGCTTCCAGGCAGAACGCAGGCCGTCGGAGTCGGTGCGAGAATCGGAATGCGGGCAGGCATCTGGACGGCGTTGGTTGCCGGAAGCGTATTGATCGTAGTGGCGACAGCAGCCTCACATTCGGCCACCACTGCGGCACTGGATAGGTTCCACCGGGGGCAAATGTGGCTGAGCTTGGCAGTCAGTTTGGCCGCTGTGCTGCCAAGTGTGCTTTGCGGTTTTCTGGGTGGCCTTGTGGGTGCGGGTGTTATCGCGAAAAAGGTGCCGGTTCAAAATCCAGATCAGCCGTCCATACCGCTACCTTGGTTGAAGTGGATCAATGGGAGCATCGTGGCAGCGGTAGTGATCGCTTTTGCCGCGCCAATCTCACGAGTAGGCCAACCGCTGGTTGTTGATCCACCGCCACCAGCTCCACCTGTTGTTGAAGCTCCGCCTTCCCCACCCGTTCCCCCGCCTTTCCACTATGAGCCTCCTCAGGGAATCAAAACGGCGGGGTTGGGAGAAATTCAGCCCGACTTCACCAAGATCATTCCAGATGTGCAAAACTCTTGTCCGGTCGCCTTGTCTCCTGATGGGGTGATGATCGCATTTGGTGATGCTTCTGGAGGGCGGACAGCTGTTGGTGTTTATGACCTGCATCGTTTTACCAAGATTGCCTCCATCGTGGTGCCCTCTTTTCCACACGGCACTCTCGCCTGGGCGCCTGATCGGAAAGCCATCGCATGCACGCTGGGTGACGGAGCGTCGCGACGTATTTGGATTTTGAAAATCGAGACCGGCGCGGCCATTGAGCTGCCTCGCCCGCCGGGCCGGGATGTTCCTGGCGGGGATCTGTTTTGGTGGCAGGAGCATGAACTCGCTTTCTTTCCCGAGGATGAGGCTCCGCTCACATTTGATCTCGAAAAGCTGGAACTGGCGGCATTCGAGGAGTCCCCGGCCTTCAAGAAGCTCGATGATGCCGGTAAGAGGATATGGATCGAAGGGCCAAGATCGAACTGGCCGGAGCAGCTTGGATGGAAGCTGGGCCTCAGAACGATGCTCAAATCAGCAATCCCTCCAGCGCGACGAGAACCTGACTCTCCATGGGAACTTTCAGGGCAGACCATTTGTGCCTATGAGCATCCGAAATTGCCCTTGGCTTTTGGTTTCAAATCACTGTCTGTGAATGAAGGCGACAAGATTCTTTGCTCAGCAGACGGCTCCAAGATCATCCGGCTGCTGAACGGGCAGATCGAAGTGACTTTCATGAAGAAGACAGCCTGTCCTGACTTCATATTTGAGGTGGAGATGCCCTTGCCGTTGGAAGAAATCGGGAACACCGGCTGGCAAAACCAGATTGATTCCAAGGAGCTATGCCTGCTGGTTTATGCACCTTTGAGGAACCCGCTGAACAATGTGATCGTCGGGCCTGATTACAGTCAGGTGCGGGCGCTTGCTCGCTTGATTGAGTGGAAAGGCCGCAAGGCCGTCTTCATCGTGCAGACACACGATAGGGGCATCAAGGCAGAAGATGTCGCTTCCACATTGCACTATTGGGAGCCTGGAAAGATGTCCGAGTGGAAGCCGACCAGCACCCGAAAATGGTGGTCTGCCATCAAGCCAAGTCCCTCTGCCCTGCCTGACAAGCTCTCCAAATTGGAATCGCCGCAGCTTTTGAGTTTAATCCAGGAGCCGACCTCTTTGCTGGTGATGAAGGCTGCGGAAAAGCCCCGATCACCATCTCCCAAAGTAGTTCAGGAGGCTCCTGTTGTTCCCTCACCCACTCCGCCACCTCTTCCCGCGATTACAGAGCAGGATGTGAAAACTTTTTTGAGCGAGCATCATGCCAAGGCATCACGCGGAGATGTTGTTGGGATGATGGCCGACTATGATCAAATGGTGGACTTCCTCGACAAAGGGCGCATTCCAGCCACCCAAATCGAGTCCGAAGAGACGCAACATCGCCAGAAGTGGCCGAAGGGCAGCGAGCAAGTGATCGGGGTGATTTTTGTGATTAACCAGTCAGGCGTCTGGAATGCCACCTACACGATTGAATTCTACAATGAGAATGCGTCTGGCGAATGGCACAAAGGCCGGGCCGATCTTTCGATGAACATGAAGACTGAAGGCGGCAGGCTCTACATCACATCGCAGCGAGCCAAGGTTTATGGTGTGACGGATAGCAAACAGCCTTCAAAAGCATCCACATCGGCGGCTGCACCTCCCCAACAGCCTAAAGGTGCGGCCATCTCCGTTCCCAAGCCCTGCTTTGTATCGGTGACTCAGGCGAAGGATGTTCGCCAAATTGAGTTCACCGACCAGATCAGCTTCGTGAACCGCATTACATGGCATCGCACTTACCGTGAGTTGTCCCCTGACGGAAAGGTTCTCAACACATGCCGCGCCATTTACGATGGAAGCGGCGGTGTATCGCAAGATCGTAGATCAGCCCGAATCTATGTCGGGTCACAGGGCTGGGAGCGGACACTCGGAACACCTGAGTTTGTTCGTTTCTGTGAGAAGAGCGCCGCCTCCATGGTCGGCACAGAATTCAATTTCCAGTTCACTCAGGATGGGATGATCGAGTCGGCGTTGGGTATTTCTTTCCGACTTCAAAAGTAGGCTTTGGTGGGGAATGATTTCCCCTCGCGGCTACTGCGTGGGCCGCTACCCCTTCGAGCGGGGAGGCTTCCCCGCAACGCCCCTCGCTGTCATTCAAGCCCCAGCTCTCTCGATCTGCGATCCAGTTCGCTCTTCCAAATTTCGTGCCTCAGTTGGCAAAGCTGGCCCCGCCCCACCCTCGCCTGCATATGCCCAGGCACCAAGGCCCGCCGCCGTTCCCCTCTCAGCCCGTCTGGCATCAGATTCGTTCCTCACCGTGAATGACAGACCAGCTTCGCCCCCGTCCGCCATGTGGCGCGTCACGGCTGAATGATCTGCCTCGATTCCTCCCCGCCTTCCCACGAGGATCGAGCTTGCTCATTCTGCCGCCACGCTGGAAACGGTTGCGGGAATAAAAACTTCGGGCGACCGAAGTTCTACATCTGCCCTGAGTTATCCACAGCTCATCATGACAGCGTGTGTCACCTTCATGTTAAGATGGAGACATGGAAAAAATAGTGCGCAAATCAGCGGGGGTGAAGTTTGAGAGCGATGTGCTGGATTTCATCGACCGCATGGCACGGGAGCAGCAGCGTAGCCGGAGCTTTATCATCAACGCCATCTTGAGGTGGTATTCCAAGTGGCTCGTGGAGCAGCAATCAAAGGTCGAGCCGGGGAAAGATCAGCCGGTGATCCGGTTGTAAGCTGCCATGCGGAACACGCTGGATCGAAAAGTTCTGCACCTCACGTCAAAGGCTCTGGAGCCTGGAATTTCAGCGTTCCACGGCTTCAAAGCACCAACATCAAATACTACCTACACTCCGAATCAGTTCTTTGATGTCGTCATCCCAAATTTCTCGCGAGGCGTGGTGCGTATCGTGGCCTATCTGGTTCGCAAGACTCTGGGATGGTGCGATGCCAACGGCAATCCGCAGGAGGAGCAGATCGAGGTGACCTACTCGGAACTCGAAACGAAGGCCGGAGTGAGCCGTGACATGATCCGTGGTGCTTTGGACGATGCCCTGGCCGGTCATCTCATCGAGTGCGTGACGGAAGGCCGTGCGAAGCACGCGCATGATGCCGGGCAGTCCGCCTGCTATCAGCTTTGTTGGTCATCGGCACCTTACACAACACGCCCAGAAGACTTTCACGGTTTCTTCGAGGGCGAAGGCAACCGCACCGACATCCCGAACGAGTTTTTTGATGTGCTCATCCCCAACGAACCGCTCTCGGTCATCAAAGTGGTCGGGGCCATCATCCGCCACAGCATCGGTTTTCAGGCCAAGCATGGCCGCAGACGCCAGCAGGTTGCCCTGTCCTATCAGCAGATCGAAAACTATGCACGCTTCGGCAGCCGTTCTGATCTCGCCAAGGCGTTGCGAATGGCGCTGGAGAAAAACTACATCGTCCGGGTGGAGAGCGGTGTTTTCAGCCACGAAGCCATGGAGCGGCGGCGGGCTGTGTATGCGATCCGCTGGTGCGATTTTCCGAACGGTCAGAAAAACGAACCAGCCACGGAACGGTCAGAAATTCAGACCAGCATCAGTCAGATTTCCGAACCAGCGTATCGGTCGGAAAATCGAACCAACATTAAAACGAAACCAGGAAATGAAACTGGAAACAGCCTTGCGGCGGACAGCGATCCTCTGAGGAAACAGCTCCTCGGATTTGGTTTCACTGAGAGGACGGTCGTCAGCCTCTTG
Source organism: Prosthecobacter sp. (assembly GCF_044222345.1). Lineage (GTDB taxonomy): Bacteria > Verrucomicrobiota > Verrucomicrobiia > Verrucomicrobiales > Verrucomicrobiaceae > Prosthecobacter. The sequence continues at coordinate 95,277 of NZ_JBGANL010000004.1, forward strand.
CGCGAGCACAGCCGCGAAGACATCCAGCAGCAAATCGCGTGGCTGCCGGATCGGGCACCAGCCAGGAGTCCAGCGGGGCTCTTGCGCAGATCCATTGAGCAGCGATGGCCTGCTCCCATCAAACTTAGGTCGCCCGAAGTTGCCGGAACAGCAGGATGGGAGTTCGCCCGGTCATTCTACGCGGCCTACGGTGGCAATCGTGGCGAACCGGTGAATGAACCGTCACCGCGAGAGGCTGAGGCCGCCGAGGCATTTTTTCAGCGATTGATCCGAGCCACGAGGGAGGAAGGGCGTGCAGCGGAGTGGGGCCGTGAGCTGGGCACTCTGGCCCGCGATCAGCGCAATCCCTTCCCATCACTCACACTCGCCATCCGGCAGCTTGGAGATGCCTTCCTCGTTCAGCGGGAGAAGCAGCGACTCCAAGTCCAGCTCACCGGCATCACGCAACGCCGTGAAGATCACGAGCAGAGGTTCCGCGAGGCATGGCTTCAATGGCTCGCCAATCGGGAAGCGGAGATGCACACGAACCAGCCGGAGGAGCTGGCTCGCTTCATCGCAGAACGCGAGCGCGACCGTGCCGAGCTGGAGGCCGACCCGAAGCCTTGGTCGCAGCGTGTCCTGGAGCATTTCGACACGGACAACGCCCGCCTCGGTGCCTTCCGTCAGTTCTTCGGCCTCCCGGACTTCTGGCAGTGGGATACCGACATTAACAACCAGTCATTTCAAACCAAACCATGAACATCATCACCGTCATCAATGCCAAGGGAGGTTGTGGCAAGAGCACCATCGCCATGAACCTCGCCAGCGGCCTCGCACGTCATGGGCATCGAGTCCTGCTCATGGATCTCGATCCCCAGGCACAGGTCACGCAATGGCTCGCCGCAGGGGATGGTCTCACACCGGAGGGCACGCTGGTTTCTGCGCTCACGCGACAGCAGTCCCTCAGTGAGGTCATTCAGCCCACCGGCTTTGAAAACCTTTTCTTTGTTGCCAGCGCCGACGGCCTTGAAGACCTCGGACGTGAGATCAGCCAGAACGACGGTTATCCGTCCATGCTGACTCAATTGCTCGCCGAGGAACACATCGCCGACCGCTTTGACTTCATCGTCATCGACTCGCCAAACCAGATTTCGCCGATCATGGAAAACGCCATTTATCCGGCGGACGCCTTCATCGTGCCGTTTGAGAGCACGAAGGCGGTGAAGAGCTACGCCAGCATTTACAAGCTCCTCGTCAAACTGCGATCCAGCGCCGACTTCCGCATGTTGCATGTCCTGAGCAACCTCACACGCCTGCCAGGCTTGAGAAAGCGTGTGCTCGCCTTGCTTGCGGATGACCAGATTTCATCCGCTCGCAGCGAGATTCGCTCCTGCGGATGGATGGCCCAGGTGGACGAGAATGGAGGCAGCATCTTCCACTACCGTCCTCTTTCAAAAGGAGCGCAGGACATGGCCGCCCTCGTCGAAGAGGTGCGTGAATTATTCAATAACGGGCCGCAGGCCCACACGGAGGCAGCAACACCAGAAGTGCCGACCAACACCTCACCCGTGGATGCCGCCTCCGCTGCAACAGCATGACCAAACTACCCGAAGGGAAAAGCCGTCTCGATCTCGTGAAGTCCGGCCTCACCGGCGGACTTCCCAAGAGAGGCCGCTTCATTGTCAGCATCGACCGACTTCAAGAAGACCCGGACAACGAACGCAAAATCTTCAACAACATGGACGACATGATCGAGTCCGTGCGTCGTCACGGAATCATCGAGCCGATCACCGTCACCCAGGATGGCGAACGCTACCGCATTCTCACCGGCCATCGCCGCTTTCGCGCTGCAAAGGCAGTCGGCCTCACCGAACTCGAAGTTCTTGTGCGTGAGCCGGATGACCAGATCACCCGTCGATTCAAAAGTCTCATCTCCAACATCCAGCGTGAAAATATCGCTGCCGTGGAGCTTGCGGAAACGCTCCGCAGTCTTCTTGACACTGGTGCTGTCACCACCCAGCGCGAACTCGCCGCTCAGATAGGGAAGAGCGAGCAATGGATGAGTTCCATGCTTCGCCTTTTGGAATTGCCTGCTCGTTTGCAGGAGGAGCTGCGCAACACACCCGGAATCGGCTACGAAATGGCGCAACGTATCGCCCAGGTGGACGACTCCCGGCTTCAGGAAGAGCTGGTGTCAGCCGCAGCAGCAGGGGAGAGCACACGCAGCATTCGTGCTCGGATTGAGACCCACCGCACCCTGCATGGAGGAGGGAAGGGCAAGCGCGATGCTGGTTCACGCACCGGCAGCCTCATCCAACTCAACCATCGGGAGGGGAACTGCATCGCCACCTTGCGTGCAAAGCGCGAGCCTGGGGCGAGGGAAGCGATGCTGGAGGCATTGCGTCAGCTCACCCGGCAGGTGAAAGAGAATGACTCACTGCGTTGAGATTGTCCACAATGAGGGGATTGACATTTTCCTGCGCTTCCCCCATAATCAAGTCAGCCTTCGAGGCACCCATTTATCTGCCCCCCGCCCGACACGCCGCAAGGCCTCGGGCGGGGTTATTTTTGCCCTGATGTCAGCCGAACCCACCATCAAACGAGCCATCGTCTTCATCGACGGTCAAAACCTCTACCACGGCGCGAAAGAGGCTTTTGGGCATCCCTTCCCAAACTACGACGTGAAAAAGCTCGCCCTGGAGGTCTGCGCCCGCAAAGGCTGGCAGCTCCAGCAGGTGCGCTTTTACACCGGCTTTCCTGATGCGTCCGACAATCCCTTTTGGAACCACTTCTGGACGGCCAAGCTCGCCCAGATGGGCCGTGAGGGCGTTCATGTTTTCAGCCGCCCGCTTCGCTACCGGAATCAGAGCATTGTGCTCCCAGATGGCACGGCCAGCACCATCCTGGTCGGCCAGGAGAAAGGCATCGACGTTCGCCTTGCCCTCGATGTCATCTCGCTTGCCTGGCAGGGCGATTACGACGTGGCCTGCATCTTCAGCCAGGATCAGGACTTGTCCGAGGTGGCCGATGAGATTCGAGGCATCTCACGCATCGCCAGTCGGTGGCTTCACATCGCCTCGGCCTTCCCATTCAGCCCTGTGAGCCGCAACAAACGCGGCATCAACAGCACCGACTGGATCAAACTGGATCGCGCTATCTACGACATCTGCATTGACCCACGAGATTACCGGCCAAAACGAAAACCTTGATCGGTTGTGGCGAGACCACACTCCCGCCCAATCGTCAAGACCACCGACCTTTACAGAGCTGCTTCGCAGCAGCTCTTTTGCTTTGCATGGAACCGTGGCGGCGATTGGAAATCGGCGAGCCACCACTCAAAGACACATCTGCTCAAAACTACGGGCGACCGAACTCCAGCTTCAAGGACACGCGGGCGGCCAAAAGCCTTGTTTATGGCCGCGAAAATGTCCTTGAGTCGGAAAAACAATATTCTGCGACATGTCTCCCCCCTCTCTTCACCCCTATTTACATGGTATGTAGGGCCACGCGAAAAAATCGCGGCGAGTGCTACCGCACCAGACGACGATTGCACGGCCTCACTGAGCGACGATTCGCCGCCAGAGCCGTGACACGGGTGCCCCACGTGTTCGGGCTCAACGCCCGACTTCACGCGTTTTCCTCCAGCGACAAGGACTTGATCGACTTACGGACACAGGTCATGCCGGAACCGGGCTAACCGCCCTCGGACAATGACCAAACGCGTGAAGTCGGCCGCTGCGGCCAGCCGGCTGAAAAGCCGGACTGCCCTCGCCCTCACACGTGGGGGCTACGATGCGGGCTACGCCCGTCACTAGACACGACGGATGTTGAAAAAGTTCATTACTACAAAACGACGCTCCAATCGCGATCCCCAATGATCAACATGACGCCTGGCAGCCCGTCGAATTGCATGTGACCCGCCAACCATTGATGCAGATTCACGTCGTCCGAACTAGGCGCTGCCGGACAACCGTCCGGGTGGGAATGCCACTCTCCAACATACGTTAGCTGCGATGCAGTAATCTTTTCGACACTTGCTATTCTTTCCCGCAACCCAGCCATCCCGCGATTGAAACCATCCGGTGCTTCAATGCTGTCAGGTGGTGCGGACAAGGCATCAACCAAATAGCAAATTCGTCTATCCATATCGAAAGCTCCCACCAACGCGCCGCCGGTTTCCGTTGGCAGTTTCCCTGCCCTCATCCGTCCGAGCTTTTCAAGCAAGATATGATCTGTCTGCACCAACCATTCTCCAAGCTGGCATTTGATCGCTGGTGCAATGTTTGCAGTCATGATTTTTGTTTCCCCCCGTCCAGAGTCCGACGCTATGATCACTTTAGATTCTTCATTCTGAAGTGCATCACGCACAAAACGACAGCAAAGAGCCGCCCACATTCCAACATGGTATTGCGCTATGAAAGAAGTGACATCCCTGCACGACGCTCCATATCGAGTTTTGCCGTCCGCGTTTTCATAAAAGTCCTGAAGTTCATTATGTTCAAGAACCGCACGATACTGAACCATCTCAAGCCAATCAAGCCGATGAACACGTTCAGCATCTTCACAAAGAACACAGAGAGACCGGCCACTCGGAGATAGAAATATCGAAATGCACCTTGGAAACTTAGCGGATTCTGCAAGATGCCTAGAGACCGGCATTGAAGCGCTGCAATCGAGGACAAGCGAAGAACCTTTCCACTGGTTTGCTTGATCGTCATCGCCTTTTCCCAGAGAAAGATCAGCCGCGACAAACTTAACTTGAGCCTCTGGCAGGATGCCTGTGATCGCATCACACAAAGCCACGGCCTTATTGATGCCTACGCTTCGCTGGTCTAGCGCATGTCTGGCGAGATTATGCGGCAAAAGCACGTCACCGTCCAAAACACACCACTTATTTATTCCGGCTCGCGCCAAATTGATTGCCACTTGGGAGCCAATCGCTCCCGCACCGACCAAAAGAATAGTTTCATCCACCTGCTTTTTTCCGGTCAAAGTCGCTGCAAAATTTGCATCAAATTCGGGAATGCAATCAACCATGCCAAGCTTGATCTCGGACAGCTTGAGTTCGTTGCAATCCCCCGGATTCAACATGAGGCCAACGTTCCCCTCCCTGACTTCATAGACATCAAGTGCGACGCCTATGTCTTGTATGCTCTTCACCGTGATAAACGCTCGGTATTCAGTGCTCTGAACAGCCCCTCCTTGAACTCGCATTTTTGGCAGCACCAGGAGAATAAGCAGGTTGAGCTTGTAAAAGCCTTGGAAAGGATGCTCCATGAACCACCCTTTTAGAGTGTCACGGAGAATGGCCTTGAGGTCAGTGCCAGCCTCCACGCTATATTCGATCAAATCACGGAGAGAACCCGGCTTCATTCTGATGATGCCGTGAAGTTGTGGCAAGCACTCCACAACCAATGCTAGGTTTGTCACTTTTAACCTTGGATGCCCCGCATCCTTAACGGCGAACAACAACGGTCGCTCGCCGTTCTCTGCCGGTGCTCTGCATAGTTTTACAGTTGATCTCTTTGCGACTGCGTCAGCGATCAGAGCATCTGAGCAAACTAGCCATCCTTCGCTTCCAGCGAGCAGCGGCTCCAGTGGTTGGTCTTCCGCGTGAAGTGTTCCCTCAGCAGTTCGCGTTAGCCAAAAGTGAATCCGATGAACAAACCTAGAGGGCGTCCAATGGATGCGCGCATGTTCCCACGGCTCCTCATACAAGCAAAGGGGTCTTGGCGCACCTAAAGAGCCAATCATGAGGTGGGGCACGCTCGGGAAGTCTTCTCTGAACGGAACCACACAAGGAGGGGCGTTATCTTCTTCTGTAAAGATGATGAAAACCTGTTCTTCAGCATGAATGTCGTGAACGCGGTGTTGTGGACGCTCAACATTCAACGTGATCAACAATGTCTCATCCCCATTTTCACGCCGATAAGACTTTTCAAGGCGAGCAAAATTTTCCTCACCTTTCTCAATCAGGAAGTGAGCCGTCAACTTTGATCTCCGAAGTTGGAGTTCGCTTGTCGGCATTTCAGCACCCAGGCTGTCGATTGACATTTTCATCCGGCTCTAGGCAGCATTGCTCCAGTAGCAGCGGCCACGGCAGCCCCACCAGCCTTGCGAAGCCTGGCCCCTGCTGTGGTAATTTCCACAACAGTCCGCAGCGGCTTTGTTTTTGTAGGATGCTCCATGGTCACAACCCATTCTGCGTCATGCAGCTTGCGATAGCCCTGATATGTTCTGTATGCTTCCACATGGGGTGGTTGTGTTGTGGTTTCCTGCGGGATGACATCACTGCAACAGACCATGATCGAACTTTTATTGCCGTTTTTTAGCAGCCAATCGACTTCCGGTGTCACAGGCGTTTGCCATTCACCCTTCTCTCCTGACAGTGATAGATATGAGCAGTGATGCGGAACATCATACACATCCCACTTGAGTCGTTCATCACGGCCATGTGCTTTTGTTATTCTAACAATCCGATCAAGCTCACCCTCGCTGTTCGCGATGTCGGCAGTCAGCAGAACGCGACACTCACTAGCCCCGGCCACAAAGACTCCCTGCACCACAATACAATCACTGTTGCGGTCAAGCACACCATCATCCGTTCTCTCGGCAAAAGGAGAATGAACAAAAAATTCAACCCCATCAGCCTCCTTGGTGAATCCTGGGACAAGCGTTCCAGCATCAACAAAGAAGCCACGGAACTCATCCATGCTTAGCCCTTCGTCTTCAAACCAATTACGCAATGCTTCTGGCCTCGAAAAGACCTTGATGCCTTTCTTGTTTTTAAGGCGGTGCCGCGCTTCTTGCCTGATGATTCGCGTTTCATCCTCAGCTCCCTCTTCCACGATAAGTGCTGCTGGCACCCACATTTCGTTGATGCGAATCCGATCATCGCCTTGATATTTTGTGGCGTGGTCGAGCCAAAAGTGTTCGGATATTCTTTTGATGTGATCGAGATCACCGTGAGTCACGGCCAACACGTCCACATAATTTCTGCCTGGCATCGCCCACCAGCCTATATCCTGTCGGAAGTTATCCCGCAGAGGCATCCGTTTGTCGGTTGGATCAGATGGATCATACAGGTCTGCGTAGTCGAATGCGATGCGCTTGCCGCTCGCCAGTTTAATGAGGCATGTTTCCCCGTTTCCAATGGGGTAGAATATGAGTTCGTGCATATTAGTCTCCTTGCGTTTTTTCTGTTGTTTCTGTTTGGTTTCCGTCGGTGAAATTGATGAAGTGCCGCATGAGTTCTGTAGCGTAATAGCGACCAAAATCGTTCATGCGGTAGATGGCCAGACAAAGCCCAACGAGGAGTCCACCAATTGCAGGCAGGCCATCGACCCGTCTGCACAATCCAACAGCGATGATGATGACTAACAAAGCGGCGGCCAGCCCACGATTCAGTCCATAGTGAGCATTAAATACCTCAATTCGATCAACCGATCCTCGATTAGCCAAGAATGCGCGAATTTGCCTCGTGAGAGCTTCCCAGTGAGAGGCCGAAATGCCACGGATGTCCTCATCCTCTTTCAGCATGGAGTATTTACGAGCTTTGCGATTGAGTGCCTCAATCTCTGTCTGATGAAGGATGCCCGAGTTCTTCTTCTGAATTCGTGACGTATAGCTTCCGCCTCTGCATTTGAACCAGACAGCCTGAACGACATGCGAGATTGGTGACAGCAAGTTGCCAGCTACATAGGATGACAAGAGCACCAATCCAAAGTCCCCCAGCGAAAGCTCTTTGCTCGCAAGTAATACTCCCAGGGCTGGAAAGAGATGTGATAGACCGATCACGAGCACGGCTCCTGGCGCAACGACAGCCAGCATGTCGTATAAGTTTAACTGCTTCATGCCCGCTAGCTTTGGCTTAAAGCGTGCCAAATCATTTTCAGCAGATTTTCTCCAAAAAATGAAGCGTGAAACCGAGGAATTGGGTATTTTTTCAAAAATTCGCGCTGAATATTTTCCTTGAGTTGGTTTTTATTTAAAATTGCCTGGCGCGGCCGAAGACAATGTGTCTCCAATGTGATTGCGCAATTGTGCCATTCAGTCAGTCTCCGTGTTATACTATCTTCACCATTCAGCCGTCGAGGCCAGTTGCCGTTACCCGCCTGGCTCGATCCACAAGACGTTTGCCGGGTGATTCGACGGGCAGGCACCCATTTTGACGAGGGGGTGATCTCTGGCCCGGTTTTCATTCATGTTCCTTTCTGGAGCGGCGGCTGGCCTGGGCGGCTTGAACAAACACATGGAAGAACATGATCTTTACATCGGCATGAGGCAGGCGTGGGGCGGCGAGGTGCCGTTCGGTTTCGATCTGGCTGATGCACGCTACCACACCTACATCATCGGAAAAACAGGTTCCGGGAAGACGACGCTTTTGCGCAACCTCGTCCTTCAACTCATCCAGCAAGGGCACGGTGTCGGACTCATCGACCCGCATGGTGATCTGGCGGAGGATTTGCTTCTTCACATCCCGCCCGAGCGGGCCGAGCAGACTGTATATTTCCATCCTGGCGACCTCGATCACCCCATCGGGCTCAATTTGCTCGCCCAGACCACACCGGAGGATCGTCATCTCGTGGCCTCCGGCATCGTGAGCGCCTTCAAGAGTCTCTGGCATGAAAGCTGGGGGCCAAGGCTCGAATACATCCTGCACAACGCCATCGCTGCTCTCGCGCATTGCCCGAACACCACTCTCCTCGGACTCAATCGCCTACTCACCGATGCGGCCTATCGCCGATGGGTGGTGAATCAGATCGACGATCCCTTCCTTCGCGATTTCTGGGATAACGAATTCGAGAGCTGGGAGCCGCGCTTCATGCGCGAGGCCATCGCGCCCATCCAGAACAAAGCCGGTCAGTTGCTCCTCTCCCCCGTCATCCGTAACATCATCGGCCAGGTGCGCAACAAGGTGAGCATCCCCTTTGTCATGGACGAAGGTAGGATCTTCATCGCCAATCTGTCCAAGGGCGAGATTGGCCACGACAAATCCAACCTGCTCGGCTCTCTGCTCATTACGCAGTTTCAGCTCGCGGCCATGGCCCGGAACCGTCAGCCGGAAAACGAGCGACGCGATTTTTATCTGTTCGTCGATGAGTTCCAAAACTTCGCCACCGAGAGCTTCACTTCCATCCTGGCCGAGGCGCGAAAATACCGGCTCAACCTCACCCTGAGCCATCAATACATTGCCCAGCTCTCCCCCACTGTGCGGGAAGCCGTTTTTGGCAATGTCGGCACCCTTGTCGCCTTCCGTGTCGGATTCGCCGATGCCGAACATTTGCACGGCGAGTTCGGCGAAGAATTCCACGCGAGGCAGTTCGTTGATCTGCCACGTTACGAAACCCTCATCCGCAACCAATCCGCCGATGGCGCGATGCACTTCCAACGCACGCAGCTTTCCCGTCCCATCGAGACTCATGCAGGTCGCCGCGACCGCTTGCTGAAACGCAGTCGCGAACGATTCGCCACCCCCAAGGCAGAGGTCGAGAGCAAGCTGGCGCGGTGGCTCAAGGAGCACTCATGACGGCGCATCCCTTGCGTGAAAGCGCTCTGCTTTGGTATCCTGATTGGTAGAGCGTTCTGCGGCTCTCGGAGCCTGCGGTTGCCAGCCTGAAGCCTGCCTCACCTACGAGGTCGGCTTCTCCTGACAACCTCAACACCGAAGCCCCATGAGCACCGCAGAATCGCGCATAGATCCTTATCAAACCGTCACCAATCTCATCATCGAACATCTGGAACGCGGCGTCGTTCCCTGGCGCTGCCCCTGGCAGCGTGAAGTCGGCATCCCGCGCAACTTCCACACTGGCAAGACCTACAATGGCATCAACGTCCTGCTGCTCGGCCTGCGACACTTGCCCTCCCCTTACTGGCTGACATTTCGTCAGGCCCAGGAAAGAGGCGGACATGTCCGCAAGGGCGAACGTGGAGCACACGTCATTAAGGTCGGAGAATCGAAGTCTGCCTCGTCTTCCGAGAACGAAGGCTCCGACGATCCGGCACACCCCCAGCGCAAACGCCTCTTCATTCGGGAATACACGGTCTTCAACGCCACGCAGATCGAAGGCATTGAATTCCCCGCAACACCGGGCATTCCGGCACTCAGCCCGAATGAACGGATCGAAGCCGCCGATCAGGTCGTCTCCGAGATGCAGCTACCTCCCGTGATCCAGGAAGGCAAAAGCACCGTGGCCTGCTACCGCATGGCAACAGACACGGTTCAAATGCCTGCCATCGCGTCGTTCGAGAGTGCCGAGGCATACTACCTCACGCTCTTCCACGAGTTGATTCACTCTAGCGGTCATCCATCCCGGTTGAACCGCGAAAGCCTCATCAGGCATGACGGCTTCGGAGGGAAGGTTTATTCCCAGGAAGAACTCGTGGCCGAGATGGGCGCTGCGTTTCTCGGCATGGATACCCATATCGTGAGCGACTCCCATGAGCAGTCCGCCGCCTACCTGCAAAGCTGGTTGGATGTCTTGCGCGTCAAAGAACACAAACGCTGGATCATCAATGCCGCATCCCAGGCCAGCAAAGCGGCCAGCTTCATCCTCAACCGTGCCACACCTTCAACAGACGGCACCGAGATGACGATGACCGCTTGAACCAAGAAGCCTCTCCACAACCTGGGGAGGCTTCATTCGTGATACAATCTCAGGATGACCGACAAACAGCAGCGGCTCCCGCGCTTCAGGCGTGATCCCGAAGCCGCCGGATCATTTCAATTCACCAAACGCGACCTCGATATCCTCCGCCACGTCGCTGAGCACCGCTTCATCCGATCTGAGTGGATCATCAAACTGATCGGCGGAAGTCGCCAGCAGCTTCTCCGCCGCCTGAATCTCCTCTATCATCATGGATATCTTGAGCGCCCACGTTGCCAGCTCGATTACTACCACGAAAGCGGCTCCAAAAGTCTCGTCTATGGCCTCGCCTCACGCGGAGCTGGGCGTCTTCGACGCGATCTCGACATGCCCTTCGAGCGCATGGATTGGACGACTCGAAACAAGGGCATTGGCCGTCTCTTCTTGGATCACACGCTGATGGTCAGTGACTTCATGGCCTCTCTCGCAATCGACTGCCGCAATCGCCCTGATATTCGTCTCCTCTATTCGCACGAGCTGCCACAACCCAAAGGCCGAGAGAACAATCGTGAACCCTTCCGCTGGTCAGTTGATCTTCCCGGTAAACGCCATGTCGGCGTGGTGCCGGACAAGGTCTTCGCGCTTGAGGTGACGCATCCCGATGGCCGCATCGAACTCACCCACTACTTTCTCGAAGCAGACCGTGGAACCATGCCTATCGAGCGGCATGATCTTCGGCAGAGCTGTGTGCTGAGAAAGCTGAAGTCTTATGAAGGAACGTATGCCGCTGGCATCCATCGAACCAGACTCGGTGCAGAGCGATTTCGAGTGCTGATTGTCACAGCGCAGACCACACGAGCGCAGAATATCCGCGAGGCCGTTGTCGGACTGGAGAAAGGTCGAAGGCTGTTTTGTGTGTTCAGCGATGATGGCTGGCGCGCTTGTGACGGCGTGCTTGATCTCGTCACGCCACATTCTCCAGCAGGAGTCAACTCCCGGTGAACCGAACTGACTGATACGATGGACTGCGGAGGTGTTTGCATCCTGCAAACGTCCCACAAACACCAACGCAAAGTTCATTATCTTATGGCAAAACCCTTCATTGACTTCGCGGCGGTCAAAGCCGCCGTGTCGTTTCAACAGGTGCTTGAGCATTACGGCTTCACCGCCGAAATGAAAAGCACTCGCAACGGCGACGGCCTTGACGGCCCTTGTCCCATTCACCCAGAAGCCTCCGGGAAAGACACCTTCAAGGTGACGCTCTCGAAGAACTGCTGGTTCTGTCATCTCTCTTCATGCAAATGCGGAGGCAATCATCTCGACTTCGTCGCAAAGATGGAGAATTGCGATGCACACGAGGCCGCGTTGAAGCTGGATCAGTGGTTCAAACTCGGACTCGCTGGCAAATCGGACTCACCTCCGCCGCGTCAGCAGCAAAGCCCGGCAGCGTCAACCGCACGTCCATGGACTGGCTCACCGCCTGCCCATGGAAACAGCACACAACCCTCGCGGATCGCGGTGCCACAAGAGCCTGCAGAGGAACCTGGCGAAAATGCCCCTCTCAGCTTCAAGCTGGAGAATCTGAAAACAGATCATGGGTATCTGACCGAGCGAGGACTCACCCCAGCAACGGTGGCGGAGTTTGGTCTCGGTTTTTGCGCCAAGGGCACCATGTCCGGTCGCATCGTCATCCCGATTCACAACAAAGATGGCGAACTCGTGGGCTATGCCGGACGCTGGCCTGGGCAACCGCCCGAGGATCGACCGAAATACAAGCTGCCGAACGGCTTCCGAAAAAGCGCCGAGGTTTTCAATCTCGACCGCGCCTCCAAGGAAGAGAAAGGCCTACCCCTGATCGTCGTCGAAGGTTTCTTCGATGTCATCAAGCTCTGGCAACACGGTTTTCACCGGGTTGTTTCCATCATGGGGAGTTCTCTTTCCATGGCACAAGAAGCAGCGCTCGTGGAGGCTTCTGAAGGCAGGGCGGGCATCATATTGATGTTCGACGAGGACGAGGCTGGGCGCATTGGCCGTGAAAAGGCTCTCGTAAAGCTGGCGAGGCGGCTGTTTGTCCGGGTCGTGCCTCTTCCCCAAGAAGGAGCGCAGCCTGATCTCCTGACCGAGAACGAGCTTCATGCTCTGCTGGATTGAGAACCATGACTGACCCAACTCACCATGTTCATTCTCTACCCGCAGACTGGCCTGTTTCCTCTCGGTCAGCTTTACGCCACTCCGGGTGTTCTTGTCGATGTCACTGAAACTGAGATTTCCGCTGCTCTAGCCCGTCATTCGACAGGCGACTGGGGTGATCTCTGCCAGGAGGACATTGATGAGAACAACCGTGCGCTCAAAGAGGGGGCACGGCTTCTGTCGTGCTATCGTTCATCACAGCGAGTGAAATTCTGGATCATTACCGAGTGGGATCGCTCCGTGACAACAGTGCTTCTCCCTTCGGAATACTGACCACACTCAATGGCAGTCAAGCCACCAGTTCATCATACAAAAACCAACCCCGCCCGGAGTTCATCTGGGCGGGGCTTTTCATTTTTTGATTCCGATTTATGCTCATCTAGCCCATGTATTTTGCCACTTCTGCATCATCGCAATCTCCTCAGTCTGAGTCTTGATGATCGCATTTGCCATTTCGATAATCTCAGGCCGAGAACTTGCCTTCAACGCGGCTTTAGCCATGAGCACAGCTCCTTCATGATGAGGGATCATTTCGCTGACGAAAGCTCTGTCAAAGTCAGGGCCGGATTTTCCGCGCAGGTTTTGCATCATGCCTTCCATCATGCTGTTCATGGACATTCCGGAGTGGTTTGCCATAACGGAGCCGTCTGGCATGACATGAGAGTTGTTCGTCATTGTCCTGCCCGCTTCTATGACAGAAGATGGTGTCATTGCGCTAACACACGCGTACATGAAGCAGATTACACCAGCGAATACAACACCCCCAACTGTGATGCCAACCAATTTGTTTTTGTTCATTATTTTTTCTTAGAATTGTAAAAGCAAGAGGCCGCTCAGTGCCCCTCGGCCTACTGATTATATCAGAGCCGTGTTTTCCGAACAAACCCCTTACAACGAACCTGTTTTTCCTCTTTTTTGCGCTGCTTTAGGTCGATGTCGAACTCGTGAGTTAGTGATGCCCTTCTTGCACTTCCACACTCTTTGCAGGCGAATGATGCGATGGTGCCGCTTTATCGGGGAGTGTGAGAGTCACGACTACAAGTAGGACTGCTAGGCCGTAGATGACCAGTCGCGCGACGGCACTCTGGCGGCTGAGTTTCACTCTGTGATAGGCACTAAACGCGATGGTCAGGCCAACGACAAGCAGCCATCCAGCGTAGCGTGGATTGTCGATGTAGTGTTGGATTCCTCCCGATAGGAACCCTGTGGCAACCGACAAGATGGTGACAGCGGCGAAGAAGGAAGCATTCATCTTCAGACCCGAACGACGCCCCTCTGCCACATTGGCAATCACCATCATGGTCAACCCCGCGACGGCTGTAACGACATATCGCAGGTAACCTCCGCCTATGGTGCCGAAGTGAACCACGGCTCCTGCAATCAGCGCGAGACCCAAGAACTTGCCGAGATAGGTGACGAAGGTTTCTGAGGTGTTCATGACGTCATTATACCAGAGTATTCCAAGCTGTGGCACCTGCCCTGTGTGGATAGCCTTCAACGGATTGTCGTCGTGCCCAGCGTTGCGGTGTGCCGCCCGACCCGCTTGGCCCCATGATTGCTCAGCGGAATAAACTCCCACCTTGACCATCTCACGTTGTCGGCGAGTCTTGCGCCGCTTCACTTCATGGAACGCTTCCGCCAAATCCTTTCGCTCATTCTGCTGGCCCTGATGGTCCCGGCTTCGATGTGCTGCTTTGGGCCGGATGCTTGTGCGGCGCTGGTTTGTGGCTCATGCGAGAACCATGAACATGAGGATGGGAAAGGACATGACCATGATCATCACGCCCCTGTTGGCTGCCCGAGCGAAACGATTTCTCACAGTCAGGTTCCTTTGCCGATCATGCTACCATCCTTCGCGATGGCGGAGCTTGAGGATGTCGTTCGGGAGATGCTTCGCCGCCAGGGTGAGCTTGCAGGCGAACTGCCGCAGGCAGAGTTTGTGATGACCACCGCGCCACCTGAGTTGCGAGCGACGTGGCAATTTACGCAACGCACGGCGCTTCCGGTGCGTGCGCCTTCGATCCAGGCTTAAAGTTCCGTGCGTTGGTCCGCCCATGTAGGCGGTGACTTCCACGCTGGAGCTTCCCACCGCGACCGCTCGCTGAGCGGCATCGTGGCTTTGCCGTGCCTCCGTCGAAAAACCCGAACCCCGTTCCCATCATGCGCTCTATCATTTGTCCATTCATTCTGCTCTCCGCCCTGTCTACCCTCCTTTCAGAGGAGCCCCCCGCACCCAAATCCATCGAGCATTTGGTCTCGATCACCCTTGCAGCTAACCCGGAAATTCGCTTCTACGAAGCGGAGATTGCCAAGAGCAAGGCCGTGGGCAGCACGGCGGGCAGGCAGTCAAACCCGACGCTCGAACTCCAATACGGCAAGAACAAACTTTACGCGCCTGACGGCAGTTCCGATGGCCTGGCCTTTTCCGCCAGCCTTGCGCAACCTATCGAGTGGCCGGGGCGTCTGGGCTTGCGCAAAGCAATTGCGAACCGTGACATCTTGCTCGCTGAGCTTGGCCTGGAACGTTTCCGTTTTCATCTCGCCTCACGCGTCCGCGTGCTGGCCTACTCCCTCGCGGCGCAGCAGGATGTTGCCATTGCGTCAAATGAAGTCTCCGCCCGTTATGCTTCATTGAGAGAGGTGATGGTACAGCGCGAGCCTGCGGGCATCGCTCCGCAGTTGGAGATCGTCACCATTGAGGCGGCAGCGCTCGTGGCCGAGTCGAGCGCGGCCAAGGCCGCTGTGACCATGCAGCAGGCATTGCTGGAATTGAACCAGCTCATGGGCCGCCGCGCTGATGCGCCGTTGGTCGTTCAGCGGGCCGCCTTCGAGATGAAAACAGCTCCTTCACTCGATGCACTGCTGCTCACGGCCATGAACAATCACTATGATTTGCGCATGCGCCGCTCAGAGCTTGAGCAGCAGGGCTTTAAAGTCGCTTTGGCGAAAAATGAGCGATATCCCACTGTCACCGTTGGCCCGTTTTTCCAGCAACAGAACGCCCCGGCGCTGGAAAACCAGTCGGTGATCGGCATTGGCGTCTCATTCCCGCTGCCGCTGTGGAAGAATGGCAAGGCGGAAGTCACTGCGGCTGAGGCACGGCAGATGCAGGCGCAGGCCAGCCTCAGCACCGCGCAGCGCCTGGTGGAGCGGCAGGTGACGGAATCCATGCTGCTGTTCAAAACCCAGCAGGCACGCCTCGCTCTCTGGAAGAAAGACACGATGACCAAGTTCCGTGACGCGGCAGCACTGGCGGATCGTCATTATCGTCTCGGTGCCGTGCCGATGAGCACTTTCGTCGAGTTGCAGGACAAGTATCTCGCCGCTGTGGGGGCCATCAACGAAACCCAGGTCCAGGCGCTCGAAGCCGCTCTCATGCTGGAGGCTCTCACCGGTGCGCCCGGCAGCCTCGTCACTCTCGCTGCCGCAAAACCTTAACCGCACACGTCCATGAAACTCATTTTGTCGCTCTTGCTCTTTCCCATTGCCGTCTTGTTGACGAGTTGCAGCAAATCCACCGCCAGCATGACTGACGACGGTGAGGATGCCGGTTCCTCCACAGAAAGCGGCGCACAGTTCAAAGAGGGCCACGGCCTGTCACTCACACCGCTGATGGCAAAGGCCATCGGCCTGCAAACCGCCGAAGTGCAGGAGGAAACAATCGCGCCCGTCTTCACCACCGCCTTGCAGACCATGGAGCGCGGCACCGAGGCAAGCGGCTGGATCACCGAAGCCCAGGCGGCCCGCATACAGCCCGGCATGGAAGTGGAGCTTGATCTTGCGGGCGGCAAAACCAAAGGCAGCGTGCTTCGCCTTGAAAAGTCGCCTTACGTCACGCTTGGCGACTTCGAGATCAAGGTGCAGGCCCGAGAGATCATCGACGCAGGCACCGCGCTCACGGCGACGTTTCGCTTTTCTGCTGGCGATGCCGTGCCCACGATTCCGAAAAACGCGCTGCTCACCACGGCGGAGGGCACCTTCGTCTATGCAAAGAACGACGCCTTCTACGTTCGCACGCAGGTCAAAACCGGCGCAAGGAGCAACGACCAGATCGAAATCACCGACGGCCTTTACGCGGGCGATGAAATCGTCACTTCAGCCGTGATGTCCCTCTGGCTCGCGGAACTGCAAGTCCTGCGCGGCGGTAAATCCTGCACCTGCGGCCATTAAATCGCGCCATGTTATCCATCGGCATCCACAACCGCAGACTCCGCCTCGTGATCGCTTGGATCACGCTCGCGGCGCTGTTGTCGTTGTTTGCGTTTCCCTGGAGCCATGCGCTTGGCGGAAATTGCTCACCCATGGTGCCAGCATGTGAACTGATGTGCTGCCAGGACATCTCAGCAGATAGCAGCGGCAGCCATCTGCCCGAGTGTCCCTGTGATGACACCGACCAGGAATGTGACTGTGCCTGCTGCGTGTATGCCGCATTGAGCCTGCCTCATCAGGCCACCGCCTCACCACCGATTCCACTGCGCATAGCCTGTATTCGCTGCACCTCACAGCGTGCGCCGTCCCGCATGGAACCGCCACCTTTGCCGCCTCCAAAGCAGACGCACCACTCCCACCACTTCGGCGTTTCGTCGACGTCAGTTCAATCCATTCAAACAAATCATTCAAACTTACCTATCTATGAAAACACTGTTCCTCACCCTCGCGGCCATCGCCGCCCTCACCAATCTACAAGCCGCCGAGTCGAGCAAAAACTGCTGCGCTCAGGCACCTTGCTGTGAGTCCTCATCATGCTGCCTCACCGGTAGTTGCTGTGACGACTGTCTCACCTGCTGCCTTACAGACGACTGCTGCAAGAGCGGCTGTTGCGACGCGGGCTGCTGCGAGTGCTGCGCTGACTAACTAGCGCCTCCACGGCGTCCGCCGACTCCGGTCGGACTCACCATGCTCACTCATCTCATCACCCTCGCCATGCGGCAGCGGGCCGCCGTGCTGCTTGCCACGTTGATCCTCATCGGCATCGGCACTTACTCGGCCATTCATTTGCCCATTGATGCCGTGCCGGACATCACCAATCCGCAGGTGCAGATCAACACCGCTGTCAATGCGCTCGCGCCCGAGGAGATCGAAAAGCTCGTCACCTTCCCTATCGAAATGGAGATGGCCGGCCTGCCGGGCATGGTGGAGCTGCGCTCACTGTCCAAGTTTGGCCTCTCGCAGGTCACGATGATTTTCCACGATGACGTGGACATCTACCGCACACGGCAGCTCGTCACCGAGCGGCTGCAAGGCGTGCTCGATGAACTGCCGCCGGGCCTCACGCCGAAACTGGCACCCGTCGCGACGGGTCTCGGAGAAATCTTCTACTACAGCCTCGACTACGCTGAGGACGCCAAAACCAAGCCCGCCACACGCGAGGCCCAGCTCATGGCCCTGGCTCAAATTCAGGAGTATCAGGTGAAGCCGCTGCTGCGCGGCACGCCCGGTGTCGCGGAGGTCAATACCAGCGGCGGTTATCGCAAGCAGATCGTCATCCAGCCTGATCCCACACGCCTCGCCGCACGCGGTCTTTCGCTCGACATGCTCGCCGAGATCGTGCAGCAGCACACGCGCAATGCCGGTGGCGGTTACATCGAGATCGGTGGTGAGCAGTTGATCATCCGTGCCGCCAGCCGTGTGAATGAGATCGAGCAAATTCTTCCCATTCCGCTCAAGTTTGCCGGAGGCGTGAAGCCCATCTTGCTCAGCGAAGTCGCCACGGTCAGCATCGGTAGCGCCTTTCGCACCGGTGCAGCCACCGATGATGGCAAAGAAGCCCTCATTGGAGCCACCATCATGCTTGCCGGTGAAAACTCCCGCCTCGTGGCCCAGGCCGTGCGTGCCCGCCTCACTGAGATTCAAGAAAAGCTGCCGCAGGGCGTCGTCATCCGCACACTGTATGACCGCAGTGATCTCGTCAGCCGCACCATCGCCACCGTGGAGAAAAACTTGGCCGAGGGTGCCTTGCTCGTTGTCGTCGTGCTCTTTGCACTCCTGGGGAACATCCGCGCTGCCTTCATCGTCGCCCTGGTCATTCCCTTCTCCATGCTCTTCGCCATGACCGGCATGGTTCGCTACGGCATTAGCGGCAATTTGATGAGCCTCGGAGCCATCGACTTCGGCCTCATCATTGATGGCGCTGTCGTCATGGTGGAAAACATCGTGCGTCACCTCGGTGAGAAGCAGCACGCGCTGGGTCGCAGGCTCACCGCCGCCGAGCGCACCGAGGAAGTGCTCAAATCGGCCAAAGAAGTCGCCAACCCCATGTTCTTCGGCGTGCTCATCATCACCGTGGTCTATGTGCCCATTCTCGCCTTGCAGGGCATCGAGGGGAAAATGTTCAAGCCCATGGCCCTCGTCGTCATGCTCGCTCTGGGCGGTTCACTCGTGCTCGCCGTGTCATTGATGCCCGTTTTGTGCTCCTACCTGCTCGGCGGCAAAATCGACGAGAAGGACAACTGGATCGTCACCCTCACCAAACGCCTCTACACCCCGCTGCTGCGCTTTGGACTGCGCTTTAAGCCGCTCATCGTCCTCCCCATGATCGTGATCTTTGGCTCCTCGCTGTGGGTGCTCTCGCGGCTCGGCTCCGAGTTCATCCCGCAGCTTGATGAGGGCGACTTCTCCTTCCAGCTCATCCGCAGCAGCAGCGCCGGAATCTCCGCCTCCATCGACTTGCAGAAGCAGAGCGAAGCCCTCATCCGCCGCGACTTCCCCGAGGTGAAGGAAATGTTCTCCCGCATCGGCACCGCTGAAGTCGCCACCGATCCCATGAACCCCAACGTGGCCGACACCTACCTCATGCTCAAGCCGCGCGACCAGTGGCGCACGGAAAATGGCAAGCCCATCAGCAAAGAAGAACTCGGCGCACTCATGCGCAAAACCCTGCTCGATCAAGTGCCCGGCCAAAACATCCTCGTCACCCAGCCTATTCAGATGCGCTTCAATGAGATCATGGCCGGGGCACGCGCCGACCTCGTGTGCAAAATCTTCGGCGACAGCTACGACGAATTGGAACGCCTCGCCGGAGAGGTTCGTGCCGCGATCACCGCCGTTCGCGGCGGTGGTGAGACCTCGTTCGACAGCATCGGCAAGAATCCCATGATCGAAATCCAGCCCGACCGCGAAGCGCTGCGCAAATACAACGTCCACACCGAAGAATTGAACCGGCTGGTCGAAACCGCGCTGGCTGGCGACGAGGTTGGCCTCGTTATCGACGGCAACAAACGCAGCCCCATCGTTGTGCGTCTCGCTGAAGACCGCCGCAGCGACCTCGAAGCCCTGAAGCGCCTCGCCGTGCCTACTGATGGCGGCGGCATGCTGGCACTCGGCCAGATCGCCAAGATCGTGCTCGTGCCGCAGCCCGTGCAGATCGCCCGCGAGAAAACCCAGCGGCGCGTCAGCATCCTCATCAACGTGCGTGGCCGTGACACTTCCAGCTTCGTCGCGGAAGCCACCCAGGCTATCCGTGACAAGGTGAAGTTCCCTGATGGCTACTACTTTGAATTCGGCGGCCAGTTCAAAAACCTCCAGGAAGCCAAAGCCCGCCTCACCATCGTCGTCCCGCTCGCCCTCGCACTGATCTTCGTGCTCATCTTCCTCAGCTTCGGTTCGTTCAAGCAAGCCACGCTCATCTTCATGTGCGTGCCGCTCGCCGTCACCGGCGGCATCTTTGCCCTGCATCTGCGTGGCATGCCCTTCACCATCAGCGCTGCCGTCGGCTTCATCGCCCTCAGCGGCATCGCCGTGCTCAATGGCATCATGCTCATCAGTTACATCAATCAGTTACGCGGAGAAGGTCGCAACGTGCGGGATGCCGTCGTCGAAGGCACGCTCACCCGTTTGCGCCCCAAGCTTATGACCGCCCTCGTCGCCAGCCTCGGCTTCGTCCCCATGGCCATCGCCACCGGAGCCGGAGCGGAAGTCCAGCGCCCCATCGCCACTGTCGTCATCGGCGGCATCGTCACCTCCACATTCCTCACCTTGCTCGTCGTGCCCGTGCTCTACGACTGGATTGAAAGAAAAGGCAAATTCCAACCTCAAACCCCATGAACACACCATCCCGTCTCTGCCTGCTCATTGTTCTACTGTTGTCTGTGGCCTCCCTCCAGGCCACCCCCTCCATCCGCGCTCACGGAGTCATGATCACCGGCACCGTCCGCAGTGTGGATGCCTCCTCGCGAACCATCGTCTTCACCCAGGATGGCGGTGCTCTTCGCAAGCTTGTGTGGATTCGTTGGGCCGTGTTCGTGCAGGCTGGCCGGGAAACATCACCCACGCTCCTTCTCCCAGGCATGAGGGTGGCGCTGCGTTATCACAATCCGCTTTTTGGCTCCGATTACTTCACCCGCGCCACCCTGCTGACGCCGAACTCAAGCCATGAACGGAAGCACTGACGCGCCTGCGCGGCCCTCGGCAGCCCTTCCGCACCTTTTCAAAACCATGAACACGCGCTTTCCTCTTTGGTTCTCCCTCGTGGCGTTTGGCCTCTGGCAGGTGCTGCGGCTGGCCTTGTGGCTGTCCCACGCGCCGCCTGGAGCCAGCCCGCGAGACACGATGCTGCTGTTCCTCGCAGGAGTTCACCTCGACGCCGTTTGGGCGCTTGTCGGCAGCGCCATCCTCCTTGCTGTGAGCGCGTTTGCTGCCACGCTGCTCGCCGCTCTTCCCTGTCTCGTTCTGCGGGTGTTTGGCCTCCGGCTTTGGCATCCGGCGAGGCGGCTGCTTTTTCGCGCCGCCGTGACCGTCGGCTGCATGACGGGCGTGTTCCTCGTGCTGAGCGAATGGTATTTCTTCGATGAGTTCGACAGCCGCTTCAACACCGTCGCCATCGACTACCTCATCTACCCTCACGAGGTTTTCACCAATCTGCGCGAGAGCTATCCGCTCCCGTGGATCGGGCTGGTCTGCGTCATCGGCGGCGCGGCCATCTCCTACGCGGGATTCACGCGGTTCAGCCCGCAGTTGGCGGGGCAGCCCGTCCGCGCAAGATTCAAACTCGCCGGGATCATGGCGGGCATCACCATCCTGGCACCGTTCAGCGTGCTTGACATCGAGACTGCCTTCAGCCGCCAGCGCGTCATCAATGAGCTTGCCAACAACGGCTGGGCCAGCGCGGCACGCGCCGCCTGGAGCCGTAATCTCGACTACACCGCCTTCTATCCCACCCTCGACCGCCGGGAGGCGTTTGTCCGCGCCCGCAACCTGCTCACCGACCCGGACACCGTTTTCCTCGCACCCGAGCCTCCTGCCGCGCCGGCAAAGGACACCGATGAGATGCCGTGGCTGCGGGCGGCGCGTGACTCGCTGGTGCGTGAAATTTCGGGTGATCCCGCCAGGCCGAAGCTCAACGTCTGCATCATCACGGAAGAAAGCATGGGCAGTGAGTTTTGGGGCTGCCTTGGCCGCACCGTGGACGGCAGGCCGCACACGCTGACCCCGCGCATGGACGCCATCGCCACCCAGGAAGGGCTGCTTTTCACGCATCTGCTGGCAGACGGCAACCGCACCATCCGTGGCCTGGAGGCGATCTATTCGAGCTTCCCGCCCCTGCCAGGGGACTCCATCCTCGCCCGCGACCAGACTCAGAATGTCGAGACCATCGCCCGGTTGCTCAAGCGTGATGGCTACAGCACGTTGTTCTTTTATGCCGGGCGCGGCAGCTTTGACCATGTCAAGTCCTACACCCTCAGCAATGGTTGGGACCGGCTTGTCGATGAGTCCGACTTTGAGCGGCCCGTGTTTCGCAACGCCTGGGGCGTCAGTGACGAGGATCTGCTTCAACGCGGCATTGTCGAAATGCGCGCGATGCATCTCACCGGGAGGCCCTTCCTCGCCACGTTCATGACGGTGTCCAACCACCGGCCCTTCACCTATCCGGAGGGGCGCATCCCGGAATCTCCCGGCCAGCGTCGTCGTGACCATGCGGTGAAGTATGCGGATTGGGCGCTGGGGGATTTCTTCGACCGCGCCCGCCACGAGCCCTTCTGGCGGAACACTGTTTTTGTCGTGGTGGCCGACCATGGTGCCCGTGTTTACGGCAGTCAGACCATCCCGCTCAAGAGCTATCAGATTCCCTTGGTGGTGGTTGCCCCGGCCCTCATCACCGAACCGCGCCGCATCGACATTGTTGGCAGCCAGCTCGATGTCGCCCCCACCCTTCTCGGGCTTGTCGGCAGGCCTTATCGCAGCCTGTTTTTCGGCCACGACTTGCTCAAGGAGGATGCCGCCTCGCGCGTGCGCTGCCTCATGCATCACAACCGGTCCATCGCGGTTTTCCATGCGCAGCACCAGGTCGTCTTCGGGCTGAACAAAACCATCGAATACTGGCAGGGAAGCGCCTCCTCAGCGGCGATGAGCCGGGCCACCGAGGCCAATGTTTTGTTCAGCTCGGTGCGCGATGATGGCATCGCCCTCTTCCAGGTGGCGGATGACCTTTACACGCACGGCTTGTTCTGCCTGCCGCCCGACACGCCGCCGCTCCTGCCGCCGCGGACGCCTCTTGATTCTACTCCAACCAACCAACCCCCGCCAAAACAACCATGAAAACCCACATCAGCCGCTCAGCCAGGCTGCGCCGCGGAGTGCGGCGCATCGCCGCCCACTTCGTCATCATCCTGCTCACCAGCACCGGCTCCGCGCTGGCCGACAACAGCGTCAAACTGCAAATCGCCGCCAAGAGCGACTTCAACGACCCCAAGAACAGCGTCCAGGAGGTTCAAGACCGCTGGCTGGAGATCACCGCCACCGCCTTCCATCTCGACAAGCCCGCCGCTGTCCGTCTGGAATGGACTTGTTATGGCGATGACCTCGCCGCACGCAAAGTCATCAAACATGCCTCCGGCAAGGGCGCGGTGGAGCTGGTGCAGGGCCAGCAGGCCAGTTTGAAGACCAAGCCCATCCGCTTCGACTTCACGCCCCGCCACACCGTCCGCACCGGCAGCGGCAGGCGGGCACGCTCCAAGGTGATCGAGGCCGCCGGCGTGCGTTATCACGCATGGGCCGTCCGCGCGTTCATTGGCGATCAGCTCGCTGGCGAGGCTTACAGCATGCCTGCGATCAAAAAGCTCCTCGACGGCGGGAAATAAGCACCAACTCAGGCTCTCGTCATGAACACAGCCCCATCCTCCTCTCCGTCCGGCTCCTGCCGTTCCTGCGGCACCGAGCCGCACGACACGGTGTTCTCTCGGCAGTGGCTCGTCGCCGTATCGGGTGGGTGGCTGTTCATGGGCTTGCTGCTGCGCTGGCTGGGGCTTGGCTCCCCCCTGGGAACCACGCTGTTTTCCGCGCTCGCCACTGTGAGCGGCGGGCTGCTGGTGGTGCCAGCCGCCTTCGCGGCATTGAAGCAGCTCCGCCTGGACATGAATGTGCTCATGACCGTGGCTGTGACCGGTGCCTGGCTGGTCAACGAGGGTGGCGAGGCTGCGGTCGTTGTGTTTTTGTTCGCCCTGTCCGAGTTGCTGGAGTCATGGAGTGCCGGTCGGGCCAGACGCGCCATCGCCGCGCTGATGCAGCTCACCCCCGAAACAGCGCAGGTGCGTGGAGCGGACGGCGTGTTTGTGGAAGTCAACGCCAGGGACGTCGGCCTCGGCGCGGCCATCAGCGTGCGCAGCGGCGCACGCATTCCCATGGACGGCAAGATCATCAGCGGCAGTTCCAGCGTGAATCAAGCCCCCATCACCGGCGAGTCCGTGCCGGTGGACAAGCAGCCCGGCGACACCGTTTTTGCAGGCACCATCAACGGTGAAGGCTCGCTGCTCGTGGAAGTCACGAAAGCCGCCAGCGACTCCACGCTCGCCCGCATCATCAAGCTGGTCGAAGAAGCCGAGGAACAGAAAGCCCCCACGCAGCGTTTTGTGGATCGCTTCGCGAGCATTTACACCCCGGTGGTGTTCGTCGTCGCCTTGCTGGTGGCCCTGCTGCCACCGCTGCTCATGGCCGGTGCGTGGTCGGAGTGGACTTACCGCGCCCTCGTGCTGCTCGTCATCGCCTGCCCCTGTGCGCTGGTGATCGCCACGCCCGTTTCGATTGTGTCCGGCCTCACCGCGCTGGCACGGCGCGGCGTGCTCATCAAAGGCGGCGCTTATCTCGAAGCCGTGGGCAAGCTGCGCGTTCTCGCCGTGGACAAGACCGGCACCATCACGCAGGGCAGACCGCAAGTCACCGGTGTCACCGCGTTTGGTCCTCTGGATGAAAACGAAGTGCTGCGTCTGGCCGCGGCCATCGACCAGCACTCGACTCATCCCCTCGCCCAGGCCGTGGTGGCGGAGGCGCGGCAGCGCGGCATTCTGCTGGATCAAGCCTCGCTCTACATCTCCCTGACGGGGCGTGGAGCCACCGCCATCATCGAGAACCGCCCGTATTTTATCGGCAATCACAAGCTGGTGCAGGAACTCGTCGTTTGCAGCGCCGAAGTGGACTCCCATCTCGCGGAGATCGAGTCACGCGGCGAATCTCTCGCCATTCTCGGGCACGCCCCGCACGCCTCCGGCGGCGGCGAAGTGCTCGGCATCATCAGCATCGGCGACACCCTGCGTCCCGAGGCCGCCCACGCCCTTACCCTGCTGCATGAGGCAGGCATTGCAAAAGTCGTCATGCTCAGCGGTGACAACCAGCGCACCGTCGATGCCATCGCCCGCGTGGCAGGCATTGACGAAGCCTATGGCGATCTCATGCCTGAGCAGAAGATCGAGCACATCCGCCGCCTCATGGCCGAGCATCACCACGTCGGCATGATCGGCGATGGCGTGAATGACGCCCCCGCGCTCGCGCTTGCCAGCGTCGGCATCGCCATGGGAGCCATCGGCAGTGACACCGCGATTGAGACCGCCGACATGGCTTTGATGAAGGACGATCTCACCCGCGTGGCCGAAGCCATCACTCTTGGCCGCCGCACCCTGCACATCATTCAGTTCAACGTCGGCTTTGCACTCGTCATCAAGGCCGTCTTCCTGATTCTCGCCTTCACCGGCCACGCCAGCCTCTGGCTCGCCATCCTCGCCGACACCGGCGCGACACTGCTCGTCATTTTCAACGCCCTGCGCCTGCTCGGCCCTTCGCCTTTCCTGAAACCAGCCACCGGCTCCAAGCCCTGAAACTGGCACCCACGGAAAACCCAACCTACAACCCAACCCAAGCCAACGAACCCATGAAAACACTGCTCCATCTGATCACCCTCCTCACCGTCGCCGCCGGCAGCATCCTCGCCGCCGACACCGACGCCAAAGTCAAAGCCGGCCCGCGCAAAGGCCTCATCCTCGATCTCGGCGGCAAGCAAGCCGAGTTCTTCGTTGAGAAAAACCGCAGCATCAGCATCGCCGTCTATGACACCGCCCTGAAGGTCCAGCCCGTCTCCACGGAGGTCATCACCGCCACCGCCGAGGCACCCAGCGGCAAGGTGAAGATCGCCTTCGAAGCCAAAGACGGCAAACTCGTCTCCACCACCAAGCTCCCCGAAGGTGAAGGCTACCAAGTCGTTGTGCAGGCCAAAGCCGCGCCCGATGCCAAAACCAAGAACTTCCGCATCAAGCTGGAACTGCACACCTGCAAAGAGTGTGGCAACGCGGAATACGCCTGCACCTGCGACGAGTGATTGAATTGGTCGGAAAGCTCCTGATTCCAAGCTCTGGGGTCAGGGGCTTCAAAATTAGAATTGAATAAGTTCAAGTCTCGCATCATCTTAGCAGCGTCCATGGCTACTCTCCGCACACGTATCCTTACCTCGCTCGCCGTTCTGGCGGTGGCGTGTGCGCAGGTGTTTGGCTTGCAGAGAGGTTTCCTTTGTGACTGCGGCGGCGTGCAGGAGGTGACGCAGGCGGATCACTGCCATGGCCCTCACTCGGCGGCCTGCCATGACGAGGAGAAGGCTGCGCCTTGTCATTCATCGGACGATCACCCGGACAGTGAGGACACGCATGAGCACCCAGCCATCGTCGAGAGCCTGACGGCGAGCCAGGCGTCGGTTATTCAAATCGCGGCTCCTGCGCCGGTGCTGGTTGATCTAGTGATTCCCGAATGGATTCTGTCGGTGCTGCTGCCAGCACAGGTTTCGATGGTTGCCGAGGCTCCGCCTTGGTTGGAGCACGAACGAGGTCGAACTTGGCCCCAGGTGCTCGCGCATACGATTGTTTTGAGAGTTTGAGAGCCTTCACGGCCCGCCATCCACGATTGATGGCAGGTGGCTGTGATGTGTCCCCCTTCCGGCATGGGATTTCCATGCCTGAATTCTCCAAACTCTTTTTCCATGAAACCATTCCCATTTCTTTTACTCGTATTGACCTGCGCCAGCCATGCCTCGGCGCTCTCGTTATCCCTCGGTGAGGTCGCATCTCGCGTGCGGATTCATCATCCCGCTCTCAAAGCGGCCCGTCTCGCCATTGAGGAAGCCCGTGGGCGGCAGCTCGGCTCAGGTCGCCTGTCGAATCCCACGTTTGGCTACGACTTCCAAAACCAGAGCAACGTCAGCCCTCAGACCGGTGTCTTTTCCATCGACCAGTCCTTCCCCATCACCCGGAGGCTCAGTCTGGAGAAAAAGCTCACCTCCCAGCTCGTCACCGCAGCGGAGCTGGAGATTCGGGATGTGGAGCGCAAGCTGATCTCCGATGCTCAGCAGCAGGTCGTGCAGTTGCTCACCCTCTCGAAGCAGCGTGCCTTGCGGCAGCAGCAAACGGAGCTGGCTCAGAAGCTCTCCGAGTTTGCCAGCGGACGTGCCAAGGCGGGCGAGGTGTCTCCTTTGGATGCGAAACAGGTGCAGCTCGACGCCCAACGCCTGCGAGTGGAGTCACGCTTGCTGGAGGCACAGAGCGTCAGCCTGCTCGGGCAGCTCAAGCCCATGCTCGGCTTGCGCTCGGAGGATGCGTTGAGCATTTCAGGCGATCTGCCTGCTCTGTCATTGCCCGCGAAGTCCTCATGGATGATGCGGCCCGATTACCAACTCGCGCAGACGAAGATCGCCGCCGCCCAGACGGGCAAGGATCTCGCCAAAGCGAAACGTATGCCAGATGTGACTGCGGGGTTCTTTGCTTCCCGCGAAATGCAGGATGTGACGACGACGCAGCGTGAGCGCACCGGCTTTGTCGGCTTCCGCATTTCCATTCCGCTGCCCTTCTGGAATCGCAATCAGGGCGAGATCGCCGAAAAGGCGGCGGCAGCCGAACGAGCACGGTTGGAAAGCGAAGCGCTCGCCGTGCAAATCAACGGCGAGGCTGGCACTGCACGCCGCGAGATGGAAACGAATGCCTCCATCGTCCGTGAGACACGCGACACGCTTCTACCGCTGGCAGTGGAGCAGATGACCGCCATGCAGAAGGCTTATGAGTCGGGTCAGGCCGACCTGCTCTCCGTGCTGCGAGCACGGGATCAAAGGCTCCAGCTTGAGGCCGCTTCACTGGATGCCCTGCGTGATTTCCACCTTGCCCGTATCCGCTACGAGGCCGCCACCGGTAAGCACGCACCCGCCATCGTGCCCGCTGCCAAGCCCGCCACCCCTTCCTCAACACGCCGCTAACTCATTCCCCGATTGAACATGAAACGATCCTTTGTCCCCCTCTTTCTGATCCTGACCCACTCCGGCTTCATCCACGCCGCAGAAGACACCAAACGCGCTTCCAATACCGTCGTGCTGGATGACACCGGAGTGAAAAACCTCCGCATCGAAACCGTCGAGGTCGAAGAAACCGACTTTGAGCAAACCATCTTTTCGCTGGGACGCATCGAATCCATTCCAGGCAAGGTGGCGGCGGTGAGCAGCCGCATTTCAGGCCGTGTGGTGGAGCTGAAAGTCGCTCCCGGCGACATGGTGAAAAAAGATGACGAAGTGGCGAAAATTGAGAGCCGTCAGCCCGGCGATCCGCCGCCTGTCATCACGCTCAAAGCTCCGCTCGGAGGTTTGATCACGCGTGTCGAGAAACGTCTGGGCGATCCCTTGGAGCCAGAAAACGCGCTGCTGGAGATCACCGATCTGAGCGAGGTCTATGCCATGGCGCGAGTGCCTGAGCATCAGGCCGGGCGCATGAAGCCTGGCACGGTGGCACACATCAAAGTGGCCGCACTGCCGACTGAAAAGTTTGATGGCGAGCTGCTGCGTTTCGGCACCAGCGCGGACAAGGAAAGCGGCACCATTGACGCTATCTTCCGCCTGACGAATCCCGGCGGCCTGCTGCGTGCGGACATGCGGGCGGAGTTTTCCATCGTGATGAGCAAGCGTGCGAATGTGGTCAGCGTGCCGCGTGCGGCCTTGCAGGGTGAGTCATCGAACCGCTTCGTCTATGTGAAGGACTTCGATCTGCCAAACGCCTTTGTGAAGACAAAGGTGCAGGTCGGCGAGATGAACGACCGCTTTGTCGAGATCACCAGCGGTCTGCTTCCGGCCGATGAAGTGGTGACTCGTGGTGCTTACTCACTCTCCTTTGCCGGAGCCAGCAGTGTCTCGCTCAAAGAGGCGCTGGATGCCGCGCATGGTCATGAACATGCCGCCGATGGCGGAGAACTGACTCCCGAGGCTAAAGCGGAGATGGAAGCCAAGAAACGTGCCGCTTCTGGCCTGCCACCGCAGACCGAGAGTCCCAGCAATCCGCTTTGGATGTATGCCAGCGGTGTTTTGTTCGTGCTGCTGCTCATCTCCATGTTCAGCAAAAAGCGCAGCGCCAAGGACGAGGATGAAGTCCCGGTGAAACCCATCAACAAGGAGGCCGCGTAAGTCATGCTCAACAAAATGATTCATTGGTCGCTCGCCAATCGAGCGGTCATCATCGGCCTGTCTCTCATCCTCATGGTGATGGGCATGAAGACGGCCACCGAGCTGCCGGTGGAGGTGCTGCCAGACCTCACTAAGCCCACTGTTATCATCTTGACCGAATCTCCCGGCCTTGCGCCGGAAGAAGTCGAGATGCGCGTCACCCAGCCTATTGAAACGGCGCTGATGGGCGTGGCAGGACTCACGCGGCTGCGCTCCAACTCGGATGTGTCGCTTTCACTCGTCTATGCCGAGTTCGGTTGGGACACAGACATCTACCGGGCACGCATGTTCGTCCAAGAGCGGCTGCAAGCAGCACGCGGCCAGCTTCCTGAAGGCGTGCAGCCCTTCATGACGCCGGTGGCGTCGCTCATGGGCGAGATTTTGCTCGTCGGCGTGCGCTCCACCATCAAAGAGGGCGAACCCGGCTACCTACCTCCGCGAGAAGTGCGTACACTGGCTGACTGGACAGTCATGCGCCGACTCAAAAGTATTCCAGGCATCGCCGAAATCCTCAACATGGGTGGCGGGGTGAAGCAGATCGAGATTCAGCCTGACCCCTTCAAGATGCAGGCGAACAACGTGACCTATGCCGAGCTGGAAACCGCCGCCACCGAGGCCGCGAACACCACCACAGGCGGCTTTCTCAACACCGGCCCCACCGAGATCATGGTGCGCAATCTAGCGATGACCGTGGAGCTGAACGACATCGCCCGCACCATCATCAAGAAGGTCAATGACCGGCCCATCTCCATCGGCGATGTGGCGAATGTGGTGTGGGGCATCGAACCCATGCGTGGCGATGCCACCGTGAGCCAGGCCCCGGAAAAATCACCGACCTACGGCGTCATCATGTCCATCACCAAAGCTCCCGGCTTTGACACGCGGAAGCTCACGGAGCAAATCCAGCAGGCGCTCGATGAATTGAAATCCACCTTCCCGAAAGGCGTCGAAACCACGCTGCTCTTCCAGCAGAAAGATTTTATTGATCACGCCATCGGCAATCTCACCGAGGCCATCCGCGATGGTGCGGTGATGGTGACTGTCGTGCTGTTCCTGTTCCTGCTGAACTTCCGCACCACGTTCATCACCTTGATGGCCATGCCGCTCTCCTTCGGCATCACGATGCTCATTTTCAAATGGTTCGGCATCAGCGTGAACAGCATGACCCTCGGCGGTCTGGCCGTCGCTATCGGCATGGTCGTGGATGACGCCATCGTGGATGTGGAGAACGTCTTTCGCCGATTGCGGGAAAACGCCGCTCTGCCTGTGCCTCATCCGCGATTGAAGGTCATTGCCAAGGCCTCCGGTGAAGTGCGGAACTCCATCCTCTACGCCACGGTGCTCATCATTCTCGTGTTCCTGCCACTGCTGGGCCTCACGGGAGTCGAGGGCAAGCTCTTCGCGCCCATCGCCATCGCCACGATCATCTCCATGATCGCCTCGTTCATCGTCTCGCTCACCGCCATCCCGGTGCTGTGCTCCATGCTGCTGAATCCGAAAGAAGGCCACGAGCACAAGGACGGCTTCATCACACGGAGCATGAAGTGGCTGCTGGAGCACACGCTGTTGAAGTTTGCGCTCAATCAACCGCTCATGGTGCTCACCCTCGCCGTGGTGATGCTCATCGCCGCCTTCTCTTTGTATCCAAAGATGAACAAGGACTTCCTGCCCAAGTTCCAGGAGGAAACCGCGCTCATCGCCGCCACCACCGCGCCGGGCACTTCGCTGGACGAGATGAACAAAATCTCCGACGTGATCGAACAGCAAATCCTCACTGTGCCGGAGGTGCGCAAAGTCGGGCGTCGTCTCGGGCGTGCCGAGCGTGGCGACCATGTGGTGCCCGTCTCCACCGCCGAGTTCGATGTGGACTTCCGCGAGATGCAGGGGGAGAGCAAAACCAAGGGCCGAGATCGCAAGGCCATCCTTGATGACATCAACAAGAAGATCAAAAGCGTCCCAGGTGTCTTTGCTGTGGTCGGCGGGCCGCTGGCGGATCGCATCGGCCACATGATGAGCGGTGTTTCCGCGCCGGTGGCCGTCAAGGTCTTCGGCCCTGATCTCGATAAGCTCCGCCAAATCGGCATCGAGATTCAAACTGTGGCAAAGAGCATTCCCGGCTTTGAGGACTGCAAGCTCGATCAAACCTCCTCCATCCCGCAACTCCGCATTGAGCCGGATCGTGATCGTGCCAAAGCCTACGGCATTGCCCCCGGCAAGCTCAATGAGCAGCTTTCCAGTCTCATCGGTGGCAAGTCAATGGCCGAACTGCGAGAAGGCCAGCGACGCGTCAATCTGGTGATGCGCCTGCCGGTCGAGTGGCGTGATTCACCGGACAGAATCGCTGAGTTGCCTGTCGAGATGGAAGACAACGGCGACGGTCAGCACACTCAGCGCATACCTTTGTCACTCGTCGCCGATGTGCGCGAGGCGAAGGGGCCGAACGTCATTTTCCGCGAAAACAGCCAGCGCCGTTTCGCACTCGGCATCAAGCCCACTGTGAGAGATGTCTCGAATCTCGTCGTCAGGCTGCAATCCGAGGTGAAAGAGAAAGTCACGCTGCCAGAAGGCTACTTCATCACTTTCGAGGGTGAGTTTCAGGCGCAAAAAGAGGCCACGCAGCGCATCGTCGTGTTTTCGGCCATCGTGTTCGTCGCCGTGTTTCTCATGCTTTTCGGCTACTTCCGCAGTGCATCGCTCGCGCTCCAGGTGCTCGTGAATATCCCGCTCGCACTGATGGGCGGCCTAGCCTTCACCTACTTCAAGCTGAACAACATCAGCATCGCCACGCTGGTTGGCTTCATCGCCGTCGGCGGTGTCGCCGCTCGCAATGGCATCATGATGATCAGCCACTACCTGCACCTCATGCAGCATGAGGGCGAGGGCTTCACAAAGAAGATGGTCATACGCGGCACACTGGAAAGGCTCGTGCCCGTTTTGATGACCGCCCTCAGCGCAGGCATCGGTTTGATCCCGCTCGTGCTCGCAGCGGATCAGCCAGGGAAAGAAATCCTCCATCCCGTAGCCGTCGTCATCGTCGGCGGCCTCATCTCCTCCACCTTCCTCGATATGGCGATCACGCCCGCGATGTTCTGGCTCATCGGCCGCAAAGCCGCCGCCAAGGCTATCGAACTCGACGCACCTGCCTCGCATTAACATTTACCGAAGTCGCGACGGCACACACGCCGCCGCACCCAGGCAAAACAGAACCAAAACCAAACAATAGACAACCGCACCCCATGAAAACCAAACTGCTCAGCACCCTGCTCACCCTCGCGCTCGCCTTCACCGCCACCGCTGCGGACAAAGACAAGCATGACCACGAACACGCCGCCAAAGCCGGCCCCACTGGCGGCAAGCTCATCACCGAAGTGGAACCCCACGTCGAGTTCTTCGTGAACAAAGACAAGAAGGTCGAAATCCGCTTCATTGATGACGACATGAAAGTCGTCGCCCCTGGAGCGCAGGTCATCAGCGTCACCCTCGGCGACCGCTCCGCTCCCACCAAGCTGAGCTTCACCAAAGACGGCGACAAGCTCATCTCCGACAAAGCCATCCCTGAAGGCGCTGATCTGCCCACAGTCGTGCAGATCAAGGCCAAGGCCGGTGAGAAAGCCGTGACCGAGAAGTTCAACCTGAACCTCAACGACTGCCCGACCTGCAAGAACAAGGAATACGCCTGCACCTGTGCGCACGGCGATGAGAAGGAGGAAAAGAAGTAACCCTTCACTCGCCCGCGTCATGCCACAGCGCCGTCCCACCGTGAGGGCGGCGCTGCTGGCTGTGCGGCACCACGACCATGAAACACCGCCTTGTACTTTTCACTCTAACAGTCCTCGCTTGTTTCTGGCTGCCATCCACCGCCAGCGCGATTCGCCCGATGGGCACCACGATGACCGGCGTTGTCCAAAGCGTTGATCACTCCACCCGCTGGATCACCTTCGAGCAGGATGGCGGCCGCGTGCGCCAGTTCGTTTACTCCGAATGGGCCAGATTTTGGCACGCAGAGGTGGAACCGCTGCCTGCTCATCTCAAACCCGGCATGAGGGTTCAGATCAACCTGCATAGTCCCCTTTTTGGCCCGGATTTCGTGCGCCAGATCGTGCTGCTCGCGCCTTCGCTCAAGCCCTGAACGTCATGAATTCAACCTCACTAGCCTTTCATTTGCTTGCCATAAGCGTGCTGTTGGTTTGCTCCTCATGCACCACTACTGTCTGGCAGCAGGCGCAACGTTCTGATGGGCTGATTGATTTTGCGCTCGGTGGTGCTCGCAGGGAACTACCTGTCAGTGTGGAGAAGGTTTCAGATGAGGGTGGAACCATTGTTTCAGCCCACGTCCGCAGCAGCGGCACTGGCACCATGGTCTTCGGACTCGTAGGTCGGCATTCCTTGTTCAATCCACCGGCAGGCTCCCATGTCGATGTCGTCCTGCTCAATTCGCGAGGAGAAGCTATCGAAGGCAGCGCTGTGGATTATCTGCCACGCGAACTTCCATCGGGAAGACGCATAGGCTTCTCCTATTCGCGCTACTTCGTCTCGCTCGCTTCAAAACCACCGCCTGGCTCATCCATCAAAGTCGTCCTCCACGGAGCACCGAAGTCCGCCTGCCATTTTGCCAGCCGCCCATGAACTTCCACGTCCGCATTCCTGCTCCCTCACACGCCATGAACGAAAAGTCTCCATCCTTACAGCTCTTGCTGGCGAAAGCAGCGGTCTATCTGGCGGGATCGTCACTGCTTTTTTTCATCGCCGGCCTCGTGACAGGCGGCATTGATCCTCACCGCCCTGGAGAAGAAATCGGCGACATCATCGCCTTGATCCTCTGCCGCATTGTCAGCCCTCTGCTCGCAGTAGCCGGATGGGTTTCAGGATTTGCGGCGGTGCTGAAACGTCCCACCGGCCCGACCTGGAGCGCCGTCACCGTCATGGCGCTCATCCTCATCTTCCTCCTGCTGGTCTGCTACAGCGCGTGGCGAGGCACCGCAGCATTTCACCCCACCATGCCATGAATATTCTTGTCGAGTCTTTGAGCAGCGCCGGAGGGCTGATGTACTTTCTGGCCCCGCTGCTGCTTGGTGTGGTTCATGGCATTGAGCCGCTGCACTCGAAGACCGTCCTGGCCTCCATGATCGTCTCCACACGCGGAGGCATGTGGCAGGCGACTCTGCTCGGCATCTCCGCCGCCCTGACGCACACCCTGACGATCTGGCTCATCGCCATGATGGCGTCCCACTATGGCAGCCATTGGAACCTGGGCCACCTCCAGCCATACTTTGAGATGCTTTCAGCCATGGTGACTTTAGGCGTGGCTGTCTGGATATTCATCCGCACGCGGCAAAGCGTCCGCAAAGCAGAGGCGCTGGCTATTTGGGGCGGTGGTGTCGCTGATGAAAACGCGGAGACACAAGATTTCACCGAGGAGGTGGAGCGTGTCCGGCGGTCCTCCACAGCGCAGATCCTCCTGCTCGGCGCGGTGACGGGCATGATGCCGTGTCCGCTCACCTTGGGCATCCTCATGGCATGTCTGCAATCCGGGCGACTGGTACTCGGTCTGGCCGTCGCCACCAGTTTCAGCATCGGTCTGGCCCTGACCTTGATTCTGGCGGCGGCGCTCGGCGCGTGGGGATTTCGCAGAGTTTGGCGCTTCAACGCGGCAGCCTCCGTGCTGCGCCTCCGTGCCGCCTATCTCACCTGCTTTTTGCTGGCCGCCCTTGCCGCCCTCATCGCCATCCAGGCATGGCCGAAATTTTCCCAACCCTAAACAGACCATGAAAACACCAACCACATCCACCCAACGCCGGGGGAGTTCACTCCGCCGGCTCACCACCCACATCATCTGCATCCTGCTCACCACCACGGGAGCGGCGCTCGCAGATAACGTCATCAAGCTCCAGGTGGCCGCCAAGAGCGAGCACAACGATCCCAAGGGCAATGATCCGCAGGAGGTGCAGAGCCGCTGGCTCGAAATCTCCGCCACCGCCTTCCATCTCGAAAAGCCTGCCGCAGTGAAGCTCGAATGGGCCTTCTTTGGCGACAACCTCGACACAGGCAAAGTCATCAAGCACGGCAGTGGCACCGAGACTGTGGAGCTGGCCCAAAGCAAAATTGCCAGCGTCAAGTCCAAACCCGTCAACTTCACCTTCACACCCCGCCACACCGTCCGCACCGGCAGCGGCAGGCGGGCACGCTCCAAGGTGATCGAAGCCACCGGCACCCGCTACCATGCCTGGGGTGTGCGGGCCTTTGTGGACGGAAAGCTCGCCGGTGAAGCCTACAGCTCTCCCAGCATACAAAAACTCATGGGCGGCACGAATTGAGCTCATGAATCCTTCTTTCCCAACGGACATGAAAAACCCGCCGGAGTTCTCTCTTTCTCCGGCGGGCTTGCTGGAATCTTGCGATCCCATTCACTCCCTGTTAGTGACGGCCACGGTCGCCAAAATCAAAATGGAATCCCGGCAGGCTGATGTGCCCCCCACTGCTGCCGTGGCTGGAACCATGACCCGGATTTGGCACATAATGCCGGTTGTTGTAGTGCCCGCCGTAGCTGCCGTGACTTGGCGTGTAGTGACCGCCACCGTGGCTGGGAGTGTAATGGCTGGAGCCGTGACTTGGCGTGTAGTGACCGCTGCCGTGGCTCGATGTGTAATGGCTGCTGCCATGCCCGGAACTGTGCCCACCGCCATGACTGGAGCCATGGCCGGAGGAGTGATGATCTCCCGCCTGCACCGAGGCAGGCGGGATGATGGCGAAGCTGGCGGTGACGGCCAGGAGGGTGATGAACGTTTTCATGAGGTGTTGGGTGTTGGCTTGGAGTCGTCGCCGCGAATGTGCGGCATGTCATTCGGACGCGGTGCTCACTCATCCATTCAATCCACTCACAGATTTTTCACCATCTCGTAACGCCCTCTCATACGCCTGGCTTTAGCCACCTGCTGAGTCGGTTTTTCACCGTGCAGACAAATCCTTCAATCCCACACATCCATGGACTGGCAAATTGAACTCATGCTGGCCGCGCAGGCGCTTCTGGCAACATTCCTTGGCGGCTTGATCGGCTGGGAACGCGAGCGGCATGGCCGCGAGGCCGGCATCCGCACCTATGCGGCGGTCTGTCTCGGCGCTTGTGTCTTTGGCCTCGTCTCCTCCCACATCCCAAACATGGCGGACAACACCCGCATCGCGGCACAAGTCGTCAGCGGCATGGGCTTTCTCGGCGCGGGGGTCATCCTGCGTGATCAGGGGCGGCTGAAAGGCCTGACCACGGCGGGCACTCTTTGGGCCACCGCCGCCGTGGGCCTCGCCATCGCCTTTGGCATGTATGTGCTGGGCATTTTGACCGCTTTGCTGCTCTACGGCTTGCTGGCTTTGCACCATTTCCCAGGCTGGAACCGGGTCAAAACCCGGTCAGAGCGCCAACCAGATGAAAATGAACCAAGCTAAGGGAGCAATTAGAGCATTTTATGAACACTCAAGACAACCAACCCTCCGAATCCAAATCCTGCGGCTCGTGCGAGCACGGTCACGATGAAACGCCGCTGCCACGCAACGCGCTTGTCATCGCCTCTGGCGTCCTGCTCTCGCTCGGGATGGCATTGCGTTTTCTCCATGTCGGAGCCTCCGCCCTCAACACGACTCTCTTTGCGCTCTCCACTTTGTCTGGTGGCCTGCTGGTCTTCCCCGCCGCATTCAAGGCACTGCAAAAAGCCAGGCTCGACATGAACGTGCTCATGACCGTGGCCGTGAGTGGCGCGTGGCTGATCGGTGAAGGTGCAGAAGGTGCCGCTGTGGTCTTTTTGTTCGCCCTTTCGGAGCTGCTAGAGTCGTGGAGTGTCGGCAGGGCCAGGCGTGCGATTGCATCCCTCCTCAAGCTCGCCCCGGAAACGGCATTGATGCGGGGCAAACATGGCGGACTGGTCGAAACCGATGTGAAGCAGGTGCCCGTGGGCGCGGAGATCAGTGTGCGCAGCGGCGCACGCATCCCGCTCGATGGGAAAGTCCTCGAAGGCGGCTCCAGTGTGAACCAGGCACCCATCACCGGTGAATCCGTGCCTGTGGACAAAAAATCTGGCGACACCGTTTTTGCAGGCACCATCAATGGTGAAGGATCGCTCATCGTGCAGGTGACGAAAGCCGCCGCCGACTCCACGCTCGCCCGCATCATCAAGCTCGTCGAAGAAGCCGAGGAGCAAAAAGCTCCCACGCAGCGCTTTGTGGACAAGTTCGCCGCTATCTACACACCCGCCGTGTTCGTGGTGGCACTGCTCGTGGCCTTGCTGCCGCCGCTGCTCACCAGCGCCGCATGGTCAGAGTGGGCGTATCGTGCGTTGGTCTTGCTCGTCATCGCCTGCCCCTGTGCGCTCGTCATTGCCACGCCGGTATCCATCGTCTCCGGGCTGACTGCGCTGGCCCGTCGCGGCGTGCTCATCAAAGGCGGCGCTTATCTGGAGGCCGTGGGTAGGCTGCGTGCCCTTGCCGTGGATAAAACAGGCACCATCACGCAGGGGAAACCCCGCGTCACCGGAGTCATCGCCCTCGGCACGCTCACGGCGGATCAAGTCCTGAGTCGTGCCGCCGCCATCGACATTCATTCCACTCATCCGCTTGCCCAGGCCGTGGTGGAGGCCGCGATTGAGCGCGGCATCACGCCTGAACCTGCTGAGGATTATCTCTCCATCACCGGGCGTGGTGCCAGCGCCGTCATCAAAGGTCACCCGCACTTCATCGGCAATCACAAGCTCGCCCACGAACTCGGTGTCTGTTCTCCGCAGATCGAGGCACGCCTGTCGGAGATCGAGAACCGGGGCGAATCCCTCGCCATCCTCGGACACACCCCGCATGACGGATGCGCCGGTGAGGCGCTCGGCATCATCAGCATTGGCGACACGTTGCGCCCCGAAGCCGCCGATGCGCTCGCCCTTCTCCATGAAAGCGGCATTGGCACCGTGGTCATGCTCAGCGGCGACAATCAGCGCACCGTCGATGCCATCGCCCGCACCGCAGACATTGATGAAGCCTATGGCGACCTCATGCCCGAACAAAAGATCGAGCACATCCGCCGTCTCATGGCCGAGCATCACTACGTCGGCATGATCGGCGACGGCGTGAATGACGCCCCAGCGCTCGCCCTCGCCAGTGTCGGCATCGCCATGGGAGCCATCGGCAGCGACACCGCCATCGAGACCGCCGACATGGCCCTCATGCAGGACGATCTCACCCGCGTGGCCGAAGCCATCTCGTTAGGCCGCCGCACGCTCCGCATCATCCAGTTCAACGTCGCTTTTGCTCTCATCGTGAAGGCCATCTTTCTCATCCTCGCCTTCACCGGCCACACCAGCCTGTGGCTCGCCATCCTCGCTGACACCGGCGCTACCTTGCTGGTCATCATGAACGCGCTCCGGCTGCTCAGCGGCGCTACAAACCTCAACCCGCGTGATTTGTGAGCAAACGATTGTCCAAAAAGAAAGCCGCCACCGCGCCGACCACCCTGGCCTCGCGTGACAAAGTCATGCTCATCGGCATTCCGATCCTGCTCCTCGCAGTTCCGGCTCTAGTTCTGCACTTTTCCTCCATCAGCCAGCAGACCGCCTCCATTGCCAAAACTGTCGAAGGATGGAAGACCACCTACCACATCAGCGACGAGCAAGCCGAGCGCATCAAACAGATCGAACTCGACTTCCACGGCAACGGCAGCCCTTTCAGCATCAAGCCCACACGCAGCAAAGACGAAAAACACCGTCATCATGAAGACATCAGCCGCCTGATGTCCCCCGAAGACGGTGCGCACTTCATGAAGGTGATGGAGAAAAGCGAAGGCAAGCATTGAGCCGAAGCTCAATGCCCAGGGCACCAGTAATCCTCACCATGACCGCACCAGCGGTGGCCGTGATGATGGTGATGATTGCCGCAGAAACGCTGGCACAGATGCATGACCGCAGCGCGTGCGGTGGACGTGGCCTTGTCGGCCACATAGGCGGCCTGTGCAGGCATGGCAAAGGCGGCGACAAGCGCCAGGGCGAGCACAGCACCCGTGACGGTGGCCGTGCGTGAGAGGTTCGTGAATGACTTCATGGAATGTTTTTTTGACGGGTTGAATGACTGCCCGGAAAATTTGAACGCGGGCAGTGCGTACTCCGACGGTTCTCGCGCCGCGCTATTCAACCGCGTGAGATATTTTGCAGAAAACCAGAGGGGTTTGTTGGGGCGTGGAGTTGCACTGCATGAACGCACAACTCCGCGTCCAACCAAACCAAATACAACCATGAAAACGAAACTCACCCTCCTCGCTGTCGCCCTTGTCGTCAGCTTCAGTTCCACCAGCGCCAGCGCCAATCCTTGGAAAGGACTGCCTCCGGCCTTTACCACCCCCAAGGCCAGCGCCCCCGCCAAGCCTGCGTTCAAGTCCTGCTGCGAGACCAAGACGCGCTACTCCAGCAGCGGCATCAAGAACGGCCTCGTGGTGAACAAGAGCATCGAATGCAACACCGGCTGCGCGATGCCTCACGCTGGTAAGAACTGCAACAAAACGGAGCGCCAGCAGTGCGCCAACTAAGGGTCCAACCACCCTTCCAGCCCTCCAGGCATCGGATGACCTGGCGGGTTGAACTTTCACCCATCATCCGACATCTTTCTGCGTCATGAACGATCACGAACTCGACTACCTCATCCGCCAGTCCCACCCCAGAATGGAACTGCCAGCCTCTTTCAATCGCGAGGTCTGGGAACGTGTCTCGGTGGCTTCCCCGGCGTCCGTCCTTGGCGGATGGCGTGAGATCGCGGAGGCGTTGTTTCTCTGGATTTCCAGGCCCGCGCCTGCTGTCGCCGTCATTGCGGTGATGCTTGTCTTTGGCGCGAGTCTTGGTGGTCTGACCGTGAGAGAGAGCAGCGCATCCGCACAGCGCACCGCCTACTTCGCCTCCATCAATCCGCTGCATCCAGCGCATCTCACTGCTCAGCAATGAAACGCGGACTGATCATTCTCCTTCTTGCCGTGGCAGCCTCCACGGCGGCCTTTTTCATCACGCGCAATCAATGCCAGTGCGGCGCTGGTCTGGACGCCACCACGCACGACGGGGAGACGATGCTGCCCGAACTGGAATGGCTGCACCAGGAACTCAAGCTCGACGACGCCCAGTTTGAGAAAGTCAAAGCCCTGCACCTCGCCTACAAACCCACCTGCGAGGCCATGTGCATGAAAGTGATGGCGGCCAGGAAAAAGCTCAGCCACCTCGCCGCTCAAGGAAACCTGTCCACGCCGGAGCTTGATGCCGCCTTGCAGGAGCAGGCTGCCGTTCACGTCGAATGTCAGAAGGCTCTCTTGCGCCACCTGCATCAGACAGCAGGCGTCATGTCAGAAACCCAGGCACGTCAGTATCTCGATGCCATGCTGCCGCAGGTCATCGGCTCGGCTGCGGAATCCGTCAGCCACGGGCATTAACCACGCGTGCCGCTCATGAGCTACCCAGACGATGAAGACATCCAGCTCATGCAGAAGCTCGCTGCGGGAGAGGATCTGGCTTTAAACGAGCTGATGCACCGTTGGAGGGATCGCGTCGCCTCCTTCCTGCTCCGCATGGTCGGAGATCATGCCACGGCCACCGATCTCGCGCAGGAAACTTTTGTGCGCCTCTACACCAGCCGAAAGAGCTACAAGCCGGCAGCCGCCTTCTCGACCTACCTCTTTCACATCGCCTCAAATCTGGCCCGCAGCCATGCCCGCTGGAAAGGCAGACATCCCACCGTGCCGATGGAAAATGAGGCGGGTGATCTCACGCATGATCCGGTCGATCCACAACCCACACCGGACGATGCCGCCTCGCTGAATGAAAAGACCGCGCTGGTGAACAAGGCCATCGCACGACTGCCCGATGAAATGCGGGAGGCTTTGCTTTTGTTTGCCGTCGAGCAGATGAGCCAGGCCGAGATCGCAGCGACGTTGCGCTGTTCCGTCAAAGCGGTGGAGGTGCGTGTTTATCGAGCACGCCAGATGCTTCGTCAGATGCTCGATGCCAGCCTGTGATGTGCTGATCTTGCGCTGCATGATGCGCGGATTGTGAAGCTGGAGTGGTTCTCACGGACGTGGAGTTGCAGACCATGAGGGCGGGTCAGTCACTCGCTCCGAAAACCAAACACAAACCAAACGCATCCATACCATGAAAACCAAACTCATCCGCACCTCGCTCCTCGGACTCGCCGCCATCGGCACGCTGCTCCTCGCGTCCTGCCAGGCTCCATCCACCGCCCCCACCGCCGCCGTGAGCTGCGACAAGTGCGGCACCATCCACTTCAAAGCACCGTTCACAGGTTACGGGCCGGGCAACAAAGGCATCGTCACCCTGCGTGATGCCAGCCGCATGTCCTGCCCCGACTGCGAAAACCAGGTCATCGCCATGATGAAGACCGGCAGCCTCACCAAGCATGTGTGCAAATCCTGCGGCGGCGCTCTGCGTCACTGCACTCAGCACTAAACACGCTGAACGCTCCCGGAGCCGCCTGTGACTCACCTCGCAGGCGGCTTTTTCATTTTTAGCCGTCGCCACGTTAAAAAAAATAGAGGGGTTGGCCTTCCGTCGGAGTTGCACCCTCCGTCCGCCCCTTGGACAATCACAAACCCAAACACTGAATCCATCATGAAACTCACCCTCGCCCTCCTCTCCAGCCTGCTCCTCGGCACTGGCCTCCTCTCCGCCGCCGATGCAGGCGTGCCCGCCAGTTACCCACTCAAAAAGTGCGTCGTCTCCGATGAAGACCTCGGCACCATGGGCAAAGCTGTCAAAGTCACCCACGAAGGCACTGACGTGTATCTCTGCTGCAAATCCTGCACGAAGGACTTCCACAAAGATGCCGCTAAGTTCGTCGCCAAGGTGAAAGCGGCGGAAAAGAAATAAGAGACCTCCGCCACCGACTTTTTACTTCTTCCTGTCATGAAAAAACTTCTTTGTTCGATCTTGATCATCGGGGGTGCCGCCCTCGCCCTCAGCAGTTGCGCCAGCAAAACTCCCGCACCGCCTAAGGCCCACTGCGCGAGCTGCG
Source organism: Prosthecobacter sp. (assembly GCF_044222345.1). GTDB lineage: Bacteria > Verrucomicrobiota > Verrucomicrobiia > Verrucomicrobiales > Verrucomicrobiaceae > Prosthecobacter. The sequence continues at coordinate 137,781 of NZ_JBGANL010000004.1, forward strand.
GGCAGCACTGATCCGCCTCCACTTGCGTATGTGAGAGACTGGCCGGATGATCCCCTGGCCAGTCTGTTGTTTTGATCAAAACCAGCACGTTTCCCTCATCATGAAACACCTTTTTGCTCTCGTTCTCCTGCTCATCGCACCGTTGAAGGCCCAGGTGCAGGTTGAATCACTCCCCGAATCTGGCATTCAGCCGCAGGTCATCACGACAGGTGCCGGTCTGGTGCATGTGGTTTATTTAAAAGGCGATCCAAAAGGCTGCGACATCCGCCATGCCACCCGAAGCGCTGCTGGGGGCGCGTGGTCTGCGCCGACGACAGTGAACAGCGTGCCGCGCTCCGCCATCGCCGCCGGGACGATCAGAGGGGCGCAGATTGCGCTTGGAAAAGAAGGCAGCCTTCAGGTCATCTGGAACGGCAGCACGAACGCAAAGGGTGCGAAAGCAGCCCAGGCCCCACTGCTCCATGCCCGCCTGCTGCCCGGAGCACGCGAGTTCATGCCACAGCAAGACCTGCTGGGTGAAACAACGGCGCTCGATGGCGGTGCCTCCATCGCAGCGAACGACAAGGGCCATGTCGCCGTCGTCTGGCACGCCGCACCCTCAGGCGCTTCTGATGAGCGCAGCCGTCTTGTCTGGGTGCGGTATTCCGCCGATGACGGTGGCACTTTCTCCGCACCTGCTGCTCTGAACGCCACCCAGCCCGGCGTCTGTGCCTGCTGCTCCCTGCGGGCGCATCTTGGCAGTGATGACACGCTCAGCGTTCTCTACCGCGCCGCCACATCGCCCAATTCACGCGGCATGCACCTCATCACCAGCAAAGCTGGCCGCGCAACTCTCCGAAAACTCGACGACTGGAAAGTCGCCATGTGCCCCATGAGCAGCGCCAGCCTCATGCCCGCCGCGCAGAGTCTCCGTGCCGCTTGGGAGAATGACGGCCAGATCGTTACCGGCCTCATGGATGCCACTACCGCGCAGAGAATTGGGCCGAAGAATGCCAAGCATCCTGTGCTCACACAGAACACGAAAGGCCAGACCCTCATCACCAGCGTCATAGGCTCCGGCTGGTCCAAAGCTGGAATCCTGCATTGGGACGTGCTGGATGCCCAGGGCCGCGTCACCGACTCCGGCGATGGCGAGAAGCTCCCCGTGTGGGGCTATGCCGCCGCGTATGCCCGGCCCGACGGCAGCTTTGTGATCCTGCATTGATCAGCAGTTTGTATTGCGCAAATCACAACCAAGCTCAATGCAGAGCTCCATTCATGAATGAAAGAGTCGAAGCGAATCGCCGAGCCGTGAACTCACGAGAAGCCGATTGTTTCAGAATTTTCAGAGTGCCTTAGAAAAACGCCGCCGGGCTGTCCTTGAATTTTCAGCCGATGATAGGCGTTCCGGGCGGATTGTCCAACCGGCCCGACGGCAACGCTTTTTGCCTTCTCCTGCCAAAAAAGCAATCAAGCCTGCGCCGCATGCTTAGCCTTGCAGCAAAAGATTGAGCAGCAGGCAAGCATAGAACCAAGGTGACCGGGAATGAGATGCATATCATTTGCGAACGGATTTCGAACGCGCTGCCGGAAACATCTTTTCGCCCCTCGCTATTCACTCTGGTCAGGAACCAGCCACCGACAGCCATAGCAATCAAACATGACGTCCTGTGAAAAGAGCCCTACCACCAACACACCAAAAGGTAATCTCGAACCAGCACAATCTTGCGCTGAAATGCGCATTTCTTGCGACTTTGAGGGTTTGCTCAGTGTGCGGGGTTCATGTTTATAGAGCAGCATCAAACGCAAAGCTCTTGTCTCAAGCGATCAAAACCGGAAACCCAATATGAACACGATTATTCTGCGGCCAGTTATCTGCACCTTCGGTGCGCTGACATTGCTAATTCTTTCTTCGTGCCAGATGGCTCCAACACCTCACTCGGATGCCAGCTCACGGTCTCCCAGCGGCTTTGGTGGCGCGGGAGGTGCGAACATGGCGGGTGGCAAAGGGAGGTTGCTGTGACCGAAACTATTACATTAGCCGAAGAGATGGCAGATTTTCACCCCATCGTGTTTGGTGTGTGTGGAGTCGGGTGTCATCAGCAGAGAGAGGAGCTGCTGGTGGCACCTTTCACCAAACAAGCAGAAAACTGATTCCAGAATCTTGAATATTCTCATACATGAGCACGATCCACAAATTTCTCCTCTTCATTTTGCTGAACACCTTGCTTGTGCCAGTTAGCACAGCTGCAGGACGACACCCTGGAGCCAACTTGATCGGCATGGTCCGCCAAGTCGATGCGACCACGCGAACATTAGTAATCATCGATAAAGAAGGCAATCAGCATGTTTTGCGCTGGTTGCGTTGGGTGAGGCTTGGTTATTCAGGCGGCAAGTTCGGAATGGAGTCGCTCAAGCCCGGCATGAGAGTTTCCGTGAGTGCTCACAACCCTTTGTTTGGTCCTGATTATGTTACAAAAGTCACTTGGTTGCCATGATACCCAATGGTGATGACTGAAGATCCTGAATGCAGCGTTGATTCAATATGACAAATGATCACACACATGGCCGGGCGTCGGGGCGAGTCGCCCGCATCATTCTGGCAGCGGCCTGTGGCTTTTCAGCCGCCTGTGTCGGCATCAAGACCTCGGGCGAGCGTGATTCGCGGGAACAGGTGCAGAAGGTGCTGAGCAAGTATCGCCCGGCAGAGGCAGCGCCCAGCCTGCCGCGACTGAAGAGCGGCGCATCGCCCGAGACTTTTGTCCGTTACGCCATCTACAAGCATCCGCAGGTCGAGGCGGCGTATTACGAATGGCTGGCTTCGGTGGAGAAGATCACCCGCGAGCGTTCGTTGCCTGATCCACGACTGACGTTTGAGACGGACATCACGAAGGTCATCATGACGCTGATGCCGGGGCTGATGATGGATTTTCCGGGGCCGGGCAAACTACGCGCGGCGGCGAATGCGGCCACGGCGGAGAGCGGGATGAAGTATTTCCAGTTTGAAACGGCGGTGCTGCAAGTCACCTACGGTTTCAAGAAGGCGTGGTATGAGTTGCGACTGGTGGATGAGCGCATCCGTGTGAACCAGGAGATGGTGACGCTGCTGCAAGACCTCGAAAAGCTCGCGCAATCGCGCACAGAGGTTGGCAAGGGCACGTTGCAGGATCTGCTGCGCACGCAAATGGAAAAAGAGCGGCTGCAAACCGAGCTGACGAATCTGCGCGACTCTCGGCAGTGGTTCGTGACGCAGTTCAAGGCCGCGCTCGGACTCGGCGCGGATGATTCGACACCCCCGCTGCCTCGCGCGCTGCCATCCTCACCCCTTTCCACCAGTGGCGACCAAATTCTGGCAGTGGCGCTGGCGCGGAATCCGCGATTAAAAGCCATGGAGGCCGATGTGCGGCGTGCGGAGGCGGCGCTGGTCGTGGCGAGGAAGACACGTCTGCCGGATTTCGCCCTTGGCGTGGAGGCGGATGTGAAAGCATCGCCCGTGATGGTGCGCCCCTCCGGTGGCATGACTCTGCCCATCTGGCGCGACAAGATCGCGGCGGAGATCGCAGGCGCTCGCCATCTGGAAGGCGCATCCAAAGCCCGGCTCTCCAATGAACGGCTCACGCTGACCGTGGAGGTGGCGATGAAGAGCTACCAGTATCGCGAAAGCACCCGGCTGCTGACGCTGCTGCAAAACAGCCTGTTACCGAAGGCGAAGCAATCGCTGGATGTGGCGCGCTCGGGCTATTCAACCGGCGGCACGGATTTCATCAACCTGATTGATGCCCAGCGCACGCTGCTGGAGTTCCGCCTGGCCGAGGTCGAGGCGCGCATCAAGCGCGAGCTGGCCCTGGCCGATCTGTCACTGCAAGTCATGGGCGTGCCGCCGTCGGGCGCTCCTATTCTCGATCCAACCAGGAGGTAATATCATGTCCGCTTCATCCATCCATCGTATCTTGCTCGCCAGCATCGCGGGAGCACTCTTGTTTGTCAGCTTGAGCTGCGATGATGCCGGGTCGCCTGCTCCTGGGGGGCAAGTCTGGACCTGCTCCATGCATCCGCAGGTGCGGCTGCCAAAGTCGGGCAAGTGCCCAATTTGTTCGATGCCGCTGATCCTCACCAAAGCAGCGGCACCAGCGCCAAAAAAAGAGGAAGGCCAGATCAGCCCGGAGCCGGAGGCCATGCTCACGCTTTCCGAACACGCCCGCGCCATGGCGAGCGTTCAAACTGTTCCCGTGGAGCGCCGCCAGATCACGCATGAAATTCGCGCGGTCGGCAAGTTGCAATACAACGAGTCCGCGCTCGCCGTGATCAACAGCCGCGTCGAGGGCTACATCGAAAAGCTCTATGTGGACTTCACCGGCGTGCAGGTGAAGAAGGGCGACCATCTGGTGGAGATCTACAGCCCCGACCTCGTCCTCGCGCAGAAGGAACTGCTGGTGGGTCTCGAAGGTCCAGCGAACAACGCCTTGATTGAAGCCTCAAAGCTGAAACTGCTGCGCTGGGGCCTGACGCAGGAGCAGGTGGATGATCTGGTGCAGAAGCGGAAGGTCAGCGAGCGCGTCACCTTGTTCTCGCCCATCAACGGCACCGTCACCGAGCGCATGGCCGTGCAGCAGGCCATGGTGAAAAGCGGCGAAATGCTCTACAAGCTGGCGAACCTGGAGTCCTTGTGGGTCTATCTCGACATCTACGAGTCCGAGCTGGGCTGGGTGCAGCAGGGGCAGGCCGTGACGATCCAGGCGGAGGCTTATCCCAGCGAATCGTTCACCGGCCGCATTTGGTTCATCAATCCCGTGCTCACGGAAGAAAGCCGCACGGTGAAAGTGCTCGTGAACATCGCCAACACCGATCAAAAGCTGAAGCCCGGCATGTTTGTCAGCGCCACCATCCGCGTGCCGGTGCTGGCGGATGGCAAAGCCGCGCCGACGGGCCTCGGCGGCCAGTTCACCTGCCAGATGCATCCGCAGATTCTACAAGCGCAGGCCGGGGCATGTCCGCGTTGCGGCATGGCGCTGACCGTGATCCCCGGTGGCAAAACCAAGCCCTCCGATGCCGAATTGAGCGTGCTGGCCGTGCCCATCGCCGCCGTGCTCGACAGCGGCATACGCAAGCTCGTGTATGTGGAGCATGCGCAAGGTGAGTTCATGCCGATGGAGGTGAAGCTCGGCCCGCGTGCCGGTGATTTTTATCCCGTGCTCGCCGGATTGAAGGAAGGCGAGAAGGTGGCGGTGCGTGGCAATTTCCTGCTCGACAGCCAGTTTCAAATCCAGGGACTGCCCAGTTTGTTCTACGCAAAAGGCCAGGCACCCGCCGCTGGCCATCAGCAGCATGGTGGTGGCACCGGACCGAAACCCGCCGCCGCACCTGCCCCAGCCGCAGGCCATGAAGGCCATGCCGCGCCAAAACCTGTCGAGCATAAACACTAGGCCATGACTACTGCTCTCATCCGCTGGTGCTTGAAGAATGGCTTCCTGGTCATTCTTTTCATGCTCGCGCTGGTCGGCGGCGGCTACTACGCGGTGCAAAACATGCCCGTCGATGCCATCCCCGACATCGGCGAGAAGCAGGTCATCGTCTTTGCCGACTGGCCCGGCCGTTCGCCGCAGGATGTGGACAATCAGGTCACCTATCCGCTCACCACGAGCCTCACCGGCACGCCTGGTGTGAAGACCATCCGCAGCATGTCGGGCTTCGGCTTCTCGATGGTCTTCGTCATCTTCAAAGACGACGTGGACTACTACTGGGCGCGCTCTCGCGTGATCGAGCGCATGAACATCGCGCAGCAGCGGCTGCCTGCGGATGTCGTGCCGGTCATGGGGCCGGATGCCACGGCGCTCGGCCAGGTCTTTTGGTATACCGTCGAGGGCGAGGGTTTCGATCTCGCCGAACTGCGCAGCATCCAGGACTGGTATCTGCGCTATCAGCTCAATGCCGTCGAAGGCGTGAGCGAGGTGGCGAGCATCGGCGGCTTTGTGAAGCAGTATCAGATCGACGTGCATCCTGACAAACTGCGCGCGCAACGCGTGACGTTGTTTGACGTGTATGAGGCCGTGCGGAAGGCGAACATCGACGTTGGCGCGAAGGTGCTGCAGAAAAACGGCCTGGAGTTCTTCATCCGCGGTGTCGGCTTTATCAAATCGACAGAGGATTTGGAGAAAGTCGTCATCCGCCAGGAACAAGGCACGCCGATCCAGATCAAGCACGTCGCCACCGTGACGCTCGGCCCGGATTTCCGCCGTGGTTCGCTCGACAAGGCGGGAATCGAGGCCGTGGGCGGTGTGGCGCTGATGCGCTACGGCGAAAACCCGCAGCACGTCGTCGAGCGCCTGAAGGCCAAGCTCAAACAGCTCGAAGCCGGCCTGCCGCAGAAGACGCTTGCCGACGGTCGCATCTCGAAGGTGCGTGTGGTGCCGTTTTACGACCGCACGGACATCGTCAACGAAACCATCGACACGCTCAAAGACGCGCTCAGCGAGGAGGCGCTGATGGCCTGCATCGTCATTCTCATCTTCCTGCTGCATCTGCGCAGCACGGCCTCGGTGCTCGTCACGCTGCCGCTGTCCGTCTGTCTCTGCTTCATCCTCATGTTCGCCTTTGGCGTGGACTCGAACATCATGTCGCTCGCCGGTCTCGCCATCGCCATCGGGGACGTGGCGGACATGGGCATCATCATGACGGAGAACATCTACCGGCACATCGCCACCGGAGATCCGAAGAAGAGCCACTTCCAGAAGATCTATGACGGCGCGACGGAGGTCGGCGGCGCGATTGTCACCGCCGTCTCGAACACACTCGTCTCCTTCATCCCGGTCTTCTTTCTCACCGGTCAGGAAGGCAAGCTGTTCCGTCCGCTCGCGTTCACCAAGACCTTCGCCATCGGGGCCAGCGTTATCCTCGCGCTTACTGTGGTGCCGCTCATCTGCTACTACTTGTTCCAGCCGGTGAAATGGTCGCGCCGCACCGTGTGGAAGATTGCCCTCAGCATGGGCATCGCTTCCGTGTTCGCCTCGCACGCCATTTTCATGTGGGCCATGGCAGGATCGCATTACAGTGGCTGGCCGATGTCCGTTGTGGTCGGTGTCATTGTCATGCTGGCTGTCGTGCGCATGACGCGCGAGCGCTTCCTGCCGATGGAGGAAAATCCGGTCTCACACGGCATCTCACGCGTTTATGTCCCGGCGCTGCGCTGGGTGCTCGACCACAAGAAGACCTTCATGATCGCCCCGGCGGTGATCTTCTTTGTCGGCATGAGCATCTGGCTCGGCATCGGCGTGACCTTGAAGCCCGTCGAGTGGATAGCGAACCTCGGTGCCGATGAACCGCGCGTGCAACTGGGTGAGCTGCGCTGGCAGAAAATCCGCCATGGTGACGAAGCGCCCAGCCGCCGCATGCTTTGGCGCAAACAGACCGAAGCCGAGGCACGCGACGAGGCCAGCAGCGGACTGACTGTTGTGTCGGAAACTCGCATCGTGCCAGGCCTTGGGCGCGAGTTCATGCCGCCGCTGGATGAAGGATCATTCCTCTACATGCCCTCGCTGCTGCCCCAGGGTGCCCTCAGCACCGCCATCGAGGTGAATGCGAAGCAGGACATGGCCATCGCCACCGTGCCCGAAGTGGAAAGCGTCGTCGGCAAGCTCGGTCGTGCTGAGACCGCGCTCGACCCCGCGCCCATCGGCATGATGGAGAGTATCATCATCCTGAAGCCCGAGGACGAGTGGCGTCGAGTTCCAGTGCAGCGATGGTTTTCAAACTGGCCCGGCTGGCTCAAGGCACCGCTGGCGTGGCTCGCTCCGGAGGAGCGTCAGATCACCAAAAACGAGATCCTCACCGAGTTGCAGGAAAAGACCGCCATTCCCGGTGTGCTGCCGACTTTTCTCCAGCCCATCCAGACGCGCCTCATCATGCTCCAGACCGGCTTTCGTGCCATGATGGGCGTGAAGATTTACGGTAGCGATCTAAAGGAGATTGAGCGCATCGGTCTGCAAATCGACTCACTTCTCAAGGAGGTGCCCGGCGCTACCGACATTGTAGCGGACCGCATCGTCGGGAAGCCGTATCTCGAATTCCACATCGACCGCGACCGCATCGCCCGTTACGGCGTCAACATTCGCGACGTGCAGGACGTGATCGAAGTCGCGATCGGCGGCATGAACCTCATGGAGTCCGTCGAGGGCCGCGAGCGCTACCCTATCCGCGTGCGCTATCTGCGCGAGTTCCGCGAGGACATCCCCGAGCTGGAGAAAATCCTTGTCCCCACCAGCAGCGGCGCGCAGATCCCGCTCGCTCAAGTTGTCACCATCAAGAGTGTGCTTGGTCCGCAAGAGGTCAAAGGCGAGCGAGGGCTGCTTGTGGGTTACGTCACCATGAACACACGCGACCGCGACGAAGTCAGCGTGGTAGAAGACGCCGAACGTCTGCTACAAGCCGCGTTGAAGGACGGACGCCTCAAGCTCCCCGCCGGCTACTACTGGGAATGGAGCGGCCAGTTTGAGAACCAAGTGCGCGCCACCAAGCGCATGCAGCTCCTCGTCCCCATCTGCATTGCCATCATGTTCGTGTCGCTCTACCTCGGTTTCCGGCGCAAGTGGATCGCTCCGGTTATTTTCCTCGATGTCGCCGTCTCGCTGGCCGCAGGTTTCCTGCTGCTGCCGCTGTGGGGCGCGAATCTCTCCGTGGCCGTGTGGGTGGGCTTCCTCGTGCTGCTCGGCGTGGTGGATGACGACAGCGTCGTGCTCTCCACCTATCTGGAGGACATTTTCGACAACAAGGAGATGCAAAGCGTCGCCGACATTCGCGAGTCCGTGGTCCAGGCCGGTTTGAAACGCATCCGCGCCAACCTCATGACCATCGCCACCACTGTCTTTGGCCTCATGCCCGTCTTTTGGACGACCGGTCGCGGCTCCGACATCATGCAGCCCATCGCCCTGCCCTCCCTCGGTGGCATGGCCGTGAGCCTCGTCACCATGTTCATCGTTCCCTGCCTGTTCTGCGCCATCGAGGAGTGGAAATGGCAGCGCAAGCAGCGACTCGCACGGAGCGAAGAAGTGTCGGCAACCACAAACACATTGGAAACAACATGAGCACATCTCACCCAAGCATCGATTCAACCTGCGCGAGGAATATGGCAACCGGGGCGCAAATCCGCATTGGCGTCATGGGTTCTGCTGCCGAGATCAGCGATTCTGAAATCATCAAGCAATGCCGCAGTCTCGGGCGTGCCATTGCGGAGCAGGGCTGTTGTGTGCTCACCGGTGCATGCCCGGGAATGCCGCATGAAGTGGTGCTTGGAGCAAAAGAGATGGGAGGCAACTCGATGGGCATTTCACCGGCCGTGCATCTCAGGGAGCACATCGGCACCTTTACTTCGCCCTACAAAGAATATGACGTGATGGTTTACACCGGCCTCGGTTTGATGGGACGGGAACTCATCAATATCCGCAGCAGCGACATCATTCTCCTGGTGGGAGGTCGTTGTGGCACATTGGGTGAATTCGCCATTGCCTATGAAGAAGGCAAACTCATCGGCGTGCTTACTGGCACGGGTGGCATCACCAACGTCCTCCCGCAACTCGTGGACACCCTGAGCAAGCAAACAGGCTCGGAAGTAATCTACGACGCTGATCCTCAGAAGCTCGTCGCCAGGCTTTTGCAGCGCTTCCAATCGCCCGACTACGAATGCACCTGCAAGCCAGAGTCCTGTTGCCGTGGGTCCGAGGCAGCGCCGCACGAATGCTGCGCTAAGCAGGTGCATCAACCTCTTCCCCGAGTGAATTCATGAACAACCAACCATCCGTCCAATTTCTCGGTGCCGCACGCTGCGTCACCGGCTCAAAATATCTGCTGCGCACCTCGGGTGGCACCACGCTCATTGATTGCGGGCTGTTCCAAGGATTGAAAAAGTTGCGCGAGCGAAACTGGGAGCCGCTGCCGATTGCAGCGAGTGAGATTGACCAAGTCATCCTCACGCACGGACACATCGACCACTCCGGGTATTTGCCCAGACTGCACAAGGAAGGATTCACCGGACCGATTTACTGCACACCATCGACAGCCGAGCTGCTGGCCTTGCTGCTGCCGGACTGTGGCCACATCCAGGAGGAGGATGCCAAATATGCCGCTAAAAAGGGCTTCTCCAAGCATGCCGTGCCGCTGCCGCTCTTCAATTCGGAGGACGGACGAAAGGTGTTGCCGTTGCTGCGCACGGTGGACTTCGGCGACAAGGGTGGAGCCGGTGCGGGCCTGAGTTTCCGCTATCATCCCACCGGGCACATCCTTGGTGCCGCCAGTCTGGAGATCGAAATGGACGGAACGCGTCTCTGGTTCTCGGGTGATCTGGGCCGCTATACGGATGAGGTGATGAATGCACCGGAGCCTGCTGGCGAGGCTGACTATGTGTTCATCGAGTCCACCTATGGCAATCGCCTCCATTCCGCCGGGGATATGCGAATCGAACTCGCCGCCATCATCAATCGCACCGTGGAACGCGGCGGGTGCATCGTCATTCCTGCCTTCGCCATTGGACGGACGCAGACGATGCTGTATCACGTCCGCCGCCTCGAAGATGCGAAACTCATTCCGAAACTGCCGGTGTATATCGACAGCCCGATGGCCGTGGATGCTTCCGCGCTCTACTGCAAGTTTGGCCGCGAGCAGAACCTCAGAATCGACCTGACCATGGGAGCCGGTGACTGCTGCCCGCTGCGTTGCAATGAGGCTCACTTCGTCAGGTCGCCTGAAGAATCCAAACAGCTCAACTTCCTACACACGCCAGCCATCATCATTTCCGCCAGCGGCATGGCTACGGGAGGTCGCGTGGTTCATCATCTCGCACGCCGTCTTCCCGACAGTCGAAACACCGTCTTGCTCGTCGGATTCCAGGCCGAAGGCACTCGCGGACGCCTGCTGCTGAACGGGGCGAAGGAAATCAAGATGCACGGGCAGTTCATTCCTGTGAGGGCAGAAATTGCCTCTGTTTCAGGCCTCTCCGCTCACGGTGATCAGAGCGACCTCATGCGCTGGCTGGGCACTTTCCGACGCGCGCCTCGGCAGACCTTCATCGTGCATGGCGAGGATGACGGAATGGCCGGATTACAGACCGAAATAGAAACCAAGCTCGGATGGCCCACTCACATCCCTGAATACCTGGAGATGTTCGAGTTTCAAACTAGCTGAGGACCACTGTCACTACTTTTAATGAACCATGAACTCATCAAACACATCCCCCTTCATCAAATGGTTCGCAGACATCACGATTGAAGATGTCCCGTTGGTCGGCGGCAAGAATGCTTCGCTCGGCGAAATGGTCCGTGAACTCGCAGGCAAGGGCGTGAAGGTGCCCGATGGCTTCGCCATCACGGCCGAAGCGTTCCGCCATTTCATTCGCGAAGCCGGGATCGACGACTGCATCCGGGCAACACTCGCGGACCTCGACACGCGGGACATGGCAAATTTAGGCGAGCGCGGCCATGCGGTGAGGCAGGCCATTCTCGGTGCCACGCTGCCGACCGACTTGCAGAGTCTCATCGGCGAAGCCTATCGCAAGTTGCAGGGCGGCAGCACGGTGCCGCTGGATGTCGCGGTGCGCTCCTCGGCCACTGCCGAAGACCTGCCCGATGCGAGCTTTGCCGGACAGCAAGAGACTTATCTGAACGTCCACGGGACGGCGGCGTTGCTGGAGACTTGCAAGCGTTGCTTCGCCTCGCTCTTCACCGACCGCGCCATCAGCTATCGTGTGGACAAGGGCTTCGACCATTTCAAGGTCGCGCTCAGCATCGGCGTGCAGCGCATGGTGCGCTCCGACCTCGCCTGCTCCGGCGTCATGTTCACCATCGATACCGAAAGCGGCTTCCGCGACGCCGTAATGGTCAGCTCTGCTTACGGTCTGGGGGAAAACGTCGTGCAAGGCTCAGTCACGCCGGATGAATACACCGTCTTCAAGCCCACGCTGAAGACGGGTCACCGACCGGTGTTGCAAAAAACGGTGGGCAGCAAGGAATTCAAACTCATCTATGACTCGGGCGGCGGGAAGATGGTGAAAAATGTCCCCGTTGCGCCGGGTGATCGCGCGAGGCTCGCGCTCAGCGACGACGAGGTGCTGGAACTCGCGCGTTGGGCTTGCATCGTCGAAGACCATTACTCCGCCAAGCGCGGACAACACGCGCCGATGGACTTGGAGTGGGCCAAGGACGGGATCACGGGCGAGTTGTTCATTGTGCAGGCTCGTCCTGAGACGGTGCAGTCGCGCAAAGATCTCGACGTGCTGGAATCCTACGTTTTGAGCAAGCGTAGCACCGTGCTCGCCAGCGGGCGGAGCGTCGGCGCAAAGATCGCCACGGGGCGCGTGCGTGTCATTAAGAGCGCCGAGTTCATCGGCCAGTTTCAGCAAGGCGAAGTGCTCGTGACCGACAAGACCGATCCCGACTGGCAGCCCATCATGAAGAAAGCGGCGGGCATCATCACCAATCGCGGCGGGCGCACCTGCCACGCCGCCATCGTGAGCCGCGAACTCGGTGTGCCAGCAATCGTTGGAACGGAGCACGGCACCGAGGCGCTCAAGGACGGCCAGATGGTCACGGTTAGTTGTGCGGAGGGCGACACCGGCTTTGTCTATGAAGGCGCGCTGCCATTCGAGGTTGAGCGCACCGATTTGAAGTCCCTCGGCAAGCCGCGCACGAAAGTGATGATGAACCTCGCCAATCCCGAGGAAGCCTTCTCGCTGTCGTTCATCCCCAACGAGGGTGTCGGCCTCGCGCGGATGGAGTTCATCATCAGCACCTACATCAAGATTCACCCGCTCGCGTTGATCGACTTCGACAAACTCGCCGACTCGCAGGCGAAGGCGGAGATCGAGCGCCTGACCGCAGGCTACACCGACAAGCCGCAGTTCTTCGTCGATAAGCTCGCGCAAGGCGTCGCGATGATCGCCGCCGCGTTCTACCCGAAGGCCGTCATCCTGCGCCTGAGCGACTTCAAGACGAACGAATACGCGAACCTCATCGGTGGCAAAGCCTACGAGCCTGCCGAGGAGAACCCCATGATCGGCTTTCGCGGCGCGAGCCGCTACTACCACCCGCGCTATCAGGCTGGCTTCGCGCTGGAGTGCCGCGCCGTGAAAAAGGTGCGAGACGAAATGGGACTCACAAACCTCAAACTGATGATCCCCTTCTGCCGCACCATCGACGAAGGCATCAAAGTGCAGGCCGAGATGGAAAAGCACGGCCTCAAGCGCGGGCAGGATGGGCTGGAAATTTACGTCATGTGCGAAATCCCGAGCAACGTGATCCTCGCGGACGAGTTCGCCGACATCTTCGACGGCTTCAGTATCGGCTCGAACGACCTCACGCAACTCATCCTCGGCGTGGACCGCGACAGCGAGATCGTCGCGCCCCTTTTCAACGAACGGAACGCCGCAGTGAAGAAGATGATCGCCCAAGTCATCGCTGCCTGCCGCGCCAAGGGCCGCAAGATTGGCATCTGCGGGCAGGCCCCAAGCGACTACCCCGAGTTCGCGCAATTCCTCGTCGAACAGGGCATCGACAGCATCTCCCTCAACCCCGATACCGTGCTGAAAACCACTCTGGCGATCATCGCCACCGAGCGGGCGGAAAAGCTGTGAAATTTGGAGAGTATGAAATCAAGCGAACCCTCGCCCACTCCCCGCCGCGCCGCCCCTTCCGTGTCCACAGCGCCCCCTCAGGCCTGGCACACGAAAACGTCAGAGCAGGTGCTTCAGCAACTTCAGTCATCCATCACTGGTTTATCTTCTACTGAGGCGGCTCAGCGGTTGCTCTCCAACGGCCCGAACGAACTGAAGGAAGGCAAGCGCATCAGCGCGTGGCAGATTTTCCTTGGGCAGTTCAAGAGCCTCATCGTGTGGATTCTCATCGTCGCCGGTATTATTTCCGGCGTGCTCGGTGAGATGGTCGATGCCATCGCCATTCTCGCCATCGTGGTGCTGAACGCGGTCATTGGCTTTTATCAGGAGCACAGCGCGGAGAAATCCATCGCCGCGCTCAAGAAGATGGCCGCGCCGCAGGCGAAGGTGTGGCGCGATGGGGCGATCAAAGCCGTGCCTGCGGCGGAGATCGTGACGGGGGATGTTCTGGAACTCGAAGCGGGAGATCTTGTCGCCGCCGATGCGCGCCTGCTGTCTGCGGCATCCTTCAAATGCGTGGAGTCGGCGCTCACGGGTGAATCCGAAGCGGTCGAAAAACAAGCCGTCACGCTCGATCAGGCGGAGGTGCCTCTCGGCGACCGCAAGAACATGATCTTCATGGGCACCAGCGTGGCCGCAGGCAGCGGGCGGGCGCTGGTCGTCGCCACCGCGATGCAGACCGAGATTGGCGGCATCGCAGGCCTGCTTGCAGAAGCCGGAGCGGACGAAGACACGCCGCTTCAGCAAAAGCTCACCTCGTTTGGCCGCATCCTGGTCTGGGCCTCGCTCGGCATCGTCGCGCTGCTGTTTGTGCTCGGCCTGCTGCGTGGCATGCCCTTCCTCGAACTGTTCATGACGGCGGTCAGTCTCGCCGTGGCGGCGGTTCCGGAAGGTCTGCCGACCGTCGTCACCATCGCGCTCGCGCTGGGTGTCATGCGCATGTCCCGCCGTCGTGCGCTGGTGCGCAAGCTGCCTGCCGTCGAGACGCTGGGTTCGACGAATGTGATCTGCACCGACAAAACCGGCACGCTCACCGTCGGCGAGATGACCGTGCGCGTGCTTTACGTCGCCGGACAAACCTTCGAGATCACCGGTGAAGGCTACGGACCTGATGGCGAGGTGCGCGTTGCGGGCAAAGCCGCCGATGAACGCCAGGCGAAGCTCCTGCGCGAACTCGCGAACAACCTCATCGGCTGCAACAACGCGCATCTCGCGCTCGAAAGCGGCCAATGGAAGGTCCTCGGCGATCCCACCGAGGGCGCGATGCTTTCCGCCGGACACAAGGCCGGTATCACCGAGGAGCAGATCGAGCACGAGATGCCGAAGCGGCACGAGATCCCCTTCGATTCCGACCGCAAACGTCAAAGTGTCATCCGTCGGCTGCCCGATGGCCGTCACCGTGCCTTCATCAATGGCGCGCCCGATCTGCTGTTGCAGCATTGCACGCACATCCTCACTGCCGAGGGCATTCGTCCGCTCACGGATGCTGATCGCGCCGAAATCGCCGACCAAAACACCGCGCTGGCCGCCCAGGCGCTACGCGTGCTCGGTTCCGCGCAGCGCGATCTCGATGCCGTCTTGCCAGAACAGCTCAAGGCGGAGGAGGTGGAGCGCGATCTCGTGTTTGTCGGCCTCACCGGCATGTATGACCCGCCGCGCACCGAAGCGAAGGAGGCCATCGCCAAATGCCACAGCGCCGGCATCCGTGTGGTGATGATCACGGGTGATCACCCGCACACGGCGGCCGCCATCGCCCGTGAGCTTGGCATCACCACCGCCGACGCCGTGGCCTTGTCCGGCGCGGAACTTGACCAGCTCAGCGATGACGAACTGCATCAACGCGTCACCCAGGTGGCCGTTTATGCCCGCGTCACCGCCGCGCACAAACTGCGCATCGTTCGTGCCTGGAAAGCCAGCGGAGCGGTCGTGGCCATGACGGGCGATGGCGTGAACGACGCGCCCGCCATCAAAGGGGCCGACATTGGCATCGCCATGGGCCGCAGCGGCACGGAGGTCACCAAACAGGCCTCCGACATGATCGTCACCGACGACAACTTCGCCAGCATCGTCGCCGCCGTGGAGGAAGGCCGTGGCATTTACGACAACATCCGCAAGACGCTCCAATACCTGCTCGCTGGCAACTGCGGCGAGCTGCTGCTCATGACCGCCGCCATCGTCATTGGCCTGCCCATGCCCTTGCTCGCCCTGCATCTGCTGTGGATCAATCTCGTCACCGACGGCCTGCCCGCGCTCTGCCTCGCCACCGATCCCATCGACGCCGATGTCATGAAACAGCCGCCGCGTTCACGCAACGAGCGCATCACCGACGGCGGCTTCCTCGGCACGATGTTTCTCACCGGCCTGCTCACTGCCGGTGTGTCGCTGGCCGTCTATCTCTATGCCTTGAAGCATGAGAGCCTGGAAATGGCCCGCACCCACGCCTTCGCCGCGCTGGTCTTTGCCGAGCTGCTGCGGGCCTTCGGTGCCCGCAGCGAGACGCGCCCACTCTGGCGCATGAATCATCTCTCCAATCTCAACCTCCTCCTCGTTGTCTCGATTTCCTTCAGCATCCAGGTCTGGAGCCATCACAACGCCCTGCTGGCCGGATTCCTGAAGACCTCCCTCATGCCCTTCTCCGAGTGTCTCATGCTGCTCAGCATTTCCGTCATCCCTTTGCTGGTTCTGGAGGGCGTCAAATGGCTGCGCCGTAGATCACCTTGAAACCTGGCTGCGGCCATTGGCTCAACCGCTATTCGCTGATTCCAAGGCAGTTTCGATGGCGACCCGCCTAAATGTCGTTTTTTTTGGCACAATCTCTGCTAATCATGGCACCGGTTCTTTGCAACCACATCACATCCATGAAGACCAAACTCATCAAATCCAGCCTCCTTGCCCTCGCGGCATTCGCCACCCTGCTGCTCGCTTCTTGCGCGGCACCATCTGCCACACCCACAGCAGCCGTGAGCTGCGACAAGTGCGGCACCATCCACTTCAAAGCACCGTCCTCTGGCTACGGGCCGGGCAACAAAGGCATCGTCACCCTGCGTGATGCCAGCCGCATGTCCTGCCCCGACTGCGAAAACCAAGTCATCGCCATGATGAAGACCGGCAGCCTCACCAAGCATGTGTGCAAATCTTGCGGCGGCGCTCTGCGTCACTGCACTCAGCATTAAACAAGCTGGAAAGCTCTCCTGGCCGCCTGTGACTTACCTCGCAGGCGGCTTTTCATTTTCAGCCGATGCTTGGTGGAAAGAATTTTGAGGGTTGGGCCTTCCGTCGGAGTTGCACTCTCCGTCCGCTCCTTTGGACGA
The DNA here is from genome assembly GCF_044222345.1 of Prosthecobacter sp. Taxonomy (GTDB): domain Bacteria; phylum Verrucomicrobiota; class Verrucomicrobiia; order Verrucomicrobiales; family Verrucomicrobiaceae; genus Prosthecobacter. Next base: position 154,722 of record NZ_JBGANL010000004.1, read on the forward strand.
ACACAAACACCAAACATCCATCATGAAACTCACCCTCGCACTCCTCTCCAGCCTGCTCCTCGGCGCAGGAATCCTCTCCGCCTCCGATGCAGGCGTGCCCGCCAGTTACCCACTCAAAAAGTGCGTCGTCTCCAATGAAGACCTCGGCACCATGGGCAAGGCCGTCAAAGTCACCCACGAAGGCACCGGAGTGTATCTCTGCTGCAAATCCTGCACGAAGGACTTCCACAAAGATGCCGCCAAGTTCGTCGCCAAGGTGAAAGCGGCGGAGAAGAAATAAGCCCGCTCCGCGTTACACGGCACGCGACCCGCCACCTTTGACCCAATGAGACACGTCTGGCTCAGAATCCTCACCGCCGCCATCTTCCTGATGGTGCAGGTGGTGGGTGCTGCTCCGGCAGGGCCGCCTTGTGGGGCGGAGCAGCGGGAAACGGTGCGCTGCACATTGCCCTGCTGCTCTGGCGGCTTCTGTGAATGCGGCATGGCTCCGAGCAAGGCACCGGCAAAGCCTGCTCCTTTGACGCCGGTGCCGCAGGCTCAGGCGCTCAAGTTCATCCCGGCGCTCGTGAATGGCTTCACGCAGACGCTCGCACCGCTCGTTTTGCAGAAGCCAATCCGACTTCTGGCACCCGATGCCTTCCTGCCGCATTGCCCGCCCGCACTGGCGCTGCATTGCGCCCTCCTCATCTGACGAGGCCCCCGTTTCCACAGGCGAACTGTGCCCGCATCCCGCGAGGCACGCACCCGAAACGCAGCTTTTCACATGAGGACACTATGAAGACATCACGATCACTCTCTGCCCTGGCGCTGTCCCTGGCAGCAGTATTCACGGCCCAGGCCGAAGACAGCGCCACTCCCGCATTCATCGCACGTCTGGTCAAAGAGGCCGTCACCACGCATCCATCCGTGGAGGCGGCGCAGGCGCGGACGCAGGCAGCCACTTCGGCCATTAGCTCCATTCGATTGTGGGAAGACCCGCAGCTCGGCCTTGGCACTCTTTTTGCCAGTCAAATGAACCGCCAGGGGAACGGCGACATCTCGGTGGGTATTGATCAAATGCTGCCGCGCCCCAAGCTCTATCAGGCGGAGAAACGCCGTGCCATCGCCGAACAGCAGGTGCAGCAGGCGACGCGGCGGCAGACGGCGAATGAGATCGCCCTTTCCGTTGCGCAATCGGTGCTGGAGCTGGCGCTGGCGGATGAAGTGGTGCGTCTTCAATCGGAAAATGTCGGCTGGCTGCAAACCATCGTCAAAACAGCCGAGGAACGCGCCAAAAGCCCGGATGCCACCGCCACGGAGACGCTGCGGCTGGAGAGTGAACTCGCGGTGCAAACGCAGACACTCGAAGCCGCAAAGCGCCAGCGCACGCAGTATGCCACCACACTGAATCTGCTCATGGGGCGTGCCACTGGCAGCGTATGGCAGCCGCTCTCACTCCCGGTGAAAGCGCAGGAGCTTTCCAGCGCCATTGCCTTGAAGGCACGGCTGGAGCGGGACAATCCCAAGCTCGCCGCGTTGCGCCATCAAGTGGCGGGTGCGCAGGCCGAGGCGGATGCCGCACGCGAGAAACGTAAACCCGCCTTCTCCGTCGGCCTGCAAGTGAACGCCTACTCAGCGGGCAATAGCCGCGATGTGATGACCATGCTCACCGTCGGGATGAACCTGCCGTGGTTCAACCGCTCCGCCTACAAAGCCGACATCGCGCGCGCGGAGAGCCAACGTGCCGCCGCGCAGGGTGATCTAGCCGCCGAGCAGCGCATGTTGCACACGCAGCTCACGCTTTTCATGACCGAGGCGGAGAACAACCGCCGCCTCGCCGCCGCCTATGCCAGCGAGGTGCTGCCAAAGACGGAGAAGACCGTCGAGACGCTGCAAAATGCCTGGGTTTCCTCCAAGGCCACACTGCTCGAAGTCCTCGAAGCCCGCCGTGCGCTTCTGCAAGCGCGGCAGGAGCAAAAGCGGGCGCTCGCCGCTCAAAACGTCGCCACCCAAGCCCTCTCCGCACTCACCGGCAGCCTCGTCACACCTTCAACCCGTTAAGCTCATGAAAAACTTCATCACACTCATCCTCATCATCGCCGCACTCGCCGGAGGCTGGTTTTTGCGAGACAAATTCGGCGGCATGTCCATGTCCGGCGCGCCTGCATCGGGCGAGCGCAAGGTGCTCTTTTATCAGAGCGCCATGCACCCCTGGATCAAGAGCGACAAGCCGGGCCGTTGCACCATTTGCGGCATGGAGCTGACGCCCGTTTATGAGGGCGACAAAGGCTTCGATGCTGCGGGCGGCGACGTGGTGCCGCTTACGCAAAATCAAATCCAGGTCATGCAGGTGCAGACCGTGGAGGCCAAAATGCAGCCGCTCACGAAGTCCCTGCAAGTGGCAGGCATGATGGATGACAACGCCACCCGGCATCGCGTGCTCTCCGCTTATATCGACGGGCGCATTGACAAGCTGCATGTGAACTTCATCGGCAAGGAAGTGGCCGAGGGCGAGCCGCTGGCGGAGCTCTACAGCCCAACGTTGTTGCAGACGGAGCGGGAATACCGGCAACTCACCGGAGAACTGAAAAAGAACACCGGCCTGCGCCTGCGCCAGATGGGACTGACTCCGAAGCAGATCGAGGCTCTCGATCAAAAACCCTCGGATGCCCTCACCTCGCAGATTCTCTCACCCATCGGCGGCACCGTGGTTTCCCAGAGCGTCTATGAAGGCCAGTATGTCACGGCTGGAGAGCGGTTGATGGAGATCGCGGACTTTTCGACCATGTGGTTCATGTTTAGAGCCTATGAGCAGGACATGCCCTGGATCGAGATGGGCCAGACCGTGCTCGTCACCACGCCCTCAATGCCGGGAAAGACCTTTGAAGGCAAAGTGACCTTCATTGATCCAAACTTCGACGAAGCCACACGCTCCACCAAAGTTCGCGTGGAACTGCCCAATCCGCTCGTGAACGGCCGCCGCGAGCTGCTGCACCGCCTCTATGCCGATGGCATGGTGAAGGTGGAGCTGCCGGAAGTGCTCACCGTGCCGAAGTCCACCGTCATGCAGACCGGCCCGGAGGCCGTGGTCTATGTGGATCAGGGCGGCGGAGCGTATGCACGCACCGTGGTGAAAATCGGGCGGCGTGGAGATGCGCTGCTGGAGGTGCTCTCCGGCATCAAGGCGGGCGACAAGATCGTGACGAATGGCAATCTGCTCATCGACGGCCAAGCGGAAATGAACCGCTCCTTCGCCACGCCAGCGGAGCCAATGCCAGCCGCCATGCCGATGGCCGATCTCACCGCACCCCAGCAGCAGGCCATCAGCAGCTTCATCAAGGTGGCCGATGCCATGGCCGCCGCTCTCTCCGCCGACAATCTCGCCGCCTTCAACAAAGCCAGCGAACCCGCGATGATGCAGACGGGTGCGTTGCTCGATGCTTTGAAGCCGAACGCAGCCCTGAAGCCCAAGCTCGATGCGCTCGACAAAGCGCGGCACTTCCACGGCTTCACGGACATCATGAAGGCACGCATCGCCTTCCACACCTTTTCCACCGCAGCCACCGCGCTGATCGAGCCATTGCGCAGTGCGAAGGGAGCACCCGAGTTCAAAGTGTGGGAGTGCTTCATGGTGGATCAAATCATCCCCAACGTCCCCGCCAAAGGCCGCTGGGTGCAGCTCGGCACACGCCCCGGACACAATCCCTACTTCGGCGCTGACATGCTGGAGTGCGTGAAGGAGATCAAACGCTGATCCCGCACACGACACATCAACCCATTCACCACATCCATCTCATCATGAAACAAACCTTTCCCATCACCGGCATGACCTGTGGCAACTGCGTCTCCAAAATCGAGAAGCGGCTCGCCGAGCATCCACACATCTCATCAGCTTCCGTGACCTTGCAGCCACCGGAGGCAACAGTCGAAACGCAGCAGATGCTCTCTGACGACGAGTTGAACGGCTGGCTGCAACCGCTCGGGCATTACCGCGTCAAATCAACGGTGATAGAGCCATCACTACCTGCCGCAGATACCACCACTTACCGGCCTCTGATCTTGTTGTTGATCTACCTGCTTGCTGTCATCTCAGCAGCGATGGTGGCGACCGGAAGCTGGAGCACAGCGCTCGCCATGCGGCTTTTTATGGGCGGCTTCTTCATCGCCTTTTCCTTCTTCAAGCTGCTCGATCCTCGCGGCTTCGCGGATGCGTATCGCGGCTATGATCTCGTCGCCAGAGCCGTGCCTGTTTATGGTTTCGTGTATCCCTTCATCGAGCTGGGTCTCGGACTGGCCTACCTCGCCAATGTGGCCCCCATGGCCGTGAACAGCATCACGCTGGTCGTCATGGCCGTGAGCCTCGCAGGTGTGCTGCGTGCCGTGCTCTCCAAGCGGGCCATCCGCTGCGCCTGCCTCGGCACGGTCTTTCGCCTGCCCATGTCCACCGTCACTATCATCGAAGATGGCCTGATGCTCGCAATGGCGGCGCTCGCGCTCGTCCTGCCTCACTAACCTCAAGACTCACCCATCATGATCGAGGCCATCATTCATTGGAGCCTGAAAAACAGGTTTCTCGTCGCCTGTGCCGCGCTGCTGCTCATCGCGCTCGGCGTGCGGGCCATTTACCTCACGCCTGTCGATGCCATCCCTGATCTCACGGAGAATCAGGTGCTCGTTTATGGCGAGTGGATGGGCCGCAGTCCGCAGGAGGTGGAAGACCAAGTGACGTTCCCGCTTTCCACCGGGCTGCAAGGTCTGGCTGGCGTGAAGGAAGTGCGAGCGACCTCCATGTTCGGCTTCTCGCTCATCACCATCATCTTCGAGGACAAGGTGGACACCTACTTTGCACGGGCGCGAGTGCTGGAGCGGCTGAACTACCTGCAAGCCTCCATGCCCGAAGGCGTGAAGCCGCAGCTCGGCCCCGATGCCTCCGGCCTCGGCTGGGTGTATCAATACTACTTCCATGTCGATCCTGCCAAAGCGCAGGATGGCGGCTACGACCTCGCCGCGTTGCGCTCGTTGCAAGACTGGTATGTGCGCTACCAGCTCGCCAGTGTGCAAGGCGTGGCCGAGGTGGCGAGCATCGGCGGCTTTGTGAAGCAGTATCAGGTGGAGCTGAACTCCACCAAGATGCGTGCGGTCAATGTCACGCTCATGGACGTGATGACAGCGGTGCAGAGCGCGAATCTCAATGTCGGCGGCAAGGTGGTGGAGGAAAATGGAGCCGAGTTTGTGCTGCGCGGCATCGGCCTCGTCACCAGTGTCGAAGACCTCGAACTCGTCACGGTGAAGGCCATGGAAGGCACGCCGATTTACTTGAAGGACATCGCCACCGTGCAGATCGGCGGCGACTTCCGGCGTGGTGCGCTCGACTTGAACGGCCATGAGGCCGTCGGCGGCACCGTCGTCATGCGCACGGGTGAAAACGCCAAAGCCGTCATCGAGCGCATCAAAGAAAAGATCGCGCAAATCGCCCCCAGCTTGCCGCCGGGCGTCACCATCCGGCCCTTCTATGATCGCAGCGAACTCATCGACAACACCATCGGCACGCTCAAGCACGCGCTGCTGGAGGAGTTCATCCTCGTCACGCTCGCGCACATCATCTTCCTCTGGCACTTCCGCAGCATCCTCATCGTCACGCTGCCGTTGCCGATCTCGATCTTGATCTCCTTCCTGTTGATGAAGGAGTTTGGCATCACCAGCAACATCATGTCCCTCACCGGCATCGCCATCGCCATCGGCGTGCTGGTCGATGCTGCCATTGTCGTCACCGAGAATGTGATACGACACTGTGAGGAAGCCGAGCACAAAAAAGGCGGGCGACTCAGCGCCCAAGAAACATGGGATGTCACGCTCACCGCCTGCACGCAGGTCGGGCGGCCCATCTTCTTCGCCATGGCGATCATCATTCTCGCCTTCGTGCCCGTGTTTGCGCTCAGCGGACAGGAAGGAAAACTGTTCCACCCGCTCGCCTTCACCAAGACCTTTGCCATGATCGGCTCCACGCTGCTCGCCGTCACGCTGGTGCCCGTGCTCTGCTCGCTGCTCGTGCGCGGCCCGTTTCATTCCGAGGAAAGCAATGTCGTGATGAAGTTCCTGCTACGCCTCTATGAACCGACGCTGAACTGGGCGCTGACTCATCGCAAAACCGTCATCGGCATGGCGATGATGATCCTCGGCGTGGCCTTGCTCACCGCTTTTGGTTTGCCACGCGCCACCGTGAAGCAGCTCCGCGATGCTGGCTATCCGCGCCTCGCCGATGCCGTCACCGGCTTTGGCAAAGAGTTCATGCCGCCGCTCAATGAAGGCAGCCTGCTCTACATGCCCGTGATGATGCCGAAGACCGGCCTCAAGGAAATCCAGCGCGTCATGTCCTGGCAGGACAAGGTCATCGCCGCCACGCCCGAGGTCGAGTCCGTCGCAGGCAAGCTAGGCCGCTTTGAAACCGCCACCGATCCCGCGCCCACCGAGATGCTGGAGACGACCATCATGCTCAAACCCGAATACATCCCCGATGGCCGCTGGAGCGTGAAACGCAATCCCGCATGGCGCGAAGGCATGACCGTGGAAAAACTGAAAGCCGAGCTGACTGAGAAAATGAAGCAAGTGCCCGGCTATGTGCCCGCCTTTCTCCAACCCATCGAGAACCGCATCCTCATGCTCTACACTGGCATCCGCGCTCAGGTCGGCGTGAAAATTTATGGCGACAGCCTCGACAAGATTCAGCGCAAAGCCTTCGAGATCGAGAAGCTCATCAACAGCATCGAAGGAGCTGCCGGAGTCTCGCCTTCACGAGTGCAGGGGAAGCCCTACCTCAACATCCAAGTGGATCGCCAGGCCATGGCCCGCTATGGCCTCAGCGCCAAAGACGTGCTCGACGCCGTGGAGATCGCCATCGGCGGCAAGAACGTCAGCACCACCATCGAAGGCCGTCAGCGCTTCCCCATTCAGATCCGCGTGCAGCGCGGCGAGCGTGACGACATCGAAAAGCTCAGCAGCATCCTCGTCGCCGCACGTCAGGGCATGAGCGCATCCGGTGCCGCTCCGATGGGCGGTGGCGGTGGCATGACGGGCGGAGCCGCAGCCGCGCCCGCCGCAGGCATGGCATCCAGCGCGGGCAACGCGCCCGTCACCTACATCCCGCTCGGCATGGTTGCCAAGATCACCCGCGAAGTCGGCGCAAACGAGATCGCCAGCGAGAACGGACGCCTCCGCTCCTATGTGCAGGCCAACGTGCAAGACCGCGACCTCGGCGGCTTCGTGCAGGAGGTCGAGCAAAAGCTCAAGACCATCGACTGGGAAGGCATGACCTACAAAATGACCGGCGAGTATGAAAATCAGCGCCGCTTCGTGCAGACCATGCAGATCGTCTTCCCCATCGTGCTGCTCATCATCTTCGTGCTGCTCTACATCGTCTATCACAGCGCCCTGGAAGCCGCGCACGTCATGCTCGCCGTGCCCTTTGCCCTCAGCGGTGGTGTGCTGCTGCAAAAGCTCCTCGGTTACAACTTCAACGGTGCCGTTTGGGTCGGCTACATCGCCCTCTTTGGCACCGCCGTTCAGACCGGCGTCGTCATGGTCGTGTATCTTGAAGAAACCGTGAAAGCCCGCATGGCCCAGCTCGGAGCCGCCTTCGCCTACCCCGACCTCGTGCAAGCCGTCAAAGACGGTGCCCGCCTGCGCCTGCGCCCCAAAGTCATGACCGTCGCCACCATCGTCGCCAGCCTGCTCCCCATCATGTGGAGCCACCGCCAAGGAGCCGAAGTCATGCAACCCCTCGCCACCCCCGTCATCGGCGGCATGATCTCCAGCCTCATCCACATCCTCATCGTCACGCCCGTGATCTTCCTTTGGCTCAGAGGTCGTGAGTTCAACACATCCCCCGGCATTCCCTTTGTGAAAAACAGCTAGCCCATGTCTGGACTCCACTTCGTTTTTCACCAGCTTGATTCATGACCGAAAACTGCGTTTACTTCAAGAAGCCGTTCATTCCATCTACCCGCGAGCACATCCTTCAGGCTTGCCTTGGAGCAAGATGGAAAAGCAGCGCCTTCTGCTCTCCTGAAGCCAACGCCTTGTTCGCGGGAATCGACAAGGCTCTTGCTGACACGGTTCAGGAGTTCAGAGTGCTGCTAGGTGCCGATGGAGATCACGGCCCAGCACCTGACCTGAAAAACATACCTGATGCAGAGGGACGGCAATACACAGTGGCTTCCGGGGGAGATTTTTCCCTCACAAAACCATTTGTTAAGGTCGAGCCGCATGAAGACCCAGGCACAGCACGAATTCATGCGGAGCTTCGTGATGTAAATCAAATCGAATGGGCCGCCGCCGAGATGTTCAAACAGGCTTCTGCGCTGGTTCCAGGTATCCAACTCAGCCGAGAGGATTTTGCCCGCTACATCCGAGAGCAGTCAACAATCAGCCAGACCGCCGTTGATTCACCACTGCACTTCCAGGTGAAAATGGGCGGAATCGAAGCATTGCGAGCAATTACCAAATCTGCTTTCAATCTCCTTGGTGTTAAAGCGCCGGAAATTGCTCTCCGTGAATGCTTTAATCCTGTCCGGGATTTCATTCTTCACAGGACAGGTATCATGGAGGATTTTATTCGTTGGGGAACAGAACCACCCATTCTCACTCCACGAATTGGGCCGGTCGATCACTTGCTCGCCGTGTGGTCGGACGAAAAGGGTGTGTGGGCGCACTGCCAGCTATATGCGACGATCATTCATCCGATCAGACTCAGCTCCACTCCAATTCCCGAAAAGCTGTCGTTTTGCTATCTGGTTGACCCCTTGCGTTCCGTGAGCCCTTCTGAGAACAGAGACGCGATCTTCTCTCCTTCATGCATTCAAACTTTTGAGGCCGCAGAAAAACTCCCCGGTAAAGCGATATGGGGAGCCATGATCCAGCGTGTGCAACCTTTGATTGCTTTGGCCCAGCAATTGATGATCTGGACGGACTTCGACAAGTTTTTTGCAAAGCTGCTTGGCCAGAAGTGCCCTGGCTTACCTGTCATATTAAAAGAAGAGCTTCACCGCCGGTTCGGGCAATACTTTGCCTCGCAATTGGGAATCCCGAGTCGTCCTTTCTAGGCAGCAGAGATGACTTGATCGACAAACATGCGGAAGTCGGGATCAAAATAGGCTTTCCGTTGTTCCCATACAAATCTTGGGACGGGTCTGCCCAAGAAGTTTTTGATGTCCATTTCAAGTCCTTCCAGAACTTTCACTTCGCCACCTTGAATCGCCCGATACCAGCAGTGCAGGTGGAACAGGAGCAGCATGACAAACTGACTTTCCTCAGGAGTCACCGGCTTTGTATAAAGATCAGCCAGAGGATCACGAACTCGGGCGAGCTTGGGGTTTCCCTGACTTTCGTCCCAAATGTCCCGGTGTTGTTCTGTCAGTCTGACGAGGTTGGAAAGTCGTCTCGATTTGGTGTTTTCTCGATAGCTGGCAGCCGTAAAAGCCAAGCTGGAAATAATTCCAACAGCCGAGAGGAGGTCGAACGCATGATTACCCATCCACGATATGAAGCCGGGCATATTGCGCCCATCATATCATAAAGACCGTGCTTGATGCCAGTCGTCAGGCCTTGGCGGGAATATCCCCTTTCGCATCCACCAAGATGCGGCGGGGAACGCGGACGATTCTCTCATCGGGTCCGCAGCCAGCCGTGGCGGGCAGCAGCGGTTTGGCAGCATCCGTCATGTCGATGCCAATGATGGCAAAATCTCCGTCAGCGAGTTCCCAAATGTCGGGACAGTTTTCCAAAGCCGGGGTGCTTTGACCGTTGGCGTGGGGGTCAGGGCCGATGCGTCGAAGGAAGGTCATGGCGTGTGTGAGGGGTTGTGTTTCGGGAGCATTATAATTGCTCTCATTTTGGAGGCAAGCCGATTTTCTGGCAAAAGCTGTGGGTGAATAAGACCCTACACGGCCAGCGATCCAAGATCTTTTGCGAGCACATTCGTTCGCTCAGGACGAAAGCAGGCATGACCCAACGCGACCTTTCGCAAGCGCTCGGACGTGAGCATGGGATGGTGGCGCGAATCGAGCTGGGTGAACGAAGAGTGGACATGATCGAGGCTTTTGATCTATTTGAAGCGCTGGGAGCAGACCCGGAGAAAGAAACTGCGAAATTGATGTCGAAATTCAAAGACGCCAAGTGAACTCTCAACCCACTTACCCACCATGTTTGGCCTCTGGAAAAAACGAAAGCCGGAAGAACTCAAGCAGCCGACCTACGCGCTGATTGACGGGTTTGAAACCTCCACGGATGCTTTTTACCAGAGCATCGAACATGAGCTGAACACCCGGAAGGTGCCGGGCCTTGAGTTGATGCGGCTCGATTACCGAGAAGGCGGCCTCCTTTCATCCAAACGAGACTACCTCCGCATGAGGCGAGAGCGGCTGACGTTTGATCTGTGTTCCGCCCCGTTTGGAACGTCGTGGTTTTTTTCCTACCGCTTTTGTGAAATTCCCGCTCCGTTTCCTGGATTGCAGTTGTTGATCGTCGCCGGGCTGCTGACAGCTCTTGTTTTCGGCTACATCGCCTTGTTCGGAATGCTTTGGGGCGGGATCACCATCGGAATGACTGCGATTGGCTTCGCACTGCTGCTGCGCAATACGCTGACACTTGGTTTTGAAGATTTCGATGCCTGGCTTCTGACGGTGCCAGTTTTCGGTCGTGTTTATGAGGCACTGTTTCGCAAGGAGACCTTTTTCCGCCACGACACGCGACTCATGTATGCCGAAATGATGGAGCGGGTCATCCAGGACAAGATCAAGGAGATCACGGCTTCGGAAGGCATCGAAAAAGTGGAGTTCATTGAAACCAGGCCAGACCTTCATCCGCTGCTCGCACGGATGGTGCAGGCTCCGATACGAACGAGCGCATGATAACGCCACACGAACAGCTCTCAGCGCAGTATTTGCAGTGGGAGCTGCGGGGACGCGGCTGGTTCGTGCATCAGGAACCCGTGGCGTTGGAACCACCTTTTCAGCCGTTCCGAGGTTATCATTTTCAAAGTTCATCGGCTGCGGATGATGTGCGGAAAGCCTCGTTTGCAGAGAGGTTGCTGAAAAAGGCGGGGCGTTTGCTCAATCCTCCTGCGACTCCTGATGCGGAGGCAGACGACACGGATTCCGAAAATGAAATCTCCACCTGGAGTCGGGAGGGGTGCTCTGAGATCGCGCTGACTTTTCCCAGGGCTTCGCATCCGAAGCGAGATCATGCCGAGTCCTTCCTTCGCATGTGCCGGAGTTGTGGCGATCCGGTGGCCTTTGAGGTTTTGGCCGATCATCGCGAAATAGGCTTTCAATGGGTATGCAGCGCGAAGGACGAACCCTTTGTCAAAGCGCAGTGCGAAGCACATTTTTCTGAATGGTCGCCCCGAGCTGGAGATGCCCAGCTTGTTCAGGCATGGGAGCAAACAGGCACCAGCTATGCTGCTGCGGAGATCGGTCTTGGACGTGATTTCCTGCTCTCCATCGAGACCGGCAAGACAGAGATGCTGTCAGGCTTGATCGCTGGCATGTCTTCCCTGGCAGAGGGCGAAATGGCTCTGTTCCAGGTCATTTTTGAGCCGGTCGCCGCGCCTTGGGCAGATGGCATGGTGCAAGTTTCCACAAAGTCTGATGGAGTGCCCGTCTTCAAGAACAGGCCCGACCTTGCTCGTGAAGCTGCCACGAAGGCAAGTAGTCCGCTGTATGCCGTGGTGTTGCGACTGGTTACCTGCGCGGAAGATGGCAATCGAGCGTGGGCGTTGCTCGCTCCTTTGGTAGCAGCCCTCAATGCGCTCTCGCGGCCAGGCGGCAACCATCTCGTTCCGCTGGCGATGAATGACTACGCCTCCGAAGCGCAGGAGGCAGACATCCTGCGGAGGCAATCGCATCGCTGGGGAATGGTGCTCTCTCAGGAGGAGTTGCTCTCCCTCATTAGACTCCCGGATGACCGCAGCCTCTCGAAGCGGCTCCGACAAGATTCCGGGCAGACGAGAGCTTATGCGTCCGATACCTCAAGCGGCCTGCTTATAGGATGGAATGTTCATGCCGGGCGACGGCAGGAGGTCTATCTGACGCCGGAACAGCGAGTCAGACACCTTCATGCCATCGGTGGCACTGGCACCGGAAAGACTACATTCCTGGCGAATCTGATTCGGCAAGACATGGAGTCAGGCCAGGGCTTTGCATTGCTCGATCCGCATGGTGATTTGGTGGATCGCCTCCTTTCCATCGTGCCGGAAAGTCGTTTGGATGATGTGGTGTTGATCGACGCAGGTGATGAGGAGTTCAGCGTCGGGTTTAACATCTTGAGCGCCAAGGCTGATTATGAAAAGACACTGCTCGCGTCGGATTTGGTCAGTGTGTTTCAACGGCTGAGCACGAGTTGGGGTGATCAGATGACGGTTGTCCTGCGAAATGCGATCCTGGCCTTCTTGGAGCGCCCCGAAGGCGGAACATTGGCGGACGTGCAGCGCTTTTTGCTGGAACCCGACTTTCGAGCCAGCGTCCTCGAAAGCGTCCAGGATGCTGATGTGGTGTATTACTGGAGGAAAGGTTTCCCGCAGCTCGGAGGCAGCAAATCCATCGGGCCTGTCTTGACTCGCTTGCAGACCTTCCTCTCCCCCAAGCCGATCCGCTATATGGTTGGGCAGCGGGACGCGAAACTCGACATCGCCGAGATCATGGACTCGGGGAAAATCCTGCTCGTGAAGCTCCCCCAAGGTCTGATGGGTGCTGAAAACAGTTACCTGCTTGGATCATTGATCGTCTCGAAGATTCAGCAGGCGGCGATGGCACGCCAGCGAATGGCCGAAAGTCAGCGGCGACTCTTCACCCTCTATGTCGATGAGTTTCAGAACTTCATCACGCCCTCAATGGCTGAAATCCTGTCCGGTGCCCGCAAGTATCGTCTCGCCCTCGTTTTGGCGCACCAAGAACTGGCTCAACTCGGAAGGAATGATGCCGTTGCCAGTGCGGTTCTAGCGAATGCAGGGACTCGGGTGGTGTTCCGGGTCGGCGACTCTGATGCTCGTGAGCTGGCAAAGGGATTTGCGCACTTTGAACCAGAGGCGCTTCAATCGCTGGCTGTTGGCGAAGCCATCATTCGGGTGGAACGCAGCGACCAGGACTTTAACCTGAGTGTCCCGGCTGACTTATCGGCAGAGCCAGGAAGTGAAGAACGCCAGCAGGAAGTCATCACCCGCTCACGCTTGCGCTACGCCGTAGCTCGCAGCGAAATCGAGGCCAAAGAACGCAAACGCCTGGCTGATTTGGCCGAGACGATGCCCAGCAAAGGAAAGAAGATCTTCGAGCCGCCACCCACTCCGGCTCCTGAGCCTGTGGAGCCTCCGGTCATTCCGCCGCCGATCCCTGCGAAAGAAGAGCCAGTCGAGGTTGCATCAGAAACCCAAGCCGAACAGCCACAGTATGGAGCCACCACGCTGAAAGCCGATCTTGAGGAATTGGGGCGTGGAGGCGACATCCACAGGGCTGCCCAGGCAGAGTTCAAACGACTCGCAGAAGCTCGCGGTTTTCGAGCGACCATTGAGCGGCAGCTACCCGACTCACAGGACACCGTTGATCTGTATATCGAGCGCGATGGTGTGAGCATCGCCTGCGAGGTTTCCGTGACCAACACGCTCGAATACGAGATGAAGAACATTACGAAGTGCCTCCGAGCAGGAGTTCAGAAGGTGCTCGTTCTGACCGTCGAACCGGAAAAGCATCGGCGGCTCAGTGCCGCCATTGCCAGCCTGCTCTCACCCGAACAACAGGAAAAAGTGCTCTGCCTCCAGAAGGATGAATTCGACACCTTTCTCGCAAGCGTGTCGCCCAAAGGCAACCCGAGTCCCCCTGAACCAGCCACCGAGGGCAAGCCGAAGATGGTGAAAGGATGGAAAGTCAGAACCAACTCCATCCCAGCGCCTATCGAAGACCTGCCCCGATTGGAGAAGGAAATGGCCGCCACCATGGCGGAGAACCTGCGACGCGGAAAAACGAAGAAGCGGGTGAAGAAAGGCGGTGCCTCAACTTGAAAATCAACCGCTGGATGCTAAGGGCAACATATGACCAAGACTTTGCCATTTAGCGAAGGCGACAGCAAGCGCGTAGGCATTTGGATTCGTGTTTCCAGCGAAGAACAAGCTGAGGGAGACAGTCCCGAGCACCACCGCGTCCGGGCTGAGATGTATGCGAACTCCCGAGGCTGGAAGGTCATGGAAATCTACGATCTCGCCGGTGTCAGCGGTCGCAGCGTCGTCGATCACCCCGAAGCCAAGCGCATGATGAAAGATGTGAAGCGCGGACACATCCAGGCGCTCGTGTTTTCCAAGCTCGCCCGCCTGACCCGCAATGCGAAGGAGCTGATGGAATTCAGCGACTTCTTCCAAGTCCACCAGGCAGACCTCGTTTCTCTCAGCGAGAGCATCGACACCAGTTCACCCACCGGGCGGCTGTTTTTCAATCTGGTGGGCTGCATGGCCCAATGGGAGCGCGAGGAGATCGCCGACCGCATCAAAAGCTCGGTTCTCGTCCGCGCCAAGATGGGCAAGCCCCTCAGCGGCAAAGCCCCCTACGGCTACATGTGGAAGGATAAAAAGCTCGCGGTGCATCCTGAGGAGGCTCCCGTTCGCCGGTTGATCTATGAACTTTTTGATGAGCACAAGCGCATCAAGGCCGTGGCCCGGATGCTGAACACCCGAGGCTACCGCACCCGGAACAACAAAAAGTGGTCGGATACCGCCGTGCGCTTCCAGCTCCGCGACCCCACACCCAAGGGCATCCACCGCCGAAACTACACCTCCAATACTCAAGGTGGTAAAAAGCTCGTCATAAAGCCGGAGAGCGAGCACATCTTCAATGAAGTGGAGGCCATCGTCTCCGCCGAGCTTTGGGAGCGGTGCAACGCCTGCCTGGACGCTCGCTACATGAAACGCGAGCGGAGGCCTGCCAAACTGCCCGCGCACATCTTCAGCGGCTTTGTGGCCTGTCACTGTGGAGCCAAAATGTATGTCCCCATGCGCACCCCCAAATACACCTGCCAGAAGTGCCGCAACAGCATCGGCTGCCAGGACTTGGAGGAGATTTTCATGGAGGAGGTCAAAGGCTATCTCGTGAAGCCTGAGAACGTCCAATCCTATCTCAAAAAGGCGGGCAGCGCTCTTACCGAAAAACAAGCCCTCCTCGATAAACGGCAAATGGAGGCCGAGAAGCTAACCCTGGACACCGAACGCATGCTCCGGCTCTATTTGGATGGCAACATCGGGGCGGAGGACTTCAAGAAGTTCAACCAGCCCCTCAGTGTCCAGCGCGGCCAGCTCGACGAAGAACTCGTCCGCCTCCAGGCGGAGATTGATGTTCTCAAAATCGACAACCTTTCAAGTGAACAGATGGTCACGGAGGCAATCGACCTGCATACTCGCTGGCCGGAAATGACCCTGGAGGAAAAGCGCCGCGTGGCCGAATTGATGGTCAGAACCATCGTCATCGGAGACGGCGAGATCGAATTCAACCTCGTCCAGCTTCCCAGCTATCAAGAAATCACAAATTGGCAAAATAGGTATCCTCATGCGCATACGGCGGCGCGCAGCAGCAGAGAAAACGCAGCGTCTGAGAGGCCGTGATCTGGTGCCAGGCGCCGGGTGGAATCAGAATGGCATCACCGGGTCCCACATGGCGGGTTTCCCCGTCGATCTCCATGGTCCCCTGCCCTTCGAGGATGAAGTAAAACTCTTCGCTGAGCTTGTGGTAGTGGCGCTCCGTGGGCCGGCCCACGGGCACGGTGGCCTCGGCGAGGCTCTGGTTCTGCACGGGCGCGTTGGTCCGGTCCAGGATGCTGCGGATGGTGCTGCCGTCCTTGGTGGTGAAGGCTGCCTGCTGGGAGAGCTGATTGAGGGTCATGCGGCGCACTCTTAGCCTCAATAGAGAGCCTGGAAAACACGGATTTGCATCCCGTCAGATGAGATGGGATCAACCACGCAAGACACGGAAGACGAACCAGACTCTGGCTTCCGTGTCTTCCGTGGATTCCTTGGTCAGCCTTCCGGCTCTCTTCACCAAACTCAGGCCACCAGCCCCAGCTCTGAAGAGGGCAGGGATGAACGTTCGGAAGCAAGCAGCTCGCCGATGGCGGTGAGGATTTCGTTGGCCGAGTACGGCTTGTTCAGGAACGTGTTGATCTGCAGCGACGCCAGCGCTGCGGCCTTGTCCTGCCGGCCTTTCGCGCTGCCCATGCCGCTGGTGGCGATGATCTGGATGGTGGGGTCCATCTTCTTCAGGGTGCGTGAAAGCGTGACGCCATCCATGAAGGGCATCATGATGTCCGTGAGCACGGCTTTGACCTCCCCGCGGTTCTGCGAAAACTGCGCGATGGCCTCCGTGCCGTCCCCTGCCGTGATGACACGATACCCGTGCGCGCACAACGTCTTCTGCACGACTTCGCGGATGACCTCCTCGTCATCCACCACGAGGATCAGCTCTCCCTGGCCGCGCGGTGCCTGCATGGCGGGTGCGGCACTGCTGTCCGCCACCGCATCCGGCGCGGCTGGCAGGTAAATCTCAAACACGCTGCCCATTGAGACGCGGCTGCGCAGATTGACGAAGCCCTGGTGGCTTTTGACGATGCCCATCACGGTGGAAAGCCCCAGCCCTGTGCCCTTGCCTGTTTCCTTGGTGGTGAAGAAGGGATCAAAAATCTTGTCGATGACCTCGGCAGGGATGCCTTCTCCCGTGTCGGAAACACGGATCACCACATACGGGCCGGGCATGGCATCCACGTTCATGGCTGCAAAGTTTTCATCCAGCCGGATGTTTTCCGTGCTGAGTGAAAGGACGCCGCCCGCAGGCATGGCATCACGCGCGTTGACGCACAGATTGAGCAGCACCTGATGGAGCTGGGTCGGATCACCAATCACAGGCCAGACGTCTTCGGGGGTGCTGGCCGAAAGGGTGATGTTCTTGGGGAAGGTGCCGGACATGATCTTCATCATGTCCGAGGCCAGCCGGCTGGTCTCCACCACGTGGCGCTGGCCGCTCATGTCACAGTTCACCGTGAGCAGCTGCTTGATGAGATCCGCGCCGCGCTGGGCGTTGGTCTCGATGTTCCCGAGCATTTTTTCAAAGTCCTCCGGCGGCAGCTTGCGGCGCAGCATGAAGGAGGAGATGAAGATGGGCGTCAGGATGTTGTTCATGTCGTGGGCGATGCCGCTGGACAGACGTCCGACACTTTCCATGCGCTGGGATCGCAGGAATTTCGCCTCCATGTTTTTCTTCTCCGTGATGTCCTCCACCACGGCGACGAACGATCTCACGCCATCCATTTCCAGCACGCTGATGCGCGAGCGCGTGATGAACGGGGTGCCGTCTTTTTTCCGCGAGTTCATCTCCCCCATCCAGGCCCCCTTCTCACGCAGCACGCCGAAGAGTTCGTCCATGGCACGCCGGCCTTCATCCTGCGGCAGGCTTCGGATGACTGAGTAGTGCTGGCCGATGAGCTCTCCGCTGTTGTAGCCAAACATGGTGTTGCAGGAGTCATTGCTGAACACAATGATCCCGTCTTCATCGCAGACGGTCACCCCTTCGGCCATGCTCTCCAGCACCCGCCCCTGCATTTTCAGCGCTTCATCCGTCTGTTTGCGGCCGGTAATGTCGGTGTTGATGGCGAGCACTGATTTGGCCTCGCCTGCGGCATCCCTCACCAGAGTCCAGTGTCCCACGATCACCAGACCTCGGCCGTCTTTGCCGATCTGGTGCAGCTCCCCGACCCATTCCCCTGTCTGTATCACCTGCTCGCTGGCCCGGTAAAACGCCTCCGGATCTTTGTAGAGGAGCTGCGCCAGCGGGCGGCCCACCACCTCCTGCGCGCTCCAGCCATACAGCCGCTCCGCGCCTTTGTTCCAGTAGGTGATGCGCTGCTCAAGATCATGCGCGAGGATGGCGTCCTGCGCTTTGTCGAGGAGGGATGCCTGCTCGCGGAATTTTTCTTCAAGCATGCGCCGCTCTGCCATCTCCCGTTTCAGCTCCTCGTAGGCCTGCTCAGCTTTTTCACGATGACGCACGGCATCCGCCATCATGCTCACGGCAGCTGCCTGGGACTCCTCCAGTTCGCGGGTGCGTTCACTTACCATGTGGTGCAGATCGCCAAACTCGACCTTCGATTCCTGCAGCTTCAGCCACTTTTGCGTCAGCGCGTTGGCCATCTGCAGGATCTCAATGGTGTCGAATGGCTTCTTCAGCACCATCAGCCGGTCCAGCGGATTGAGCTGCTCCTGCATCTCATTCCATGAGCAGTCCGAAAAGGCCGTGCAGATGACCACCTGCAGATCCGGGCAGACCTGCCAGATGCGTTGCGTCGTTTCGATGCCGTCCCACCCTGGCGGCATGCGGACATCCACAAACGCCATGGCATAGGGGCGGCCCTCCGCCAGCGCCTTCTCCACCATTTTCAGCCCGTCCTCTCCCTGGGAGGCGGTGTCGATCTCAAAGAGCATGGCCGCTGGAGCGCCGAAAATCCGGGCCTCAGCCGCCTGCAGCCTGGCATCTTCAGAATCAGACTCGCCAAGGATCTTCCGAAAATCTTCATGGATGGCCTGGTTGTCATCAATGACAAGGATGCGGCGGTTGAGATTATCGGTCGTTGGGTTCATCATAGGATTTGGTTGAGTTCGACAAAGGAAGTTCCAGGGTAAAGACAGCCCCGCAGCCGACGCCGTCGCTCTCGGCCGTCAGCTTTCCGCCCATCTCACGCGCCGCCAGTGCGCCGCTGTGCAGGCCGAATCCGTGGCCGTCTTTTTTGGTGGTGAATCCGTGTTGAAAAATCCGGGTCAGATTCTCGGGTGCGATGCCGCCGCCATTGTCGATGACCTTGATCTGAATGGTGTCTGCGCCGTTCAGCCTGACCTTCACCTTCAATTCTCTGGCATTCTCCTGCTGGGCAAGCGCCTGCGTGGCATTGCTCAAAAGATTCACCAAAACCGGCATCACCTTGTGCCGGTCCAGCATGATGAACGGCACCGCCTCAAACTCCCGCACCAGAGACACGCCATGGCGGGAAAAACTGCTGCTGCTCATGTTGATGGCATCTTCGATGATTTCCACCACGTCCAGCTTTTCCAGCACACCCGCCACGCGTGCATGGCTTTGCTGCATGGACACGATCTGCTTGATGTGCTCGATGTTGTTCTGCAGATGCTTCACCTCATCCAGGATCGCTTTCTGCGGTTCTGCAAGGTTGTCCGCCAGCTGCACCAGATAGCCGGGCAGCTCCCGCCCTCGGGGGTCCTGCGTGAGAAAATTCGGCAGCTGGTGCTCATTCTCTCTCAGCAGCTGCGCCACATTCTTCAGACTCGCGATCCTGAAGTGCCGGATTTTTCCAGCCACGGTCTCCGCAGACACATTCACGCTGTTGAGCACGTTGCCCACGTTGTGCAGGACATTCGTGGCCACCTCCGCCATGCCGGCCTGGCGCGATGTCTTGACGAGCTGCTTGTGCGCCTCGGTCAGTTCCGCCGTGCGTTGGATCACCTGGTTTTCAATCTGCGCATTGATGCTCTCCAGCCTGCTGCGCCGTTTGGCCACTTCCAGCGTCTCGGTCAGATTTTGCTGAATCGAGATCATCAGGAACACATTTTCGATCAGCACCCAGCCCACGTACTCCAGCCACCGCCACTGGGTGAGGTGGATCAGCAGCGCCGAGGTGAGAATCTGCGACACTGCGATGACATGGCGGGTGACCACCCGTCCGGGGCGCCGCCACGCCAGCAGCACCGGCGCGGCGCTGATCGCCCCCCCTAGAAAGAGCGCCGCCCAGACATGCCACAGCGGCTGGATGTTGGAACCATTCCACGCCACGGGGGAAATCCACACGGCGATCACGATCCCGCCCAGCCATTGCATCACCATCAACTTGGCAAACAGGCGGTCCGTCAGGATGTGATTGCGACGTTGGGAAATGCGGTAAAGTCGTGCGGTACGCTCCTCCTCGACTTGGTGCAGATCGCCATTCTTGCTGCCAACTATCGAGTACATGAAGCCCCTCCCTGCGTGTTTTGCTTCGCAAGTTTCCCCTTCTCAGCGCGATGGAGTGTGACTTTTGGCATGCGTTTTTGTAAATTTAGCATTATTTATAATTACTGTAAATTGATATAAGCATTGCTTGAGCCAGTTTTTAACCATCCATTCAGGTCCGAAACTCCCCGCTGGCCGTTGGGCAGGTCTCGTGTCCAGGTCTTTTCGGGGGCAGCATGGCGTTCAATGAGGCGCGGCAGCCTCCTGGCATTCAGCGGAATGCGGGTTGAAGGCGGGGGGCCTCCTGGCTATTCCTTCCCCATGCCCAAAGGTTTTTCCCTCCCCCAGTGCCGCGCAGTCATCACCGGTGCCTCTTCCGGACTGGGGGCGGAGTTTGCCCGGCAGCTCGCCCCGGTGGCGGAGGCGCTGGTGCTCGTGGCGCGCAGGGCGGAGGCTCTGGAAAAGGTGAAACAAGAGCTGTCCGCCACCCCGGCGCGGCTGCTTTGCTGTGTGGCTGATTTGTCAACGGATGCGGGGCGTGATGAAGTCAGCGCCTTCCTCGCCGCCCATGGAGTGAAGCCCAACCTCCTCATCAACAACGCCGGGATGGGTGATTACGGCAGCTTCGCGAGTTCCTCGGTGGAAAAAACGCGGACGCAGATCGAGCTCAACATCACCGCGCTCACGCTGCTCACGCATGCGCTGCTGCCGCAGCTCCAGACCCCGGGGGGAATCTTGAATGTGAGCTCGCTGGCCAGCACGCTGCCGATGCCGGACCTCGCGGTCTATGCGGCGAGCAAGGCCTACGTGACCAGTTTTTCGGAGGCGCTGGCCATCGAGCTGGCCCCCAGGGGCATCACCGTGAGCTGTGTCTGCCCGGGGCCGACACCGACGAACTTCAGCCAGACGGCGAAGCGGGCGGACGATGGGGACACGAACCGGGATGGGCAGGCTTTGCTGCGCATCCCGCCTTCCCAGGTGGTGCGTGAGGCACTCGGGGCGCTGCAGGCGGGGCGGGCCTGCGTGTTTCCGGGAGTGGGGGTCTCGATTGCCGGCCGGGTGTTCCGCCTGATGCCGCGCGGGATCATGCGCTGGGCGCTGAGGCGGCGCAGTGGCAAGGAATGATCATTGCACAAAGGCGGCGGCAGGTGGTACATTGAAAGGGTGCGCTGCCCTGCCTGCCGAACCCCTGCGATTGAAACCGATGCTGCCTGCAGGCAGTGCGGGTTTTCTCTGGAGGTGGCGGACCGCACCTTTGGCATTGCACCGGCCTTGCAGCGCCCGATTGCGGACATGACGGGCGTGCTGGGGACTTTTTCAATGAGGCGTGCCGCCCATGTGATCGCGGAGGTGGAGCGGCGCTTTCCCCAGCTGCGCATCGCCGCAGTGCTCACCGAGGTGCCGCCCCAGGCGCCGCTGCTGCCCTATGCCTTCTGGCTCTTCAACCGTGGCAGTCTTTCGAGCGCGGTGGAAAAAGGCGGTGAGAACCGGCTGGTGATGCTGCTCATGGATACCAGCTCTGACCGCGCGATCACCATGCTCGGCTATGGGCTGGAGCCGTTCATGCAGGAGGCGCATCTGCAATCCTGCCTGCAGGCGGCGGAGCAGCCGCTGCGGCGCAGGCGGTATGCGCAGGCCATCGAGTCCTTTGCGCGGGAGCTGGACCGGCAGCTCGTGGAGCTGTGCCGTCTGGTGCCCAGGCAGTTTGGCCTGGTGGATGAGGCCCAGTGGCTGAATGCCTGTGCTGCGGGAGAAGAGGCTTTGGGGATGGCGGAAAATCGCTATTGATGCTGCCATGCTGACACGCCGCCACTTCTTGTCCTGGGGCCTTCTGAGTGGAGGAGCCTCCCTGCTCCGCGCTGCCGAGTTTCTGCCGCAGTCAGTCACCTTCAGAGGGGTGGAAAAATTTCAGCAGGTGGTGGCGCAGGCCATGGCGGAAAACTGGGCCGCCCTGCCGATGGGCGCACGCGTGGCGCAGTTCGGGCAGGCGCTGCGGGGCATCAAATATGTGGGCTGGACCCTGGAGATTGACGACCACATTGAGTCGCCATCGGCCAATTTCACCGGGCTGGACTGCTGGACCTTTTTTGAGATCTCCCTCGGGCTGGCGCGGATGATTGGCAAGCGGCAGAGCTCCTACTCCCCGGGCGATCTGCTGCGGCAGATCGAGCAGACACGCTATCGCGGCGGAGTGTGCCGGGGCAACTACCTCGACCGCATCCATTACCTGGATGAGTGGTACACCGACAACGCCGCGCGCGGAAACATCCGCAATGTGACGCGTGCCGTCGGGCCGGTCGTGAGGCTGACGGAACGTGGCAACGACGAGATGTCGCTCAATCCCAAGCTCTACCGCTACCTCCGGGCCAATCCCGCGCTGGTGCCCCAGTTGAGGCAGATGGAGGCGCGCCTGGAGCAGGTGCCGTTTGATTACATTCCCAAAGCCCAGGTGGCCGCCTGTGAGCCGCAGATTCAAAGCGGCGACATCATCGGCATCGTCACCAACCGCCCGCATGTCTACTGCTCCCACGTCGGCCTCGCCCTGCGCACCGCAGACGGCGCCTGCCATTTTATGCATGCCTCAGCGACCTACAAGAAAGTCGTCGTGGACAAGACAATCCATGAGTACCTGAACTCAGTAAAGAGCCACGCCGGAATCGTGGTGGGCAGGCCGCGGTGAGAGGGAGATTGGCGAGGGAATGGATGGGCGGAAGAGCGGAGTTTTTAACCGCTGATTAGACGCTGATTCAGAATCAGAGGCCGGTCGCTGAGAATGCCTTTGTGAGGAGGGTGCATGAGTCTTTGAACTCGGTGAGGGGCCTTGCGGGGATTGGGGGGAAAAGGCCGAGGTAGAGTTGACGGTGGCTGGACGTTGTTGACGATGGTTGACGGTTGTTTGGCAGAGGGGGACCGGGGTTATAGCGGTTCGCAAAACTCATTTCCGTTTAGCAGGCTGTTTCTTGATCGATGATCATGGGCTTCGACGGCGGCTGGCTGAGGACAGCCAGCCCTACCAGCACTGGGCATGCGAGCGCCCCGCGCGAGGTAGGGCGGATTGTCCTCAAGCCGCCGCCGAGAGCGTCTCCACGCTCGCTTTCCGGAAATCAGTTTTGGAAAACGCTAGAGCATTTTAAATAAAAATGTGGCCTCATCTGGGTTGAAAAACCCAAAGCTATCGCGAGGGCGACAGCAAAGTGGTCCGCACAGTCCCCTGTGCGGCGCTCCGCCACACCCATCAAATCCGCGTCCACCGCCGCCGCCCCATTAGGCTATAATATAATTTAAAATGCTATATAACCGAATGCCATTCATGCCTGGCATGAATGGCACTCGGTTAAGGCGGGGTTTCGTGCCTGTTTCGCCCCTTCTTGAACGCCACAAGCCACTCATCACGCCGTCCACACATCAGCCCCAAAGGGGCTGCGTCATTCAGCCCAGGGGGGCCGAGCCTCAGGCGAGTGCTCCCCTGGGATATGGCCGAACAATCCGGGCAGCAAACCCTGCGTCTTCTTTGTACCCGCGTCCACCAGCAGCGTCCTCACCGTCCCTCCGCCGCTGCCAGCGTCCGCTGGATTCTGTAATCCACGATCCATGCCCTTAACCGAGTGCCATTCATGCCTGGCACCTTTTGTCACCATAAACACACGCGTGCCCCACTCTCCGCCAAGGCCACGAGGACGGGGCGGAACTGGATGATCTGCCTCTTCTTTGCGCCGCGCTCGTGGGGGTGGGCGCTGGGCGGCGGCTTGGAGACCAGCCGCCTTACCCTGCCCCTACTTATCGAAGAAGTTGGCTTCTTCGCGGTCGCCCACCTTGAGGTAGCGGTAGTACACTTCGAGCTGCAGCGTGCAGAGGCACTGGCGGTAGATCTCGTCGGCGGCATCTCCGGAGGGCCAGTTGGGCCGGCCGCGCTTGAAGGAGCCGTCGGGCTGCTGGGCGCCGAGGATCTGCGGGAGAAACTGCTGGTTGTAGAATTTCCAGTCTTCGCCGCCCTGCTGGAAGAAGGCCTGGGTGTAGTAGTACCAGCAGTAGAGGTTGCAGTTTTTGTTCCAGTCCAAGGGCTCGGCGGTAAGGAAATCGGTGAGGAATTTGATGCCCTTCTTGATGGGCGTGGTCTTGCCCTTGGCCATGGTCTGGAGGCCGAGGATGCCCACGCCGGAGAGGCTCCACTGATTGTAATGCGCGTCACGGTTCGCGCCGCCGAAGCCGCCATCCTTGGTCTGCTTGTCTTCGAGGTATTTGGTCAGCTTGGTGATGGAGCTGTGCAGCCCATCAATCTTGAGCCCGGAGTTCTTGGCGGCCTTGAGCGCCTGGAACTGCCAGCCGGCCACGGACAAGTCTTCGCGGCTTTTTTTGCCGGCATAGAAACCGGTCTCGCCGTCGTAGACCCAGCTTCCGCTGTCCTGCTGGTTGTCGATGATGATCTTCACGCCTTGTTCGAAGGCTTCGCGCATGCCGGGAAGGCTCTTGCTGCCGAGACGGGCCAGCGTGTACATTTCGCCCAGGGCGTAGGTGGCGATGCCGTGCTCGTAAACGGGGGCGTTGCCTTTTTCCGACTGGCTGAAGAGTTTGTTTTTGTGCTTCTTCTGGGCCTCAATGAGGAACATGATGGCTTTGGTGACGTTGTCACCGTAGAAGGGGGACTCCGGCGTTTCGCAGCGGCCCAGATAGCACAGCAGCGCCAGGCCGGTGAAGGCACACTTGCTGTTTTTGCCCCAGGAGCCGTCGGGGTTCTGCTTGGTCTTGAGCCATTCGAGGGAGGCGCTCACAGCGGCCTCACACTCGGGAGAGCCGCCGTTTTGACGCAGCTTTTCAAGTCGTTCCTGCGTGGAGCAGCGGCTGCGCATGGAGGGCGGCAGGGTCACGAAACCGCCTGCGGCTCCCATCCCCATACCTTTGCCAAAGCCGCCGCCGGCTCCGGCCATGCCGAAACCACCGGAAGCACCCAGAGCGCCACCGCCCATCATTGCGCTGACGTCCGGCATGTCCAGAGAGTCCGGCGGTGCCTCAGGCAGGCTGATGGCCGAATTCGTGCTCGCGCTCACGAGCTTCTTCATCGGCATGGTCTTGTTGATGCTGCTGCGCTTCTTCTGCTGCACCTTGTGCTGCAGATCCGCGCTGGCCTGCGCGCCCTGCGCCGTGCCGCCACCGGGCAGGAAGTCCACCTGCTTGTCCATCACACCGCTCTGGAAAACGATGAACAGCGCCAGCACGCCGAGACCGGCGTGAATCAAAATACTGAGGAGCAGCGAGCTCGCACCGGCCTTCAGCCAGAGCTGCACAAACTTGTTCGGCGGCTTGGCCACCTCGATGTGGGTGAGTGCGGGCGGGTGATAGATCTGGCCTTCGACGTGCTCAGGAACGACCTCAGCGGCGGCGGCTTCACCGTCGTCATCGGTCGGAGCGGCGGCTGCCACGGCCACAGCCACGCTCGGGGCGGGCATCACGGGAGCACCGGAAGGCGCAGGCATGGCGGGTGCCACGGCGGCAGGCACCGGCATCGCGACGGCGGCAGGCACAGGCATCGCTACAGGCACGGCGGCGCTGGCGGGCTTGGGGGCCGGGGCTGCTGCGGGCGCGGCGGTGGGAACGGCACCGGTGGAAGGCACGGGCGGCGGCATCATGGCCGGCATGGGCATCTGCGGCATGTAGCCCGGCGGATAGCCCGGCATCTGCGGCGGATAGCCCTGCGGCATCGGGTAGCCCGGCGGATAACCCGGCATCTGCGGTGGATAACCCTGCGGCGCGGGGTAGCCCTGCGGATAGCCCGGCATCTGCGGCGGGTAGCCCTGCGGCATCGGGTATCCTGGCGGATAGCCTGGCATCTGCGGCGGGTAGCCCTGCGGCGGATAACCTTGGGGATACCCCTGCGGCAGCGGCTGCGTGACACCGGGAGGGGGTGGCTGCTGCGGATTCTGAGGATTCTGCGGGTTACCAGGCTGCGACGGATTCATTTCAAGAAAAACTGTTGAGTTACATGTATATACACGTCGGCCAGCACTTCCGACAAGATGAATTTACAGGCCGCGTGAACGAACTGGGAGGGCGTGCTGAAGAGGAAACGCCCGGCGAGGCCGATTCTTAGCCGGCCAGAACGCCCAGGGGCACTTTTGGGGAACTGCCGCAGGATGCCCACCGAACGCGAATTGTCATTTGCACGACGGGCCTCTTCCGATAGGATGGCGCACCCCGATCCCACATGAAAACCGCCTCTTTCATCCTCTGCGCCGCCGCCCTCGTCCTCGCCTCCACTTCCTGTGGAAAGCACTCCTGGAAGGAAACCCAGGTGCTGCACGAAGGCATGCACAAGGCGCACGACGAAGGTCACGGCGCTGACGCCCACGCGAAGCCTGCCGAACACGGCGAAAAGAAGGCCCACTAAGCCCACTCCATGCGCCGCTACGCCTTCATCGGGCTGCTTGCACTGGTGATCGTGGCGACCAGTTGTGTGATGCTGCGTACCTGCTGGGCACGCCTGTCTCCCGCCATTCCCTCCACGGGCGGCAAACCCTTGCACATCCGCCTGCCGGATGATGGCAAGACGCACCTGCAAAAGGATCAGCGCTGGGCAGCGGATCAGCTCGGCACCTCCACCGGCACGCTGGGCAGCCACGGCTGCCTCGTCTCCAGCGTTGCCATGGCCTGCTCAGACCTCGGCGTGCAGCTCACGCCCAAGGAACTCAACGCGCGCCTGAAAAAAGCCGACGGCTTCCTGCCGCAGGGCTGGGTGGTGTGGAACGCCCTCCCCCGCGTGACCGACAAAAAGCTCGCCGCCGATTACCACCCCGCCGCCAGCCATGCCGTGATGGACGCCGCCCTGGAAGCAGGCGCCTACCCCGTGGTGAAATATTTCCTCCTCGGCGGCATCCAGCACTGGTGCGTCATCGTCGGCAAAGACGGTCTGGACTACCTCGCCCGCGATCCCCTGCGGGATGACAAGCAGCCCGTGAAGCTCTCCGAACTCACCGCCAAGGTGTATGCCGTCCGCGTGATCCGGCGGGCGGAGTGATACCAAGCGCCTGAGCGCAGCGGGCTCAGGGCGTAGGTCGGTCGTGTTTGGCGTCGAGCGCGTGTCCATCGACTACCGTCCCCTGCGCCAAACCGCCCGACTGCGAGGACGTTCGTGCGCCAGGGGGCGTTGCCGAACGCTCACAGACGGGTCCATTCTTCGCACTGCGTGCTTCGAAGGATAAACCGGGCTGTCGCCACACCCATCGTATGCATGGCAGGCATTCCGTACTGGGAGCGCCGATATTTTATCGGCTCTGGGCACGGCTCCGCCGCACGGGCAGGCAGCGTGAGGCCCGTGAGCTTGTTTCCGTGGCGATGGCGCAGGGACGCTCGCCAGAGCCGATGTGGACATCGGCGCTCCCAGCAATGATAACGGCCGTTGCCTGTCTTCTCGCGAAGATTCAATGGATCCCCAGACTCGTTTTAACTGCTCGTGGCATGAGGCTGCTCAGTGCGGCCGCCACGAGCACACATTGTCCTGCCACGTCTTGGCATCGCGATCCGGGCCGGAGGAGTAGATGAGCGCCTGAGCGCAGCGGGCTCAGGGCGTAGGTCGGTCGTGTTTGGCGTCGAGCGCGTGTCCATCGACTACCGTCTCCTGCGCCAAACCGCCCGACTGCGAGCACGTTCGCACGCCATGGTGCGTTGCCGTACGCTGATGGACGGGCGGGCTTCGCCACGACCGTCCTACGGTCGCCTGCGGGATGACAAGCAGCCCGTGAAGCTCTCCGAACTCACCGCCAAAGTGTACGCCGTGCGCGTGATCCGGCGGGCGGAGTGAGGGGGGCTTGATGGAACCGAATCAGGGAGCTTCAGGCTGCGGTTCTCGCTTCAAGTGAGGATAAAGATCGCTGAATTTGAAGTGGAGGGCGGCCCGCATGTCGGTGCGAAATTGCATGAGGCAAAAAACGGCCAACGCAGTCACCGGTCTCCAGTCCCACAGGCGTGACGCCAGGCCAGAGAGAAAGGTCTCGGCCTCCGGCTGATCAAGAATCCACCGCGCGATGAGGTAGGCGCAGAGCGCCCGAACAAAGCTGGCACGGTTGGCACGCAGCCGGGCTTCTTCATCCTCGACTGGATCAATGCGCAAGGAAGGGAGAACCGTGATGAAAAACAATGCCGCGATGACGAACAGCCAATGGACCGACTCCACCTTCGATGAGAGGCGCAGGTAGATGGCCATGACCAGCAGCGGCTTCGTCACAGCGGCCAGGATCATGGAATAGCGGATGACGGTGTATCGGCTCTTGGGCGGACTGGCGCTTCTGCGGTGCGCTGGGAAACGCGGTGCGTGCCAGCCTGCCAGCACGCTCAAGTTCGACATTCTTGGCGGTTTCGCTTCGCCTGTCGAGTTCCAAATGGGGGCTGGAGATCGCTGGCGCTCCGCACTCCAGACGGGGGCGGCTAGTGGGGCCTCCATGAGCAGACGTTGTCCTCCCACGTCTTGGGATCGCGGTCGGGGCCGGAGGAGTAGATGAGTACCTTCAGTGGCAGCGTCGGGGGCTGGTGCTCCGCGCCAAACTCTGGATTGGGAACCTGTTTATCGTCGTTGGTGTCGAGGACGATGTAGTAGGGTTCGCCCCAGCGATCGCTGAGCACCCATTCCGCGCCATCCTGCCAGAGGCCGTTTTTGTGAGCCACGGCGTTGGGGAAGTCGATGAATTTGACGTCTTTGGGGTTGAGCGCGCGGTCCTGCCCCAGAAGCGCCGGCACGATGGGGCCGCGCGTGCGGAGGGAGACATCAGGACCATGCCAGTCGGATTTCGGGATGGGGAAGTGTGCGGAATCCATTTCAAACGCAGTGATGCCGTACTTCAATTGTTTGATGGCCGCAGCCGTGGGTGATTTGGTATTTCCTTGGATAAACTTCATGCACGAGGTCAGCCCCGGCAAAGCCACCAGCATGAGGCCGAGGATGATCGCGAACCTGCGACAGTCGTTTTTTTTCGAACCCCGCGCTTCATGGCTGGCCGTGGTGGATGCGCTCATGGCGTTGTTTTATGTCAGCGAGGCCTGCGCTGTCGAGCCTTGAATCAAAGCCGACGTTTCTCCAGACGCATTTCCAAAGTCAAAGCGTCAGGCTGAGCTTGCGGGTGCCTGCATGGAGGTTTCCCCCGAGGGCTGAAGGCCCGCCGGAGTCAGCCCAGGGCGCCGGAGCGCAGCGACAAGCCCTGG
The DNA here is from genome assembly GCF_044222345.1 of Prosthecobacter sp. Taxonomy (GTDB): domain Bacteria; phylum Verrucomicrobiota; class Verrucomicrobiia; order Verrucomicrobiales; family Verrucomicrobiaceae; genus Prosthecobacter. The sequence goes on from NZ_JBGANL010000004.1 coordinate 183,899, forward strand.
GATTCCGAACGTCCCATGGTTTTCTTTCCAAGGATGCGCTCTGAAGGAGCGCGGGAGAGCCTGCGCAGACTCGGAGAATGGCCGGTGATACAGCCATTCGCAAAACTCATTTCCGGCAAGGAGGTCTGGAAATGCCCGATGGCTCATGGAGGAGCATGATGCCTGAGGGCTGGTAGGGACGCGTTGTGCGCGTCCCTGGAATCCTTCGTCCCAGCGCTGTCTCACGGCCCCTGCGCACCGCATCTCACCCAGCGCTCCACCTCCCGCAGCGTCCTTTGCCATCACGCTGCAGAAGGCGGCAAGGACGGCGCACCTTTTGGGGGCGCCTGCGGGTGCCACAGACCCGAAAAAAGGGACGCGCACAACGCATCCCTACCAGCCCTGGAGCAGCGCGGCAGGAAGGGGCATTTCGGAAATCCGTTTCGCAAACCGCTATACCAGGACGTCAGGGGCCCGGCGCTCCATCTCCCGCGCTCCATCAGAGCGCATCCTTCGGCGTGAAGGTGTTCATTCTCACCAGACCCAGGCCTTGCTGCGCTGCGCCCTGGACTGACTCCTGCGGACCTTCGGCCCGCGTCTGTCCTGCCATCACATATGATTTCATGACATGAGCGGCGTCTGTGGACGTCCTCGGCGGGAGTGGGGCGGCTACTCGGAGCGCCAGGAGCAGATGTTGTCAGACCACGTCTTGGGATCGCGGTCGGGGCCGGAGGAGTAGACGATGATCTCAACTGGCAGCATTTCGGGAAGGGGATGCTGCTGAAGAGACTGGGCGGATCTGGGGTAGGGATGCTCCGCTCCGAATTCGGGATTGGCGATCTTGCCGTCTCCGCTGGTGTCGAGGATGAGGTAGAAGGGCTCGCCCCACTGGTCGCTGAGCACCCATTCATCGCCATTTTGCCAGAGGCCAGACTTGCGCTCTGCGGCCTGGGGCAGGCCCATGAATTTGATCTCCTTGGGATTGAGTCCTTCGATGTTTTTGCCGAGCAAGACTGGCAGCATGGGGCCGCGTGAACGAAGGGCCAGGTCCTGGCTCGTCGGGACGTCTCCAAGAATGGGGAAGCGATGGTATTCGACCTTGTAGTCTGGGATCGAAATTCGAAGATCCCTTATTGCATAACGGTCCAGCCAGTAAATCTTTTTGGCTTGAGCTGCATAGCGGAAAAATACCGTGAGAGCAGCCACGCCTGCGATGAGGATGGCGAGCGCCAGCAGAAGACATCGGCATCCGGTTTTCTTGGCTGCCGGGGAGATGAAGGGATTGGCATCCTGCATGTTGCCGTTTTAGCTGACAGGACAGGGGTCTGTCGAGTTCTGAATGAACGCCGATGCCGCATGGCTTGCGGCGCGCTACTTCGTAAAATAGGGAGGCTGATTGTCCTCCCACGTCGCCGGGTCTCCATCCTTCCCGGCTGAGAAGATGACCATGCGTGCGGAGAGCTCCTTCTGCGTTGCGCCCGGCTTTGGTGGCACGGTCAGCAGTTCGGGGTTAGGCACTTTGCCGTCGTTGTTGAAGTCGCAGATGATGTAGTAGAGCGAGCCCCAGCCATCTTTGTTGGGTGTAGCGATGCTTCCCGGCATATTGATCTCCTTCACCATGGCGTCATCGAATTGCCAATCTGTGCGCAGCAGCACCTCATCACGCGGGCTTGTTGCACCGATCTTTGAAGCCACGTACTCGGGCGTGATGAGCCCTTTCATCGCGCCCATCATGAAATAAGTCCCGTTCCATGGGCCATATTCGATTGAGTTTTTTCTGCCGATGTAACCGACAAAGAACCAAGCCAGCACGGCGATGATCACAACGATCATGCACCGTCTGAAACTCCACAGCTTTTCCTTGTCCGTGGGCGAACTCACCCCACCAGCCCCGCAGCGGCCACCAGCGTCTCTTCATTGACGATCTTGCCCGTCAAATCAGGTTTGCAGTCGGCTTTGAGCTCGTCGCGGAATTTCTTGATGAAGCTCTGCGTCGGCCAGGAGGCGGCTTCGCCGAAGGCGCAGATGGTCTTGCCTTCGATCTGGTTGGCCACGGTTTCGAGGGTGTCCACGTCGTCGGGGCTGGCTTCGCCGCCCACGATGCGGTCGCTGATCTTCTTCATCCACAGGCTGCCTTCGCGGCAGGGGGTGCACTGGCCGCAGGACTCGTGCGCGTAGAAGTTGTTCAGGTTGTTGATGACCCAGGTCATGCTGCGGCTGTCGTCCATGATGATGACGCCGCCGGAGCCGGCCATGGTGCCGCACTGCGCCATGGTGTCGAAGTCCATCGGGATGTCCATGATGCCGATCTCGCGGCCGTCACGGAGCTTGTACTTTTCATCCGCACGCAGCACCTTGGAAGAGCTGCCGCCGGGGATGATCGCCTTGAGTTTGCGGCCGGGTTTCAGACCACCGCAGAGGACGTCGATGACCTCGCCCATCGTCACCTTGCCCACTTCCACTTCGTAGTAGCCGGGCTTCTGCACATCGCCGCTCACGCAGAGGATGCGGGTGCCGGTGTTGTTCGGCGTGCCGAGCTTGGCGTACTCCGCGCCGCCCATCTCGATGATGTGCTTCACATGGCAGAGGGATTCCACGTTGTTCACGATGGTCGGGCTCATGTAGAGGCCCAGCGCCGCAGGGAAATACGGGGGCTTGATGCGCGGGTAGGGGCGCTTGCCTTCGAGCGATTCGATGAGGCCGGTCTCTTCGCCGCAGATGTAGGCGCCGGCACCGCGATGCACGTAGATCTCGCAGTCGAAACCGGAGCCGAGGATGTTCTTGCCGAGGAAGCCCTTTTCGTGCGCTTCAGCGATGGCCTTTTCGAGGATCTTCGCCGCGTAGGGGAATTCTTCGCGCACGTAGATGTAGGACAATTTGGCACCCACGGCGAAGCAGGCGATCGTCATGCCTTCGATCAGCTGATGCGGATCCTGGTGCATGATGTAGCGGTCCTTGAAGGTGCCGGGCTCGGATTCGTCGGCGTTGCAGATCAGATACACCGGCTTCGTGTTCGTCGGCGGGATGAAGCCCCACTTCACCCCGG
>NZ_JBGANL010000113.1:0-6196 GCF_044222345.1 Prosthecobacter sp.
CGCTCCCACGCCCGTGCCTACGCCGGGCGGTATCTTCGGCGGCAACACCGGCACTACCAAGCCGCGCACGCCGCTGTCCAACCCGGCCACGTCGCCGCTCAATCTGATCGGCAAGATCGAGGGTTGGGGCATCGGCCCGGCCACCAAGGTCGCGGAGGTGTCCATCAAGGTGTCCGCCGCCACCGGCGCGCAGCTCAAGGAACTGCTCAAGAAGCTGCCCGAAGGCATGAGCTTCGAGCTGAATCTTGAGAAGGAGGACGACTGATGGCCCTGACTGCCAGCGCCTTGCAGGCCCTGACCCAAGGCTCCGACGCCGATGCTTGGCGCGTCATCGTCGATCAGGCTGTCGAGATCGCCAGAAAGCCGCTGGCCGCAGGCAATGCGCCCAGCGAGGTCGTACGGCGCGACCGCGAAATCGGCGCACTGGATCTGTTCCTCTCCTCCAGCGGCTGGGACTTGTGGCCAGCCTTCGGCGACAGCGTGGAACGTACCTCGGAACGCTTGATGCGCTGGTGGGCCGAACCCTTCAGCGCCAAGGCGGTGCTGATCCTCGACGGCCTTTCCCTGCGCGAGCTGCCGTGGCTGTTGCAGGGGGCAAAGGAGCGCGGCTTCACCACCCACGAGGTCACTGCCTGCGCCTCCGAGCTGCCCGGCGAAACCGATGAGTTTGCCCGCGCGCTCGGCTTCGCCAGCCGCAGCAAGCTCCAGAACAATGGTGGCGGTCTTGCGCACAAGCTGCAAGCCGCCAGCACCGAAACCGTGGACTTGCCGTGGAAGGACTGCGAAGCGCTGATCAACAGCGCGCCGAACCAGATCTTCTGGCACCACTGGCCCGACGCCAAGCTCCACGACGGCTCCGGCGCAGGCCAGGGGCTGGAACCGCTGACCAAGGACGTGGCCGAGCAGTTGTCCGGCGACGACTTCTGGGCCTTCGTCGGGCGTCTCGCCACCGGGCGGCGGCTGGTCATCACCTCGGATCACGGCTATGCGGCTACCGGCTACTTTCCCGATGCCGATGGCGAGGTCGGCCAGTTTCTCAAGCAGACGTTTGGAAGCTCGCGCAGCAAGACGGGAACCGGCGACACCGGCCCCTTCGTGCCACCTGTGGCATTGCAGATCAACAGCCCCCACGGCGCGCACCTGTTAGCTCTGGGCCGCAGGAAGTGGCGCAGCCAGGGTGGTTACCCGACGCTCACGCATGGCGGCTTGTCGCTGCTGGAGGTGTTGTCGCCGTTTGTTGAACTATCGAAATCAGGAGGCTGAAATGGCCGCCACCAATTTCAATACTGAAAATCGCACTTACCGCCAACTCTTGGGCAACGGCCTGACCTATAGAATCCCGCGCTTCCAGCGTGATTACTCCTGGAGCGAGGAAGAATGGGAGGACCTTTGGGCCGATATCCAGAGCGCCTTACCCGCCGATGGTGAGCCAGCCCACTACATGGGGTATCTGGTACTGCAAACAGCCGACAATCGCGTATATGAAGTGATTGATGGCCAGCAGCGACTGACCACGATCAGCCTCATCGTCCTGGCGGCCATGCGCCTGCTGAACAAGCTGGCGGATGAAGGGAAAGCCCCTGACGAAAATCGACGACGTCTGGAGCAATTGCGCGCTACATATATTGGCTATCTCGACCCGGTCACCCTGACAACACGCAACAAGCTATCGCTGAATCGCAATAACGACAGCTACTACCGTGACTATCTCGTGGCATTGGCCGACCATCTGCCACAGCGAGGGTTCCCTGCCTCCACCCATGCCATGCGCAAGGGCTTCGAATGGTTCGAGCGTCGTTTGCGTGAACAGATCAAAGGCGCAGTCGATCCCGGCATGGCGCTGGCCCAGTTTGTTGAAACCATCAGCGACAAACTGTTTTTTACCGTCATCACCGTTGCTGACCAACTCAATGCCTACAAGGTATTTGAAACTCTTAATGCCCGTGGCGTGCGCCTGTCGGCCACTGATCTACTGAAGAACTACCTGTTTTCCGTATTGGCGCGCGGTGACGAAGCTACACATGAAATGGATGAATTGGAGCGTCGCTGGGAGGTGATCGTGGATCGCCTCGGTAGCGAAAGCTTTCCGGATTTTCTGCGCATGCACTGGAACAGTCGCCAAAACTTTGCCCGGCAAACAGAGCTGTTCAAGGTCGTCCGTGGCCGTATTCAGGCCCGCGAAGCCGTTTTTTCCCTGCTGCGCGAGATGGATGAAGATGTGGATACCTACCTGGCACTCACCCAACCCGAGGGAGCCCAATGGATCCCCGCGTGGAAACAAAGCGCGCAGGAACTGCGCATGTTCTCCGTACGCCAGCCATATCCGATGCTGATGGCCGCCAAGCGCAGTTTGTCCGATGCGGATTTTGGTGATCTGCTGCGCGCGACAGTCATCATCGCTTTCCGTTACAACGTCATCGGTGCACAGCATACTGGCGAACAGGAGCGGGTTTATCACACGGCTGCCATGCAGTTGCACAACGGTGAAGCAAGCAGCTTCGTTCAGGTGCTGGCCGCCTTGCGCCAGATTTATCCGAGCGATGAAGCCTTCAAGGCAGATTTTGCCGACAAAGTCATCAAAACCACCCAGAGCCGCAACGCCAAGATCGTGCGCTACATCCTGTGCAAGCTGGAAAAGCAGGCCTGCGGCATCGAATTCGATGCCGACTCTCCCAGCTACACCATCGAGCATGTGCTGCCGCAATCACCGGAAGCTGGCTGGGATGCATTCAACGACCGTGACCTGGAAACATTCGTATATCGACTGGGCAATATGGTCATGCTGGAAGCCGGTAAGAACAAGGACATTGGCAACAGACCTTACTCCGACAAACGCCCGGTACTGCAACAAAGCGGTTTGCAATTGACCCGCAAGCTGGCCGAGGAAAACGATGACTGGGTTCCCGAGCGCTTGAATGCGCGTCAAAAGCAGCTCGCGAATATCGCCACCACCGTGTGGCGCATCGCCCAGCTTTCCTGAGATTGACGCATGGCCACCAAGAAACAACTACTCCAACAAGAAGTCGCCAAAGCCGTCGGCGCAGGCAAGGCGGTCGCTCTCGAAACCGTTGACTTCAACGACCCGAACCGCCCCAAGACCTGTCTGGAGGTGGACTTCCCGATCCTGCCGGTCAATCAGGTGGCGATCATCGAAGGCAACGCGGGCAAGCCGATTTACCAGATGTCCAAGTGGTGGGCGCGGCGGCGCTCCAGCGTGTTCCGCTCGATGTTGATCGCGGCGGCGACCAAAGCGCCGGACGATCCGTCGCACGCCGCCAAGCTGGTGTGGGACAACTACTACGCCAATCACCAGAAAAAAGGCGCGTTCAAGCATCTGAAGGTGGCGGACATCTTCATGGGCGGCGGCACCACACTGGTGGAAGGCTCGCGCCTCGGGATGCAGATGGTCGGCAACGACCTCAACCCGGTCGCGTGGTTCGTGGTCAAGCAGGAGCGGCAACGACCTCAACCCGGTCGCGTGGTTCGTGGTCAAGCAGGAGCTGGCCAATGTCGATCTGGAGCAGGTGAAGAAGCTGCTCGCCGACATCGAGGCCGAGGTCAAGCCGCAGATCATGCCGTACTACTACTGCGACGGCCCGCAGGGTGAGAAAGGCAAGTGGACGCATCTGCCCAGCAACAAGGCAATGCCTGCCGACTTCGACCCGCTCGCCATTCCGCGTGAGCAGCGCAAGGACTACAAGTACGAAGGCCCGGAGATCATTTACACCTTCTGGGCCAAGCACGGCCCCTGTCAGGTGACGGGCTGCGGCCACCGCACGCCGATCATGACCAGCCCCGTGATGGCGGTGAAGACGCTCACCGTCAAGCACTGGGCGCACACCTGCGGCAAGTGTGGGGAAGCCTTCGACGTCGAGGAAGAAGCCGCGCGTATGGCACCCGATGCGCCGTTCTACGTCGCGCCCACGGAAGCGCCTTACTCTGTGCTCGACCGTAAGAAGGGCGTCATCTGCCCGCACTGCGGCCATACCGCGATGGTGAACCTCGGTAAGGGCAAGAACAAAAAGGTGGAACTGAGCCTACTGGTACATCCGCAATGGCTGGCTGGCGAAGCCAAGCAGGATGCAAACGGGCAGCCATACGGCGGTTCGGCGCAAGACGATGTGGCCGCAACCACGCGCTGGGATGCGGCACGCGCCGCGAAGATCCGCTTGCTGGAGGTACGCGGCGCGCTGCCGAATGAGGTGACCGACCCAGAGACGGGCGTTACCTTTGCGCCGGAGAAAGGCACGGTGCCGAAGAAGTCGAACTACGCCTGCTCGGCCTGCGGCACGGTGCAGGATGTGCTGGCGACGGTAAAAGCGAGTGGCAAGACGGGGCCGATGGCAGCCTACGCAGCACAATGCTATTCACCGAAACGTGATGAAGCGGGCAAGCCTTACAGCGGACGCTTCTTTGCCGCCTACGACACGACTCACGCCAAGCAATACGACGCTGCGTTTACAGAATGGGAAGCGCGCAAGGATGCTGACCTGAGAGACTATTGGCCGCGCTCCGAGGTGCCCTACGGTTTCATGACCGGCATCGCCAATGGTGACATCCGCGAAGGCCACGGCTTCACGCATTGGTGGACGATGTTCAACCCACGGCAATTGCTGGTTCACGCCCAACTTCTGAAGGCCATCAGCAGTGTCGGGAACTACGACTGGAAGGTGCGGGAGTATGTCCTCGGCGCGTTCCAGAATTATTTGCGCAACCAGAGCATGTTTGCGTTCTGGCACGTCAAGAAGGATCACTTCGTTCCGGCGCTCTCCAACAATAACTACCACCCAAAATCTACGCTCATCGAGGTTGGTGTGTTTTCGCCGATGGGTTATGGCCCGTGGACCTCTTGCATTCCAGCGCTCGTGGAAGGGCGTGATTGGGCTGTTCAACCTTGGGAAGCGGTGAGTGCCGAAGGTATGAAACGCAGGGATGCCATCCTTGCAGAAGAAATCAGCGGCAAGAGCGAGAAAGTCTTTCCGGGTGATCCAGTAAATGAATCGGAAGTCTTCTGTGGCTCGTCCACGGAACTATCACAACTCGCTGACGCCAGCCTCGATTTAGTCATCACCGATCCGCCCTTCGGTGGCCTGTTGCACTACTCGGAGCTGGCTGACTTCTTCTACGTCTGGTTGCGCTTGGCGCTCAAGGGCAAGTATCCGCAGATTTTCGGCGGTGAATACACCCCAAAATCTCTGGAAGCCGTGGCTAACAAGGCGCGTGAGCCTGAAGACCCGGACGGCTTCTATCAACGCCTACTCACCCAGTGCTGGCGCGAGGCGCATCGCGCGCTCAAGCCCAGCGGCATTCTGGCCTTCACTTTCCATCACAGCGAGGACGAGCCGTGGGTGGCGGTGCTGGAATCGCTGTTCAATGCGGGTTACTACCTCGAGGCGACCTACCCGATCCGCTCCGATGAAACCAAGGGCGAAGGCGAGTTCGGCTCCAAGACCATCGAATACGACATCATCCACGTCTGCCGTAAGCGCACCGAAGAACCGAAGCCCGTGAGCTGGGGCCGGATGCGCCGCGAGGTGATGGCCGATGTACGCCAGTTGCAGGCGATGTTGGAGAACCACGCCAAGGAAGGTCTGCCCGCCGCCGACATCCAGGTGATCCGGCGCGGCAAAGCACTGGAATACTTCTCGCGCCACTACGGCAAGGTCTACGTGGATGAAGGCCGCACCATCTCCGTGCGCGATGCGCTGGTGGGCATCAACCAGCTCATCGACGAAGACGCCGACAAGGGCAAGGAAGCACCGCCGGTCAACGCCGAGCCGATCACGCGGCAGTTCCTGCGCACCTTCGGCAACGCCCCTGAGCTCAAGCGCGACCAGTTACAGAAGTTTCTTAAAGGCTCGATCACCACGCCGGACGAATTCGTGCAACGTGGCTGGTGCACCGAGAAAAACAAGGTGTTCACACGTACGAGTGCGCTGGACTTCGCCCGCGAATGGTCGGGCAAACATCGCCGCAAGCTGACCTCGGATCTGGATCAAGCGCTGGTGCTGATCGGCGCGTGCTTTGACGGCAGCGGCATCAACGCGTCGGACACACTGAAGAACGACAACTTCAAGCCCCACGTCGCACTCAAGCCCCTGCTGGAATGGCTGCACCGCAACGGCGCGGATCAGACCACCCGCAACGCCGCGTCGCGTGCGGTGTCGATCTACAACGCATGGCACGCCAGCCAGGC
>NZ_JBGANL010000046.1:0-43484 GCF_044222345.1 Prosthecobacter sp.
TTGAACTGGGAAACGATCCGCTGGTCGCCCTCTTCATAGCCGATCACATGCTCCCACAGCGGCAGGCACACGGACACGCCGAGGTCGTGGTCAGGGATCGCCTTGCCGAGGTCTTCGGCGTTGCAGAGAGGGTGGGTGAAAAGGTCGGACATTTGAGAGGGAGGACACTTTTCTTCATACGGGGGCGGGAGGCAACGGGAATGCGGCAGCGCGGGGCGCTTTCGTCGTATTCTTGTCATGCGGAAAGCTCCAGAGGACTGGAGCACTCCAAAACGCTCGCGCGACCCTTCACGCTGAAGGGTAGCTGCGATCACTTCTTCTTCAGCGCGGCATCAATGTCCTTCCACAGGTCTTCCACGTGTTCGATGCCCACGGAGAAGCGCACCAGCCCGTCGGTGACGCCGGCGGCTTCGCGGGCGTCTTTGGGGATGGAGGCGTGGGTCATGCTGGCGGGATGGGCGACGAGGCTTTCGATGCCGCCGAGGCTTTCGGCCTGGGTGAAGAGACGCAGGCGGCGGATGAAGGCGAGGGTGTCGCCGTAGCTGAGGCCGAAATCGGCCAGGAGCATGCCGCCACCGGCAGACATCTGCTTTTTGGCGAGCTTGAACTGCGGATGGCTCTTCAGGAAGGGGTACTTCACGCTCTTCACGCCTTTGCGCCCTTCCAGGCGCTGGGCGAGTTCGAGGGCGTTGGAGCAGTGGCGCTCCATGCGCACGGCTTCGGTTTTGGCACCGCGGGAGATGAGCCAGGTGTCGAAGGGGCTGGGCTGCAGGCCGATGGCCTTCTGGGCGAAGATCATTTTCTCCTGCCATTCGTCCAGATTGGTGCAAACGGCACCGCCGAGGGCGTCGCTGTGGCCGTTGGTGTACTTGGTGGTGCTGAGCAGGGAGAGATCGGCACCCAGATCCAGCGGCTGCTGCAGCAGGCTGGAGGCAAAGGTGTTGTCCATGGCCACAATGCTGCCGACCTTGTGCGCGACCTCGCTGATGGCCTTGATATCCAGGATCTTGAGCAGCGGGTTGGTGGGGGATTCCAGCCAGACCAGCGCGGGCTTCAGGCGCGTGATGAGGTCGTAGTTCTCCGGGTTGGTGAGGTTGGCGTATTTGATTTTGACGCCGAAGCGCTTCAGCACCTTTTCGAAGATGCGGTAGGTGCAGCCGTAGATCTGCTGCTCGGAGAGAATGGTGTCGCCGGTCTTGAGGGAGAAGAGGATGGCGGAGATGGCGCTGAGGCCGCTGGCGAAGACGGTGCTGTGCTTCGCGTTTTCCAGGCTGGCGAGCGTGCTCTGGAGGTTGCGGAAGTTCGGATTGCCGGAGCGCGTGTAGTCAAAGCCGTTGGGATTCCCGGTCTCAAACGTGGAGGTCATGTAGATCGGCGGAATCACGGCGCCGGTCTCACTGCGGTAGTCCTGGCCCACATGAATGGCTCGCGTTTCAAAGCGTGCGTCGGCGGGGATGGAAGGGTCGTCTTTCATAACGGGATGAGTGACATGCAGATTTAGCTTTGCAAGGCCCCTGCGTGCATGCTTTATGAGTTATACTCTGATCTTTCATGTCCGACTCCACCGCCCCTCGAAAATTCCGTCGCGTTCTGCTCAAACTCAGCGGTGAAGCGCTGAGAGAGCCGGGCAGCCATGACAATATTTCCCCGCCCATCGTTGAAGACATGGCGGCGCAGATCAAGGCAGCCCACCAGACCGGGCTCGAAATCGCCCTCGTCGTGGGCGGAGGCAACTTCTGGCGCGGCGTGACCGCCAGCAACAAGGGCATGGAGCGCGCCACGGCCGATTACATGGGCATGCTGGCCACGGTGATGAATTCGCTCGCGGTGCAGAGCATGCTGGAGGCGATGGACGTGCCGACGCGGGTGCAAAGCGCCATCAAGATGGACAATGTGGCCGAGCCCTTCATCCGCCGCAAAGCGATGCGCCACCTGGAGCTGGGCCGCGTGGTCATCTTCGCCGCCGGCACGGGCAATCCGTTTTTCTCCACGGACACCACTGCGGCGCTGCGTGCCAGCGAGATCAATGCGGAGATCGTGCTCAAGGCCACGAAGGTGGATGGCATCTACGATTCCGATCCCAACAAGAACCCGAACGCCGTCAAATTTGACCGCGTCAGCTTTCACGAGTGCCTGACACGCCAGCTCAAGGTGATGGACTCGACCGCTTTCTCCCTGTGCATGGAAAACAACATGCCTATCGGCGTTTTCAGCATGAACGAACCTGACAACATCCGCCGGGCGCTCATCGGCGAATACATCGGGACGATGGTGGATGCGAAAGGCTGAACAATTTAACACGACACTGATATGGACCCTGAACTGACGATGATGGAGGCCGAAGAGGCCATGACGAAGGCGGTGGAGCACGCCATCCACGAATTTGCCACCGTGCGCACAGGCAAGGCCTCGCCGACGCTGGTGGAAAACATGGACGTGCATGTGATGAGCTACGGCAGCCACATGAAGCTGAAGCAGCTGGCAATGATCACCACGCCGGATGCCCGCCTCATTCGCATCGAGCCCTTTGATTCCTCTACTCTGCAGGACATTGACCGCGCGATCCGCGAATCGCGCCTGGGCCTGAACGGCAGCATTGAAGGCAAGGTGATCCGCCTGCCGATTCCCTCCCTCTCCACCGAACGCCGTGAGCAGATGGTGAAGATGTGCAAGACCCTGGGCGAAGACGCCCGCGTGCGGGTGCGCTCCGCCCGTCGTGACAGCCTCGAAACCATCAAGAAAGGCGAGAAGGATGGTCACATCACGGAAGATGACCTCCACCGCATGGAAAAAGAGATTCAGGCCATGACCGACAAGAAGATCGCTGAAATCGACCAGCATGTGGCTTCGAAAGAGAAAGAGATCATGACGGTCTAGGCCGATCCAGTTTCAAGTTTAAGGGTTCAAGTTCAGTCTGAAATGATGCCTCTGAAAACTTGAAACTTTGAACCTGAAACTTTGAACTTTTGTTGATGTTTCCCGCCCGCGACTACCTCGACCTGACCCATACGAAGCATGGCATCCTGTTTCCGGATGACTCGCCCGTATGGACGGCGCTGGCGCGGATCGAATCGTATCTGGACTTCCGTTTGCAGCGCGAAATCCGCGTGCAGGTGCCACCGGGGGCGTTCATTGGCGAGGATGTCTTCATTGACGAAGGCACCACCATTGAGCCCGGCGCGGTGATTAAAGGTCCGGCGTGGATCGGTCGCAACTGCCAGATCCGCGCAGGCTGCTACATCCGCGAGAACGTGATCATCGGCGACGGCTGCGTGCTGGGGAACTCCTGTGAATTCAAGAACTGCGTGGTGTTCGACGGCTGCGAGGTGCCGCATTACAACTACGTGGGCGACTCGATTCTCGGCCACAAGGCGCATCTGGCTGCCGGTGTGATCCTTTCCAACGTGCGGCTGGATCGCTTGGAGGTCACGGTCAAAACCGATACCGATGTCATCCCCACCAGCCTGCGAAAATTTGGTGCGGTGGTGGGCGACTACGCTGAGATCGGCTGCAACAGCGTGATCAGCCCCGGCAGCATCATTGGCCGGCGCAGCATTATTTATCCGCTGACCCACTTCAGCGGGGTGCTGGAGGCCGATCTCATGCTGAAGACGCGGCAGACGCAGCAGGTGGTGAAGCGTCGGCGTTAGCTGAGAGAATGAATACAATTTGGGTCGTGGGAGTCAGAGCAGCATCCCATGTTTATGAAATCTCCTTTCCGCCTGCTCCTTGTTGTTTCGGCCATCCTGTCGCTGGCGAACTGTGACAAACCCATGCCGCCTGCGGCTGCGGCACCAGTGACAGAAGAAGCAGACAGCCAGCTTGCGGAGGCACGCGACGCCTTGCAGCGCCAGGCCTTGGAGATCGAAACGAAGACGGCCTTGATGGACAAGCAGCTCGCGGAGATGGCGCAGTCCCTGAAGGATCGTGATAATGCGGAACTGCGCAGTTCTCTGGATGCCTTAAAGCGGCAGAATGAGGAACTGCGTGTGCAGGCGGATGCTGCGCGGCAGCAGAGCAATGCCATCACCCAGCGCATCGTCGTCACGCCCCAGCCAAATGTGGTGCCGCAGCCCATGGCGCTGCCTGATTACTCGTTGTTCTATGACCGTCTGACGCCTTTTGGCCGCTGGTTTGAGGTGAATGGCTACGGCTACTGCTGGCGGCCTACCATCACCGTGGCGGGCTGGCGGCCCTATGTGGATGGCTGCTGGGTGTGGTCATCGCTTGGCTGGGCCTGGCAGTCGAACGAGCCCTTTGGCTGGGCCACCTACCACTATGGCCGCTGGGTGAATCTGGCGCGCTACGGGTGGGTCTGGGTGCCGGGCAGCGATTGGGCTCCGGCGTGGGTCGCCTGGCGTCAAAGCCGGGATTGCGTGGGCTGGGCTCCTCTGCCGCCTGAGCAGGGGGTGTGCAGCGGGGTGTATCGCGACTGTGACTCACGCTACGGCCTCGGCCCCAGCAGCTACACGTTCATCAACACGAACCAGTTTGTGAGTTCGAGTTACATCAATGTCTATGCGCCCGTGACGCGGCAGACCACGATCTTCCAGCACAGCGTGAATGTGACGCAGATCGTGCCCAGCCACAGCCGGGGCCATGCGTTTGTTCACCAAGGGGGACCACCCCGCAGCCAGATGGAGCAGGCCTGCGGGCAGCCGGTGCCTCAGCGGCAGGTGCAATCCATGCACGCCGACCAGATGCCGGTGCGCCAGCAGCCGCATGGGCGCAGAGACGCCACCGCGCCCGTCGCCATGGTGGAACTTCCGGCCGTGTCCCCGGGGGGCCACATGAGGCGTCCCGAAATCAAAGAGCACATTCAAAAACCGGTTTTGATGGGTGGATTTGAAGGCGTGCCTCAGCAGGCTGCCCGGCAGATCCGTGAGAACATTGACCGAGAGAAAGAGACCGCAGCGGTGCAGCAGCAGCCGACCCATGGACGCACGCCACATCAATCTGGCCGTCATCCGACCGCAGCTCCGGTGGTCGTCAATGGTGCTCCTGCGGTGCCAAGCACTCCGCCCCAGGAAACCGTGCGTCCCGCCGTTGCTGCTGAAACGCCGGTGCCAGCTCAAAGCGCCGCGCCCGTGGTGCCGACGGGAGTCCAGCAGCAGCCGGGGCAGGGGAACATGCCGCATCCATTTCCCCGGCGTTCAGCGGAAGCTGAGGTGACTGCCAACATGCCTGCGTTACCGAATGCTCCGGCGCAGGAAACCGTGCGTCCCGCCGTCGCTGCGGAGCCTGGCTCAGCCAGAGAACCCAGGCGCCATGGCCAGTCCGGGGTGAGGGACCCCCAGGCACCGAACGTGCCGCCTGACAGCAAGGTGGTGGAGACTAGCGCTCCCGCCGCAGCACCGTCAGTCCCAGCCGTGATGCCTGCCGTGGTGGAGAACAAGGCTCCTGAGCCTTCGGCCACCCCGGGGGTGCCTGTCAGCGCGTCTGAAAGCACCCCGCCCGCTGCGGTGAATGCTCCACCCGCCGCCATGCCGCAGCCGACTGAACCCGTGGTTTCACCGCCACCGGTGGCCGCAGAGAAAATGGCTGCCGAAGCTGAAAAAGCTCGCATGCACGCTGGCCGGGAACGGGGCCATGCGGCCGCCATGGAGCAGCGCCAGCAGCAGGAGATGCAAGAACGTGGGCTGGCAGAGAAAAAAGCCGCTGAACAGGCCGTGATGAATGCCGAAGCGGAAAAGAGCCGCATGCAGGCCGCCGCTGCGCAGCAGGAGGCGGTGGCGGCCCAGCAGCAGCGCATGGCGGCCGACCAAGCTGCCGCCGAGGCTGAAAAAGCACGCCAGCAGGCCGCTGCGACGGCGGCCCAGCAGCAACAGGAGATGGCAGCGCAGCAGCAGCGTGCCACGGCTGAGCGCATGGCTTCCGAACAGGCCGCCGCAGCGGAGGCCGAGCGCGTCCGCCAGCAAACGGAAGCCGCAGCCATGCAGCAGCGCCAGCAGGAGGAAGCCGCCCGCCGTACCGCTGAAGAGCAGCAGATGAAGACGCAGCAAGAAACCGAACGCCGCACGCAGGAGATGGCGCAGCGTCAGGCCGAAGAGCAGGCCCGCCGCCAGCAGGAGGCTGAAATGCAGCGCGCGCAGGAGCAGGCACGCCGTGCTGCCGAAGAACAGCAGATGCGCGCCCAGCAGGAGGCTGCACAACGGGAGCAGGAAATGGAGCAGCGCCGGGCTGAAGAGCAGGTACGCAGGCAGCAGGAGGCTGAGATGCAGCGTGCGCAGGAGCAGGCACGCCGTGCCGCTGAAGAACAGCAAATGCGCGCCCAGCAGGAGGCGGCACAACGGGCGCAAGAGATGGCGCAGCGCCAGGCCGAAGAGCAGGCACGCAGGCAGCAGGAGGCGGCCCAGCGTGCGCAAGAAATGGCCCAGCGTCAGGCGGAAGAACAGGCCCGCCGTGCCCAGGAGATGGCGCAGCGCCAGGCTGAGGAGCAGGCGCGTCGTGCTCAGGAAGAAGCCCAGCGTGCTGCTGCAGAGGCCGCGCAACGGGCCGCTGTCGAAGCCGCACAGAGGGCCGCTGCCGAAGCCGCCCGCAATCAGCCGCAGCCAGCGCCTGGATCGTGATCTGATGCGAAGATTCGCCCAGCCCCTCGCAGTTCCTGATTGTCGTGAGGCAGGCTGGCGCGGTAGAATTTTGGGATGCGCTGGCTGCTTCCCCTTTTCCTGATCTGCGGTTCATGGACAGTGCATGCGGATGAGGTCATCCGGGTCACTTGGAAAACCACGCACGCGGCAGCACCACCTCAGTTCAGCCGTCCGGCGGCTGATTTTCTGCCGATGTTTCGGCTGGCGCTGACCACGCTGCCAGAGTCTGCGATCGTCGCCCTGGCCCTGTCACAACCCGCGCTGCTCGGACTGACGCCTGCGCAGGCAGGCATGATGCGCCCGCTGGTGGCAGAGCGCTATGTATTGATCGCCAAAACACCGGCATACTCCGATGTTGCTTCGGCACTGCCGTACTGTTTTGCGGAAAAACGACCGCAGGAAGGGCTGGCGCTGGTGCATGTGCCCACGGGGGCGGATGCGCGCACGCCGGTGCTGCTGTTTCTGCACGGGTATGGCGGCAGTTTTCTTTGGTATCAGCATTTGCTGGCCGAGCATTTCGGCAATCACATCATCATCTGTCCGGCGCATGGCATCAACACCTCAACCCTTTCCAGCGAGTATGTGCAGGAGTGCGCGCAGGCCGTGGGCCTGCGGCTGGGCCGGCCGGTGGTGAAGCCTGTTTTAATGGGGCTGTCCGCAGGTGGCTTTGGCGCATGTGATGTGTACACGAAGCACCCGGAACGCTTTGACCGCCTGATCTGCATGGCGGCCTACCCGCCAGAGGACCTGCTGCTGAAATTTCCGCGTGATGCGCGGGCTGCGTTCATCGCTGGAGGCAGCGAGTACTTTGTGAAGTCGGGAGACTTCGCCCGGCGCATGGCGCAAGTGAGGCAGCTCGCACCCGCCACGCAGGAATTCACCGTACCGCAGGCGGATCATTTTTTCCTCCTCAGCCACACGACGCAGACGATGGCCAAGCTGCGCGAGTGGCTGCCACGCCCCTAATTCACACCCTCAACATGTCCTTCACGACCTGCCAGTAGAGGAAGATGCAGCCGCGCCATGAGTAGCGGAATTCGCCGTTGCCGGTGGGTTCGATGACGCCGGCGGTGATGTTGTGGTCAATGAGCACGCTCATGTCGCGCTCGATGTAGGCGTGGAGGTACTCGGTGTCCTGCAGCGCCAGGTCTTCGGAGCGGATGCCTTCGGTGTGGAGAAAGTCTTCATGGCGCTCCAGCAGGTCTGAGAACGAGCCCGCATGGGTGAAGCGGTTCAGGCGCTGCTTGGGGGAGTGCTTCATCGTGGCGGCGAAGGGGTAGTTCGTCGTGGTGAAGGTGACTCCGCTGGTGGTGCGTGAAGTGAGGCTGACGTAGGAAAAGCCAAATTCTCCCTGCTGCGCCAGTGCAATGGCGGCCTGCATGCGTTTTTCCGCATGGTAGAAGAGCCGCATGAAGTAGTCGGTCTGGCTGAACTTCCAGCCGGTGTCGCCGACTTCGGTGAATCCGTCATCATCCGCCTCGCTGCTGAGCTCGGAGAGTTCCGGGAAGACCTCACGGGAAGGGGGGAAGCGGTGCTTGACCTCGCTTTTGATGGGGAAGCGCAGCCGCCGGACACGGAAGACGATTTCCATCCATGGCAGCATGAACCAGGCACCGACAAAGATGGCGCCGCCGATGTGCGAGTAGGTCAGGTAGTAGCCGCTGAGGTAGGAGGCGCCCAGCAACGCCAGCCAGCCCAGCTTCTGGATGAAGCGGTTGTTGAAGGAGCGGCAGGCGATGGCAAAAACGATGACTGCCGCAACATACAGAATCTGCTGGAGTGTGGTTTCCATGAGGCCGCTGGATTTGGAGTGAAGGAGGAAACTAAAGGATGACATGAGACAAAGCAACCCTGCATCCGTTCGTCCCAACCGCGTGAAAACGAAGAGGCCGGACGCATTCCCGATGCATCCGGCCTCCCACTCAACCTTAACCAAAAGATAGCGCTTAGAAATTGACCTGGGCCTGCAAGCCGAGGTAGTCGTAGTTCACACTGCTGTAGGGAGCCACGTTTGTGTTGGTGCGCATGCCGTGCATGAACATGGCCGTGAGTTCCAGCTCCGGGTAGGGGATGAAGCGGACACCAAAGCCCACTTCATTGACCTTGTCCTTGGGAGCGTTGGTCGCAAATTTACGACCACCGTTGTAGGTCTGCCAGCGGGCGAAGGGGATGAGTTCCTTCTGGTTGGCAAACACGTGGCGGTAATTCGCCTGCACATAGCCGCCGCTCAGACTGGAGGAGGTGATGGTGCGCATGTCGCTCGAGAGCTGCGGGCCTTTGCCCCAGTTCCATTCGGTTTCGATGCCGAAGGGCTGTGGGTACAGGATGGCGGAAATGCCGACGCGTGCATCGGTGAAGCCGCGGTTGCCGCCGTTGCCATTGGCAGGCGTTCCCACGCCGGGGATGGCTGCCGTGGTGGTGTTGAATTTGCCAGCGTAGCCCTGAATGCCGAGCTCGAGGAACTGACCGTTGTCGAACTCGAAGGGATAGGTGGCACGGGCCGCCCAATGCGGCTGTCCGTTCGTATCCGGCTTGTTGATGCCCTGGCCGGAAAAAGCACCAAAGGCGATCATGCCATAGTCACCCGAACCGCGCAGACCCATCTTGACGAGGTTTTTGAAACGTTCGCGGATCTCGTAAGGGGCATACATGTAGTAGACGCCGAAGTCACGCTCGCCTTCGACAGCGGTGCTGATGGCTTCAGGGCGCTCCAAGGCGAGCCGATTCTGGGAGGATTGCAAGATGGCATGGCCATAGGGGACTTTGGACAGACCCATGCGGACGCGATGTTCACGAGCAGGGTCGAGGGAAACATCGGCGTAATAGTCGCGCGCCTGCATACCGCCATTGCCATTGACGCCGCCAAACAAGTCTGCCTGGAAATAGAGATAGACGTGGTTGGTGAGGTCGCCGCTGAAGGCCAGACGGCCGCGGCGGATGCCGATGCTCGACTGGTCATTGGCGAACGAGTCATTTTGCACATGCAACTGGCCGCCATCTTCGTGCATGACGGAATCCGCACGCACCTGGAGGTAGCCCTTCATTTTCAGGCGCTCGTACCATTTGTCGGCCAGCAGGGTGTCGAGCTCTGCTGAAGACATGGTGGAGGGGGAGGTGTTGTCGGTGATCTTGGAGATGTCCTCGATCTGTCCACGAGTCGTGGAAATGACGTTTTCGAGATCGCCCACCTTGCTCTCGGTCTGGGTGAGGCGTTTTTCCAGCGTCGTACCGCCAGCCTTGCTCAGGGCATTCTCAAGATTGCCCAGCTTGCTTTCGGTCTGAGCCAGGCGCTTTTCCAGAGCGGAGGTGTTTGCCGTCGAACCGGCTGCAGGAGCAGGAACTGCTGGCACCGGAGCGGCTGCCACTGCGGCTTTATCCCGCTCTTTGTCCTCTTCACGGGAGGCGGCGACCAGCAAGTCATACTCCTCCTGGCTCAGGGTGCCCTTGGCCTTCATGATGGAGAAGAGCTTTTCCATGGCCGGACCGGCGGCAACTGGCAAGGACGGGGGCAGGGCGATGGCGACGGCTGCAAGGGCAGCCATGACACGGGATATGCGGGAATGTTTGAGGCGCATGTGTGAGGTGAATCAGGTGAGTTGAATGAACTCCCCCAGGCGATGTGGTATCGCCTAGGAAAGGAATGTCACATGGCTGTAACCGGTTTCCCCTGCGAGGTTCTTAATGTGACGCTTTCGTCACGAAAGTGAGTTATTCACATGCAGATTGCCCCTTGAGAGGATGCGACAAGCTCCGTATTTTGATTGTGACGCTTTCGTCACAGAGCGCATTTTGACCACTTGCCCCCTTCCGCCAATATCCGCCTCGTCACCCGCGAACTGCCGGCGGACAAGCTTATCGCCTTACTCTATCCTACAACCCTCATGAAGATCGCCTTCCTTACCCTTGTCACCACCCTGACTGCTGCGCTTTCGCTTCAGGCTCAAACCACCCTGCGCATTCGTGGATCCGACACCCTCGGAGCCAAGCTCGTCCCGCAGCTGGCCGAATCCTTCAAGAAGCAGGGCGGCAAAGTCAGCTTTGACATCGCAGCGGAAGGTTCCTCCACCGCGTTCACGAATCTGGCCTCCGGCACCGCCGAAGTGGGCATGTCCAGCCGCAAGGTGAAGGCGGATGAGCGCACGCTTTGCCGCAGCAAGGGAGTGACCCTCACGGAATACGAAGTCGCCTGGGACATGATCTCCGTCGTGGTGAACAAGAACAATCCCGTGTCCGATCTCTCCAAAAAGCAGTTGCTGCAGATTTTTGCCGGTGACATCAAGGACTGGAGCGAAGTCGGCGGCACCCCCGGCCCAATCTCGGTTTACACCCGCAACACATCCTCGGGCACGTACAAAGACTTCATTGGTCTGGCCATGAAAGGCCGTGAGTATGGCAAAAACAGCCAGAAGATGGCTGGGAATGAGCAGATTGCCGCTGAGGTGGGCTCCAATCCGAACGGCATCGGTTATGTCGGCTACGCTTATTCCGGTGCGAAGGGCATCAAGGTGGTATCCATCGCAGGCGCTTTCCCCAGCCCAGCGGCGGTGAAGTCCTACCCGCTGTCCCGTCCAACCTTCCTCTACACCAGCGGCGAGCCAACCGGCACCACCAAGGCCTTCATTGATTTCTGCCTCAGCCCTGCGGGGGACGCCATTGTCAGCAAGGCAGGTTTTGTCCCACTTAGCATTGCGAAATAACTGTTGATTGACCGATTCACCAGTCCGGCGGAAGAGACATGTCTCGACCGCCGGATTTGTTTTCAACTCTGGTGCATTCTTCCCTCATAGCCGCATGAACAGCCTCCCGCCGCCCAGCAGACCGCCGCTGCGCAGCGTGCTGCTCAGGAGTCGCAAGCACACCATTCTTGGGGTGGATCCCCAGAAGCTGATCAAATACTTCTTCGGCAGCAATGCGAGCGTGGCCATCATCGTGCTGGTGCTGATCATGGTGTTCCTGCTGCGTGAGGGCATTGATTTTCTGCCGACCTACCAGCGCGAGCTGCAGACCTACCGCCGGGCAGGGCTGGAATTTTGTGACATCATCGACCAGCCGCTGCAGCGGAATCAGGCGCTTTCCAGCAGTCTGCGCCAGGCGGTGAGTGCTTCCTTGGAAACGATCAGCAAGACAGCACGTGACCGCCGTGATGCGGCCTTTTTGCTCAAGCGGCAGGTGGAGGACAAGACCGCGCGGCCGCGCGAATCGCTCACACAGGCCCTAGAGAAGACGCCCCCTGCACCGGAGCAGACCGAGGTTTTTCGCCGTGAACTGGCTGAGGCGTCTGCGGCTGCTGCGAAAGCGCTGGAATATCCAGCCGTTTTCAGTGCTGCAGAGCGTGAGCAGCTGCAGCGCGAATTTTCTGCGCTTACGCCCGAAGTCACTGACCTGCCACCGCTGGTGCAGACACTTGTGGCGGATTTCAGTGCGAAAGACCGCGAAGCACGCACGAAATTTGCCGCGCTTGTGACGGCGCAGGAAGAATTTGAGGAAGCCACAGAGCCCCTCCAGGAAGTGGTGGACGAACTCAAGGCGAAGGCTTTGGAGACGAAGGAGAAAGCCGTGGAGTTTGAGGTGCTGGAAACCAACCGTCTGCGCCTTCTCGAAGCCGCCGCCACCGAGACTGATCCGAAAGAAAAAGCCAGCCTGACCAAGGAGGCGGAGGAATCCGTCGCTGAAACAGTGAATCTGGCGGAGAGCATCAAGGAAATCACCGGACGCACGGCTGAACTGCGTGAGCAGGTGGAAAAATATGCCGTGGTCATTGAAAAGGCCGCTGCTGATCTGCCCAAAGACGCGGGCACCGGAGCCGCCCGCAAGCTGGTCAACGAAGTGCGTGAAGGGATTCCGGTGCATGCCCGGGAAATGCGGGCCGCGGCTGGAAAGCTGGAAGGCTGGCGCTGGGACAAACCTGTTTCTATTTTCAGCGTCATCGGCGCTTTCTTTTTCGGCACCCAATGGATCACGAACAGCTCCTGGCAGGACTTCTTTGGCTTTGTGCCGTTGCTGACGGGATCGCTGGTCATTGCCGCCATTGCCATTTTGATCGCCACGCCCGTCAGTGTGGTGGCCGCCATTTACACGAACCAGTTTGCCAGTGAGCGGGAGAAGGAAATCATCAAGCCGATCATCGAGTTTATTCAGGCGATTCCTTCGGTCGTGCTGGGTTTCATCGGCATTTCACTGGTGGGAAATTTGATCAAAGACGTCAGTGAATGGAGCTGGCTGCAATGGGTGCCCGGTTTTCCGATTCAGGAGCGTCTGAACATGTTCAATGCAGGCTGCCTGCTCGCTTTCATGGCCGTGCCCACCATGTTCAGTCTCTCGGAGGATGCGCTGAACAACGTGCCGCGTGCTTACATTGATGCCTCCGACGCGCTTGGCGCCACCAAGCTGCAAACCGTTTTCCGCGTCATCGTGCCGGCGGGCATCTCCGGCATTCTCTCAGCCATCCTGCTGGGGCTTGGTCGTGTGGTGGGCGAGACGATGGTCGTGCTGCTCGTCGCGGGGAACCGCATCGCCATTCCTGATTTCAGCGCAGGGCCCGGCGTCATTTTCCATCCGGCCCACACGCTGACTGGCATCATCGCGCAGGAACTTGGCGAGGTGTCGCGCGGCAGCTCGCACTGGCAGGCGCTGTTCATGGTCGGCATCGTGCTGTTTGCCATCTCGCTGCTGGTCAACTGGTGCGCCCGTGCCGTGGCCCGCCGCTTTGAACCCCACAAGGCATGAATTCCGCCCCCACCAACGACAACCCTTTCGCCGGCGACAACTCCGGCATCCAGCAGCGCGAGACCGCGGCGCGCTGGGCCTTGCGCATCGGCAGCTACATCGTGGTCATCATCACGCTGGCGATCATGCTGCACATCTTCGTCAAAGGTGCGCCCGTGGCCTTCCAGTCGAAGTGGCCGTTTGTGAACACCAAGTTCCTCACCGAGCTGCCTGCCACGCTGCACGTCATCGAAGACCAGCAGGGCAACCACATCGAAACCGATGTGAACGGTGCCGACGCGATCAAGAAGAAGCTGGGCGACAACTTCCGTGCGGAAAAAACCATCTCCTACTCTGGTGGCGGCATCTTGGGGCCGATCGTCGGCACGGCCTTGCTGGTGATTGTCAGCGTGGGAGTTGCGCTTTTCCTCGGCGTCGCTTGTGCAATCTACCTGAGTGAGTATGCCAAGCACGGCAAGTTCCTCGAAATGGTGCGGCTGGCGATCTTGAATCTCGCGGGCGTGCCCTCGGTGGTGTTTGGTTTGTTTGGCCTGGGGGCGTTCGTTTTGACCGCACCGACCTTTGTCGATGTGCCGGCGGAGCGCTCCGTGTTCTCCATCCCGCTCGGCTTCACCACGTTGAGCTTTGAAGGCTGGGACACCTGCGTGCTTTCCGGCGGTTTCACGCTGGCCTTCGTCATCCTGCCCGTCATCATCACCGCTAGCGAGCAGTGCCTGCAGGCGGTGCCGCAGGGGTTCCGTGAAACGAGCATGGCGCTCGGTGCCACGCGCTGGCAGACCATCCGCTACAGCGTGCTGCCCTTCGCCACGCCCGGCATTCTGACTTCCAGCATCCTTGGCATCGCCCGTGCGGCAGGTGAAACAGCTCCGATCATGTTCACCGCTGCGCTGGCCTTCAAAGACAAGCTGCCCTGGCAGAAGGACCTGCCACCGCTACCGGCGGACGCGTCCATCTTTGCGCATTGGGAGCAGAGTGTGGCGCGCTTTTTCGGCATCTTCACTGAGTCGGTGCAGGCCCTGCCATATCACATCTACACGCTGGCCGCCAAGATCCCGCAGAACGAGTACGCCGAGCGTGCGCAGTACGGGTCTGTTTTCGTTTTCCTCGTTCTGGTCGCCTCGCTGGCCGCCAGCTCCGTGATGCTGCGCAAACGTCTGCGCGCCAAGTATCGCTGGTAATTGCTTTTCCTTTCATGTCCGCCGATTCCACCGCCCAGTCCACACCGCCGCCTGTTGTTCAGGTGCGTGACATGGATTTTTGCTACGGTACCAGCAAGGCGCTGTTCGACATCAATCTGAAGGTCGAATACCACCGCGTGACTGCGCTCATCGGGCCTTCGGGCTGTGGCAAGAGCACGCTCCTGCGCTGCATCAACCGCATGAATGACCGCGTGCCCAGCGCCCGCGTCACGAAGGGGGCGGTGCTTGTCAAAGGGAAGAACATCCATGATGACGATGTGGATCTCACTCAGCTGCGCAAGCAGGTCGGGATGGTGTTCCAGAAGTCGAATCCCTTTCCCAAGAGCATCTACGAAAACGTGGCTTACGGCCTGCGCATCCACGGCGAGAAAAACAAAAGCGTGCTCGATGAAGCGGTCGAACGTTCGCTGACGCATGCCGCGCTGTGGGAGGAGCTCAAGGACCGGCTTCATGCGAACGCCCTCGCCCTCTCCGGTGGCCAGCAGCAGCGGTTGTGCATCGCCCGTGCCATCGCCACGGTGCCGGACGTGCTGCTGATGGACGAGCCCTGCTCGGCACTCGACCCCATCTCCACGCTTAAGATCGAAGAGCTCATGCACCAGCTCGCCAAAGAGTTCACGGTGGTCATCGTCACTCACAACATGCAGCAGGCCGTGCGCGTCTCGGACTACACGGCCTTCCTCCACCTCGGCAAGCTGATTGAGTTTGCGCCCACGGAGGAGCTCTTCACCAATCCGCGCGAAAAGCTCACCGAGTCTTATTTGCGCGGCACTTTCAGTTAAACAATGGCCGCCGACACTCCAGCACCCACCGCCGCAGAGCCGCTCATTCAGGTGGAGAAGTTCAACTACGCCTATGGTGACAACCAAGTGCTCTTTGACGTCGATCTGAACATGCGCAGCGAGGATGTGACGGCTCTCATCGGCCCGTCTGGCTGTGGCAAGAGCACCCTGCTGCGTTCCATCAACCGCATCAACGACCTCGTGGACTCCGCCCGCGTTGTCAGTGGCAAGATCAAGATCGATGGCGTTGATCTCTATGCGCCGGATGTCGATGTGATCAACCTGCGCCGCAATGTGGGCATGGTGTTCCAGAAGTACAATCCCTTCCCGCGTTCCATTTTTGAAAACGCTGTTTACGGACTGCGTGTGGCTGGCATCAAGGACCGTCATGATCTTGAGGAAGCCGCCGAACGCAGCCTGCGCTCCGCCGCCTTGTGGGATGAGGTGAAGGACCGCCTCCATGAAGTGGCCACCGGGCTTTCCGGCGGTCAGCAGCAGCGATTGTGCATCGCCCGCGCCATCGCCCTGCAGCCGCGCATTCTGCTGATGGACGAGCCCTGCGCCGCGCTCGATCCCATCGCCACCGCGCGCATCGAGGAGCTGATCCATCAACTGCGCGGCCAGTTCACGTTTGTCATCGTCACGCACAACATGGAGCAGGCCAAGCGCATCGCCGACCGCACCGCGTTCTTTTACAAAGGGCGGCTGATTGAGGAAGATGAAACGATGAACATCTTCAATCACCCGCGCGATCCTCAGACGGAGGCGTATATTACCGGACGGCTGACCTGAGGGGGCGAATGGGCAGGCCGCCTCACCTCGAAGTTGAAAAAATCGTTTCATGCCGCACTGTGGATGCTGCATGAATCTCCGCCCCCTTGCCTTGCTCTTTCTCACTGTCAGCGTCGCCAGCGCTGGTGTGGAGGTGGACATCGAAAAATTTGGTTCCAGCCTCGGTGGCTGGAACAAGGAAAAAAAGAAGGCCGCCGAGTACAAATTCTCCGAGGTGTACTACCGCACCTACAAACCGGAAGTCACCGCTGCGCCTGATGGCGGCGTCTTCATTTCCGTGCGGGTGGATCATCTCCGCGGCATGTTTTCCTCCGACGATCACGCCAGCCTTGAGATGAGCTTTGCGCCGGATGGCACTCTGCTTTCCTCCCAGGCGGCCATCTCCATTCAGTCACGCCGAATCAGCAGCGACATGTTTCGCAGCGGTGGCAGTTCCGCTGCGAAGGCCGCAGGTGAATTCGTCGGCGGCACTGCCGAAAAAGCGGCCAAGCTCAGCAGCAACGTGTTCGCCAATCTCGCTGGCAAGCTGCTGCGGGAAAACGTCACCGAGCCAGGCCGCATCGCCTACCCGGCTGCACTCCGCCACAACTACAATCTCCTTTATCAATGCGTGAAATTCGTCAAGGACCCGCCCAAGGCCCTCGTCGTGGAAGGTGACCCCATCCGCCCCAAGCCTCCCGAGCCCCAAGGCGCGCCTGAGAACATGTTCGACCTGCGCACTTTTGGAGAGGCTCCGAAGGAAGAGAAAAAAGAAGAGCCCAAGAAGGAAGGCGACACGGCCAAGCCATGAGCCGGCAGCAGCTGCTCATCGACGTCGGCAATGGTCGCACCAAGTTCGGCCTCGCGACAAGCGAGACGATTCTCGAACGCCGCGAGCATGCCACGCGCGAGCTTTCGCCCGATGCCGTGCGTGAGGTCACCCGAGGCTGGCAATTTGAAAGCGCCGTGATTTGCAGCGTGGTGCCCAAGGCGGTGCCTGCGTTTCGTGAAGTGTTGGGCGACCAGCTCATCGAACTGCGGTATGACACGCCCATGGGCATCGGCATTCGCTACCCGAAGCCCGAGAGCATCGGCGCCGACCGTCTGGCAAACGCCGTCGCGCTGGCGCACATGCACGGCGCTCCGGGCATTGTCATCGATTTCGGCACGGCGGTGACCTTTGACATTCTCTCCGCCGACAAGTTTTACATTGGCGGCGTGATCGCGCCGGGCCTGCGGCTGATGACCGATTACCTGCACGAACGCACCGCCCTGCTGCCCCGTGTGGATCTTCGTGAGCCCATCACGGCCATCGGCCAGTCCACCGAGGGGGCCATCCTGGCCGGAGCCGCCATCGGGTATCGGGGCATGGTGAAAGGCATCCTGGAGGCGCTGAAGAAAGAACTCGGGGGGCAGAAAGTCAGCATCGTCGCCACCGGGGGCGATGCGGAATGGATCATTTCCGGCATGGACGAAGAGATCACCACGGACCCCGATTTGACCTTGCACGGACTGCGTTTGGTGGGCAATCTCCGCGCCCCGCTCTGACGGCGGGACGCGTTATGGCTGAAACTGACAAAACTTCCATCGGCATCGACTTTGGCGGCACCTCCGTGAAACTCGGTGTGTGCCGTGGCGATGAACTTCTCGTCACGGACGAGCCCATCCCCACGATGCAGTTCCACGGACCTGCCGCACTCATTGGCGAGATGGCCGCCCGCGTCGCCAAACTGCGGCAGACCTATCCCGCCATCTGCGCGATTGGTGTCGGTGTTCCCGGGCTTGTGGATTTTGATCACGGTTTTGTGCATGAGCTGACAAACGTCCCCGGCTGGAAGCATGTGCCGCTCAAGGCCATCCTCAGCGAGAAGACGGGGCTGCCCGTGCTCGTGGAAAATGATGCGAATGCGATGACGTATGCGGAGTTCCGACATGGTGCGGCACGCGGACTGAAAAACGTCATCGGTCTCACGATGGGCACCGGCATCGGCGGTGGGCTGGTGCTGGATGGCAAGATGTTCCGCGGCAGCGGCTTCGTGGCGGGAGAGATCGGCCAGATGAGCATTGATTACAACGGCAAGGCCGGCCACTACGGCAATCTGGGGGCGCTGGAAAAGTACACCGGCAACCAGCAGATCGCCGAGCACGCCGTGCTGCGCTATTCCGAGGCGGGGATCGAGAAGGACATCGCCGAATGCACACCCAAAAAGATCGCTGATGCGGCGCAGGCTGGCGATGACATCGCCCGCCAGATCTGGGGCGAAGTGGCCGACTGGCTTGGTACTGCGATCTCCAGCATCGCGTGGCTGCTCAATCCCGATGCCTTCGTGATCGGCGGCGGTGTGGCCCAGGCGGGAGATTTGATCTTTACGCCGCTCAAAAACAAGGTGCAGAGCATGCTCAGCACCGTGGTCTGGGAGCGCCTGCAGATCCTGCCCGCCCGCTTCAGCAACGAAGCCGGCATCATCGGCAACGCCGCCCTGGCGGCAGATGCGGTCTGAACACCGCAGCACCTGAGCGAAAAAAAGCCCGGCTCCATAGGAACCGGGCTTTTTTGTGACCTTTGCTGGTTACTTCTTCTTCCCTTTGGGCTGCGGTTTGGGCTCCCAGTCCTCCACTTTGATGATGGCTTCCAGATCCTTCTTGGCGTCGATGTCTTCTGGCAGGATTTTGAACTTGGTCAGGTAACGCAGCGCCTTGGTCACCTGAAGGATTTCGTTCTTCTTGGATTCGATCTTGCCGGGTGGCACCTCTTTCATGGCGCTGGCGAAATCGCGCACGGCTGCGGTGGCAAATTCACGCGCCTCGGCATTGTCCGCATAGCAGAGGGACTCAAAGTAGTGCAGCATCTTCTCGATGCCTTTGAGCTTGGCGGCCGATTCACGGATGCCTTTGGCGATCTCCGCACGCTTGGCCGTGGTGGCGGCTTCGCTCATGTGGCTGGCCTGACCGCCTTCAATGGCGCGCTTCGGCAGCGGTCGGTACCAGATGTTGCGATAGCGGACGGGGTTGCCGTGGTCCTGCAGCTTGAGCGGGCCTTGATCAGGGAAGGCTTTCGGGGAGGAGCGGCGCATGTGCCCGCCACCACCTTCGAGCGGCGTGTGGTCCTGAGTGAGCACGCCATTCACGAAAACGGTGATGTAGCCGGGATCGAGCTCCTTGCCGTCTTTGAAGATGGGGCGGCGGAACACGATGTCATAAACCTGCCATTCACCCGGCGCACGCAGCGGATTCGCCATCGGCGGATTGATGCCGTAGATGGATGAAGCCATGCCATCGGGGTAGCTGGGGTTGTTGTAATTGTCCAGCACCTGCACTTCGACCTGGCCCATGAGAAACACGCCGCTGTTGCCACGGCCCTGGCTGTTGCCCTCGACCTTGGAAGGGGCGCTCCATTCAATGTGGAGCTGGCAGTCGGAGAATTCTTCTTTGGTGCGGACGTAGCCGCTGCCCGGCACGCATTGCAGCACGCCGTCTTTGACTTCCCATTTGGTGGGCTCGGCAGGTGTTTTATCTGCCTGCCATTTTTCAATCTCCTCCGGCTTTCCGCCGAAAAGGATGACCGCATCTGATGGCGGGGTGCCCGGTTTTTCCTGCGAGCTGAACGTGCCCGGCTCCACGCGCACGGGCTGCGGCCGGTTCATGTCATGAATGGCCCATGGATGAGTCGCGTCCGGCGGATCGCCGTAGAACGCGCCGTCAGCGAGCGCAGCGGTGGTGAGCAGAGACAGTGCGAGAGTGTGAAGCGTGGGTCGGTTCATGGTGGTGGAGAGAGGTAGATGGGAAGGAGCTGTGAGCAACGGGGATTCGCACCCTCACTTCACCCAAATCTCGCGCTCGGTGGCGTCGATCTCGCTTTCCCAAGTTTTGAGCTTTGCTTTGAGGTCAGCGAGGATTTCGGGGTGTTGGTAGCCGAGGTCGGTGCGTTCGCTGATGTCGTCATCGAGGTTGAAGAGCAGGTCCATGCTATTGCCGTCGTTGATGTATTTCCACGGGCCCTGGCGGATGGCGTGCTGCTTGCGGTTGGAGCGGTCGATGCGCCAGTAAAAGGTGCGTTCCACGGGTTTGGCATCGCCGGTGATCAATGGTAGCAGATTGATGCCATCGAGTGCTTTGGGGGGCATTTCAGTGACGCCGGCGGCAGCGAGGAAGGTGGCGTGGAGGTCCATGGTGATGGCCATTTGAGAAGTTACTTTTCCCTTTGGCATTTTCCCCGGCCAGCGCATCAGGCAGGGCACGCGGATGCCACCCTCCCACACGGTGGCTTTGTGATGGAAGAGCGGAGCGTTGCGGCTGAAGCGCTCCCCACCATTGTCGCTGGAGAAAACGACGAGCGTGTTGTCGGCCAGTTTCAATGTGTCTAATTCGGCAAGAATCTTGCCTACGCCGAGGTCGATGCGTTCCACCATGGCTTTGTAAATGGCACGGCTGCCTTTGAGCATGCTTTCCTTGGTGACCATGGGCGTGTCTGGAGCATCCGGTGCTTCAAACGGCGAGTGGACGGCAAGGTGCGGGACATACAGGAAGAATGGAGCCGACTTGTGGTCGCGAATGAACTTTACGGCGCGTTCGTTGATGAGATCGGTGAGGTAGCCGTCGCGTTTCACGGGCTTCATGCCATCACGCAGAGCGTAGGTGCCATCGTAGTAGGTGTGCTTGTAGTAGTCGGCATGGCCGAGGAGTTCGCCGAAGTATTCGTCGAAGCCACGTTTGGTGGGGTTGTATTCATCCTTGTAGCCGAGGTGCCATTTGCCAAAGGCGCCTGTGGCGTAGTTCGCGGATTTGAGGCGCTGAGCGATGGTGGTTTCGCCAAGGGGAAGGCCGAGGCCGTGGATGTCTGGCTCGGGCACCCATGCGCCTTTGACGCGGCGGAACTGCTCCACCTGATAACCGAAGGCGAACTCAATGCCGCAGCGCTGCTGCCAGCGACCGGTGATGAATCCGGCGCGGGTGGGTGTGCAGACGGGGGCGTTGGCGTAAAAGTCGGTGAACTTCACCCCCTCTGCGGCGAGGCGGTCAATGTTTGGCGTGGCGATGTCCTTGCAGCCCATGCAGCCGAGATCTCCGTAGCCGAAGTCATCCGCGAGGATGAAGACGATGTTGGGCTGGGCGGCAAAGAGAGCCGGGCAGAGAAAGAGGTAAAATAGGAAGGTGCGCATGGCCGTCATTAAACGACGGCTTCATGCGCACCTTCCATGCAGAGGGGGTCTTTCGAATGATCAGCCGTTTGGCAGCAGGCGCTCCCAGAGGATGTCGTTCATGAGGACGTTCGTGATGAACTCGCGGCTGCTGTCAACGGCGGCCACCGGGGTCGGAGCCACGGCCGGCACGACAATGTCGAGGATGAGGCCCTTGGCCGTGCGCTGGGATGTGATCCTGCCACCGAGATGGTAGGCGAGGAAAAACGCCCCCATGAGGGTGAGGCCGGGGCCATCCGTGGTGACGTCATCGCGAGTGAAGAAGGGATCAAACACGGAGCGCAGCACATCGCCTGCGAGCCCAGGACCGTTGTCAGTGAGGGTGAGGTGCAGGGCTCCGGCGTCGGCAGCCTCGGTCGCTGTTTTGGCTGAGAGAGTGACCTGCGTGCCGGAGGAGAGCAGCGCCAGTTCGGTCTGAAGCAGCAGATGCACCATTTTTTCAAACGCAGGGCGGCTGGCCTGAAGGGCAGGGAGTGCGCCTGCGGCTTCGAATTTCAGTTCGATACCCTTGGCGGTGAAAGCCGTGCGCTGCTGGTCGATCAGAGCCGTGAGCACGTTGGCCGCATCCATCTTGTGTTCGGCACCGGAGGCGGAATGCAGTTCGCCCAGGAGATCGGCGATACGGGCAGCCTGGCGCACGACGTGGGCGTGGAAGTCGCGCCAGAAGGTGGCCTGACGCAGGCGATCGAGGTCAAAATTCTGCTGGCCGAGTCTTCCTGGCGTGATGTCCAGGAAGGCATGCACGGCGCGCAGAGGCTGGTTGAGCTTCTGGTTCAGCCCGGCGGCCACAACACCCAGCCCCATGACGCGGTCGGTGATGAGGAGGTTTTGCAGCACGGAGAGTTTTTCCTGCAGCAGGCCGTCGCGCTCCTGCTGGAGGATGTAGAACTCCATGGCACGGTGCAGGGTGTTGCGCACATCGTCCATCTGGATGGGCTTGGAGATGTAGCGGAAGATGCTGCCGAGATTGACTGCATCGACCGTGACATCGTAGTCGGCATAGGCCGTGACCATCATGCGCACGAGGCGGGGGCGGAGCTGGCGGGCGCGCTCAAGCAACTGCACTCCTTTTTCTCCGGGCATGCGCTGGTCAGACAGCAGCACGCCGATGTCTTCACCATGCTGCTCGATGAGCTTGAGCCCTTCTGCCGCGCTGATGGCTGTAAAGATGCGGAATTCGTCTCCGAATGTTTTTTCGAAGTACTTCAATGCCTTCTCTTCATCATCGACATAGAGAACGGCATAGCGTTTGAGGTCGTATTGGTTTTGCATATGGGGAGTCCTTCTAGGTATCGGCGTGGTTGTTGTGGGTGCTGTCGGTAGAGGGCAGCTCGAGAATGAACTCGGTAAACTGACCGGGCTGGCTGCGTACTTCAATGCGTCCGCCATGGTCGGCAATGATGCGGTTGCAAATGGAAAGTCCAAGCCCCATGCCCTGTCCCACGTCTTTGGTGGTGAAGAAGGGGTCGAAGATCTTGTCCCGGATTTCCTGCGGAATACCGGGCCCATTGTCCTTGATGGAGAGGATGGCTCTGTTGCCGCGTGCGAATGCGGAAAGCTTGATGCAGGCTGACTCTCCCTCCGGGTATTCCTTGGTCGCCATGGCATCCAGGGCGTTCTGGATGAAATTGATGAGCACCTGCACGAACTGGTTGCTGTCGCCGCGGATTTCAAGTTCGTCGGGAATGTCCACTTCACGCTGGACGCCGTCCTTCCAGACATGAGCAAAGAAGCGCATGCAGGTGCCCACGACGGTCTTCAAGTCAAAGGCGTGATTGAGCTGGTTGGTGGTGCGGGTGAAGCCGCGCAGGTCGGAGATGATCTGAATGACGCGGTTCACGCCCTCCTCCACGTCCTTGACGGTGTCGGCAAAGTCAGCGCGCTCCTCCTCGGGCAGGAGTTTGGTGGAGCGGCTGATGATGCCCAGGCCCTGGCGGGCGTAGTTGAGGGGGTTGTTGATTTCGTGGATCAAGCCGGCGCTGAGGCGACCGAGCGATGCGAGCTTCTCGTTCTGCACCAGCAAGGATTCTGTTTCCTTGATCTGCTCCAGCGCGTTTTCGAGCTGTTGTTTCTGCACCACGAGCTCCTTCTGGAAGAGGCGCGAATCGACGAGGTTTTTCAAGCGTACCATGATCTCCGTGAGGGAGAAGGGCTTGGCGAGGAAGTCGCTGGCTCCGGCGGCGAGGCAGTCGATCTTGGTTTTTTCGTCAGCGCGGGCGGTGAGGAGCACGACGGGGATGGAGCGTGTGATGCTGCGCTCACGCAGCTCACGGCAGACCTGCAGGCCGTCTTTTTCAGGCATCATCATGTCGGAGAGAATGATGTCCGGGAGGAACTGCGCGGCCTTTTCCACGGCCTGCTGGCCGTCCACGGCCTCGAGAACTTCAAAAGTGTCGCTGAGCTGGCTTTTGAGGAAGCGCAGCATGTCGGGCTCGTCGTCAGCAATGAGCAGCTTGGGTTTGCGGCTGCGGCCCACGCCGGTTTCCACCGGACGCAGGGTGGCCTGCAGCGAAGTCATGGCCGGGAAGAGCTCGGCGCGGCGGTAGAGTTCGGCGATCCAGTCTTTGTTCTTGGGGCTGTCGGCGTCTGATTCCTCGGTCCTCTCACCCGGCTCATCCTCAGTGGCTGTCGGTTCTCCTTGGAGGAGAGGAATGGTCACCGTCATGGTGGTGCCTTTGCCGACTTCACTGGTGGCCACGACGTTGCCGCCCTGCGCTTCCGCAAGCTCTTTGACGAGGGCGAGGCCGATGCCCATGCCCTGGAATTTGCGCTGGGACGAGGTGTCCGCCTGCCAGAAACGATTGAAAATATGCGGCAGTTGATCCGCTGGAATGCCCATGCCGGAGTCACGCACTTCAATGGTCAGCCAGCCGTTTGTCTTGAGGGCGCTGAAGTTGACGTGGCCATTGGCGGCAGTGAATTTCAGAGCATTGAAGAGCAGGTTGAGGCAGATGCGCTCCAGCTTCTCCGGATCGGCGAGCACGGTGCCGAGATCTTCGTCCACATGAGAATGCAGATGGATGCGCTTGTCTTTCGCGACGCTGCCGACGGCGTTGGCGAGACCGCCGATGAAATCGTTCATATTGACGCGCTTGGTGTTGACCTGCGCGCGGCCGGATTCGAGGCGCACCAGATCCAGCAGATCATTGATGAGCTTCAGCAGGCGCATGGAGTTGCCATGCATCGTGTCCATCAGGTCACGCTCTTCCTGGGGGCGGGTGGATTCAGCCCTCTGGATCAGGCTTTCCAGCGGAGCAATGAGCAGGGTCAGCGGCGTGCGAAGTTCATGGCTGATGTTGGCAAAGAAGCGGCTTTTGGCTTCGTCGAGCTCACGCAGTTTCTGGTTGCTGGCTTCGAGTTCGGCGCGGTTGAGGTCCAGATCGTGACGCAGTTTAAACTCGGAGAAGCGGATGGTGTTGTAGAACCAGGTGCCGGCGGTGGTGAAGACCCCCGTGACGAACAGGAAGTACAAGTTGTTGAAGAAGATGCTGCGATTGACGATCGGGCCATGAAAATAGCACGCCAGCAGATAGGACGTCACCGTGAGGACCACCACCAGGATGCTGTCCTGCAGCGTCCAGCGCATGAGAATAGCGGCTCCCAGCATCACCAGATTCAGCCCGGCATAGTAGGGGGAATCAGCCCCGCCCTTGGCATAGATCATCCATGCAATGCCGACAATGAGAGGCATGGCCATGAGCAGGCCGAGCAGGCGGTGCATGCGCTTGCCCCAGGCGGTGGTCAAAGCCAGCCAGACGAGGACGCTGACAACGGCGGAAAGAACACGTGCGGGAAAGAAGCGTTTCACGCCTTCCTCCTGAAACACCACCCAGTCCAATGAACTCCCGGCCAGCATGAACACGACGGCGAGGATGCCGCAGAGCTGATAGTTGCGGACTCGGATGTCCTGCTCGTAAGCCTGAAAGTTTCCTTTCAGGCCACCAGCTAAAACTGGAGAGGCATCAGGCATCGAGAGGTTTGCGTACTTCGAGGAAGATGTTCACGCCCGTGGCGTCTGGTTTCACCACAAAAGACCCGGGGGGCGCACGATCAGGCGCCAGCTTGAGAAACTGCTCCTCGTCACGGTACACGAGATGCCATTCGGCCAGATACTCCATCCAGTTTCGCCAGGGATTGCTGGGGTGCACATTCGTGGCGATCAACAATCCGCCGGGTGCGAGCAGATCATAGAAGATTTCCAGGAGACGCCGGCAGATGCGGTCGGAAAGATAGTCGAACAAACCCGCACAATAGACCATGTCATACGTGCCTGACTGGGCCGCCGCACGTCCGGACTCTTTCAAAACTTGATGCACGGATTTTTTCTCAAAGCGCAGACCGGTGCGACGACGGTGCCGGTTGCGCAGATCTTCCAGCGACCGTGTTGTGTGCATGATGGTCTCATCATTGAAGTCCAGCAGCAGCAGGTCCGCCGAGTCAGAGATGGGCTCATGGGTGAGGAAGTTTTGAATCTCCTGGGCCGGACCGCAACCCAGGTTGTAGATGCGCGCCACTTTGCCCTGGGCGGCCATGCGCTCAGTCTCCGCCTTCAGCTGCTGTACGAGGTAGACAATGCGGTTGCGGTGCGCGAGCACCGGTGGGATGTCGAGGTAGAGCTTGTTGAGCAGCTTCGCAAAGATCGAGCTGCCTTCATACGGATCACGCAGCATCATGCTGACCATCTCATAGTCGCCGGCATAGCCGAGAGGCTTGTGATAGGTGCGGTAAACAAACGGTGCACACAAAACCAGCGGGTGAAGCTGGCGCTTGATGTAGCTGCGGTGCACGGGCTGCTGATCCAGAGGAATGATGGCGGCGGATTCCTCAAAGCGTTTCATCAGGGGGTACACCGTGGGAACGATGGGCTCCTCCATCTGCAGAAGCACCTCGCGCTCCGCCTGGATGCGGTCTCCCGTGGGCAGGGAGCGCACGCCGAGCTCCACCTGCTCCATCCAGCGGCGCAGGTCGGAAAGCATGGTGTGCATGTCCGCCACCACGATTTTGAAATCGGGCATGACCCGGTAGCTTTTTTCCGTCTCCCGCAGGAACTCGGCAAACTCGGTCAGCAGGCGTCCCTTGTTCTGCGAAGGGGAGAGGATGTCGATGTCAATCCAGCCTTCATCGGAAAGCGAAGCCTCGCAGATGAGCATGATGCCGGTGTTCACCAAATTGGCAATGGTGGCCCTGCCGGTGTAAACCACGCGGTCGTTCATCATGATCCGGAAGTCATTCAGGACTTCCGAGAGCTGAACAATGCTGTAGGGATTGTAAACCTCGAAGACGCCCAGGTAGCGTGTGAGCCGGTGAAGCGTGCCGCGCACTTCAGCGCCCTGGCTGTTGCGGCAGATGATGAAACTGAGCCGCTCCCCTGAGGAAGCGAGATTGGGAAGTGCGTTGTCGTTGTTCTCCATGTTACGTATCCTCTGCTAAAGCGGTTTGCTCGCTGATGACAACACAAGCCTTTTGGAAAAAATTCTCCGCGTGTTCTGGCATGGCCCAGCGAGGGTGCCGGAAACGTACGAGGGGAATAAACATGGTGTCATTATATTTGAATTAAAACCTCTGCGTGATGCTCAGTGACAGCACATGCCATTGATGATTGTAGCTGCCGTCGTACTGGTTGGCCGGGTTGGAGGCGGCCCCGCTGATCACGCGCGTGGGATAGTAAACGTAGGCATAGGTGAGGTCCACTCCGCGTGTTTTGCCGCGCCAGCCCACGCCAAGGCTGAACACGTGGCGGTCATTGCCAGGGACCAGCGGTGTGTAGCTGTTCTGCGGCTGGGAGTTTTCAGAAAAGAGGTAACCGCCGCGCAGCGCCCAGTTTTCATTCAGCCGATACGACATGCCCGTGCCGAAATCGAGGGAGTTTCTCCAGCCAAAGACGCTGCCGGTCGAGCCCCCCAGAAGAGCCTGATTGTTGCCGATCAGAATGGGAAGATCATCATGGGATGAGTTCTGGGCCCACTTAAAGTCCAAACCCACGGTGAAGCGGTCCGTCACATCGAAGCCATAGCCGACGGAAATGGAGCCTGGAAAGGTGGTGTCGGATTTAAAGCTGCTGGACTCGCTGAAGCCGGCGCCCATCAGTGCTGGCGGCATGTTGGAAGCTTTGAAATCACCACTGAGATTGACCTTCACCGGCAGCCGCCCAATCACTGCGAAGCGATGTCTTTTGGCAAAAGTCCAGTTGATGCCTGCATAAGCGCCCATGCCCCAGCCTTGGCCGTGTATCTTGATGTCTCCTTCGCCCGCACCAGGAATCAGCGCGCCCCAGGGGTAGAACTGCTTCATCGTCAGGTCGGCATACAAGATGTCGAGCCCGACGGCGAAGCTGAGGTCATCCGTTATTTTCACCGCCACCGCAGGTGTGATGTCCACCGTGAGCAAATTCGCCTGATAAGGCAGCGCATAGCGCAGGGCGCCGCCCATGCCTTTGGGATACGAGGCGGCCATTCCATAGGGGGTGCTGACCCCGAGGCCGAAAGACAATCTGCCAGGAATGACGGGCTGCACAAAGTACATGCTGGCGGGAAACACCCACGGTCGGTTCATTGGCACCCCTTGCCCGCCATTTTGTGTTAAGTAAATGTCACCATGCCAAAGCGCCGCGTTGATCAGCAGCTCGCTTTTTTCCATCTTCAAGATGTTGGCCGGTGCGACCCTCACGGCGGAGGCATCGCTCAGATTGGCATATCTGCCGCCAACGATGCTCAGTGCCTGAGCGGAATCGGGCACGACAGAGAACGTCTCCGATGCCTGCACCACCGCTGAGGTCAAACCCAGGGCAAAAATGAAAGAAACGACGCGATTATTCATGGTTGGATTGGGTTAAGCGAGGCCGTTGGACTGGCAGTATCTGAGAATTTCGACGGTTCCTTTGAGCCCTGTCTTGCGGCACAGGTTGTGTTTGTGCACGGCAACGGTTCGCGGACTCAGGGACAGATCCAGCGCCACTTGCTTGAGGCTTTTGCCGCGGGCCAGCTGCATGAGGACTTCGAGTTCACGGTTGGAAAGCTTCTCGTGCACCTGCCCGGAGGAGCCTTTGCGGATGGAGCGGTCTGCAAACTTTTGCGCCAGTTCTCTGGAAATGTAGCTGCGCCCCTCCAGAGTGCAGCGAATCGCATCAAACAGCTCATGCGGAGGGGCGTCCTTGGTGACATAGGAGCGCGCTCCAAGCTGCATGGTGCGCGAGACAAAAGTTTCTTCCTGATGCATCGAAACAGCGATGATTCTGGGCGGGATGGGCAGTGTCCGCAGCTCCGTGGTCAGTTCCATTCCTGAACGGTCCCCCAGCTCGATGTCGACAAGGGCGATTTCATAATTGTGCAGGCGGGCTTCCACCATCGCCTCCGCACAAGTGCCGGTGGAGACCACGGTGGCCTGGGGAAACTCCCCCTTGAGCATGCTCGTGAAAGCTTCACGTACCAGCGCATGATCATCGACAACCAGAATGCGAAAAGGCGGGGGGGATTGCATGAGAATGTTTAATGGGGTGAAGAGGTTTACGCTGCTGACTGCTGCGGTGCTGGCAGCGCCATGAGGGAGACCCGTGAACTGCCTCCCGGCCCGGCGACCATGACCTGCATGCGGGATCCCAGCAGGGCACAACGGGCTTCGATGACTGCCAGTTCTGATCCGGTCATGGTCTCCTTCCAGATGCTGTCACCGCCATCATGATCGATGGTGATTTCAAGTTTCTCAGCAGACGCCCGGCAGGTCACCTCCACCCACGAGGTGTTGGCAAATCGCACACAGTGTTTCAACAGCGCCTGCATGATGCGAAACAGATTGAGCCGGCTCGCGAGATCGAACGACGGCTCATCACCGCTGATGTGGAGGACCAGAGAGCCTGCAAAATTTTCGCCCACATTGCGCACCAGCTGCTGCAGCGCCACATGCAGCCCGAAGGCTTTGAGAACAGGCGGAAACTGCTTTTCCGTCATGTCCCGAACCAGTTGCAACGTCTGCCTCAGCGTGGCATCCAGGCTGCCCAGCAATTTGCTGACGCTCGCCGTGTTTGCACCGTTCGCCAGTTCGTGGCGCATCATTTCGCCCAGCGAAGCGCAGGCCACCAAGCCTCCGGCCATGTCTTTGTGCAACAAATGGGCTAGATCGACGCGCTGAGCATCTTCTTCTTTTAACAGACAGCTCAGCGCTTGCAGCAGCATTGCGGCAGAGTTTTTTTCCATTTCAAGGTCGGTTGGATGCATGAGGGCCTAAATAATTTAAATCATTCTGTCGCTATATTTAGGAGAACCACATTCCAGCGCACTCAGCACCTAAATGTAGATTCAATATTTAGGCTGCGTCTAAATCGACATCGCATTGTCCTTTTTGAAAAAAATTATTGAGAGTCTGGAATTTAGCCAAAATAAATTTTATTTTATTAATTTTATAAAATTCTAAAGCTATTGTTCATCACATGTATCTAAATACCATTCAGCACAACCTTAGCACCTGCAGTCGGATTCTGATTGTGACCGAAGAGCGTTCCCTGCTGGAAGACCTGCATATTTCCCATACATTGCAGAACATGAGCCAGAGCGGCAGTTCCTCTGCTTCGCTGGGTTCTGAGCAGGCTGGCAACAAAGCTAGATCTGCCGCACCCGCTCCTGAAGTGGTCTGCACTGCGAACGAAAAAGAGGCATTAGCTTTGGTCGAGGCGGCGGCCCAAGGGCATAAACCATTCTCCCTGGTCATTATAGATGGACGGCTTTTCTATGGAAAAGACTACCGATATATCATCAATAGCTTATGGCAGTCACAGCGCGATTTGCATGTGGTGCTGCATGCAGTCTCCCAGCTCGAGTCATTCGAACAAATCCCGATCGACCTGGGGTCCAATCCCCATCTGTTAGTCTTCAAATTCAGGCTCGTTCCCTTCGAGATCACCCAGCTCATCCGTACACTCTTAGCCAGGCACATTGCTGAGAATCAAACCGCACACCGCAATCTGAGCCTGAACGCCCAGCTGCTGGAAGTGACCTCGCGTTTCGAAGACGTCAGCAACCGGCTCCGGCTTGAGCAGGACCACCGCAAACAGTTGGAGGACCAGCTGTGCCGGAACCAGCGGCTGGAAACCGTGGGGCGTTTCGCGGATGCGATGGCTCACTTTTTTAACAATTACCTGACTGTGATTCAGGGCCATCTGGAAGTAGCTCAGCTCAATCAGAGTGGCACTGGCTCGAGCACGCTGCCGACTTCCACTCTTCAAGAGCTCATCCTCGCGACGCAGCGTGCTGCGGGCGTTACCTCGCAGTTTGTGTCCTTCAACAGGCGCGAATACATGCAGCCGGCTCCTCTGCATCTCGGTCAGATTATTGATGGCCAGGCCACCATGCTGCAGAAAGCCATGGGGGAGCAGATTACCATCCAGATCAGCCACAGCCCCGATCTGCCCAGTGTCATGGCAGACCAGGCCGCCATGGAGCAGATCATTTTCAATCTCATCATCCATGCACGTGATTCCATGCCGATGGGAGGCAGATTAATGATTCAAACCAGGCCGCTGTTCATTCCAGACGCTGCAACCGCCTGCCAGATGCATGCAGAGGCAAAACCTGGGGAATATGTGGTCATGACGATCTCTGACACTGGCAAGGGGCTGAGCCCTGCCGACTTGGCAGGGCTGTTTGACGCATCCAAACTCTCATCGGATCAAGAAGGCGGTGCGGACATCGCTTTGATCTTGGTGCAGGGGCTTGTGCGTATGCAAGGCGGCTGGATCGACGGCAGGAGTGTTTTGGAGGTCGGCACGGAGTTCTCGATCTGCCTGCCAGTCGCCAGCGGAACGGTGCCAACACCACCTCCCATGCCGGAGAAAAAACTCCTGAGAACCAACGGAGCTGACGAGTCGTCCACCATTCTGATCGTTGATGATGAGGACTCCGTACGGCAGGTGATGGAATATGTGCTCACCAGTCAGGGGCACAAGGTGCTGACTGCCGCAGATGCCAATGAGGCCTGGGCCATCTGGCGTGAGAAGGCGGCTGTCATCAAACTCGCGCTTATCGACGTCAAGCTGCCCGGGGGCGTCAGCGGTTTCGATTTGGAAAAAGCTCTGGCAGCGGAAGACCCCACGCTCCCGGTCATCTTCACTTGTGGCTACTCTCCGACGACTCTGAGCAACGCCAAAGAGCTGAAGGCGGGAGAAAATTTTCTGCCAAAACCCTTCGGCATGGTGGAGCTGCTCAACATCGTAGGACAGGCCCTCCTGCAGCCTGCAAGGCTGTAAGAAGGCGGGGGCTCATGAATGCTCGCTGTAGGTTTTGAGGCGGCCACCGCTACATTTGATCATCCATCGGGCGAATTTTTCCGCCCTGGCAACGCGGGGGCGGCGCCATTGGCCATGATCAAGTGTCCTGTCACAACGGAATGGATCTGGTTGTGACATCAATCATGGCATCCGGGCGTGCGAATATAGCATTTTCCAAAACTGATTTCCGGAAAGCGAGCGTGGAGACGCTCGACGGCGGCTTGAGGACAAGCCTCCCTACCTCGCGCTGGGCACTCGCATGCCCGGTGCTGGTAGGGCTGGCTGTCCAGGCTGTGTGAAAACTATTTCACCGGTTTGACCGGTGGCATGTTCATGAGCAACAAGATGAGCATGAGCCACCTTCGAGGAACTGATCGCAGCGAAGTGCAGATGCTGCCGCCATGCCTGGATGATTACGTCGCAGCGGAAGCCGCCGTGCGCTGCATTGATGCGTATGCCAGGTCGCTCGACTTCAAGGCCCTGGAGCTTTGGGCGCTGCGCAACCAAGGGCACCCGGACGATCGCCTTATCACCCCGTAGGCCTGCTCAAGCTCCTCTACGGCTTCCTCAACCGCATCCGCTCAACCGCCGCCTGGAGGCGGGGGCTGCGCTGGCCTCGAAGTCATCTGGATGCTGCGCACCCTGCGCCAGACTTCAAGGCCATCGCCGACTTCCGCGTGACAACCTGGGCGTTCAAAGGCGTGCTGCGCGAGTTCAACCTGCGTACCGCAAGCTCGGGCTCTTTGGCGCGGGCTCGTGGCCATCGACGCACAGCAAGTTCAAGGCCAGCAACGGCAGGCGCCGCCACTTCAACGCCGAGCGGCTGCGGTGATCAAACACATCGACCAGCGCATTGATGACTACCTGCGCGAGCTCGACACGCAGGATGCAGAGCAGGGCCGCCGCCGCCTTCCTCTTCGCCACCCGTGGCGGCAAGGAAAGCCTGAACCATGGCCGAAAAGATCGCCGGACTGCGCGCCAGCCGCCAGGAGCATGCCGCGCTGCTGAGATGCAGAAGGGCGCCCGGACCAGTCTCGGCTCCACCGACGCCGATGCGCAAGATGTGCGACACGCAGCGCGGCGGGTTCTTCATCGGCTACAACGTACGGGTCGCCGTGGATGCAAACATGACCTCATCGTCGCCGAAGGGTGGTGCGCAATCCGACTGTGATCGAGGCCAGCTCGGTGCTGTCGCCCAGGCCGCGAGGAGCTGAACTCCAGGTGCCGAGCCTGGAGGTGGTCGCTGACAAAGGCTACCACTCGGCCGACGGCTCGGAAACCCTGGCAAGCCACCGACATCATCACTATGTGCCTGCGCAGGGGCGGCACCAGCGGACGCAGCGGCAGGGATGGCAGGAGAGTGTTTGGCAAGGCGCTTCTACGACGCGGTGGCAGACGAGTATCAATGCCCGGAGACCATCTCAAGCTGGGGCAAATGCCGCAGCCACGGCAAGACCGTCCTGCTATGCCAATGCAGCGGCTGCCACGCCTGCCCTCGCAAAGGCGGTGCACCGGCGGCAGCT
This sequence comes from Prosthecobacter sp., assembly GCF_044222345.1. Lineage (GTDB taxonomy): Bacteria > Verrucomicrobiota > Verrucomicrobiia > Verrucomicrobiales > Verrucomicrobiaceae > Prosthecobacter. The sequence goes on from NZ_JBGANL010000046.1 coordinate 33,045, forward strand.
ACAGGAAGATCCACCGTCTGCGCAATGAAGCCGTGCTGGGCAGGACGGCGGCACTGGCAGAAAATCAGCGATCAGCGCCCCGCAGGCACCGAGGTTATCGAGCATGTGTTTGGCACGCTCCGTGGCGGGGCACGGCGACTTTTGACCGCGGACTGGAAGCGGGTGAAAGCCTGAGTTCAGCCTCAGCACGCACTGGCCTGCTCTGACGCGTGCTCAATCTCAAACCGATGAGCGAACTGCTCGAGCGCTTTTAAACGGCGCAGCGGGGAGTCAACGGGCCTCAAATGCCGTCCCTCTGATAAGCGCATTACAAGCGCTCAGGAAAGCAGCACAGCGCTGAGGGCAAAATCGCCTGGCAGAATGCCAGAATTTAACCGGCATTCCGGGCAGGCCTTTCTAAAAAGAGTGTTTTCACACAGCCTGTGTCCTCAGCCAGCCGCCGTCGAAGCCCATGATCATCGACCAAGAAACAGCCTGCTAAACGGAAATGAGTTTTGCGAACCGCTATAAAGAAGCTGGATGCTCCTCCGGCCTGCATAGTGGGCATGGATTTTCTCAAATGATCTGCACCGAATTATTTGGTGCGCACGGAATCTTGACCGCACCCGGCAATGACCGAAGGAAGAGCATGCCTCCCTCCATATTTTATTGTCTTTCTGTTGCTTGCAGAGGCAAATCCATGCCAAGGTCGTATACCTCATTGACATTGTATTCGCATCATGTGTCGCTTTGCGCATAGACCTCTCCTGCGTCAGAAATGCCCACGCATTGTCTGGCCAGAGTTGAGAATGAAATCGCGCCCTGTGGAGGTGGCAGCTTTGCAAGCTCTGCATCCATGAGGTCTGACGCACCAAAATTTGTGCTGAATGTACAGGAGCAGCCTCTCGAATGCAGACCAGAGCTGCGATTCCGCCATGCCTTCACGAATGCCAGCGTAGGCTTTGCGATCACGGACATGCGGGGGGGCATCCTCCATATCAACAAGCATTACTGCCACATCACCGGGTATGCGGAAAACGAAATGATCGGCGGCTCCCTTGCCGCCGCCACGCATCCGGACGATGTGACTCGTGAGCAGGAGTTGTACCAGAGGTTGATCGATGGAGAGATCAATGATTTCATCGTGGAGAAACGCTATCTCTGCAAAAATGGCGATGTGGCCTGGGTGGAAAACAGCGTTTCCGCCATCCGGGATGAATCCGGGGTGGCTCTGAACATGGTGGTGCTCTGCAAAGACATCACGAAGTTACGCCGCAACCAGGAACAGCTGCGGCTGCTTGAAGCCTGTGTGGCCCATCTCAATGACATCGTGCTCATCACCGAGCCCGCGCCCCGGGGGGAACCCGGTCCTCGCATTGTTTTTGTGAACGATGCGTTCACCCAGCAGACCGGCTACACCCGGGAAGAGGCACTGGGGCGAAGCCTACGCTTTCTCCAAGGACCTGCAACCGACCGGTTTGCACTCGGCCGGATGCAGGCAGCCCTGGCCCAAGGGCTGCCAAGCAAGGAGGAGCTGATCAATTACAAGAAGGACGGTTCGGCCTTTTGTGTCGAAATTGACATCTTGCCGATCACCGACTCCAATGGCCTGACGAGTCACTTTGTGGCCGTCCAGCGTGACATCACCGCACGCAAAGAGGCCGCAGACCGGCTGTGGAAGAGCAATCTGCGGTATGAAAGGCAGCATGTCGCTCTGGCCCGGATGATACGTGGCGGCGTGATGCAGGCAGTCCATTTGGAGTCGGCTTTTCGTCTGATCACGGAAGAAATCGCCCACGCCATGGAAGTGGAGCGTGTCAGCATCTGGCGGTATGATCAAAACCGCAGCAGCCTTGTCTGTCAGATGCTGTTTGAGGCGGGTGCGAGGCGGCATTCCTCCGGACTTGAACTAAATGGGAGTGATTACCCGGCCTATTTCCGTGCCATGGCGCAGAATGACACCATTGCGGCAGATGATGCGCAGCGCGACCCGCGCACCAGTGAGTTCACAGAAAGTTACCTCGCGCCGCTAGGCATCACCTCCATGCTGGACGCCCCGCTGCATGTGGGCGGGGTGCTGGCCGGAGTGCTCTGTCAGGAGCATGTCGGTCCGCTGCGGACATGGTTGCCAGAGGAGAAAAGCTTTGCGACTTCGATGGCGAACTTCATCTCCCTCGTGCTCGCTCAATGGGAGCGCAGGCGGGTTGAGGACATGCTGCGTCAGCAGGCGTCGCTCCTTGACAAGGCAAACGATGCCATTCTGGTGCGTGATCTCGACCACAACATCACTTACTGGAATAAAAGCGCCGAAACGCTCTATGGATGGACCGCTGAAGAGGCCAAAGGGCGCAAAGTGTCCGAACTGCTCTACAACGATGACTCGCAGTTCGAGGAAAAAAACAACAAAGTACTGACCGATGGAGAGTGGGCAGGTGAAATCCGGCAGGTGACCAAGGATGGCAGAGAGGTGACCGTGGAGGGGCGCTGGACCTTGGTGCGCGATGCCGAAGGCCAGCCCAAATGCGTGCTGGCCATCAACACGAACATCACCGAGCAAAAAAGGCTGGAGGATCAGATTCTGCGTTCCCAGCGCATGGAAAGCATCGGCACCCTGGCGGGTGGCATCGCGCATGATCTCAACAATGTACTCACCCCAATCATGATGTCGGTGGATCTGCTGAACCTGCGCATCAAGGATGAGATTTGCAGGGAAACACTGGAGACCATCGCCTCCAGTGCACGTCGTGGAGCCGACATGCTCAACCAGGTCCTGTCTTTTGCCAGGGGTATGGAAGGACAGAAGGCCCCTTTGAAGATCCGCCGTCTGCTGCAGGATCTGGCTCGCATTGTCGGAGACACCTTTCCAAAAAACATCCATCTCCGGCTGCAGGATGAGTTGCTGGAAACCGATGCCGTGTCAGGTGACGCGACGCAGATCCACCAGGTGCTGCTCAATCTCTGCGTCAATGCGCGGGATGCCATGCCTGCGGGGGGGACGCTCACGATCAAGGCGGCACACATTTTGATCGATGCGCCATATGCCGCCATGAACATCGAGGCACGTGAAGGGCCGCACATCATGATCAGCGTCGAAGACAACGGAGCGGGCATTGCGCCGGAGATTCTTCCAAAGGTTTTTGATCCTTTCTTCACCACCAAGGGAATGGGCAAGGGCACCGGGCTCGGGCTGTCCACTTCGCTGGCCATCATGAAAAGTCATGGCGGTTTTCTCCGTGTTTACAGCGAGCTGGGGCATGGCTCATGCTTCCATGTGTATCTTCCGGCACAACTGACTCAGGTCATGGAGCAGCCGGTTGTCGAAGATCAGGTGCTGCCGCGTGGGAATCAGGAGCTTGTCCTCCTCGTCGATGACGAGGCGGCCGTGAGGGAAATCACGCGGCAGACACTGGAGGCGTACGGCTACCGCGTGCTGCTGGCTGCGGATGGAGTGGAAGCGGTGACTCTCTACTCCAAGCATCAGCACGACATCGCTCTGGTTTTGACCGACATGCGGATGCCGGTCATGGACGGCTCCTCCACGATTCAGGTTTTGATGAAGATGAACCCCGAGGTTTGCATCATTGCCGCCAGCGGCATCAATACCAACAGCGCCATTGCAAAGGCCGCGGGCACCGGGGTGCGGCAGTTTTTGCCAAAACCCTACACTGCCGAAACCATTTTACGGGCTCTGCACCACGTTTTGAAAGAGCATTGAGCACCCTGGGTCAGGCCGCCTTTCGTCCCGTCTGCAACACGTCGTGGAGTGCTTCCAGCAAGGAGTCGGCATTGTAAGGTTTGCGCAGGAAATGCTTCACCCCCAGGCTGTTGACCTGCGCCTGCATTTGGTGGCTGAGCCCGCTGGCACCGATGATTGGCAGGTCAGGATGAATTTTGAGCAGCGCCTGAATGAGCGTCGGTCCGTCCATGTTGGGCATCATCATGTCAGTGATGAGCGCGGCCGGCTTTTCGGAACTTTTCAGGAAGGTCGCGATGGCGTCAGTGCCATCGCAGGCGGCGACCACCCGGTAACCAAAGGTTTCCAAGGTGTGCTGGGTGGCGGTGAGAATGGCTGATTCATCATCCACGACGAGGATCAGTTCGCCCTGCCCAAGGCAGCGTTTGGATTCGACCACTTGGATTTCCCTGTGCTCCACGTCCGTTTTGGCCGGTATATAGATGCGGAAAACCGTCCCCTTGCCCATGCGGCTCGTGAGATCGATGAATCCGTGGTGCGATTTGACGATGCCCAGCGTGGTGGCAAGTCCAAGTCCGGTGCCCTTGCCCATTTCCTTGGTGGTGAAGAAAGGATCAAAAATGCGGTCCCGCACTTCGACCGGAATGCCGGTGCCGGTGTCCTTCACTTCAAACACCACATACGGTCCCGTGGCTGCGTCGGGATGCATGCTGGCAAACTGTTCATCCACGACCATATTGCTTATGGTGATGTCCAGCTCGCCGCCCCCGGGCATGGCATCCCGGGCGTTGACGCAGAGATTGAGCAGCACTTGGTGCAGCTGGGTGGGGTCTCCTTCCACGTTCCACGTTTCTTCTGGGCAGGAGGTGCGGCATTTGATGAACTTGGGGAAGGTCTCATGGATGAGCTGCTCGATTTCCTGGAGCACATCCTGAGGCCGCAGGCGCATGCTGCGGCCCTCCACACCACGCGCAAAACTTAGAATCTGCTTCACCATTTCTGCGCCGCGGTTCGCGCTGTTCTCCATGGCGTTCAGCAGTTCGATGTCGCGCGGTTGCTGCAGTTTCATGCGCAGAATCGTGAGCGACATCAAAATGGGGGTGAGCACATTGTTCAAGTCATGCGCCACACCGCCAGCGAGAGTCCCGATGCTTTCCAAGCGCTGATTGCGCAGGGACTGGGATTCCATGCGGCGTTTTTCAGTCACGTCGGTCATGAAGCCCTCGATGTGCCGGATCACGCCGTCCTCGCAGAGAATCCCCTGGCCGCGTTCCCAGATCCACTTCACCGCACCTTCCGCCGTGCGGATGCGGTAGCTCATCTCAAAGCGCTTCCCGGCCGCGACAGCCTCTGCCACCGTCTCACGCACATGCGCCCGGTCCTCCGGATGAATCAGATCACCGAAAAAGACTTCGCCGGTACCGGCGAATATTTCCGCCTCGTAACCTGTGAGTTCCAGACAGCCTTCACTGATAAACTCCAGTGTTCGTTGTTCATCAATGAAAGAGCGGTAGGCGGCGCCGGGAAGGTTGCCCATCAGCGTCGAAATCATGCGCTCATTTTCGCGCAACGCTTCAATCGCCTGCTGGCGCTCCTTCTCCCTCTCCACGGTTTCCATGGCGAATGAAAGGTCATTGGCCAGGGCGCTGAGCACGCGGATTTCCTCCTCCTGAAAGCAGTCGCGCTCATCAGCGTAGATCAGCAGCACTCCCACGGGAACATTGCCTGGTTTCAATGGGAAGGCGGCGCAGGAACGAAAGCCAACCTCCAAGGCCCGCTCCCGATAGTAGTACGTTTCATCGTTCTCGATATCATTGGAAATTTCATGCGTGCCGCTTTTAAAAGCGCGCCCCGCCGGGCCACGACCCGAGGGATGATCATCGCGGGTGATCAGAACCAGTCCGTCAAGATAGTTCTGATAACTGCCGGCGCAGGCCGCCGGTTTCAAGCTTTGTGATTCTTCATCATAGAAGGCAATCCAGGCCATCTTCATGCTGCCCTTTTCCACCGCGATGCTTACCGCCGATTCATACAGCAGCTGCGGCTCACGAATGCGAACGATCGCCTCGTTGATGCTGCTGGACATCGCATGCAGCCGGTTCAGGCGCAGCAGGCGTTGCTCGTCCAGCTTTCGTTCATGAATGTCCAGTGCGGACCCCGCCATGCGGTAGGGCTCTCCGTGCTTGTCCCACAAGGCCTGGCCGCGGGCCTCAAACCAGCGATACCCGCCCGACTTCACCTGAATGCGGTATTCGATGCAAAATTCACTGTGCTGCTCCAGATGGCTCTCCAGCGCAGCACGCACAAAGGGCAGGTCCGCTGGGTGCATTTTCTGCTCCCAGGCAAAAAACAGGCTGGGAAATTCCTCGTGGTTGTAGCCGAGCAGTTCACGGAAACGCGCGGAATAATAGACGCCGCCGGTGCGGATGTCCCAGTCCCAGACTCCTCCGGTGGAACCCGTGGCCGCCAGTGCATAGCGTTCTTCACTCTGTCGCAAAGCCAGCTCTGCCTGGTGGCGTTCCATCTCCGCTGCCGCACGCACTGCAAAGAGCTGGAACATGGCCTGCAGGCGCTCCCGGTGGTCCAGCGCATTTTCGCTGAACACCGCAATCATTCCGATCACACGCCCGTCGGTGGCAAGCAGCGGCATGCCCATGTAGCTGTTCGCACCCAGTTCCTGCAGAATCGGGTCGTCCGGAAAGTGCTGCCGCACATTGCTGTCATAATAACAAACCTCGCCACTGGCCACATTGTAACACGGCGTGCCGATCAGGGAGCAGGTCTTGTTTGGCAGCACCTTGCCGTCCCCGCAGAAACCCAGCGTCCGCACCATCCGGTCGCGTTCCGGCAGGAGCATTGCCACGGTGGCGTATTTGGCTTCCACGGTGCGGGCCATTTGAAGGCAGAGTGATTGAAAGAAGGTCTCGCCACTGCGGGCATCCACACCTTCGGCCATCGCCCGCAGTGCTTCCTCCATTTTTTTCTCCACCGTGATGTCCGAGGCCAGCGAGAGTATCGACTGCAGCTCTCCCTCTTCGTTCAACAAGGCGGAATTGTGCCATTCACAGACAATCACCCGCCCATCACTGGTGAAATTGCGGTTGATGCAGGTGTTGCGGGATTCAGAGCGGTCCAGCAGGCGGTCCAGCGTCGCCTTCACTCGCGGGAAATCTTCAGGATGAACGAAGTTCCAGTCACTTTGGCTGTTCCCCATGACGGCGGCCTCACTCCAGCCAAAAATTTTCTCAGCCTGGGGCGACCACCGGCAGATGCGGCTGTCTGTGTCACACTCCACCAGAGCCAGCGAGGTGTTTTCCAGATGGTACAGCAGCGCCGCATGCGCCTGCTGCTGCAGTGCCTCCTCCTGTTCGCGTCGCGTGGTGAAATCACGCAGGTTGCCGATGATCGCCACCGGCTTGCCCTCATTGTCCCTGACGATGGACCGGTTGTCGCTGATCCAGCGATAAGCTTCATTCTTGTGCTTGAACCGATATTCCAGAACGGGCTGAAAATCTCCGTTCAGATCTCGTGCCATGAGTTTTTCCAGCCGCTCGTGCTTCGACTGATAATCCTCGGGATGAATCCGCGAAAACATGAAGCGAAGGCCTCCCGCGATGCATTCCTCAATGCTGAAACCAAGCACCTGCTCCACTGCCGGGCTGATGTAATCGTAGGTCAGCGTGGGCAGGCTGAGGCAGTACACCGGGTCTTTGGAGTTCCCGAGCACGGTCCGGAAACGTTCCTCGCTCCGCCGCAGCTCGCTCTCAGCCTGCTTCCGCTTGGAAATGTCACGCACGTTGACGACCAGCCTGTCTTTCCCGAGGATCTCGGCCTGGCGCATGCTCACCTCCACCCAGAACACACGTCCGGAACGTGCGCGGGCCTGCCATTCAAACAACTGCGGGCCTTCCTCCACCGCCTTTCGCATCCAATACAGCGACTCCTCCAGAGTGTAAGGCGGAGTATTCACGCTAAGCGCCGCTATGGAGAGGCCGCGCATCTCATCAGCATCGCAGCCATACATTTCACAGGCGCGTTGGTTGACTTCCAGGATTGCCCCCGTGACGACGTCGTGGATGAAAACTGCATCATTGAGGCAGTCAAAAACACTTCGAAACCAGTCGCCCCTCACCTCAATGTCCCGTTCTTCGGTGGCGATGTCCGTCGTCATGGTAGGAATGATCATGCAGCAGTGATTTCAATCATTCACAGGGCTTTTTCCAGTGTCATTTCCTTAGATGCATTGGATTCGGTGACTTCGGTTGTGCTGATGGAAGTGATCGTCTCTGCCAGTTTCTTCAGTCCCTGCTCCTTCGAGACGTAGCCATGCACATCACTGCGGCTCAAAACCGGCAGCATGTCGGCTCTGGAATGGCTGCTGAGCACAATGACCTTGGTTCCCTGCTGGATGAACCCCCCGCATTGCTCCACCAGATCAATGGCTGAGCCGTCAGGCAGCGTCATGTCAACGACCATCACGTCAATAGGGCGCGAATGCAGCACTGGGAGCGCGGCGGCCACACAGTCCGCTTCCAGCAGTTCATACTCGGGCAGATACCTGGCCAAGGCGGCACGCACCACTTCACGATAGAGGTCGTGATCCTCCACCAGCAGGATCACTCCGGATTTTCCTGAACGATTGGAATGCCAATTTGCCTGCTGCATAAATGCTCTTTAATTTCTGACTATGACTGGAATCAGCAGTAACATACAGCAAATCTGACACGTGTAGCGGGGAAGCATGATAATGAATAACGATTTAGATTCGCCTAAGCATCGGCCGCATGACTCGATGCGACCGAATTTCTCCCTTGTGGAGGGTTCCATGGCGGAAAAAAATGAATTCCTTGGCAACATGGGACATGAGCTGCGCAATCCGCTCGCGAACATCATCGCGCAGGCGGAAACATTGCAGGAGGGTATTTACGGGCCCATGGAGAAAGCGCAGAAGATGGCGGTCGCAGCCATTCAGGACAGCGCTCAGCAGTTGCTCCAGCTCATCGCTGACATGGTCGATCTCGGCAGGATCGAGGCAGGCGCTTCATCACTGACACAGACAGCATGCATGGTGAGTGAGAAATGCGCTGGCAGCGTGTCCGCTTTGACGGGGCTGGCGCAGTCACGGTCCATTCAGATTATCACCGACGTGCAGCCGCCAAACCTCGGCGTTTTCGCCGATGCACTCCGGCTGCAGCAGATCATCACCGAGATGCTATCCGTCGCTGTGTTATCCATGCACACCGGAGGTCAGCTGCGGCTCCACATCACCCATGACGAGGGCGGTCTGCAGCTCCAGACCTTGGGTGGTGCCGGCCCGCTGCCCTCTGAACCGGCGCTTATCCTCAATCGGCTGGGAAAAGTCAAACCCATCGGCCTGGCTTTGCTGCAACAGCTGGTGCAGCTTCACGGCGGCTCTTTTACGGTGCTTGAAACAGCCGGGCGGCAAGTCTGCCTGACCATTCGTCTGCCACTGCGCCGGTCGTCGGCTGCGGTGCCAGTGCAGGCAGAGCACCTGCCTGAGTCCCCGGTCAGCCATGAAGCTCCGCTCCCGGCCTCCTCCCGCCAGCCCACCATTTTGATCGCCGATGATCAGCCCGCCCTCATCGACGTTACACGCAACTACCTTGAAAGCGTCGGCTTCAAAGTCATCACAGCCCGGGATGGCAGTGAAGCCATCCAGCAGGCCTGCACCCTGCTGCCCGATCTCATCCTCATGGATGTGCGCATGCCGGTCGTGGATGGCTTGAGCGCCATACGCCAGATTCGTGCCTCCACAGATCCTAAAACGCGTGCCATAGCCATCATCGGCCTGTCAGGGCATTCGAGTGCCGCAGACAAAGAAAAGTGCCTGGCCGCCGGAGCCACCGCCTACCTGAACAAACCTTTCGGTGTCCGCGAACTGGATCGCATCATTACTGAGCATATCCGCCCGGATCGCAATTAACCGGCTCAGGGTCAGCATGGGCTCACGCAATCCATAACCGCGATGCGGAGGATCGTATGAGGGGCTCTTTCCGCGCGATGTTTTCAGCAGCTGCTTTGCTGTGATTTGCGGCGCTGGATTCAAGTGCACGATGAAAAAAGATGGATGCATCTCGAATACGCACAGCTTGTTCCCGTCTCATGAACACGCTGCAAGAATGCGGCAACAAATCACAAGCCAACCTCGCTCTCATTATGAAAAAGATCATCACCCTCCTCGCCGTCACCGCCAGCCTTGCTGTCCTTGCTCCTGCCAGTTCGCAGGCCTTTGACGGCCACCACTCCAGCCGCAGCTTTGCAAACAACTGCGGCTCCTGCGGCACGGCGGTGTATCGCGAACGCGTCGTCATCGGCCATGACCGCCACCATCATCCCATTTTTGGCTACCGCATCGTCAGCCATAACTGCCGCCCGGTTGGCCGCAGCCATAACCATGGCCATGGCAGCAGCGGCAGCTTCTCCCGCACACCACGCTTTCATTTCAATTTTGGCGGTCATTCCAGCCACCGCTGATCCAGGGTGATTTCACGGCCTGCCGGAGAACGAAAGCTCTCCGGCAGGCCTTTTTTGTGAGAGAATCTCGCGCAGAGCTTATAGCGGTTCGCAAAACTCCTTTCCGTTTAGCAGGCTGTTTCTTGCTTGAAGATCATGGGCTCCGACGGCGGCTGGCTGAGGACACAGGCTGTGTGAAAACACTCTTTTTAGAAAGGCCTGCCCGGAATGCCGGTTAAATTCTGGCATTCTGCCAGGCGATTTTGCCCTCAGCGCTGTGCTGCTTTCCTGAG
>NZ_JBGANL010000047.1:0-41335 GCF_044222345.1 Prosthecobacter sp.
GAGGAAGCAAGAGGGAGGTCTATCGGATACGACCTCGGGTCCAGAACTGCCGCACCGCATTGTTCCACTTCCTCTAAAGACTGCCAGCACATCGCATTCGACATTCCGCCTTCATCATTCCACAGTTCCCCGTGACCCAAAAACAGCCGCACCCCCTTCTCGATCTCGCACTCACCGTCATCCTGCCGTCCATCGCCTTGGAAAAGCTCAGCGCGCCGGATCGGCTCGGCCCGCTGTGGGCGCTGATCGTGGCGCTGCTCCTGCCGCTGGGGTTTGGCATCTGGTGCTTCATGCAGAAGCGCGGTCTGAACTTCTTCTCCGTGCTCGGCTTGATCGCCGTCATCATCACCGGTGTGCTGGGCCTGTGGAATCTGAATGCCGTGTGGTTTGCCGCCAAGGAGGCCATGTTCCCCATCTTCCTCGGCATCGCCTTCCCGCTGAGCCATCGCTGGGGCAAGCCGCTGATCAACGAGATGCTGCTCAATCCGCAGGTCATCAACCAGCCCGCCCTGCACCGGGCCTTGGACACCCCGGAGAAGCACCACGAGTTTGCCGTGCTGCTCAAAAAAGCCTCCTGGGGCATGGCCGGGACGATGCTGCTGTCCTCTGCCTTGAATTTCGCCCTCGCGATCTACCTGCTGGGAGACAAAGCCCCCGGCAGCGAGGAATACACCAAGGCCATCGGCCGCCTGAACTGGAGCGGCTTCCTCGTCATCGGCATCCCTCTCATGGGCGTGACCTTCGCCCTGCTGCTCTGGCTGCTGCGTTCCATCACCCGCCTCACCGGTCTGGAGCGCGACGATCTGATGAATCAGGGCACCACGGTGCGCAAGCAGGTGAACAACGGCTGATTTCCTTCTTAAAAAACGTTTGCCCAATCCTCCGAGGCCGTTTATAGACTTCGCCCCCGGACTCGCGCGATTAGCTCAGTGGTAGAGCATTACCTTGACATGGTAGGGGTCACAGGTTCGAACCCTGTATCGCGCACCATCTTCGATTGAAGATTTCAGTCCACCCAACCCCATGAGTCTCAAAGACCACTTCATTGGAAAAGTCTTGTGGAATGTCCTCGCGTTGCTGATTGCCACTTCGCTTTTCGCGCTGGGAGATTACTTTTTGGGCAGTGCTAATTTGGAAAAGCTAGTGAACATCTCGAGCTACGTTCTCATCGCGCTGACGATTCCAATGTTCGGCTATTTGCTTTGGCAGCGCTGGCAAACTCACACGCAAAAGTTGCATGCAGCCAAATGGAAGCAGCGTATTTCGGCCATCGCAGACAGCACGGACGAGCCTTGGGAAGACTATACATTCGATGATTTCTGCGAACTCATGGACGATTCTGAACTCGAACGAACCATCGAATTTCTGGAGCAGATGCCTAAAGGCCAGCGACGTGTCAGCACGGCCTATGCAGAAGTGTTGAAAAAATACGGCGGACCGCTTTGATCCCCCTCACCCCGCCAGCAGAATCTGCGGCACCGTGATCACAAACTCCGCCCCCTGCCCAGCGTCACTTGTCACTGCCACGCTGCCACTGTGCGCTTCGACAATCGCCTTCACCAAACTCAGCCCCAGGCCCAGGCCACGCTGCGTGCGGCTTTTGTCGCCACGATACAGGCGGTCCCAGATGTGCGGCTGATCGCTCGCTGGGATACCCATGCCGGTATCGCGAATGGTGACTGTCACCGTGTTCTCAGCCGCCCGGCAGGCCAGATGCACCTGGCCTCCTTCAGGCGTGTATTTGAGCGCATTGTCGAGCAGGTTGGCAAAAGCCTGGCTCAAGCGTGTGGGGTCCACGGAAGCCTGGCAGTCGGGCGTGAAATCGGTGGTGATGGTGATGTGCTTCTCCTCGCTGATAAGGTCGTACATCTCGACCACCTGTCGCAGGAGCGCAGGAATGGACGTCAGCTCGCGGTGCAGCTTCATCATGCCGGCCTCGGCTTCGCTGATGTCCATCAGGGCCTTGAGCATGGTCAGCACGCGGTCGGACTCCTCCACGCAATCGGCCAGCGCCTCGCGCGCGACGGGATCGGGCGTGGTCTGCACCGCAGCCTCCGCAGTACCGCGCAGGCGGGTCAGCGGTGTGCGCAGATCATGCGCCACGTTGTCCAGTGCATGGCGCATGCCTTGAATGAGCGACTGGTTTTTGTCGAGCAGGCGGTTGAACTCGGTGGCCAGCTCTTCGAGTTCCGTGCGGTTCATCTGCGCGGTGACGCGCGCGGAAAAATCCCCGGTGTCTGAAATGGTGCGCGCCGTGGCCACGACCTCCCGCACCGGCTGGGTGGCGCGATGCGCAAAGTAGGCACCGCCCAGCACGGCGAGCAGCAGCGTGGGCGTCATCACCAGCAGGAAATTCCGCCGGAAAGGCTGCAGCACGGTCTCACGGCTGTTGGTGCTGCGGCCTACCTGCAGGATGGCCCCATCATAGAGCCGCGCACTGGCCACGGTCAGATCGCGCTCCTCATCTTTGGGAATGCGCAGCCACTCGGAGCGCTCGTTGCCGTTTTGCGTTTGCAGTGACGCCGCATCCGCCTGCAGCCAGTCGTTGGGCACATCCACAAACAGCACGCTGCCGAGATTGCCGGTGACGCGCACAAAGAAGGACTTCGATTTGCTCTCGTCCGTGCTGTTGAGCTTCACCAGATTGCGCAGCGCCGGCAGACCGCCGCTGGCATAAACGGCGGCACATTCCTTCAGCCGTGCGTCGATGACCTCGCGGTCCTTGCGCTCCAAAGCAGAGGCCAGCAGCACATAAAGCAGCCCAAAGAGCACGACGGCACTCAGCGTGAAAATCATCGCATAGCCAAGCGTCAGCCGCACCGCAAAGCTGCGCCCCCAGTGCTTAAGCAGGTTTGAAGACATAGCCGACTCCGCGGATGGTTTGGATGAGCTTCACATCAAAATCTTTGTCCAGTTTCGCACGCAAACGGTGCACCAGTACGTCCACCACATTGGTCTGCGGATCAAAGCTGTAATCCCAGACATGCTCCAAAATCATCGTCTTGGTAACGACGCGGCCGGGCGTGCGCATCAGCAGCTCCAGCAGGGCAAACTCCCGGCTTTGCAGCTCAATGCTGCGCCCCTCACGCATGACTTCACGCGACAGCAAATCAAGCGTGACACCTGCGGCGGTGAGCGTCGTCGGCTCCACCACATGGGTGGCGCGGCGGATCAGCGCCTGCACGCGGGCCAGCAACTCGGAAAAGGCAAAGGGCTTCGTCAGGTAGTCATCGCCACCAGCTTGCAGGCCCTTCACGCGATCATCCACCGTGGCCTTGGCGCTGAGGATGACCACCGGCGTATTGACCTTCTCTTTGCGCAGCTGCCGCAGCAGCGAGAGGCCATCCAGCTTGGGCAGCATGAGGTCCAGCACGATGCAGTCGTAGGTCACCGTGCAGGCCAGATCCAGCCCCTGCTCGCCATCGGCGGCAGCATCCACCCCGAAGCCGTTTTGCTTCAGTCCGTTCACGATGAACGAGGCGATCTTGCTGTCATCTTCGATCACTAGAATGCGCATGGCTGGCTGGGGAGTGTCCATGGGTAGCTGAACAGAGAAGAGTTGTCCAATGTAGGCAGAAGTAGTTCGGGCAATTGATTCGTTTCACTCACCCTGCGGGCTCACTGCGTTCGTCTGCCTCGCTTCGCTTGGCTCTGCCCGATGGAGAAAGCGCTCGCTGCGGGCAGGATTGCCCGCGCTACCGTGAGAAGAAAAAAAAACCGCCCCGGCACTTTCGCACCAGGGCGGGCCGCGTTCACACACGATCGCTCATTCACACATCAGCCGGCATTGCTTTCATCCACGACGATGAAGCGGGTGCCTGCACGGCTCCAGACCTTCACCAGCGTGACTTTGGTCGCAGGCTTTTCGCACAGCGCGGTGGCCTGCTCGGCGTTCTTCACGGGCTGGCGGTTGATCTCCAGGATCACATCGCCTTCGCGGAGGCCCGCATCATAGGCTGCGGAATCTTCCTCCACAGAGGCCACCACGGCACCTTTGATGTGGGAGGGCACCTTGAGCTGCTCACGCGTCGCCTGGTCGAGGTCCGCGACACCGACACCATGCAGGGCGTCATCCGCATTGCCTGCGGCAGGAGTGGCGTCAGCCACTTTGTCGCCGGGCAGTTCCTTGACGGTCACGGTGAGAGTCACGGTCTTGCCATCGCGCAGCACATTCATGGGCACAGCGGCACCGGGGGCGGTGGAGCCCACCTGCAGCTTCAGATGACGGCTGTCGTTGACGGGCTTGCCATTGAAGTCGGTGATCACGTCACCGCTTTTCAGACCGGCTTTTTCAGCAGGGCTGTCAGGCGAGACACCGGACACCAGCGCACCTTTGGCAGCGTCCATCTTAAACTGCTGCGCCAGCTGCGGCGTGAGGTCCTGGATGTTCACTCCCAGGAAGCCACGCTCCACGCGACCTGTATTGACGAGGCTTTCCATCACCCAGCGGGCTAGGTTGGTGGGCACTGCAAAGCCCACGCCCTGATTGCCACCGCTGCGGCTCAGGATGGCCGTGTTCATGCCGATCAGGCGGCCTTCCACGTCCACCAGCGCACCACCGGAGTTGCCGGGATTGATGGCGGCATCCGTCTGGATGAAGTCCTCATAATCGAGGCCCAGCGTGGCGCGACCTTTGGCACTGACGATGCCGCTGGTCACCGTCTGGCCGATGCCAAACGGATGCCCCACGGCGAGCACCATGTCACCGACTTCGATTTTGTCGCTGTCAGCAAAAGCCATGGCGGGCAGGTCCTTGGCCTCCACCTTGACCACGGCCACATCCGTCTTCGGATCGCGACCGATCACCTTGCCATTGAACTCGCGTCCGTCGGTCAGGCTGACCTTGATCGCGCTGGCATTTTCCACCACGTGGTTGTTCGTCAGGATGTAGCCGTCCTTGGTCACGATGATGCCGGAGCCCACGCCCTGCTCTCTGGGCGCATGGCGCTGTGGCGCACCGCGCTGCTGCTGGAATTCCTCAGGCATCTGGAAGCCCGGGCCAAAGAAGCGGCGCAGGTCGAAGCCTTCGGGCATCTGCATCGGGCTGACCTTGGCCTCGCTCGAGACCGAGATCTTCACCACGCTGGGAGCCACGGCTTTAACAATGGGCGCAAAGCTCGGGAAGCCCCGGGCTGCGGTGGACAGCGGTGCATCGCTGACCTGAATGCGAAGCGGCTCCGTCTTGGTGCCGGTCGCTTCCTTTGCTGCGGTGAAAGCCACCAGCGATACGCTCAGGGCGCACACAGAGCCGAGCACGGCCGTGCGCTTCCAGATGGACGGGTGGGAGGATGAAGTTTTCATAGGAGTATCAATGGGGTTCATGGGATTGTGTTGGGTGGATCGATTTCCACCGCAATCAAACCACCCCACGCCTGCCAACTTCATTACCCCCACATTACAAGCGTGTAAGGATCAGTACGATGGGCAGTCCTGCCCGTCGATCAGCGCTACCGCCAAAACCCACGTCTTCCATACACACCCACAATGCCGACACATCAACGGCATGGAACTCCACCACGCGCCTACTTGCAGTAAAGCGTGAGCCAACATGCTGACCAAACGCTGGCCGACGGGCAGGAGCGCCCATCGTACTCACGCCAAAATCTCATTCACCACCCGTGCCTGCGGATTCTCCACGAGCACCTGCTCCGTGCCATTGCGGCGGTAGCTGAGGTGCTTGGCGTCGAGACCAAACAGGTGCAGCAGGGTGGCGTGGTAGTCGTAGTGATTCACCACGTCCTTCACGGCGTGGTGGCCGAAATCGTCGGTGGCACCGTGGATGTGGCCTGCCTTGAAGCCGCCACCGGCCACCCACATGCTGAAGCCGTAGGTGTTGTGGTCGCGGCCCACAGTGCTGCGGTCCTTGGAGCCGGAGCGGTTTTGAATGACGGGGAGTCGGCCCATCTCGCCGCCCCAGTGGACGATGGTGGTGTCCAGCAAACCGCGCTGCTTCAAGTCAATGACGAGAGCTGCTGCCCCTTGGTCCACATAGGTACAAGCGGCAGGCAGAAGCGTGCGGATGTTCTGATGATTGTCCCAAGTCTGGTTCCCGGTGAAAAGCGAGACACAGCGCACACCGCGCTCGACGAGGCGGCGGGCGATGAGGCAGCGCGTGCCGAACTCGGCCGCCGCGGGATTGTCGAGACCGTAGAGCTTCTTGGTGGCGGCGCTTTCCTGATCGATGTCCAGGGCTTCCTTCGCCGCCGTCTGCATGCGCGCGGCCAACTCAAAGCTCTGGATGCGCGCTTCGAGATCGGCCTCGCCGGGGCGCGATTCGAGGTGCTCCTTGTTCAGACGCTGCACGAAATTGAGATAACGGGCCTGCGCATCGCCCTTGAGGCTCAGCGGCGCGTCGAGATTCGGAATGCGCGGCTCCTTGGGACGAATGACGGTGCCCTGATACAGCGAGGGCAGCCAGCCGTTGCTCCAGTTGTCCACGCCCAGCACGGGCAGGCCGCGTGGATCGGTGAGGGCCACGTAGGCGGGCAGATCCTGATTCTCGGAGCCGAGGCCATACGTGAGCCAGCTCCCCAACGTGGGGCGGCCGCCGGTCACCTGGCCATTGAGCAAGGCGTAGATCGACTGGCCGTGATTGTTCACGCCTGTGTGCATCGAGCGGATGAGCGTGACGTCGTCGACGATGTTGGAGAAATGCGGCAGCAGCTCGCTGACATCCATGCCGCTCTGGCCGTATTTTTTGAACTTCCACGGGCTGCCCAGACACTCGCGGCTGGCACCGGCGGCGTCGTCGTATTTCACTTCGCCTGGGAAATCCTTGCCGTCGTACTTGGTGAGCTCGGGCTTGGGATCGAAGAGATCCATGTGGCTCGGCCCGCCCTGCATGAACATGGAGATCATGGCCTTGGCCTGCCCAAAGCCGTGCGGCATCTTGGGCTTCAGATCGAAATGCTTGGGCCCGATCTGCTCGGGACTGGCCAGCAGGTTCTGCTCCTTCAGCAACGTGGCCAAAGCGATCCCGCCGATGCCGTAGGCGGAGCGGTGCAGAATGGAGCGGCGTGAGTGGAGCATGCCTTTACCTACGCAGCCAGCGGGCCAAATCTTCCCCTGCACCCCGCCAATCCTTCTCTTCCTCCTACTTTGACTCCTCCTCCCGGAAATCCGGAAAGCCCCGGAGGAGGAAAATGGAAGCAGCGCTGAGTTATTCGGCACCCTTCACCACACTTCTCACCGCCCCATGCGCCAGCCGCGTCACGATCTCATCCCCCGCCTTCACCTCGGCGGCATCCTTGAGCACTTTCCCCGCCGCATTCGTGGCGAAGGAAAAACCGCGGGAGAGCACCGCCTGCGGGCCGATGTGTTTGAGCAATTCCGCGCGTGATTGCAGCCGGTCCGCCAGCCGGTCCAGCCGATGCAGGAGCCCCTGCTGCAAACGGCGCGCGCTCGTCTCCGCACGGTGCACGGCCTCGGTGAGCTGCACGCGCGGATGATGCGCCGCCAGCACATGCTGCTTTTGCGTGAGGTCATCCGTCCAGGATTGCAGCCTTTCGCGCAGCGTATCGCGCAGCCGCTGCTCATGCTCATCCACATTCTGCTCCGCCTGCTGCAGCAAACGGTCCGGCGCATGCAGCAGCGGGCCTTTGGCAGTGAGCTCGATCACGTGCTGATGATGCTCCAGCAGCGAGCCCACCCGCGCTTTCAGCGTGCGGGCGATGCTGTCAAAGTGCCGCTGCAGCTCCGTGCTGTCCGGTGCCAGCAGTTCCGCCGCCGCGCTGGGAGTCGGTGCACGCAGATCCGCCACGAAGTCCGCGATGGTAAAGTCAATCTCATGCCCGACGGCGGAGATCACAGGAATAGGACAGTCAGCGATGGCACGCGCCAGCACCTCCTCATTGAAGCACCACAGGTCCTCCAGACTGCCGCCGCCACGGCCCACCACGATGGTGTCCGGCACCGGCAAGCCAAAGCTCTCCGCATCGCCCAGCACTTTAAGCGCCCGCACAATCTCCAGCTCCGCCCCCTGCCCCTGCACGCGCACAGGAAAGACGAGAACCCGCACCCACGGCGCACGCCGCGTCAGGATGTTCAGCATGTCCTGGATCGCCGCCCCTGTGGGCGAAGTCACCAGCGCCACCACCCGTGGAAAGCGCGGGATGGCACGCTTACCCTCCGCATCAAACAGCCCCTCGGCATGCAGCTTGCGCTTCAGCGCCTCAAACCGCTCTTGCAGCGAGCCCTTGCCCTTCGCCTGCACCTGTTTGACGACCATCTGGTACTGCCCGCGCGGCTCATACACGCTGATCTCCCCATGCACCTGCATCAGCGCCCCATCCTGGATGCGTGCCGTGCTGCGCGCCGCCGCTCCTCGAAACATCACACAGCTCAGCTGCGCCCCGGCATCCTTCAGCGTGAAGTACTGATGTCCGGAGGATTGCAGGCGGTGGTTGCTGATCTCCCCCTCCACCCACACGCTGCCGATGCGGCTTTGCAAAACGTCGCGGATTTCGCGCGTGAGCTGGGTCACAGAGAGGACATCAGGGTCTTCGGGCATGGACAGCGTTCATTGACCGAAAAGCGGGCAAAGTCCAGCCTCAGCTCAGAACACCAGATGCCACAGCCAGCCAACCATGCCGGAAGCCACCGACCACCAGCAGCGCGCCACTTCCATGAAGCCCAGCCCCGGCGCAGGCGATGAGGCAAGAAACAGCGCTATCAGCAGGAAGGCGTTGATCAAAAAGATCAGCATCATCGAGAAGAACTCCCCATTGCGCTTCAGGTCTCCCTGCTCGGCGATCACGGTTTTGACCGTGTAGGTGGCATGAAAGCACCACGTCAGCCCGACCAGTGCATAAAGGAACCGCAGGGGCTTTAGATGCACCGTCCACTTCAAGAGGTGCACGTCATGCGACTGCTGCATGTCCAGCGCCAGGCCCACCAGCCCAAACACCAGCATGATGATCAGTGTGTAAAAGGGAATCAAATAAGGGGCCAGAGTGATCCACGTGTTCGACTTGTCCGTCTCCACGTAGCCGCCCTCGGCGCTGACTTTCCAGTCGAAGATGCGCCCGCCAAACATCCTCGCGGTCACAAGGTGGCTGAGTTCATGGCCAAAAACATACGCCGTCACCGGCCTCACCCCGGCCAGATAGGCAATGCCCCAGACGACGCCGCCGAAGGTGAAAAAGATGAACTCCTCGGACCTCAGGAAATCCATGCGGGCCACCGCACGCCAGAGCATCATGATCAGCGTGATGGCCGTGACAAGGCAGGCCGGGGCCAGCACCGCCCCCCCAATCCAGCGCTTCAAAAGCAGCAGGTAGCGGTCCCTCTGCACATCGTGCCGGTTTTTGATTCCGGCGGGGCGGTTTCGGGTCTCATGGAGATGTCTGCGCAGGTTCGCGGTGGACATGGGAATGATGAATTGTTTAACATTTGTTAAACATCTTCACAATTTAAATGTGAATATGTGAATAATAATGTGCCGTTCTTTTCACAATTTCCAATAAACGACCGCGCCGATTAGAACGAAAAAACCGATCCCAATCGCCGCCCATGACTCCGGATCAGGCTTGTAAAAGCCTAGGCTGAGCAGCCGAACAGTCCATGACCCAAGATCACCGAGCCGTTCGCCCAAAAAGCTCTCGGTGAAGCGGTTCATTTGCGAAAAATGAAGTACACCGCCCCGCACATGCAGAGAGCCGCCCACAGGTAATCCCACTTGAGAGACTCCTTCATGTAAAACACCACAAAAGGGACGAATACCATCAGCGTGATGACCTCCTGAATGATTTTGAGCTGCGGCAAACTGAGCGCCGTGCTGCCGATGCGATTGGCGGGCACCTGCAGCATGTATTCAAAAAACGCGATACCCCAGCTGATCAGCGCAGCGATGAACCACGGCTTCGCCTTCAAATCCCGCAGGTGCGCATACCAGGCAAACGTCATGAAAATATTCGACCCCACCAGGAGTCCCACCGCTTTGATCACAGGCCAGTTCATGCGCTGCATGAGAGCATAGGAATGCCGGATGCCAAGCGCAGCCACCAATCTCGCCGCCCGCCCACCATCACGCCCCGCCTGCCAGCGCAGAACCACGCACGAGCAGGTCCAGGAATCGCTCCTCAAAGGCCTCATCGCTCGTCACCTGCATGAAATCCACACTGTGGCTGGCGCACTCACTGGCGAGGTTGCCCACAAAGGCGTCAAAGGTTTCCACATAGCGTTGCACATCCCGCTTGGTCAGCCAGAAGCGGCGGCGCTCGCCAGTCTCCACCTCGGTCAGTTCCAGCTCGCCCTCGATCTCCGGCAGGCGTTCTTTGGGATGCACGATCTGGAGGAAGTGGTTTTCCCCCGGCCACGCCGCCACGCGGGCTACTGCCTCCGTGGCGCTGCCGATCTCCCGGCCAAAAAAGTCGCTGATGATGAAGATGATGCCGTAGCGCTGCTTGCTGGGGCGGAATTCCTCAAAGCAGCGCTTCATGTCCGTGAGACCTTCAAATTTCAGCTTCAGCACCGCCTGGATCACCTTCTCAATGTTCCCCTGCCCGCGCAGAGGCGGCAGTTCCTGATGCACGCCGCTGCTCATCGAGTACAGGCTCACCCGTTGCTGCGCACTCAGCGCCAGATAGGCCAGCGCCACCGCAAAGCGCAGCGCCTGCCGCCGCTTCTCCGGAAACGGCTCCGCCATGGAGGTGCTGGTGTCCAGCATGATGTGCAGGTTCAGCTCCTGCGTCTCTTCGTAGAGCCGCACAAAAAGCTTGTCCAGCCGCGCATACAATCGCCAGTCGATGGCGCGGTAGTCCTCACGCGGCGTATAGTGGCGGTAGTCCTTGAACTCACGCGTAAAGCCCGTGGCCGAGGTCGATTGCGAACCCCGCCTCATCAGCTGCCGCCGCTTGCGCAGGCGCAGCGCCAGCACCCTCAGCCGGTCCAGAAAGGAGGCATCAAAAAGGTCTTCGCGTTCGAGGGTGTCGGGCATTCGAGGTATCAGGTCGGACAATCTTAACGAGAACTGTGCTCAGCGCCCGCGATTGCTGCAAAGATACTCAACGGAATCAACAGGACAAAAATACGCAGCAACCACAGCAGAATGTCAGACTGCGGTTTCTGCGCCTGCGCCATGACCGAATTCAGCATCTCTGAGGTCACATCTTTTCCGCCCATGCAGTTGGTGTAGAGCGTCTGGATGGTGAAAAAGATGCCCCAAGGAATGCCCCACCAGCCCACCACCATGGAGAGCAGCGCCGTGGCCACGCATGCGCTCCAGGCCCATGACCCGCGCGAATGCAGTAAATGCCTGAGCTGCGCTGGAAGCTGATGACGACAATAGAGAAATTGTAGCGGAAGATCCTGAAGCGGCCACCGCGCAGCACATCGTCCTCGATCTGCTGGAGGCTCATGCCTTCCGTCCCTGACATCGGGCGTCCTTTGTCCAGCAATGGCTGGCTTAGGTAGTGGTTGACGTCTTCTTGAGACCAGCCATTGGCCGTCGCGGGCGGAGTTTGCATTGGGTTAATGAGAAATGTGCAGTAAGCTTGAAGCAGGTCTTTTCAGACATGGCAAGGAAGTGTCTTGCATTGGCCAAGATAATTTTGTTAAGCAGATACCCGCATGGAAATCCGTCCCCTCAATCACCCGCCGGGCTTCATCAGTCTGGGCTGCCTCGGTTACCTGGTCGTTATTGCCCTCCTCTGGGGTGGTTGCCAGGGGGTCTACACAGCGCTGAAGAACCGCCAGCCGCTGGAGATCACGGTGACCGACTACATTGCAAAGAAGCCGGATGCCAAATGGGTGACGCTCAAGAATGCGCAGCTGAATCTCCTCGAGGCCGCCCACAAGGGGGTTGGCGGAAACATATCCGAAATCTTCATCCCAGTACGACCCCAGGGTGAATCCACAGACACGCAGGTGAACATCCTGCTCTCCACCAAAAAACAAGACATCGTGGCCGCGCTGGAGGACATGAACAAGTCCTCCGCCACCAAGCAGGAGGTGATCGATGCCGCCTCACGCCATGCGGACAAGCTCTTCATGAAAAAGGACGTCTCTGGCCTCATCTGCTTCGGCATTGATTCCGACGACAAGACCCGGGCCAAACTGGCCAAGCTGGACATGAATCTGGCACCGGATTTCGTGATCTTGAATGATGGCGCAGCCCCCAGCCTTTTTGGCAGCATGTCCATGCTGGGCATCGGCTTGCTGATTGGATTCTTCATACTGCGTAAAGCAGAACCGGCAGCCCCACCGCTACCAACACCTAATTTGCCACCCCAGGTTTAACAGCATGAGGATTGAATCTCCCATGACGAGGGCTCAGGAGGCTGCATGAAAATCCGTCCCCTGCACCACCCCGCAGGCTTCACCAGCCTGGGCTTTCTCGGCTACATGACCATCCTGGGCCTGCTGATCATCGGTGGCCAGGGTGTCTATGTGGCACTGAAGAACTCGGAACCGCTGGAGATCACGGTGTCCGACTACCTTGCCAAAAAGCCGAACGCCGAATGGATGACGCTGAAGGACGCGGAAATCTGTCTCGTGGAGGCAGCCTACAAGGCACGGCTGGGAAGAGTCGCCGAAGTTTTCATCCCGATACGCCCCGTGGGAGAATCCAAGGAGGCCCCCGTTCACATCCTCCTCTCCACCGAGGATCAAGCCGTCGCGTCCGCCTTGAAGGCCCTGGGCCAATCAACCGCCCCGATGAATAAGAAAGTCGATGCCGCCGCCCATCAGGCAGACAGGCTGTTCATGCGGCAGGACATCACCGGCTTGACCCGCTACGGTATCCTCTACGATCTTTTCATGCGGGCCCGACTGGCCAGGCTGAACATGAATCTGGCGGAGGATTTTGTGATTTTGAATGACGGTGAGTCCCCAAACTTAACGGTGAATCTCTGCATGGTGGGCGCAGGCCTGCTGATCTGGTTTCTCATGCTGTGCAGCGCCATGAGCGACGCCCTGTGGCGCTGGCGCAGGAGGCGGGCTTTTTATCGTCAAAGAAACCCACAGTGAATACCAGCCTTCCTCACGCTGCCTGCTGCGCCGGTGTCTTCACCTGGTCGAGCAGCTTGGTGATGACGTCGTCTACCTTCACCTGCCCGGCTTCCCCTTCGAAGTTCAGGATAATGCGGTGACGCAGTGACACGTGGGCAATGGCGCGGATGTCCTCTGTGGAAACAGCCGTGGCCCCCTGGATGGCGGCCCAGACGCGGGCTCCGCGAATGAGGGCCTGCAATCCACGCGGGCTGGCTCCGTAGGAAACGTAGCGCTTCACTTCGGGGAGCGCATCGGGCTGCTCGGGGTGGCTGCTCAAAATCAACCGCGAAGCGTAATGCGCCACGGGATCGGCCACGGGAATTTTGGAAAGCTGCTGCTGCAGTTCGATGAGCTTGGGCCCGTCCGTCATCGTCGCGAGTTTTGGCTCGGTGAAGCCGGTGGTGCGGCGTGAGATTTCAACGAGCGCATCCAGATCCGGGAACGGCACCTTGATCTTGAACATGAAGCGGTCCAGCTGCGCTTCCGGCAGCGGGTAGGTGCCCTCCATCTCCATGGGGTTTTGCGTGGCCAGCACGAGAAAGGGCTCCGGCACCAGATGGCGCTCGCCGCCGGTGGTCACACAGCGCTCCTGCATCACTTCCAGCAGCGCGGCCTGGGTCTTCGGCGTGGCACGGTTGATTTCATCCACCAGCAGCAGGTTCTTGAACACCGGGCCTTTTTCATAGCGCAGGGTGCGGCGGCCTTTTTCATCTTCACCCACGATGTGCGTTCCCAGAATGTCCGCCGGCATCAGGTCGGGCGTACACTGCACACGCCCCGGCTCCAAGCCCACCACCTGCGAAAGCGTGCGCACGAGGTAGGTCTTGCCGAGACCGGGAACGCCTTCCAGCAGCACATGCCCGCCGGAGAAAATGGCCACCAGCACGTCACTGAGCAGTTCGTCATACCCGACGATGGCTTTTTGCATCTCGGCCTTGAGGCTGGTGAACAGGGTGCGGAAGTCAGCGTGGTCAGACATGGGACGATTCTCGCCAGCGGTCCCAATTGCGCAAGGGTGGTTCGCGCGATGGGCGAAAAGATTGGCGTGCAGCCACGTCAGTCGATTCAGACAGGATTAACAAGATGAACAGAATGAGGCAGGATTAAGGCGCAGTGATTCGAGATCGCGTCCTCAAAGCCGTGTCGTTTAGCCGATGCAGCGGATTGGGTTAATCCTGAAATTCTGAAATCCCGTTAATCCTGTCCAAAATTCAACCAAGTCCCCCCAATGCTGTCGCACCGAACCTCGCATGCGTTTCGGCATCAATCCATCTGCACCAAAATCTCGCGCGGCTTCGCTCCCTCGCCCGGCCCAATAATCCCACGGTCTTCGAGGATGTCGATCATCCGGGCAGCCTTGCCATACCCCAGGCGCAGGCGGCGCTGCAGCAGGCTGGTGCTGGCTTTTTTCTCCTGCCGGATGACCTCAAGGCATTTCTCCAGGCATTCCTGCTCATCGGAGCTGACGCCATCTTCACCCATGTCATCATCGTCTCCGAACTCGCCGCTTTCGTCATCGACTTTGACATCGAAGACCGGCTTGCCCTGCGCGACGCAATGCTGCACCAGCGCATGAATTTCGTCATCGGTGACCAGCGCGCCCTGGCTGCGGATCGGCTGCGCACCACCGGGCGGCACGTAAAGCATGTCCCCTTTGCCCACCAGATTTTCCGCCCCTTTGCGGTCGAGAATGACGCGGCTGTCCAGCGCGGAGGACACCTGGAACGCGATGCGCGTCGGGATGTTCGCCTTGATGACGCCCGTGATCACGTCCGCACGCGGTGTCTGCGTGGCGACGATGAGGTGAATGCCGGCCGCACGCGCCATCTGGGTGATGCGGGCGATGGCCACTTCGATGTCCGCAGGCGCGGTCTGCATCAAATCCGCCAGCTCATCCACGATGACGACAATGTAAGGCATCGTGTCAGGAATCACGACCTCCTGCTTACGCGGCGGTGGTGCCTGGGAGTCACCCAGCCAGGTGCCGCTGGCATCGCGCAATTCGTTGTCACCATCCACGGTGCCGACTTCAGCGGTCTTCGGCGCCTCATTTTCCTGCGCAGCCTCCTCGGCGAAAGCGGCGGAGACTCGGGCGTCATCCACTCCTGCCTTGGTCTTGGGCTTGGCAGGAACGGTCGCCGCAGGCGCTGGCGCAGCCGCGGCGGCAGCATTGCGTGCGGCACGAGCGGCGTCTGCCTCGGCCTTGCGTTTGATATTGCGGTTGTTAAAGGCTTCGAAATTACGGCAGCCTTCCTGCGCAAAGATCTGGTAGCGGTTCTCCATCTCCTTGACCACCCAGCGCAGGGCCAGCAGCGCCTTCTTCGGATCCGTCACCACCGGCAGCGCCAGATGCGGCAGCTCCTCGTAGTTCTGCATTTCTACGACCTTGGGGTCGATCATGATGAAGCGCAGCTCATCCGGCGCAAAGCGGCAGATCAGGCTCGTGATGATGCTGTTGATACACACGCTCTTGCCACTGCCCGTGGCACCCGCGACGAGCAGATGCGGCATGGCCGCGAGATCGCCGATGATCGTCTTGCCATACACGTCCTTGCCCAGCGCGACGGGAAGCTTGGACTTGCCGTTAACGAACACATCATCCTCCAGCAGCTCACGCAGCGGCACGATGGTCTTCTCCGAGTTGGCCAGCTCGATGCCCACGGTGTCCTTGCCAGGAATCGGCGCGAGGATGTTGATACGCTCGGCGCGTGTGGCGCGGGCGATGTCCGCATCCAGATTCGCAATACGGCTCACGCGCAGACCATCCACGGGACGCACTTCATAGCGGGTGATCGCCGGGCCACGGGTGATGTCCCCCGGCTCCACGCTGATGCCGAAACTCGCCAGCGCTTTGACGATGGTGGCCTGGATGCCAAGCAGCTCGCTCTTGTCCGTCGGCGCACGATGCGTCTCCTCCGGCCATTTTAGCAGCTCCATGGAGGGCAGCTTGTAGTCCTTGAAAAGCTTGGTCAGATTTCCCAGCGAGCCATGCGGCGCCTGCTCCATCTTCTGCGCACGCTTCTGTTCCCAGACCTCGGCCAGCTTCGGTTTGTCCGCGCGGTCCTCATGTGCTCGTGAGATCGAGGAGTCGATGATCTTCGGCGGTGGCGGGTCAAACTTGAGCGGCAGCTCCATGTTGGTGGCCGCAGCCGCAGGGGTGTCCCCGCGCAGTTCCGTGCCCTTGTCCTTCTTCTTCCGCCGCAGGCCTTCCGGCACCGGCGTCACGGTGCCTGGAATGGTGTTCGCCGCTTCCTCGGCCAGCTTTTCCTGGATCAGGCGCTGCGCCTCGCGCTCCGCCTTCCAGCGGGTCAGTTCCAAACGAATATTTTGAATCACGGTCAGCGGGTGCTGGCCGGTCACGAGGAAGAGTCCGCCCATGTAAACGGTGCCCAGCACCACGGTGGCCCCCACCTTGCCGAGCAGGTTTTTCAGAAGGCCGCCGCCGATCACGTATCCCAAACCACCCGCACCGCCCAAAGGGGTGAAGTGGTCCCGCTCGCTCAGCAGGCTTTGCACCTCCAGCAGGGCTGCCCCGCTGATGATCATGATGGCCACGCCCAGCCACGCTGCGCGGGTGATCTTCATCTTGGAGTGCAGTTTGCACACCCCGAACCACGTCATGCTGAAGGGCAGCAGATAGGCCGAAAAGCCCATGAGCCAGAGCATGTGCCCCGCCGCCAGCGCGCCGATGCGCCCGACAAAATTATGCGTCGTATCCCCGGAAGATTCGGACAGCGCCAGAAAGGACCAGGACGGCATGTCACGCGGATCATAGGACACCAGCGCCAGCAGCAGCAGGGTCGCCAGCATCAGCAAAAGGATGCCGAAGGCGTCATTCCATGGGCTTTCCTTCTCGTCCGTAGACCGGGCGCGAGGGGGGCGGGAGGCTGCAGCGGCACGACTCATGACGACAATCTGGTAATTGTGGCAGACGAAATTATTTAAGGCTACCAAAATATTTATCTTGCCTCACTTTTGTGGATCGGCTTCGATCCGTTCCGGGTTGCTGCTTGACCGCAAAAAATCCCGCGAACATCTTTATTCCTTGCTACGTCACACCACAATCATGAAAAACACCCTCGCCCTCACCCTTGCCGCCGTGCTTGCCCTCGGCGTCTCCGTCACCTCCACCACCAGTGCTCAGGACGCCGGCAAAGTGGACTTTGAAAAGCAGATCCTCCCCGTCCTGAAGGAGAGCTGCTTCAAGTGCCACGAGAAGGAGCACGAAGAAAATGGCAAGATCAAGAAGCCCAAAGGCGGCCTTCGCCTCGACAGCGCTGCAGCCATCACCAAAGGCGGCAAAGAATATCCGAATGAAAACGTCGTGGCCGGCAAGCCTGACGCCAGCTGGCTGGTGAAGACCATGGCTCTGCCTGACACGGATGACCTGGCCATGCCTCCGGAAGGCAAGGGTGACCGCGTCACCCCTGCCAACATCGACCTCATCAAGAAGTGGATCACCGAAGGTGCCAGCTTCGGAGCCTGGAAGGGCGTTGAGTAAATTTTAGTCACCACATCTCACCACGAAGGGCGGAGCCTCGGCTCCGCCTTTCTTTTTCCCCTTCATGAACACACCTTTCCGTTTCACCACCTGCCGCGCCGGATCTGAAGCCACGCTCAAGCGTGACATCGCCAGCCACTTCGCCGGAGAGCTCACCCCGGCCTTCATGAAGCCGCAGTTCATCACCTGGAAGGTGAAGCATCCAGGCTTCAGCCCGCCGAAAAACCTCAGCCACTTTGCCCGCGTCAGCGGCATCTCCCTCGGCCTGTGCAAAACGCTGGCCGAACTCGTCGAGCACGCCCGGAATCTCGGCAGCAAGCCCCTGCGCCTGCACGTCTTCCCGCGCATCACGGCAGAGGACGGCGTGGAAGCCGCCACCTGGCAGCGCATCGACACCCTCGCCGCCGAGATCACCACCGCGCTCACCGAGGCCGGCATCGCCCTCGAAACTCAGCAGCCCCTCGCCCAAGGCGATCTCATTCTCGATGTCATCGTCGGCGAGACTCCTGAGGAGCCCATCTTCCTCGGCTGCCACGAGCACCAGCCCGGCATGCACACGCATCCCGGCGGCCTGCCACGCATCGCGCTGCCAGAAGAAGTGCCCTCACGTGCCTGGCTCAAACTTGAACAAGCCCTCGCCTGGCGTGGCTGGGATCAGCTTGATCTGCGCGGGCAGACCGCCCTCGACCTCGGCTGCGCTCCCGGCGGTGCCACCTACGCGCTGATCCAGCGCGGCATGAACGTCCTCGGCATTGATACGGGGGAAATGGACCCGCGCGTGCTTGATCTGGCCAAGGCCAAAGGCGTCCGGTTTGAGCACTGGCGCACCGCCGCCGGCCGTCTCAACCTCACCGCCCTGCCCCGCGAACCCGCCCTGCTCCTCTGCGACATCAATCTCGCCCCGCCCGAGATCATCCCCACTCTCCAGCGCATTCAGGATGCCGTGCAGGCCCGCCGCCTCATCCTCACCATCAAGCTCAACACCCCGGCCCTCGAAGACCGCGCCCACGAGTTCATCGACACCATCCGCGACTTCGCCCCCGCCCCCGTTTTTGCCACGCAGCTTGCAGGCAATCGCCGGGAGATCTGCATTTGCGCCGACTAAGCCCTCAGCGGCACCACCTTGCGGTCCAGATCATGGGTGGCATGAATGCGGCGGACCGTACCGCTGCGTGAACGCATCAAAATGGAGTGCGTTTCCACGCGGTGCCCGACGAGCCGGCATCCAGGCAGCAAGGGGCTGTCGCTGATTCCCGTGGCGCAGAACAAGGCGCTCTCTCCCACGATGAGTTCATGCACCCGAAAAACTTGCTCCATCTCAGCGGCAGGCGTGTACGCCGCGACTTCGGCGCGGTGGGCTTCATCATGAAACCACATGCGCAGCTGCATGTCGCCACCGAGACATTTCAGCGCGGCAGCCGCCAGAATGCCTTCGGGAGAGCCGCCCATGCCCACATAGAGATCGCAGTTGGACTCCGGCATCGAAGGAGCCACCGCAGCAGCGATGTCGCCATCCGTCACCATGCGCAGCGCAGCCCCTGAGCGGCGGATCTGTTCGACAATCTCATGATGCCGCGGACGATCCATGGTGGAAACCACGAGGTCGCGTTCACGCTTGCCCAAGGCTTTCGCCACAAAGGTGATGACCTCCTGCAGCGGCATGTCGAGGAAGCAGCGGTCTCCGCTGCCCTCCAGCGCTTTCTTCACCGCCGGACCGTAGGCGATCTTGTGGCTGTAGAAACTCGGAATGCTTTTCATGGCACACGGCGCCCCATCTGGAATCTGGGCCGCTGCGATGACGGAGATGCTGTTGGGCAGGCCTTTGGCAATGTTGCTGGTGCCGTCGATGGGATCGAGCGCGATGTTGAAGCGCGGTGAGCCATCGCGCCAGGTGCCCAGGTGCTCGCCGACGAAAATGCCGGGCGCGTTGTCCTTGATCCCCTCTCCGATCACGACCTCGCCACGAATGTCGAGGATGTCGAAGACGCCGTAAATCGCGCTGCAGGCTGCTCCGTCCGCAAGCTCCTTTTCACCGCGACCCAGCCAGTGAATCGCCTGCAGTGCCGCATTTTCCGTGGCTCGAATGAATTCGAACTCGAGAATGCGTTCCAGATCGTGAGTGCTGCGCAGCGGTGGAAGAGAGGTGGACATGGCCCGCAACGTTGAATGACGAATATTGAAATGACGAATGAAAGTATTGCCTCATTCGCATTACCCCTGCTTCTGGCACGTCGGACAAAAGAATGTCGAACGCTGCCCTTGGACGATGCGCTTGATCGCCGTTTTGCAAACGCGGCAGGGCTCGCCCTCGCGGTCATACACGCGCAGCGTCAGCTTGAAGTAGCCTGGCTCCCCGCTCTCATTCAAAAAGTCCCGCAGCGTGGTGCCGCCCATTTCGATGGAAGCCGCCAGCACCTCGCGGATGGCCTTCACGAGTTTCCCAAGCTTCGGCTTCGTCACCTTACCCGCAGCCTGACGAGGGTTGATTCCCGCCATGAACAAGGCCTCGCTGGCGTAGATGTTGCCAACGCCAACCACAACATGCGCGTCCATGATCACCTGCTTGATCGCCGCCGTCTTGCCCTTGCAGGCCGCCTGCAGATGATCAGCCGTGAAGTCATCCCCCAGCGGCTCCGGGCCCAGGTCTTTGAGCAGCGGATGCTCCATGGGATCTCCCTCAATCCACAGCGCCGCGCCAAAACGACGCGGATCATGCAGGCGCAGTTGCTTGCCGCCCTCCAGCGTGATGGCCAGATGGTCATGCTTTTTAAACGGCGTGTCCGCCGACAGCACCCGTAGATTTCCCGACATGCCCAAATGCAGCAGCAGGGTGCCTTTGGCGGTGCCAAACAGCAGGTACTTCGCCCGGCGCGTGCCGGTTTCAATCCGGCAGCCCTCGAGTTCATGAATCGTGTCCGGCACCGGCCAGCGCAGCCGCTTGTCCCGCACGATCACCTCCCGCACCCGCTTGCCGACCACATGCGGCGAGACACCACGCAGGGCGGTTTCGACTTCCGGGAGTTCAGGCATGCCTACTTCCCCTCCAAAGCCTGCTCCAGCGCTCTCCACGCCAGCATCGCGCACTTCACACGCTGCGGAAATTTCTGCACTCCTTCCAGCAGGATGAGCTCGCCCAGCGCATCTTCATTCGCCGGAGCGCCGTCTCCCATGACCACACGGCGGAAGTCTTCGCGCACGGCGGCGGCTTCGTCCTTGGACTTGCCCTTGATCTTCTGCGTCATCATCGAGGCGCTGGCCTGGCTGATGGCACAACCCTGGCCGGTGAACTTGAGGTCTTCGATGTCTCCCTTGTCGGAGACACGCACCCACACGTCGATCTCGTCGCCGCAGGAGGGGTTGTCGCCGTGGGCATGGAGGCAGGGCGGCGGGAGTTCGCCGTTGTTGCGAGGGTTCCGGGAGTGATCCAGGATCACCTGCTGATAGAGGTCGCGGAGGTCGTCAGAGAGCATGATCAAAGAGACTTAACAGGCTGGAGGCCTGTGTCACGTAAAGAACTTACGCGCGAGGAGCAGTACTTCGACGAGGCGATTGATCTCTTCGAGCGTGTTGTAGAAATAAAAGCTGGCGCGGGTGGTGCCGGGCACCTTGAAGCGCTTCATCAGCGGCTGCGTGCAGTGGTGCCCGCCGCGCATGGCCACGCCATGGCTGTTGGCAAATTCCACGAGATCGTGCGGATGCGCAAAGTCGAGATGGAAGGCCGCCAGCGCGCCCCGGTGGCCGCTCTGCGGGCCGAGGATGCGAATGCCGGGAACCTCGCTCATACGCTGCACCGCGTAGTTGGCCAGATTGTGGTCATGCCGCTGGATGTTTTCCAGGCCGATGGCCTCCAGATAGTCAATGGCAGCACCGAGACCGATGACGCCGGAGATGTCTGGCGTGCCCGCCTCGAAACGATGCGGCGGCGCCTTGTAGCTGCTGGTCTCCATGGTGACCGTCAGAATCATCTCGCCCCCACCATGCCACGGCGGCATGGTTTCCAGCAGGGCCATGCGGCCATACAGCACGCCGATGCCCGTGGGGCCGCACATCTTGTGGCCGGAGAAAACGAAGAAGTCGCAGCCCAGATCCTGCACTTGGATCGGCATGTGCCCCGCGCTTTGCGCGCCATCCAGCAGCGTCACAGCCCCAAGAGCCTTTGCCTTGGCAATGAGTTCCTTCGCCGGATTGATGGTGCCCAGGGAATTGGAAATATGGACGAAGGCAAACAGCTTGACCTGCTCATTCAGCAAAGTTTCGATGGCCTCGGCATCGAGCGTGCCATCATCCAGCACGGGGATGTACTTGAGCGTCGCGCCAGTGCGCTGGGCGAGCAGCTGCCACGGGACGATGTTGCTGTGATGCTCCATGCCGGTGATCAGGATGACATCCCCCGGACGAAGATTCGCCGTGCCCCAAGTGTTCGCGACGAGGTTGATGCCCTCGGTGGTGCCACGGGTGAAAATAATCTCATCCTCCGACGCCGCGCCAATGAATCGGGCCGCCTTGCCACGCACCGCCTCAAAGGCCTCCGTCGCACGGTTGCTCAGTTCGTGCAGGGCGCGGTGGACGTTCGCGTTGTCACGCTCGTAATAGCGCGAAAGCGTCTGGATGACCGTACGCGGCTTCTGGCTGCTGGCCGCACTGTCCAGATAAACGAGCGGGTGCCCATTCACCTGCTGATCGAGGATGGGGAAATCCGAGCGTATGCGGTGCCAGTCCATGATCTTGGACTCAGGCACTAGCGTGAAGCCGTGCGCTGATGAGACGAAACGGATGCAGCGGGCACCTTGCCGGCGTAGTGGCCACGGCTTTCGATCTCGCGGGCGCGCTCCTGCATGGAGGCAGGCTTGCCGTCGGTAGGAAGGTTGTTTTCAGAAATGTAACCCAGCAAGGCTGAACCGGTCTCATCCATCATTCTCACCGGATAGGTGTTCTTTAAAGCACTCCAAGTCTGGCTGCAGCTGGTGGAGCAGACAGAGAGCAAAACAAGAAAACTTAGGTGGCGCAATTTCATATTATGGAATCGTGTTTATCATGATCTTGCTTTTCTGTAAACAACAAGATGTTCAGCGCTTGAAAGCCACCTGAGAGCCGGTCTTGCCATCCAGGGGCTGAAGGTCATGCACCCTTTTTTCCTGCACTTCGCGTGCGCGCATTTCCAAACTCTTGCCCGCAGTTGCCGTCGTTCCATTTTCGTCAGCAAAAAACATGGCATAAGGAGCCAGCCTCAACGCCGTGCCTATCAAACCACAATTGCTCAGCAAAAGGGCGGCGGCACAGGCAAAGATCAGACGGGATTTCACGGGCATTTGTTGTTATTATCACAACCGCCCCAGTGAGTAAACATATATGATGCCCCCTTGGGCGAAGGCGAAACTTGCTCTTTATGCGGCAAACATTGCCCCTGCCGCTCCGTATTGCACTGCCCTTCCGTTTCCAACCCACATGAAGAAACTGCTCTCCCTCCTCCTCGTCCTCACCGTCTCGCTCCAGGCCGAGATCGAACTCAAGCAGGGCGACAGCATCGCCATCCTCGGCAATGCGCTGCCTGACCGCTCGCAATATTCAGGCTGGCTGGAGTCGATGCTGACCCAGGCCAACGCAGGCAAAGACCTCACCTTCCGCAACCTGGCCTTTTCGGGCGATGAGGTGCAGACCTGGCACCGCATCGACAACTTTGGCACGCGCGACGAATGGCTCACCAAGGTGAAGGCGGACGTCATCTTCGCCTTCTACGGCTACAACGAATCCTTCAAAGGCTACGAAGGCATCGAGGAGTTTAAAAAGAACCTCGCCAAGTTCATCGACGACACCAAGGCGCAAAACTACAGCGGCAAAGGCGCGCCGCGCATCGTGCTGTTCTCGCCCATCGCCCTGCAAAAACTGGCGAACCCCAGCCTCCCGCCGGTGGAGGAAAAGAACACCAACATCCAAAACTACGCCGCCGCGATGAATGAAGTCGCCGCCGCCAAAGGCGTGACGTTTGTCGATCTCTTCCAGCCCAGCGCCAAGGGCCTGCCGGAAGGCTCAACGCTCGACGGCCTCTACATCACCGACAGCGGCGAAAAGGCCATCGCAGAGGCCGCCTTCAAATCCCTCACCGGCAAAGATGCACCACAGGTGAATGAAAAACTGCGCAAGGCCATCAACGACAAAAACTGGGAGTGGCACCAGCGCTACCGCACCGTGGACGGCTACAATGTCTATGGCGGCCGCTCCGGCCTCGCCTACGCCGCCGGCGTGGGCGGCTTCAAACAGAACGAGCGCAATCCCGACAAGCCCTACATCTCCAACTATCAGGTGATGATGGAGGAAATGGCCCAGCGCGATGTGAAGACCGCCAACCGCGATCTGCGCGTGCACGCCATCGCCAAGGGCGGCGATCTCGAAGTCAAAGACGACAACCTGCCGCCCGTCGAAAAAGTACCGACCAACATGCCCGACCCGAAGGAGGGCAAGGAGTTCAACAAGGTGCCGATGACCGGCATGACCTTCACGCCTGAAGGCCTCGTGGCCTTCCCGGACGCCAAGGAGGCGATGAAAAACATCCAGGTGGAACCTGGCCTGAAGATCACACTGTTTGCCGATGAAAAGCGGTTCCCCGAGCTCGCCAAGCCCGTCCAGATGGCATGGGACACCCGCGGCCGCCTGTGGATCAGCGCCTGGCGGAACTACCCTGAGCGCACCCCCACCAGCAC
Organism: Prosthecobacter sp.; assembly: GCF_044222345.1. Lineage (GTDB taxonomy): Bacteria > Verrucomicrobiota > Verrucomicrobiia > Verrucomicrobiales > Verrucomicrobiaceae > Prosthecobacter. Next base: position 24,190 of record NZ_JBGANL010000047.1, read on the forward strand.
TAAAGGCGACAGCCTGCTGGTCTTTGAAGACACCAACGGTGACGGCACGGCGGACAAGATGACCGAGTTTGCCGACAATCTGAACTGCCCCACCGGATTCAATTTCTACAGGGATGGCGTCATCGTCATGCAGTCGCCGAATCTCGTGTATCTCGAAGATACCGATGGCGATGGCAAAAGCGACAAACGCACCATCCTGCTGATGGGCCTCTGTGCCGCCGACTCCCACCATGAAACGAATGCGTTGAGCTACGACTGCGGTGGCGCTCTCTATCCAAGTGACGGCGTCTTCCATCGCACGCAGGTGGAAACACTCTACGGCCCAGTGCGCAACACGAACGGCTGCATCTACCGTTTTGACCTCAACCGCCGCACACTGGAGCGCTTCACCACGGACGCCACGGTGAACCCGCACGGCAAAGTCTGGGACCGCTGGGGCAATGCCTTCTTCACCGACGCCACCGGCAACGTGAACACCTTTGCCGAAGCCTCCTCCTGCTACCTGCCACGCGAAGGCGGCGGCAGTGCCAAGCTGCAGGAATTCTGGAAACGCCCCGCACGCCCCGCCGCCGGCAACAACCTCATCTCCAGCCGCCACTTTCCGGACGACTGGCAAAATAACTTCCTCAACTGCAACGTCATCAGCTTCCAGGGCATCTGGCGCGTGCCGCTCATGCCAGACGGCTCCGCTCTGAAAGGCGAAGTCAGCAACGAACTCGTCAAGGTCGATCCTGCTGTTTACCCCACCTTCCGCCCCAGCGCTGTCAGCGTCGGCCCGGATGGCGCGCTGTATTTTTGCGACTGGTCCAATGCCATCATCGGCCACATGCAGCACCACCTGCGTGATCCGAACCGCGACCACCTGCACGGCCGCATTTATAAGCTGACCTATGAAGGCCGCGCGCTGCTCAAGCCCGCCAAAATCCACGGCGAGAGCATCGAGCACCTGCTCGAAAACCTCAAGGCGTGGGAGGACAACGTGCGCATGCGCAGCAAGATCGAACTCGCCAAGCATGAGCCCGCCAAAGTCGCTGCTGCCGCGAAAGCCTGGGCCACAAAGCTCGATCCGACCGACAAAGAATACGAGCACCACCGCCTCGAAGCCCTGTGGGTTCACCAGTGGGTCGATGTGGTAGATGTGGATCTGCTCAAAGCCGTTTTGAAATCCCCCGAGCCCCGCGCCCGCGCCGCCGCCACCCGCGTGCTCTGCTACTGGAAGGACCGCGTGCCCGGCGCGCTCGATCTGCTCAAGGTTGCCGTCAACGACTCCGCCATGCCTGTACGCATGCACGCCGTACGCGCCCTCAGCTTCTACCAGCCCACACCCGATGCTGAGAAGGCCCTCGAGATCGCCTACGACGTGCTCAAGCAGCCAACGGATTCCTACATCGACCACGTCTTCAGCGAATGCCGCAAAGGCCTGCAGTCCGTGCTCAAGACCAAGATCCTGCCAAAAGATCCCGGCGCGCTCGCCGAGTTCATCGCCAAAACCACCGACGCCGACTTGAAGGGCCTGCCAGACCTGCAGCCCGTGCTCGTTGAAAAACTCACGCGCCCGAAACTCACCGCGGATGTTCGTGCCAAAGCCCTCGAAGAACTCGCCAAGACCAGCGGTGACGACACCCCCGTCGTGCTTGTGAACATGCTCAGGCGTGTCGAAGCCGCGGATGGCAAGCTCAACTCGACTGCCGACGACCTCGGCAAACTCCTGCTCGCGCAATCCTCCGGCATGCTGGCCCGCCATGGCACGCTCCTCAAGACCCTGGCCAGAGATGCGAAACAGGCTCCCGTAAAACGCGCCTGCTACGCCGCCTACATCGTCGGCGACAAAACACCTGACAATCTCTGGAAGGCCGTCACCGACGGTGGCGAGCGCAACTACCTCATCGAAGCCATCGCCCTCATCCCCGCCAATGAAGCCGCGCTGCGCGCCAAGTTCCAGCCGCACCTCACCGCCCTGCTGGGAGATGCCAAACTCGACGGCGGCCGCCTGCGCGCCGTGCTCACCGCCCTGCCCCTGATGGGCGCTGACAATGCTGCCGCAAACTTCCAGATCGTGGCCCGGCACCTCATCGACGGCCAAGAGCGCAATGCCGCCGCCAAGGCCCTCATCAAGTTTCCGAAAGCCAGCTGGGATGCCGCCAAAGCGAAGGCCATCACCGATGCCGTGCTGGCCTATGGCAGGACCGTCAAACCCGCCGACCGCAGCAAGTCCGAGTATGTGGAAATCATTTCCGCCGCCAAAGAAATGGCCGCGCTGCAGGGAGACGCAGGCAAAGGCATCCTCGCCGAGCTGAAAACCATCAGCGTCGATGTCTTCGTCGTCCACACCGTGCATGAGCAGCTCCGCTTCGACACCACCCGGATCGAAGTCACCGCCGGCAAGCAGTTTGAAGTCATCTTTGAAAACGACGACGTCATGCCGCACAACTTCGCCATCGTCCCGCCCGGCAAGCACATGGAAATCGGCACCGCCGCCATGACCATGACACCCGACAAGCTCGATAAACAAGGCCGCGCCTTCATGCCCGCCGCCTTCGAAAAAGAAATCCTCGCCGCCACCAAGCTCCTGGAACCCGGCCAGAAGGAAACCATCAAACTCAAAGCCCCCTCACAACCCGGCGACTACGAATTCGTCTGCACCTTCCCCGGCCATGCCGTGCTCATGTGGGGGACGCTGAGCGTGACGAAGTGAGGCGGACAGTCCAGCGAAATCACCGCGTGCGCGCCAGCGTCTTGGCGTGCGCCGGTCTTCCGGCGCTTTCGAACGTCCACCGGCCCACGTAAAGCTCCAGAGGTTTGGAGCACTCCAAAACGCTGGCGCGTTCTCGATACCCCAGACCGCACATGAAAGCGTGGCTCAGTTCTCGCGGATCTTTCCAGCCAGCGCGTCCAGCGTGCGCTTGAAGTCGTTGGAGCCGTTGACGAGATTCGTGACAACTTTGCAGGCGTGAATGACAGTGCCGTGGTCGCGACCCCCAAATTCATCGCCAATCTGCACCAGCGGCAGCTTGGTGAGCGTGCGCGTGAGATACATGGCCACCTGACGGGCTTCGGCGATGTTTTTCGGACGACGCGGGCCGGTGAGGTCGCTCACGCGCAGATCATAATGCGTGGCGATGATGCGCTGGATGCGGTCCACCGTGACGGTCTTTGATGGATCTTCATCGATCACATCATGCAGCATCGTCGCGAGCGCGGACTCCGTGGGCACGGAGCCTTCAAGCGAGACATGGGCGGCCACGCGCATCAGAGCACCTTCCAGCTTGCGCACGTTCACACGGATGCGCTGCGCCATAAAGTCGAGGATCCATGGGTCGAGGGAGACATTGAAGTCGCTCTGCTTGCGGCGCAGGATGGCGATGCGGGTTTCAAAATCCGGCACCTGAATCTGCGTGGCAAGACCCCATTCAAAACGTGAGACCAGACGGCTTTCGAGGTTTTTGATCTCACTCGGCGGGCGGTCGCTGGCCAGAACGATCTGCTTCGCGTTGTTGAAGAGCTCGTTGAAGGTGTGGAAGAACTCCTCCTGCGTGCTGTCCTTGCCTTCGAAGAATTGCACATCGTCGATGAGCAGCACATCCACCTTGCGGTATTTCTGGCGGAACTGGCTGAAGGTCTGGCGCTTGATGGCGTCGACAAATTCGTTGGTGAACTGTTCGGAGGTGACGTAGCGCACATTGGCACGCGGCTTGCGCGCCAGCACTTCCTGGCCGATGGCCTGCAGGAGATGCGTCTTGCCCAGTCCGGTGGCACCGTAGAAGAACAGCGGATTGTAGATGCGGCCCGGCTTTTCAGCCACCGCCTTGGCCACGGCCACAGAATAGCTGCTGTTGGGGCCGATGACATAGCTGTCGAAGTTGAACTTGGCGTTCAGTCCGGCCTCGCTGAAGAAACGGATCGGAGCCTGGTCAGCAGCGTTGACACGCGCCGCCTTGAGTTCGGGCATGGGCGCGTAGGACACGGGGGTCGGTTCCGTCGCCACATGAAATTCAATCACTGCAGGCACTCCAGTGACTTCAGCCACGGCATCAGCAACAGCCACCGTGTGATTGCTCTCGATCCACAGCTGATGGATCGGATTCGGCACGGTGATGATGAACCTGCCATCATCTGCCAGACGACCCGAGGTACCGCTGAAGCAGCGCTGGAAATTGTCGCCACCGAGGCGCTTTACCAAAACTTCGCAGACCTGGTCCCAAACCGTGGGAACTGGCGTGAACAATTCAGTGTGTGCATGGTGAGCCGAGCCATTGAGGGAAGTGTGATTCGAGTTTTCATCGTTGCGCGCCATGATGAGTGTTTCTGGGAGAATGAGGTCGGGATTGGGTTGGTAAGAGCGTCGACAGGATTCAAATGGGAGTAATCAGGAGGCCATCGAATATCTTTTTAAACGACTCTTCTTTGTATGTCGAAACCGACACATGAAACAAGCTCTTCTTCGATATATTTTTTGAAGTTTCCATCCAAACGAACAAAACATTCAAAATTAATTGCATTGAATTGTGAAGATCCATTCAAACAGCAGCGAACAAGCTGTGAACAGCATGCGAATAGATGTGAGCAACCAGAACAGGCTCGCAAAATGCGTGCATGATTTCATGCGGGAAAAAATCATTCCCGCATGCAGCCGCCGGCATCAATGAGCCTGCTTCACATGCTCGCCCAGCAGATCACGGCCAAAGTCGCCGTCAAAGCTGCGCCAGACACTGTGCACATGGTTGGCATCATTCTGGGTGTTGTCATACTCAAGCAGAAAGGTCTTGCCCTGCACACGGTAGTAGTGCGGTTCGCCGCGCTCCTTGCCACCCGCCCAGGCAAAATAAATCGGACCGCTCGCTTTAAACTCAGCACGGGCGGCTTCAGCGATTTCAGGACGCATCCGGTCAATGTACTCGGCGATGATGCGCGTGAGCATGCCCTTCTGATTCTCATTGAGTTCGGAATCAGCAAGACCCGCAGGTGCCAGCGGGCTCACTTTGTGCTCGGCGGCAGTGATCATTTCCTTGGGGGCTTCTGTGGCGACAAACGCCGTCTTGAACTGCTCGGGTGTGAGCGACTTGACCAGTTCACGGCCCAGCTCCTCCTCAACCCCAAGCACCCGCAGTCCGGTAAGCGGCCCTTGGCGGATCTCACCTGGGTTGGTGCCCATGAAAGCTGGAGTGGCACGGAGCATCTGGCCGTCCTTGAGGGTGAAATTCAACGACAGGTGATGCCCTTCGACACGCCAGCCCCAGGCTCCCTTGTCAGCAGGTTCGCCGAAAATCGAGACAAAGTATTTTTCAGGATCGCGCTTTTCACGGGCGGCGGCGCGCTTGGACTCATCTGCGCCCTCCATTTGGTAAAGCACCTCTTCGAGACTCATGATCGTCACCGCCTTGGCAGAGCCACGGAAGCTGAGGCCGGTATTCAAGAGAGCATGAGCGAGCAGGCGCTGCTGCGGCGTCATTTCCTTGAGGGGCAGCCCCTTGCGCTCACGCGGGATGAAGTGCCAGTTTTCGCGCTCCTCGGCGGCAAACTCGAAACAAGCCTTCGCTTTTTGTTCCGGAGTCAGCGCAGCCAGGAAGACCTTGGCAATGGCGGACATCTGCGTGCCCGCATCGTGCGCCCCAACTTTGCTCGAAGTGAAACTTGAAAAGGCAAGGCAGATGCCGAGAAACGGCAGGGAAAGACGCTGAGCGAGGTGCATGATGGTTGTAGTGAGTCGTCGTGATTGGCAGGCAGGGCAAGTCGAACGCTCATTCCTAGGGTGGTTTGTCATTCATTGTCATCAATTTTCATCTTGCGAGCGCCGAGTCGTTGACACTTTCCTGCGTGAGGTTGTAGTCTGATGATTATCGTAAATTACCGATTTAACGCACCACCCGCCAAGCAGATCCGAATTCATGTACTCCAATGAAGCATACCTCCTTGAACAGCTCCTGGAAACCGGCCAGCTGTCCGAGCGCGACATCCAGCATGCAAAAACAGGTCTGAAGCCTGGAGAGAGCGCCGTTGCCATTCTGGTTAAAACGGGCACGATCACCGACGAGCAGATCGCACGCACGGTGGCTGTCAGCTCCGGCATGGAATACGTCGATCTGAATGGCTTCGAAGCACATCCAGGCCTCAAGGGACTCGTTCCTGTGGATGTGGCCAAGAAATATAAAATCGCGCCGCTGGGGATGAACGGAAGCACCCTGCAGGTGGCCGTGGCTGATCCGTTTGACTTTGAAACGCTGGATGCACTGCCGCATGTGCTGCAGCCGGACATTGAGTACTACTGCTCCACCCCGGGGCTGATCAAGACAGTGCAGTCCAATATCTATGGCAATGAAGCCATTCTTGGCATTGAAACGAAGGGCGCAGACGCCGGCACTTCCTCAGACGCTGACGCCCCGGTCATCAGGCTGGTGCAGAACCTGCTGATGGAGGCCTTCAAACAAAAGGCTTCTGATATTCATGTGGAGCCGCTGGAGAAGGACATCCGCATCCGCTACCGCATGGACGGCGTCCTTGTGGACGTGGAGCATCACCCCAAGCGCCTCCATTCTGCGATCATCGGGCGTCTCAAAATCATGACCGGCTCCATGCAGCTGGATGAAAAGCGCATCCCGCAGGACGGACGCATTCAGATGAACTTCAATGACAAGGAGATCGACATGCGTGTGTCGATCATCCCCACCAACAACGGCGAGAGCGTCGTCATGCGTGTGCTCGACAAGAGCAGCCTGAAGCTCGGCCTGGTGGACCTGGGATTCCTCAGTGATGACCAGGCCTCCTTTGAGCAGCTCATCACTCTGCCTGACGGCATCATTCTGGTGACCGGCCCTACGGGTTCCGGCAAAACTACCACGCTCTACGCCTGCCTCAATTTCATCAACCGTCCCGACCGCAAGATCATCACGGTGGAAGATCCGGTCGAATACGAACTCGCAGGGATCAACCAGGTCATGGTGAAGGAAGACGTCGGCATGACCTTCGCCGCAGCACTGCGCGCCATGCTGCGTCAGGCGCCCAACATCATCATGCTGGGGGAAATTCGCGACTTGGAGACGGCCTCCATCGCCATCCAGGCATCACTCACAGGTCACTTGGTCTTCAGTACGCTGCACACCAACGATGCACCGAGCGCGGTGGCACGTCTCACGGACATCGGGGTCAAGCCCTTCCTCACCGCCTCCGCCGTTCGCGCGATCGAAGCGCAGCGACTCGTCCGCAAACTCTGCCCCGACTGCAAGCAGCCCGGCAGCCTCTCCAATCATGAACTGCGCTCCCTCGGCCTCGAAGCCGCCCAAATGGCGGAGGCCACCATCAACAACGCAGTAGGCTGCTCCAAATGCCGCCAGCGTGGTTTCCGCGGCCGTATGTCCCTCGTGGAGATTTTCAAAATCAACGACGAAGTGCGCGGCATGATCAACCAGCAGCTCACCACTCCCCAGCTGCGCAAACGAGCACGCGAACTGGGCATGCGCACCCTGCGCGAGGACGGCATCCGCAAGGTGCTCTCCGGCCTCACCACCGCCGATGAAGTGATCGAAGCGACCATGTCTGACGCCGATTGATCCCCACCCCCAGACTTTCCCAACGAACTTCATTTCTTACAGACGACTATGACTCCCCATAATGTGGTAGAGATGCTCAAAAGCCGGGGCGTGATCGACAAAGGTCTCGCCTATGACATCGAGCAGGATTCCGTTCAAAACGGCAAAGACATTGTCCAGGTGCTGCTGTCCTACGGCATCTACACCAATGAGGATGAATTCTGGGCGCAGGTGGCCGATGAACTCGGCGCCGACCACTTCGATCTCGACAATTTCGAGCCACCGCCCTCCGTCATCGCCTTGATTCCGGCTGGCATGGCACGCCTCTACGGCGCCTTCCCCATCACTCTGGATGCCCAGGGCCTGCACGTCGCCTTCACTGATCCCCTCAATCCCCAGCTGGTGGAAGACCTGCGCTTCGGGCTCGAAAAAACGATTGTACCCGTCGTCGCCCGCCGCAGCCAGGTGCTGACCTTGATCGAAAAGTTTTATGGCGCTGGCGCCCCCAGCATCGAGGAAATCTTCGGCCAGCTCGGCAAGAGCGCCAAAGACGGGATCACCGCCGAAGCTGAAGCAAATTCCGCCCCCATCGTCAAGTTCGTCGATCTGGTCATGCAGCAGGCCATCAAGGAGCGCGCGAGCGACATTCACTTCGAGCCCTTTGAGCGTGAGTTCAAAATCCGCTACCGCGTGGATGGCGCGCTGTATGAAATGGCCCCTCCCCCCATTCACCTGGCCACCTCGATCATTTCCCGTATCAAGGTGATGTCGAACATGAACATCGCCGAGCGCCGCATCCCGCAGGACGGACGCATCATGACCAACGTCGGTGGCAAGCCGGTGGACATGCGCGTGAATTCCCTGCCCACACAGCACGGTGAGTCCGTGGTGCTTCGTGTTCTTGACCGCTCCTCCATCAACATCGAACTCGATGCGCTGGGCATGCAGCCCTTCCTTCAAGACTACATCGTCGAGACCATTCACAAGCCCAACGGCATCTTCATCGTCACCGGTCCGACCGGAGCCGGCAAGACCACCACCCTCTACGCCTGCCTGCGGAAGATCAACACCATCGACTGCAAGCTGATCACCGCCGAAGACCCGGTGGAATATGAGCTCGACGGCGTCATGCAGGTGCCGATCAATGACGCGGTGGGTCTGACCTTTGCCAAGGCCCTGCGCTCCTTCCTGCGTCAGGACCCCGACCGCATCATGGTGGGAGAAATGCGTGACCTTGAGACCGCCCAGATCGCGATCCAGGCCTCCCTCACCGGCCACTTGGTGCTCAGCACCCTGCACACCAACGACTCCGCCGGCGCAGTCACCCGTCTGGTGGACATGGGCGTGGAGCCCTTCCTCGTCTCTGCCACGCTGGAAGGAGTGCTCGCCCAGCGCCTTCTGCGTACGATCTGCAAGAGCTGCCGTTCTCCGTATGAACCGAGCCTGAGCATTCTCAATCAGCTTGGCCTCACGCCGGAAGACCTCGGTGGGAAGCACTTCTACACCGGTTCGGGCTGCTCTGTCTGCGGCAACAGCGGCTACAAAGGCCGAAAGGGCCTCTACGAGCTGCTGGACGTCACCGACCCCATCCGCGAGCTCATCACCGGACGCGCTCCCTCCATCGTCTTGAAGCAGAAAGCCATCGAGCTCGGCATGGTCACCCTGCGTGAAGACGGTCTGCGCGGCATTTACGATGGATCAACAACCATCGAGGAAGTCCTGAAATACACCTGATCTCCGCAACGCCAGACGGCGCCCCTGCCGAGTGCAACCCTGTACATTATTTGATGGACAGAACACCCGCCGTCCCGGTATTCTAAAATTACCCTGAACAAACGCCGCCACGATACGCCCCTATGCCCACGTTTCACTACATCGCCCTGGATCAGAACGGACAGGAAACCGCCGGAGATCTAGAAGCCGCCTCCGAGGCAGATGCCATCAATCAACTGCGCCAGACCGGCCTCTATCCGACCAGCGTCGCCGCCGAAGGCCAGGGTCAGGCGGCTGCCATCAAGAAGCGGGTCAAATCCACCTCCAAGGGCAAAACGAAGACCGTCAAAATCGGTGCAAACGCCAAGGTGAAGAGCAAGAGCCTGATGATTTTCACGCGTCAGCTCGCGACCCTCATCGATTCTGGCCTGCCCCTGCTGCGCGGTCTCACCGTGCTGGGCCGTCAGGAACCCAATCCGGTGATGAAAGCAACGATCACCACGCTGGCAGACAATGTTCAGACCGGCAGCACCTTCTCCGAAAGCCTCCAGCAGTACCCGCGCATCTTCAACAAGCTCTACATCAACATGGTGAAAGCCGGTGAGCTTGGCGGTGTGCTTGAGCTCGTGCTCAACCGTCTTGCCGAGTATCAGGAAAAGGCCCAGAAGCTCAAGAACAAGATTGTCGCGGCGATGGTTTACCCGATCATCGTCATGTTCATCGCCGCGGCCATCATGGTCTTCCTCATGCTGGTCATCGTTCCACGCTTTGAGTCCATCTTTGATGACATGATCCCGGGCGGCAAAGAAAAGCTGCCGGCCCTGACGAAATTCGTCATCGGCTTCAGCCGCACCATGTACGATTACATCTGGTATCAGGTGGCCGCCCTCGCTGCGATCATCGCCGGCTGGCGCATGATGGCCGCCACCAAAGGCGGACGCCGCTGGATCGACCGCACCAAGCTCAAACTTCCGCTCTTCGGCGATGTGCAGAGCAAGACCGCCATCTCACGCTTCACCCGCACCTTGGGTACGCTCGTGACCTCCGGCGTGCCGATCCTGCAGGCCCTCAACATCACCCGCGACACCGCTGGCAACACCATCATCTCAGACGCCATCACCAAGGTGCATGACGCCGTGAAAGAAGGTGAGTCCATGGTCGCGCCCCTGGAGTCCAGCAACGTGTTCCCCCCGATGGTGATCTCCATGGTCGACGTGGGCGAAGAAACCGGCCAGCTTCCTGAAATGCTGCTGAAAATCGCTGACGTCTACGAAGACGAAGTGGACAATTCCGTCTCCGCCCTCACCTCCATGCTGGAGCCGCTCATGATCGTCGTTCTCGCCCTCGTCGTGGGTGTGATCGTCATGGCCCTCTTCCTCCCGCTCATCGACGTGATCAAAAACCTCAGCGGCGCCGGCGGCTAGGACCGGACACCACCCCCAACCAACCTCGGAGTCATGAAATCAACCCGCTTGCCATTCCGCTCACGTGCACGCGCCTTCACCCTGGTGGAGATGCTCATCGTGGTCACCATCATCTCGTTGCTTGCCGCCCTGACCATGGGGGGGTACACCTATGCCATGCGCTCCTCAAAACGGCGCCTGACCACAGGAACATTTGAGGCGATCAAGCTCGCCCTTGAACGCTACAACACGGAATTCGGTGAATACCCGCAGCCTACAGGCAGCAATCAAATGATGCAGTTCCCGCCCGGCTTGGCCACCTATGACACCTCTGGCGCTTCATGCCTTTATCAGGCTCTGACAGGTGACGGTTACGATCAGATCAAGGGCGTCACAGGTACTGCAGGAGGCGCATCTGGTGGCACCTCAGATGGCAAAGTGGAAGGCGCCGCCGAACTCAAAAACAAGATGTTCGTCGAAATCCCCCAGACCATCTACACCCGCAGAGGCGCCAATTTCATGCTCATCGACGGCTTTGGTCATCCCTTTCAGTACATCAAAGCCGCGATCCCCACCACCCCGACGACCGGCGCTGGAAGCGGGGGCAGCACACCCATTCCCACCACCATCAACTCCACGTATGATCTCTGGTCATACTCAGAAGATGAGTTGAACACCACCAAGCAAAGCATCAGCTCTTTGGCGGACCCAACCGTGTCCGTCAAATGGATCAAAAACTGGTGAATTGCGGTGCTGCTGCATCTGAAATCGACATCCATCGCGTGTTTCCGGGCAAAGTTTGATCAAGTATGCCCATCGGTCTCGCCATCGCCTCCATTCTTGCGCTGTTCGTCAGTTTCTGGGCATTGAACATCGCACGTGATCCGAGTGTGTGGCGGCTCTGGTGGATGGATCTGCTCGGAGTGCTCGATGTGGATTCCAATCGGGATCAGAGGCGCAGCCAGGAGCGCCAGATGTCCTTCATCTGCTTCACGCTGTTCCTGCTCCTCCTGTCCACCGGCCTCAGCGGAGCCTTCTGGACAGTTGACCTGGTGCGGGATCACAAACGTGACAAAACACGCTTTGAGCGTGCAGAGATGAGCTCCAACCGCGAAATCGAGAAGGTCAAAAGTCAGCCCCAGAGCATTGCCCGCTAAGGATGCGGCAGACCTGAAGGGGTGGATTTTGGTTTGCACGCGGCGTGCATCGCTGCGAAGAAACGTCTCATTCCCAATCCCGACCCCATGAATCGCCAGGAAAATCTCGAATCCCTCTTTCGCAACGGCAAGACCGTCATCCTTCCCATTGACCACGGTTGCGCCATTCCAGTGCCTGGCTTGGAAAATCCCTTTCAGCTCATCGATTCGGTCAATGAATTCGTCGATGGCTACGTCATGAACCTCGGCGTCGCCCTGCGCGCGGCCGACAGCCTCGCCGGCAAGGGCATCATCCTCCGCACAGACGTCTACAACACCCGCACCACAGGTGAAGGCGCTGGCAGCATCGGCGTCTTCGGCGTCGAGGAAGCAGAAATGGTCGGCGCCAATGCCGTCATGAACATGCTCTACCCCTTCTCCGCCTATGAGAAGGCCAATTTTCAGGAGTGCGCCGATCTTATCCGCCTCAGCCTCGATACCGACATTCCCGTCATCCTGGAATCCCTGCCCTACGCGCTGGGCGCACCGGAAAAATACACCGTGGAAAATGTCAGCTTTGCCGTCCGCCTCGCAGCCGAGCTTGGCTCGGATGTCGTGAAGTGCCCCTACCCGACCAATGGCAGCGTGGACGACTTCCGTCGCATCATCGGCCAGAGCTTCGTCCCTGTCATCATCCTCGGCGGTGCCGCCATGGGAGACGACGCAGGCCTCCTGAAGATGGTGGAAGACGCCATGGACGCCGGTGCCGCTGGCGTGGCGATCGGCCGTAACGTCTGGCAGCACAAAAACCCTGCCGCCATCGCCCGCAGCATCGCCGCCGTCGTACATGAAGACGCCTCCGCGCTTGAAGCCCTCGCACTGCTGAAAGAACCGGTGCGCTGAGTCAGTTTCGTTTTACCCGCCATGAAACGACTGCTTCTTGCCGCCAGCCTGTTCGCCACCTGCTCTCTTCACGCCCAGCAGCTGCAATCCTTCGAGATCAAGGCTGACGACTGGGCCGAAGGTGAGCCGCCGAAGGAAGTCTTCATCGTGGACGGCACCATCAAAATCGCCGCACGCGATGGCAGCAAGGCCATCGTCATTGATCCCAATCCCGTCACCGACGCCAGCGCCCAGCTCGCTGTCTCCGCCAGCGGCAATGCCAGCATTGAAGCCAAAATCCTCGCTATCAAGCGCGGCCGCAGCACACCGCGCTTCGGCGTCAGCGTGCATGGCATGAGCGGTCACCGGCTCATCCTCAATCCCGCCAAAAAATCCCTCGACCTCGTCAAAGGCGATCAAACTCTCGTCACCGTTCCCTTTGCCTGGACCAGTGAAGCTTGGGTGAAGGTCAAACTCGAAGCCAAAAAAGGCGCTGGAGACGCCTGGACCATCGTCGGCAAAGCCTGGCCCGCCGATGCCGCAGAGCCAGCCGAGCCCCTCATCAAACACGAGGAAACCAAGCTCAAAGGCCAGGGCAAATGCGCCATCTGGGCCACGCCCTTCTCCGGCGAACCCGTGTTCTTTGACGACATCAAAATCAGCGTCGAAGCAGCAGCCGCCGCTCCTTAAGGCTTGGCCGGTGGTTTAACCGTGGTTCGGTGAGGCAATGAAGCCGTTGCTTCTTTGCCGCTGAGTGTTTCGAATTTCGTCAGCCGGGCAAACATGAACCCGACAAACACGCTGGCATTCATCTCGATGGGAATGCGTAGCTCGTCATCTGAAACCCAGATCGTCGCCGTCTTCATCTTCTTGTAGGCGCTCAGCGCCAGCGTGGACCGGTCGATCTTTCGAATCTTCAGCCCCAGCTTGATGCAGGGCCGCTTCTGCCCGCCATACGTTATGGTCTCGCGTCCCTGCACCTCAAAGGTGGTCAGGTACGGCGTATCCCAGGGCTGCACCACCCGCGTGATCTTTTGTCCGTTTTTCAGCTCCAGGCTACGCACATACAGGATCACGGAAAGAATGTCATCCATGGGGCCATAGGCGCACACGGCGGTGGAGGAGGAAGGCGCGCCCTTCACCGGCTGCACCTGCGTCTGCGTGATCACACGATGCCGCTCAAAGGCCACGCGGTAGCGGCAGGTCTCTTCACTGTCCGTCTCACGGTGCTGCAGAAAGTGCGCCCGCAGATCACCGCGATGCATGATGGAGGTCATCTCACAGTCGTATTTCCACAGAGAGCGCGCCAGCCCGGTGCTCGCAGCGGAGGCATCGGCACGCCAGTACTCACCCGCCTCACGCACGGTCAGCGTGGCCTGCCCCGCCGTCATCACATGGCTCCAGCCGATGTCAAAAGTCAGCTTGCACGGCGGCACCTTCCGGTGAGTTCCAGCAGTGCCTGGCGTGAGCTCTTTGACCCACTCTGGCGTCTGCGCACACGTCACAGAATGGCCCAGCACACCCAGGAGGAAAAGGAGCAGAAAGCGCATGCCCCCAGTATTCCCTCGATTTTCCCTTTTGCCAGTCCGTGTCTTTTCCGCCACAATCCCCCCATCATGCACGATCCCCGAATTGACGCCCTCTCACGCCAGCTTGTCCGCTACTCCACCAAAGTCAAAAAAGGCGACCTCGTCTGGATCGACCTTTTCGACGTGCCGAACACCGTCGGCCAGAGCCTCATCCGTGAAGTCGTCGCCGTCGGCGGCCTGCCCATGGTGCGCATCAATGACGCCGTTCTCACCCGCGAGCAGATGATCCATGCAAGTGAGAAGCAGTACGACATCATCGCCGAAAACAACCTCGCCCTCATGAAGCAGACCGACTGCTACATCGCCGTGCGCGGCAGCCACAACATCACCGAGGCCGCAGACGTGCCGGCGGAAAAAATGAAGCTCGTCATGTCCAAGCTCCGCCCCGTGCAGAACGAGCGCGTCAACAACAGCCGCTGGGTCGTCCTTCGCTGGCCCACCGCCTCCATGGCCCAGCAGGCGGGCATGAGCACCCAGGCCTTCGAAGACTTCTTCTTCCGCGTCTGCCTGCTCGACTACGCCGCCCTGCTCCCTGCCATGAAAGCCTTGAAGCAGCTCATGGACAAGACCAGGCACGTCCACATCACAGGTCCCGGCACCGATCTCAGCTTCAGCCTCAAAGGCCTCAAGGCCATCGCCTGCGGCGGCAACCACAACATCCCCGACGGCGAAGTCTTCAGCGCCCCCGTCAAAGACAGCGTTGAGGGCGTCATCAGCTACAACGCCCCCACCATCTATCAGGGCATCGCCTTCGACAGCGTGAAGCTCGAGTTCAGCAAGGGCAAGATCGTCAGCGCCACCGCCAACAACACCGAAGCCATCAACAAGATCTTTGATAGCGACCCCGGCGCCCGCTACATCGGCGAGTTCGCCATCGGCTTTAACCGCGAAATCAAAGAGCCCATGCGCGACATCCTGTTCGACGAAAAAATCGCCGGCAGCTTCCACTTCACCCCCGGCCAGGCCTACGAAGGCGTCGCCGACAACGGCAACCGCAGCCAGGTCCACTGGGACCTCGTCAACATCCAGCGCCCCGAATACGGCGGCGGAGAAATCCACTTCGATGGCAAGCTCATCCGCAAAGACGGCAAGTTCCTCCTGCCCGAGCTCAAGCCGCTGAACTACTAAACGTGCACCTGCCTGGCCTTGGATTCTGATTCGCGATAATTCGCGCTCATTCCTTCTTCATTCGCGTTGAAAACCCAACGCCCCATCAGTGTGATGTGGGCACTCCTGCCCGCAGTTCGAACGCCTCGGGAAACTCGCTGCGGGCAGGAGTGCCCACATCACTTACCGGCATGCTCACGCGACCACCAGCGGCGGCTGAAAATTCAGCAGCTCAAACTCCACCGCATGCTTCCGATCCGGCAGCAGCTCCACCAGGCTGATGCTGCCGTACTCGATGTTGAAATGCGCCATGTGCCGCAGCGGCATCTCCATCAGCAGCGCGATGATCGCCCGAATGATGCCGCCGTGGCAGTAGATGGCCACCTGCTGATGCGGGTGCGCCTGAATGATCTGCAGCAAACTCTCGCGCACCCGATCCATCAGGCTGTCGATGCTCTCGCCGTTGGCGATGCCATTGCTCTCGATGATCTCCAGCCAGTCAAAGGCGCTCATGCCAAAGTTCGCCTGCACCTCGTCCCAGCGGTGCCCGGTCCAGTCGCCAAAATCGATCTCCCGCAGCCCCGGCATCAGCGTCGGCTGCATGCCCCGCTGCTCCGCCAGTGGTGCCAGCGTCTGCTGCACCCGCAGCATCGGGCTGGCATAAAGCGCATCCAGCTTCGTGTCCTTCAGCCACGCCGCCACGGCCTCCCCGTGTTTCACGCCCAAAGGTGAAAGCCCCATGTCGATGCGCGAGCCGCCAAACACCTTGTGATACTTCTCCTCCACCTCGCCGTGGCGGATGAGATAGATCTGCATGGGATGATTCGGAAGATGGGATTTCATGACAAAACGATAGAAGGGGAAAAGACGGAAGGCAGCGTTTGAACGCTGCCTTCCAGAATGTGCGTTTGATGATTCCAGCGGCCTTACACCGTGCCGAAGATCGTCTTGCCGGTGCTCAGCAGATCGTTGCAGGCTTCCTTCATGCGGTCGCAGAGGCCCTGCTCGCCCTTCTTGAGGTAGCTGCGTGGGTCGTAGGTCTTCTTGTCGCCCACTTCGCCGTCGATCTTGAGGACACCGGCGTAGTTCTTCATCATGTGATCCACGATCGGGCGGGTGAAGGCGTACTGGGTGTCGGTGTCGATGTTCATCTTCACCACGCCGTAGCCCAGGGTCTCGCGAATTTCTTCAAGGAGGGAGCCGGAACCGCCGTGGAAGACGAGGTCCATCTCGGCCTTGGCGCCATGCTTGGCAGTCACTGCGGCCTGGCCGTCGCGCAGAATGGTGGGCTTGAGCTTCACAGCACCGGGCTTGTAGGCACCATGCACGTTGCCAAAGGTGGCGGCGAACATGAAGCGGCCGATGCCACTGAGGGTCTCATACACTTCCACCATGTCTTCGGGGGTGGTGTAGAGCTTGTCAGCAGCCACACCGCTGGTGTCGTGGCCGTCTTCTTCGCCACCGACAACGCCGGCTTCGACTTCGAGGATGATCTCGTGCTTCACGCACTCAGCGAGGAGTTCCTTGGAAAGGCGCATGTTTTCGGCCAGCGGCAGCTCTGAGGCGTCGAGCATGTGGCTCTGGAAAAGGTTGTTCAGGCCCGCAGCGCGGCGCTTGGCAGTTTCGGCGATGAGGGGCTTGAGGAAGCTGTCCACCTTCTTCGGCTGGCAGTGGTCGGTGTGCAGACCGACGAGGATGTTGTACTTTTCCGCAAGGCGGTGCGCGGCCTCAGCGAGGACGATGGCCCCAAACGCCTGATCTTTGACAGCGGTGCCGGAGGCAAATTCGCCGCC
>NZ_JBGANL010000048.1:0-41607 GCF_044222345.1 Prosthecobacter sp.
GCCTCGGCCTCCGTCACCAACTCCCGGTAATGCTTGAAGATGATGTGCGGCGAGTTGCCCGCTTCTAGCGCCACGCGCGCCGCATCCTTCACCTCGGCAATCCGGTAGCTGATGTAAGAGTGCCGCATCCCGTTATGAGGCCATGTGACGCCAATCCGCTTCGCCAAAGCAGTTGCCAGCATGGGAGTTTTCGGATTGGGCATGATCTTGCCCGTGCGGGGCAGGAGATTCAGCCAGGCGGCGAGGTTGTCCGAGATCGGCACAATCCGTCTGGAAGCGGTTTTTGCCTGATCTGCCCGCAGCAGAATGATCCGCCGTTCCATGTCCACTGCCGACCAGTCCAAGCGGCCGATTTCAGCCACCCGCAGCCCGGCAAACGCGCCGATGGCAAGGAATGGCAGAAGATCAGGCGTGGCTGCCTCGAGCAGGCCTCGCATCGCCTCCGGCTTGAAGATCTCAGTCTTGACGTCGCCAGTCTTGGCCAAATGCAGCATCTCCGCTGCACTGGCTTCTGATGCTGGCAGATAACCGCGCGCTTTGGCAAAGGCGAAGAAGACCTTGATGCAACGATGCACGGAATTGCGGGTGACTGGGGAACCGCCAAGACCCCGCAGCCATCGATCAAGATCACCCGGCTTGATCGCCATGACCTCGCCGGGGAAAGCTTTCGCCAGTCTGCGAACGTTCACGGCCAGTTGATTCAGATACCTCGAACTCACCCCATCCTGAGCCTTCGCCTTGAGAAACTCGTCGATGATGTCGACCACCTTCACGCCGAGCGTGACGCCCTGCGTCCGCCTCAGGAATTCCTGAACGGCGACCATCAGAGGCACATCTCCAAGCAGTTCACGGCATCGCACATACTCGTCCACAACGGCGACCGGAGGGAGTTTGAGGGGAGCCGTCAGCCGCTCGGCAGCCAGGTAACACTCCCGCTGTGAAGGGGTGAGATCATTGGTGGGCGCAAGGCCTTCCTGAATTCGTTGCGCAACAATCTGCGCCTCCGTTCTGGCTTTTTCCAAGGTGCCGAAACTGCGCCTGATCCGCCGCCCGTTCATGTGGAAGGCCACGGTGAACCTGTCGAAGTCCCGCACCTTGCCGCGGTAAATTGGCACCACGGCGTTGCCATGCTTGATGCGCAGGAACGGTTTGCCCTTTTTTCGGGGGGTAATCCCCGATTTTGTCATGCTTTTGTCGTGCATGACACCGGAAGGAGTGTCAACCGGGCGGGGACCATCCTTCATAATTCCTTGATTATGAAGATGGTGGGCAGGGCTGGATTCGAACCAGCGTAGGCGTAAGCCAGCAGATTTACAGTCTGCCCCCTTTGACCGCTCGGGTACCTACCCATTCTCCTTTCGAAGTGGGCCGCGATTATCGAGTCGGTGTCTTGTTTTGCAAACGCTTTGTTCTTCTGTTTTGCATTCTTTGTGAGATTCTTTGCACCCGATTCAGCGGCGGCGCTTGCCGCGACGCACATAGGTGGGCTGGACGATGGGGTTTTGCGCGTGAAGGACTTTGAAACCGCCGGTCTCGACGATCTTGTCCATCTGCGAAAAAGCTTCGGTCAGCAGGTTCTCATAAGGAAGCTGACGGTTGGCGACGAGCCAGAGCTGTCCACCGGGACGCAGGGCCTGAGCGGCGGCGGCGATGAATTTGAGGCCAATGAGGGGATCGGCTTCCTTGCCTTCGTGAAACGGGGGGTTCATCACGACGGCGTCAAACTTGGTGCGCTCAAAACCGGTGGTGATGTCCTGCCAGTGGGGGTGGGCTTTGACCTTGGTGGGCACGAGGCCGAGATTGCGGCGGGCGCACTCGAAGCAGTCACCGTCGGCATCGTAGATGTCGAGGGTGTCGATGTCGTGGCAGTGGCGCAGGAGGTGGTCGCTCAGGAAACCCCAGCCGCAGCCGAAGTCGGCGACGTTGCCCGAAATGGTTTCTGGCAGGTGCTTGGCAAGGAGGGCGGAGCCTTCGTCGATGCGGTCCCAGTTGAAGAGGCCGGGGCGTGACCAGAAGCGGCCGTCGAGGATGCGGCGCATGGCGGCGCCCTGACGCCAGCGTTCGAGGAGGTCGGCTTTCCAGGGTTTGCCTTCTTGCTTGGTGGCCCAGAAGACGCGGCTGTGATGCTTGGAGAGGGAGGTGATCTGCCCGGCGACTTCTTTCAGGTACTGCTCGCAGCGTTTGCTGCCGGCGTCGTTGTGCACGGCGGCCATGAGGACGCCGCCGGGGGCGAGGTGATCATGGGCGCGGGCGAGATCGGCCACCATGAGATCGCGCTGAGGATCGGGGAGGACGAGGACGAGATCGAAGAAGCCGTGGACCTCGCGCTCCACGCGGTGTCCGGCAGCTTGGAGGAGGTTGGCCTTGGGCTTCCAAGTTTGCTGGCAAACGAGGCGGCCTTCGAAGTGCTCCAAGGCGGGATGTGCCTGGGCACGCAGGAAGAGCACACGCCCTTCGGTGCTGATGTCGGGATTAACATCCAGGGCGTAGATGAGGGCGTCGATGGGGTAGGACATTCGGGGAGTGAAAAGGGAAAGAAAAAGGAAGACGATTAAAGGGCCCAGCGCAGGAGGTGCGGCGCGGCGAAGGAGGAAAACTGAAGGAGGAGGAGGCCGATCACCGCGGCGGCGAGGCCGATGACGAGGACTTCGAGGACTTTGACGCTGATGAGGGAAACACGCGAGACGCCGACGTCTTCGAGGGTGGCGAATTCGCGCTGTCGCAGGCGGAAGGAGAGCGCAAAGACGAGCGCGGTGACGAGCAGCGCGGCGGTGGCGGTGAGGAGGAGGGCGCTGGCGGCGAAGCCTTCGAGTCGCACGAGCTGGGTGAGCAGCGCCTCCATTTCATCGCGCGGGCGGATGACCTGCTGCTCTTTGGAGCGGGCGTAGTGTCCCGCGAGCAGGGCTTCGGCCTTGGCATCCTTTGGCAGCAAGATCACGGCGCTGATGGGATAGGTGGAGACATCGCCATGAAAATGGAAGGAGGCGATGTTGGCATCGGTGACTTCATTGAACATGCGCACGGCGGCATTGCCGATGATGTTGCCCTCTTCTTTTTTGAGCACGACGGATTCGTCTTTCTTGAGGTCATCGTGGCCATGGGAGCGGCCTTCGATGAGCCAGCAGGTTTTCAGATCGACGAAGAGAGCCTCGTCATCGGGCGTGCCGTTCGGGGTGAGGATGCCGGTGACGCGCATCTTCAAAGGGTAAACGCCGGCCATATCGAAGGCCTGCTCGGGTGTGGAAAAGAGGTGGCCGCCGGGCTGCAGGCCACGCTGCTTCGCGAGTGTGGCACCGACGACGCAATCACCCAGGCGGCTGAGCTGTCTGCCAGCGGCGAGGTGCAGGCCGCGAAAGGGGAAGTATTCCAGCTCTGTGCCGACGATGGGCGCACCCTGCGCCTGATAGCGGGCGTGCAGTGGGATGGCGGTGGCGGAGTGGTTGTGCCGCAATTCGGTGAGTGCGCCAAAGGGCAGCGGCAGGAGGTTCTCGCGCTTGAAGTAGAGCGCGGTCATCATGAGATCGAGTGCGCTGCCACGTGTGCCGACGATCTGCGGCGTGGAGGCGGCGCGGGCGCGGAGTTCCTGCTGGGCATGCTCAATCAGCACCCTCAGGCAAAGCGGCAGTGCGAAGACGAGACCCAGTGCTCCGGCGAGCAATGCGCTCTGGATGCGATGCCGCAGCACGTAGCGCGCGGCCAGATGGAAGGCGGTCCTCATGCGGTGGCGAGGTCCTCCATGCGCACGGTTTGATCAAAGAGCGGCAGCAGATTGGGATCGTGCGTGACCATGACGAGGCAGGCGCCGCGTCTGCGGGTGTCTTCGAGCAGCATGTCCACCACGATGCGACCCCGTGCGGGGTCCAGCGAAGCAGTGGGCTCATCGGCAAAGACAAACTGCGGCTCATGCACCAGCGCACGTGCGACTGCGACGCGCTGGCGCTCGCCCTGCGAAAGGTGCGAGACGCGCTTGTCCAGGTAGCGGTCGATGTGCAGGCGCTGGGTGAGATCGAGCATCTTGGTATGGACCGCCGCATTCGCATTTCCACGGAACTGATGCGGCAGAAGGATGTTCTCGGTGACGGTGAGGTAGTCGAGCAAAGCGAAGTCCTGGAATACGAGGCCGATGTGCTGCAGGCGGAAGGCACGGCGTGCTTCGTGGGTCATCGTTTCCATTTGCGCGCCCCCCAGGCTGACTTTGCCCGCCGTGGGCGTCAGCAGTCCGGTGAGCAGGCGCAGCAGGGTGGACTTCCCTGCCCCGCTGGGTCCGGCCAAAGCGAGGGCCTTGCCGGCGGCGAGCTCAAGCTGCGGCACGTGCACACGGAAGCCCTCGGCCGAGTAGGCAAAGAGGAGGTCGGAGACATGGAGGCCGGTGGTTGCGGACATGCAGGCTCACTCTTTAAAGCAGCAATCCGGCGACACAAGCGGTGCAATAGCAGGCGAGCAGTCCGCCGAGCATGGATTTGACGCCGAGCTGCGCCAGTTCTCCCCGGCGCTCCGGCACCAGCGCCCCGATGCCGCCGATCTGGATGGCGACGCTGCCGAAATTGGCGAAGCCGCAGAGCGCGTAGGTGGCGATCTCCGCGCTGCGAGGAGAGAGTGTGCCACCCTGCTGGCTGAGGTGCAGGTAGGCGAAGAATTCATTGAGCACCACGCGTTCGCCCAGCAGTGCGCCCACCTGGCCGCACTCGGACCACGGCACGCCCATGAGCCAGGCGCAGGGGGCATTGAGCCAGCCGAGCACGAGCTGCAGGGGCTGCGGAACGTTTTGACCGAAGACGCGCAGGCCAAGGGAGAGCATGTAATTGAACAGCGCCACCACGGCGACGAAGGCGATGAGCATGGCCACGACGTTGATGGCCAGCTTCATGCCATCGCTCGCGCCCGTGCAGAGAGCATCGATGCCGTTGGCGGTTTCTCGTTCGATGACTTTGCTGGCACCGTGCGCGGTCTCGCTTTCCTCGGTCTCGGGGATGAGGATTTTCGACATCATCAGCGCGGCGGGGGCGCTCATCACGGAGGCGGTGAGCAGATGCCCGGCGGAGATGCCAAAGGATACGTAGGCCGCGAGGACCCCGCCGGCGATGGTGGCCATGCCGCCGACCATGAGGCAGAGCAGCTCGCTGCGCGTCATGCGTGGGAGATAGGGCTTGATGACGAGCGGGGCCTCGGTCTGGCCCATGAAGATGTTTGCGGCTGCCGCGAGGGTTTCACTGCCGCTGGTGCGCATGACACGGCGCATGACCCAGGCGGCCATTTTGACGACCCACTGCAGCACGCCGTAATGGTACAGAAAGGAAGACAGCGCGGAGACGAGGATGATGCTGCCGGTGATCGTCAGCGCGAGGATGAAGCTGTTGTTCGGGCCAAACGCGGCCTGCAGGGTGGTCGGGCCACCCAGCGGGCCAAAGACCAGCCCGATGCCTTCATTCGCAAAGCCCAGCAGGCGGCGGAACATCCTGTCGAGCAAAGCAAAGGAATCGTGGCCCAACTGGGTGCGGAGAATCAGCACACCGAAGGCCATCTGCAGCGCCAGCCCGCTCAGCACCGCCCGCCAAGGAAAGAGCCGACGTTTTTCCGAGAGCGCCCAGGCAAGCGCTACAAACACGACCAGGCCAATCAGGCAGATGAGACGATCCATGATGTGGGCGAGAGTGGGTCAGCGGGAAGAAGGGGTCAAGCGCTGAGCGAGAAACCCACGCCCGGGCTACCGATTGTCCAGATCCCAGCCGCTGCGGCCAAACTCATAGAATTCATCAGCGCGGCCCTGGCCGGGGCTCCAGTCGATGGGAAAAGCCTGTTTGATCTGGCCGTGGTACTTGGAGGGATGGGCATCGAGCTGGAACGGCACGCCGGGAGTGGCACGGATTTCCTGGACGGAACTGTTGAGGACGGTCGGCTTCACCTCCCAGTTCTTGCCGTTCGGGTAATAGAACTGCTTCAAATCGTGGTGGTAATAGGCCTCGTAACGGGGGTAGTACGTGTAATTGCCAGCACTGCCGAACCGGGGTGCCAAAACCGACAAACCCGCCGGATAACCGTAACCCCGTGTTGGCAGACCATATTTGATAGCGCAGGCCGGGAGAAGGAGCAGAAAGGACAGCGCGAGACTGAGGACAGAGCGTGAATGCATGGCGGATGATTAGCGGGATTCCTGTGACAGGCAACGGAGCGAAGGAGGAATCACAAATGCGAGGAGGTTTAAGAGAAGAGTCCTGGCAATCGTTTTGACCATTCAGTCATTCATTTTTGTAACGATTGAATAGTTTCACCTCTGAAATTACAGGTACCGGCAAGCAAGTGAGGCAGGTGTGAAGCCCATGACAAGCTAGTTTACGGTTAAATCGTTAACACATGACACAAGCATAACGATCTGGTCGTTTCCCCTTGGCGAACCGCCCCTTTCGATCTGATCGTGACCAAGAAACCTCGTAACGCTTAAATCGTTTGATAAGAACTGATGGTATTTCTTCGCCTCCGGTCATCTTACATAGAAGAGCGAGTCAATGACAAATCATCCACCAATCATCGGTGAGTAATTATTGAGCAGCGAAACCGACAAAAGTAACGTTTTGAACGTATCACCTTTTGAGTAATTCACTGTATTTCTACAAGTTTACATCAACCAATCTATAAATTGCCTGAGAGAAGCAAGGTCTGTCGCTTTGTTATCAATTATCAGTCGCCGACTGTCGTCAAATCATCATCGAGAAAGAACTGGGAGTGAATGACCGATTGACTCTCCCAGCAAGCACTGACTTGGAGAAACCGGTCGGCTTCCTGCCATGGCTACCAACCCCACCCCGACCAATGACGCCGAGCTGATGGTTCTCTGCGGGCAGGTTGTGCAGGGCTGCATGGAGCTGGAGGGCGCGATCGAGATTTGGGATACGCCAGGGGCGTTACTTCAGGAGCTACTAAACAGCGGCCACGCCGCCCTGGCCGATGTGGAGAAACAGAAGAATGAACGCAGTGCGCTCCGGCGGGAACTGCGGGAGCGGGACATGGAAAGTGAACGAATCCTGAGCCACTGCCGCCTCCGCCTCGCAGCCCTGTTTGGCAATGGCTTCAATGAACAGTGGGAGTCGGCAGGCTTTCCTGACCGGTCCACGAGGGTACCCGAGGTCTTCGCCAAGCGCCAGGCCCTGCTCGCGCAACTGGCCGCCTACTTCACCGCGAATCCGCTGCACGAAAGCCAGGACATGCGGGCCACGGCGGCGATCTGCGAGGTCACCCATGAATCCCTCTCGCGGGTGCGTGCGGACGTGGATCACTATAAGTCCGTCCTGAAAACCGCTGTGCAGAAGAAAAATGCGGCGCTGAAACGGCTTCGACAGACCCTGCGCAGCCTGATCGCTGAGCTGGGCCAGCTTCTGCCCGCTGATGATGTGCGCTGGCGGCGCTTCGGCCTGAACCCGCCGGCAGGTGAGTCGCGGCCAGAGCCGGTGGGGCAGGTCATGCTCACCGCCGTGGGCCAGGGCACCCTCCGGGCGCAATGGCCCCCTGCCCTCCATGCCCTGCGTTACCATGTGCAGATGAGGATGATGGGCGGTGGCAACTTTGCCACCCTGAGCACCGTCCAGGGCACCGAAACGCAGCTGCAAGACCTGCCGCCGGGTGAGTTCATCGAAGTGCGTGTGATCGCGGCGAACTCTCAGGAAGAAGCCGCCCCCAGCCCTGCCTCGACGGCGTTGGTGGGCTGAAGCGCTGGGCATGCCCCCAGATGGAGGCGCGATGAAAAGAGCGGCCCGAACTCGCTTTTTGGGCAAGATGGGGCAAGCGTCGGGCCTTGGCCTCCTGCCTCGCCCGGCCGTGATCAACGGCGCTTTCTGCCCCCAGCCCCCCCCTTTCCTCATGCCCGCCATCAGCACCGCCGCGCCGCGCAATGTCCTCATCACGGGAGCTTCCACAGGCATCGGTGCAGCCTGCACACGCATGCTGGCAGGACGCGGCTGGCGGGTCTTTGCCGGAGTGCGCAAGGTGGCCGATGGCGAGGCTCTACTGGCGGGAGCCGAGGGACAAATCATCCCGGTCATCCTCGATGTGACCAACCGTGAACAAATCAAAACGGTGGTGCAGGAGGTGGGTGCGCAGTGCGGTGCGGTGGGGCTGCAGGGCTTGGTGAACAATGCCGGCATCGCGCTGGCGGGGCCGCTGGAATTCATGCCGATGGAGGCCTTTGAAAAGCAGTTCGAGGTCAACGTGCTGGGATTGATCGCGGTGACGCAGGCGGTGATGCCGCTGATCCGTGCTAGCCGGGGGCGCATCGTTTTGACGGGTTCCAATTCGGGGTTCATGTGCGAGCCATTTCTGGCCGGCTATGGGGCGACGAAGCATGCGCTGGAGGCCATCGCGGATTCGCTGCGCATCGAGCTGCGGCCGTGGGGGATCAAGGTCGCGCTGATTCAGCCGGGGGCGATCAAGACGCCGATCTGGAGCAAATCGCGAGAGGCGGCGGAGCAGCTCTTCGTGGGCATGCCCCCCGAGTGCGAAAAGCTGTACTCAGCGCCCATCATCGCCCTGCGCAAGATGGTGGAGAAAGTCCCCTCGATGGCGATTCCGCCGGAACGGGTGGCAAAGGCGGTGACGCATGCGCTTGAATCCCGCCGCCCCAGCACCCGCTACCCTGTGGGGCTGGATTCCGTGGTGGGTTCGCTGCTGGTGCGGGTGGTGCCGGATCGCCTGCTGGACTGGGTGATCCGCAAGGTGAGGGGGATCTAGGAAGTGGACCGGGGGCGGCGCAACCGGGCTCCTTTAAATGATGCCGAGTTCCTTGCCGATCTTCTCAAACTTCTCCAGAGCGCGGTCGATCTGCGCGAAGGTGTGGGTGGCCATGAGGCTGACGCGGATCAGTTCTTCACCGGGAGGAACACCAGGAGGGATCACGGGATTGACGAAGACGCCTTCATCCTGCAGGCGTTTGCAGAAGATGAAGGTCTTCAGCGTATCGTTGACGTAGACCGGGAGGATGGGCGTCTCGGTGGCACCGAGTTTGAATCCGAGCGCGAGCAGCCCCTGTTTCATGCGATTCGTGTTGGCCCAGAGCTGCACCATGCGCTCGGGTTCGGCGATCATGATGCGCAGTGCGGCGAGCGCGGCGGCCACATTTGCCGGACTCATGCTGGCGCTGAAAACGAGCGGGCGGGAGTGATGCTTGAGGTAGTCGATCGTGTCCCAATCCCCGGCAATGAAGCCACCGAGACTGGCGAGC
This sequence comes from Prosthecobacter sp., assembly GCF_044222345.1. GTDB lineage: Bacteria > Verrucomicrobiota > Verrucomicrobiia > Verrucomicrobiales > Verrucomicrobiaceae > Prosthecobacter. The sequence continues at coordinate 9,209 of NZ_JBGANL010000048.1, forward strand.
GATTTGCTGAATGTGCCCATGATGAGATGCACGTCATCCACGAGACCGAAATGCGAGGCGGTGCCGGAACCATGCTCACCGAGGACGCCAATGCTGTGCGCATCGTCCACCATGACGGCGGCGTTGTACTGCCTGGCCAGCGCCACCAGCTCGGGCAGCTTGATGATGTCCCCCTCCATGCTGAAGACTCCATCCACCACGATGATCTTGGGAGACTCCGGCGGGAGGTGGGCCAGACGTCGTGCCAGTGACGTCATGTCATTGTGCGAAAAGAGAAAGGTCTTCCCTGGAGCCATCTGGCAGCCTGCACCGAGGCTGGCATGATTTGCCCGGTCTGCCAGGATGCAGTCTTCACGGCCGACGATGGCGCTGATGACGCCGAGATTGACCTGAAAGCCGGTACTGTAGAGCAGCACGGCCGGCTTCTTCATGAGCTGCGCGAGCTCGTCCTCCAGCTGCACATGGATGTCGAGGGTACCGTTGAGGAAGCGTGAGCCTGCACAGCCGGCACCGTATTTCTGCACGGCCTGGCAGATGGCTTCCTTGATGCGCGGATCATTGGTGAGGCCGAGGTAGCTGTTGGAACCCAGCATGAGCACCTGCTGGCCGTTGATGATGACCTCCGTGTCCTGGGCAGAGGAGATCTCCCGGAAGTAGGGATAGATTCCAGCGGCGCGGACTTCATCCAGAGCGCGAAATTTACGAACCTTGTCAAAGAGCGGGAGGGGGGAGGGCGAAGAAGCAGAGGGCATCGGAACGCAAATGAGGCGCGAGTGTGGCACTTGAATTCCGGCTGTCCATGAACTCCTTATAAAGTGCACGGATTATGACAAGCTGCTAAAAAACAACTGATAATCAGTAGGCATAGAGCCTATCCAACTTCAATCAATGGAGCGTTTTGGGGGGGCAATGGTCACCGCGCCGGGAGCTCCGGAGCCGGGACGCGGCGGTGTGGGGGCCAGGCGCTGGACTTCATAGCCGGAGATGTTCACCGCAAGGTCAAGCTTGGCGAGGAACTCCCAAGTGGCGGACACGCCCACATCATCAGCGATTTTTCGAGCTTCGAGATAGGCTTCAAAGGCATCTGGCATGACCTGGAAGACGGCCACGCCATTGGGATCCGCCTTGATGTCGCGCATGAGACGAATGTAGGCGGAGTTGGGCTGCTTCAAGGCCGCAATGGTCTCGCCGCCGCCGCCTTTGGGCGTGAGTGCCAGTTGCACGTAAGGAAGAGTGGGCAGGATCTTCGCCTCAAATCCATAGGAACCCGCCAGCAGCGGGCTGGAGGCCGCACGCTGCAACATCGCCTGAATGCGAGTGGCATCGTAAATGGTGCGAGCCTTGCTGGCGTTTTCGATGCCTTTGACCTTTGCCAGATCGTGAAAAAAGCCCGCAACATCCTTTGGCGTCGTTTTGACATCTTTGGTGAATGAGCCCCAGGAGAAGCTGATTTTGCCACCACCAACGCTGGCTTTGATCACCGGCGGGGCGGGTGGCCGGGCGGGGTCCAGTTTGACCCATGGTGCCACATCGCCTTTGCTTGCGGCCACGATCGCCTCGGCGACGACGGGCATGGTCTGGCGGGTGGCCACGGCGATGTCAGCAACGTCTGTGAGGAATGATTTGGTGGCGGGAATGCCGCCGGTCACTAAAGCCTTGTAGGCCAGGGCCACGTATTCCAGCTGCACCCGATCCACAAGCGGAGCGATTTCAGGCCATGCCTTCTGGGCATTGGCGGGAGTTCCCAGGATGGTTTCAAGCAGCTTGGCAAACGGCGCATACTCCACCTTTTGAAATTCGAGCTGTGACTTCACCTTGTCCATGCCATCAAGGATCGGCCCCAGGAACTTGGCCTGGTTGAAGAACAGCACTCCTTGTTTGGCCACAAGGATGCGTGTCTCGTTGGGCTTCTCCGGATAAGGGCGCGGATTCGGCAGGCGCACATAGGTCGGTGGTGAGGGGGTGAAGACCGGCGTTTCATCCAGCAGCGCCTTGAGGCGTTCCACCTCGGCGAGCAACTTGTCAGTCTCGACCTTGGAGGCTTCTCGCTCCTTTTTACGTTCCTCGATCTGCTTGGTGAAAGCGTCGAGGTCCATGAATTTCATCTTGGCCTGCAAGTCGGCGGTATCGATGCTGTTGAGCTCTTCGACGGCCTTTTTCATGTCGTCCTGGGCCTTTTTCTGGTCCTCTTCCAACTTCTTGGGATCGGCGGGCGGCGGAGGCAGTTTTTTAACTTCTTCGACAATTTTTTGATGCTCCTCCGGAGTGACGGGGGGCAGTTCAGAGAGAATTTTCTGCACGACCTGGGCCGTGTTGAGAGCCATGACCACGAACACGATCATGAGCACCCCGACGACGTTCGTCACGGCGTCCATGAGGGAGTCGAGGTTGAGTTCGCCGTCGCCGCCTTGTTTTCTCTTCGCCATCGTCTTGAGGGAGGTTGCGGGTTAGATTATTTGGCCTTTGCAGGAGGTTTGGCACCGCCGGCAGCAGGTGCAGGTGCAGGTGCAGGTGCAGGTGCAGGTGCAGCGGCGGGCGGTGGCGACATTTTGCCGCGATACTTGTCAAACATGGCGAGATCGAGCACGCCTTTGCCCGGGATGGGAAGCTTGCCAATGCGCACCTTGTAGTCGTTCTCCGCGCGCCCGGCACCGTTGTTGAAGGCCCCCTGCCCGTCATCACGAATCAGGAAGAGCAGGAGTGATTTCGGATTCTTGGCCAGCTCTGCAAGGAAGTAATTGTAGGCTGCATCGGCGACCACCACGGAGGCGCTGGCACTGAGGCGGTAGTCCTCCCCCCAGGCACCGAGGATTTTCAAGGCACCGCCTGCGGCCTCAACGAAATAGACTTTCGTGTCTGGATCCATGCCGCTGCCCGATGGCTGCACGACCACCGGTGGTATTTTTTTGTCTTCTGGGACATGGCGTTTTTTGATTTCGGCCATGAGCGTGGCGATCTCCTTTTTGCTTTCGGCCTGCTGCTTCTTCATGCCTTCGATTTCGAGCAGCAGGTCATCGAGCTCTTTCTGCATCTTCTGGCTGATCTTGAGGTTCGCCTCCTGCAGGTCCTTGGAGGTGGCGAGAAGCTTGCGCAGTTTGATGAACTTCTGCTGCTTTTCCTCCAGCTCTTTCTGCAGTTTCTGCAGTGTGGCCAGCTTTTCTTTGAGGATCACGTCCTGCACTTTGCGCTCCTCGATCTCCTTCTTGAGCTTGATGTAGTCCTGCGCGCGTTCGATTTCCTCCGCAGTCCGGCCCTCGGCCTTGCCCATCTGTGAGATCACGAGCACGACGATCATCAGGACCAGCGCCCCGATGAGGCAGGCCAGAATGCTGAGGAACGGGAAGAGTGAAATCTCCCCTTCTCCTGATGCTCGGCGTTTTGCCATGATGTGTGCGTATAAGTGGTGGCGCGGCGGCTATTCGCGGCTGAACCAGCCCTTTTTCTTCACCTGGTGAATGAGGATCTGCTTGCCCCCGAGTTCGGAGAGCAAAGTGTTCAAAGACTGGATGCCGCTGGACAGGGCGCGGGTGTAGTCGGTGGTGGTCTTGACGCTGTCCTTCACAGCGCTGGTCAGATCTTCACGCATGCGGTTGAGTGTCATGGCAAACTCGGCATCCACCCGCTGCTGATGTGCGGCGGCCCGTTTGTCAAGATTATCAGCCTGCTCCTTGACCTGCTTCGAGAGGGCGTTGAGATCCACGAGGAAGTCCTTCTGGGCATTGGCGACCGCTTTGACCAGCGTGTCCATGATGCCGTTGGTGTCTCCACCGGCCACGCCACCGCCATCGTTGAGGCGTGGCATGAGAACTTCATTGCAGAAGGCGTCGATATTGTTGAGGTTGTCATCCTCCGCCTTGGATACGGCGTTCATCGGGAAGTTCAGGAACATGGCCAGGACCAGTCCGAGGAGGGTGGTGTCGAACGCAGTGCCAAGACCGCTGGTCACCTTGCCCAGCGAGCCCATGACCTTGGAGATGTCACTGACCTGAAGATCAATGCTCCCAATGGCCTGGGAGAGGCCGAGCACCGTGCCGATGAAGCCCAGAATCGGGATGGCCCAAAGGAAGACCTTGATCAATGAAAAGCTGCCGCCGATGCGGGAGCCGTCGATATCCGACTGGGCGCTCATCATGCTGGTGACCTCGCCGTTGTTCTGGCGGATTTCGAAGAGTTCGAGCCCCTTGCGAATGCGGTTCACCATCATGCTGTCACGCAGGCGGGAGGGCAGACCATAGAGATGATCGATGAAATGACCGACGTTTTCGCGGTTGATCTCCTGACCGAGCTCGGCGGGCAGCACGTCCAGATACATGGCATCCTTCTGGTGGCGCAGCTTCTGGATTTTGAGGTAGATGAGACCGATGGCCCAAAAGAAGAAGAAGGTCTCCATGTAGTTCACCCATGTGCGCTCAAGAAAGAGGTCATGCAGGTAGTCCATGGTGTCCACGGGTGGCGCGTTGTACGCCCCTTTGCCAAAGGGGAACATGATGCCAAACCAGGCCAGAGATGCCACTGCGCCAATCGCCAGCGCGAGCCAGGGGTTTGGGTTTGCCGGATCGGTCTCCTCCCAGCCGCCACGTTCTTTGGGCTGGTAGGCTGAATGAGTGTGCTCAGGGGTGGTTTCACCATGCTCGTATTCCGCGCCGAAAGCATCGTTTTCAGCAGGCGCTTGTGAGGTCGGAGGCGTGACGCCGCTGGGAGCGGGCAGCCCCGACGGCGCTGGCAGCGAAGCGGGGGCCATGGCTGGAATGCTCAGCTTGGTATTGCAGCCAGGACAGCGGACAATTTTGCCTGCCATTTCCGGCTCGGCTTTGAGTTGCATGTCGCATGAGGGGCATTTGAACGTCACAGGTAATTTCCTCCAAGGTGTGATTTAAAAAGTGGGCGCTGCTACTTAGCGAAAGACATACCCATTCGACAATAGATTTCTTGGGATGAAAATTCACTTCAGCCACAAAGATACCAAAGTATCGGCCAAAGGTATCATTTTTGTCCACTCGACCTGCTCAGAGCAGTTCTTCCACGAAGCGCTTCGAATCAAACGCCTGGAAATCTTCAACGCTTTCACCCAGTCCGATGAAACGGGTGGGCACGCCAAGTTCCTGCTGAATCGCTACAAGCACACCGCCTTTGCCGCTACCATCCAGCTTGGTGACAATGACACCCGTCAAAGGAATCACCTTATTGAATTCACGCGCCTGCTGCAGTGCATTGGAGCCGGTGGTCGCATCGCACACCAGCAGCACTTCGTGGGGTGAGGTGGCATCCTTGCGCCCGAGGATGCGGTGAATTTTTTTCAGCTCCTCCATCAGGTTGTGCTTTGTGTGCAGCCGCCCGGCGGTGTCGCAGATGAGGTAGTCAGCCCCCGTCTTGAGCGCCTTTTCATAGCCTTCAAAACAGACGGATGCCGGATCGCCATTCGGCGGACCTTTGACGAGAGGGATCTGTAAGCGCTCAGCCCAGACGGTGAGCTGCTCCACGGCGGCGGCGCGGAAGGTGTCTGCGGCAGCCAGCACCACCTTGTGCCCGCCCTTGTGCAGCAGGTGCGCCAGCTTCGCGGTGCTGGTGGTCTTGCCGGTGCCGTTGACCCCTACAATGAGGAGCACCTTGGGCTTGCCGGGGATCGGCTCGATCGCAGGCACCGACTCGGGCAAAATTTTGCGCACATGCTCGCGCGACACCTGGACGATGTCCGCGCCGTGCAGCGTGCGCTGGCGGGACTTCAGGTCTGCCACGATCTGCAGCGCCAGACGTGGCCCCAGATCCCCGCCGACAAGAGAGGCCTCCAGGTCATCCCAGTCAATGTCGGGCTTGGTGAAGCGCTGGATGAGTGATTTGAAAAAACCGGCCATGACGAATGAATGACGAAATCAGAAGGACGAATGTGGAATGCGGCATGCTGACGGCGCATTCGTTTTGAAGATATGAAGCCGCGCCCGCCTAGGCGCCAGAGGTGTCGGTGGCTGAGCCAAGAGGATGCTCCACCTTTCTGGGCTCTGGTTTGCGCAGGGATTTGGCCAGCTTGTCGAGCACTCCATTGACGAAGGAGCCGGACTCACCGGCGCTGAGGGCTTTGGCGATGTCGATGGCCTCGTTCAAGATGACGGGCGTGGGCACCTCCGGGCAGTAGAGCAGCTCGTAGGAGGCCACGCGGAGCACGTTGCGGTCCACGGCGGCGAGTCGTTCGAAACTGAAGTTTTCCAGCAGCCCGGTGATCCCTGAATCGATCTGCTCCTGATGGCCGATCACCCCCTTGATCAAGTTTTCAGCAAACGCACGGGTGGAAGCCCTCGCGCTGTGAAGACTCCAGAAGTCCTCCGGTTCCCCGGGCTTTTCCGTCCCCTGCAGATCACGGGCAAAAAGAAATTGAATGGCGGCCTCGCGGCCTTCGCGGCGTCTTCCCATGATGTTAGGCGTGGTCAAGGGGTTCGCCGGCAAAGCTGGCCTTCATCTTGCCGAAAAGGTTGATCATTTTGACGCAGGTCTGCGCGGCTTCGGTGCCACGGTTGATGGTGGCTCCCAGGCAGCGCTCTTCCGCCTGCTCCTCCGTGCTGACCAGCAGCACCTCATGAATGACGGGGACGCAGTGCCTCACCGCCATCTGCTGCAGGGCATCGGTCACTGAAGCGCCGACGAGATCGGCATGCTCCGTGGAGCCGCGGATGATGACCCCCAGGGTGATGACGGCATCGGGCGAGCTGCCGCGCAGCACGTGCTCCACGCAGACCGGGATCTCAAAGGCGCCGGGCACGCGATAGACATCGACAGTGGCATTGGGGGCAATGACTTCGATTTCTTCCTTGGCGGCATTGAGCAGGCCTTGGACGAACTGGTTGTTGTACAAAGAGGCGACGATCGCGATGCTGATCGGATCCTGGGTGGGGCGTGGACGACTGGAGGCGTAATTGGACATGTGACTAAAGCTTGTGGCCCATTTTTTTCTTCTTCGTTTCGAGATAGCGGGCGTTCTCGGGTTTGGGCGTGGACTTAACGGGGACTTGTTCGACGATTTCGAGCTTGTGGCCTTCAAGGCCCACGACTTTGCGCGGGTTGTTGGTCATGAGCAGAAGCTTTCGCACCCCCAGGTCGGAGATGATCTGCGCACCGATGCCGTAGTCGCGCAGGTCCATGGGAAAGCCGAGCTTGAGATTGGCCTCCACGGTGTCAAAGCCCTGCTCCTGGAGCTTGTAGGCCATGATCTTGCCGTGCAGACCGATTCCGCGTCCCTCGTGGCCGCGCATGTAGACGATGATCCCCTTCCCTGCGGTGGCGATCTGCTTCATCGCGGCATGCAGCTGGCTGCCGCAATCGCAGCGGCGGGAGGAAAACACATCTCCGGTGAGGCATTCGCTGTGCACCCGCACGAGCACAGGCTCATCAGGCGTGACATCTCCCATGACGAGCGCCACGTGGTGCACGCCATCGAGGCTGCTCTTGTAAAGGTGCAGCTTGAACGTGCCGAAATCGGTGGGCATGTCCACGACCTCGATCTTTTCCACCAGCTTCTCGCTCAGGCGGCGGTGCGCGATCAAGTCGGCGATGCTGCACATCTTGAGGGCGTGCTTCTTGGCAAATTTCTTCAGGTGCGGCAGACGCGCCATGGTGCCGTCTGCGTTCATGATCTCGATGAGCACCCCGGCTTCACGCAGTCCGGCGAGGCGGGCCAGATCCACGGCGGCCTCGGTATGCCCCGCACGGCGCAGCACGCCACCCGGCTTGGCCACCAGCGGATTGATGTGGCCGGGCTGCACGAGGTCCTCCGGCTTGCTTTTGGGATCGGCCAGCAGGCGGATGGTGCGGCAGCGGTCGGCCGCACTGATGCCAGTGCTGATGCCTTTGGCAGCATCCACGGTCACGGTGAAGTCGGTGCGGAAGGCCTCGCGATTTTCCGGCACCATGCTGGGCAGGTTCAGCTTCTCGGCGATTTCGAGGGAGACCGGCACGCAGAGCATGCCGCCGCCCTGCCGCACCATGAAATTCACCATGTCAGCGGTGATTTTTTCGGCGGCACAGATCAGGTCCCCCTCATTTTCACGGTCCTCGTCATCGGTGACTATGACCATGCGGCCAGCGCGAATGTCTGCGAGGACAGACTCCACGGAGTCGAAAGCGGATTCCTTTTTGCGGGGCATGATAGAGGTATAAAAGAGCCAGTGCCACGTGTTGCGGCGTCAGGGTCGGATGATTTAACCGGTTGGAGACTGTTTTCCAGTGCGAGTTGCTTTTTCGTTGCTGTCTTTGAGGAGCTTCGCGTAATGTCAAGTCATGCCTCCTCCAACCAAAGTCAAACGCCCGTCATCCGTGACGGTGGGGGAGTTTTTCAGCCTGAATGAAAAATCGCTCAAGCTCAAGCTGATCGGCAGTGATGCGGGCTACACGCGCAAGATCAACGAGCCTTCGGTGAACCGCCCCGGTCTGGCGCTTTCCGGCTTTTTCACCTACTTCGCCTACAAGCGCGTGCAGGTCATCGGCAATTCGGAGTGCTCCTTTCTGGAAGGCCTGGACCCCAAGCTGCGTGCGGCGCGCTTCAGCCAGCTATGCTCCTGGGACATCCCCTGCATCGTCATCGCTCGCGGGCACCGCATTGACGATGAACTGGTCCAGATCGCCAATGAGGCAGGCATCTCCGTCTTTCAGACCAGCATGATGACCATGAAGTTCCTCAATGCGGCCACCATCAAGCTGGAGTGGGCCTTTGCTCCCACCCTGCTGGTGCATGGCTGCCTGGTGGACGTGCAGGGCCTCGGCGTGCTCATCCAGGGAGACAGCGGCTGCGGTAAAAGCGAAAGCGTCATCGGCCTGCTCCAGCGTGGTGCCAGCCTCGTGGCGGATGATGCCGTGCGGCTGCGCCTGATCGAAGACCGCGAGGTCATCGGCTCCGCTCCGGACATCACCCGTGGGATGATCGAAATCCGCGGTCTGGGCATTCTGAATGTGGCGGCGCTCTTCGGCGTCAGCGCGGTGCGCCTGAGCAAACGCCTGGATTTGATCGTGGAACTCGTGCGCGGAGCCAAAACCGAAGACTTGGAGCGCGTGGGGGTGAACAACGACACCCGCGAGATCATGGGCCTCAAGATCGGCCGGGTGGCGCTGCCGGTGGAACCGGGCCGCGACGTGGCCGGACTCATTGAACTGGCCGCCATCAATTTTAAATTACGCACCTTTGGCTACAACAGCGCCGTAGAGTTTGACCAAAGGTTGTTGAAAAAGATGACGGATGATCAATTAGGTTAACAGCAGCCCCTTCCCTCACCACCATGAGCATTCAAAAAGAACTGACGATCCGCAACAAAATGGGCATGCATGCACGCCCGGCGGCGCAGTTCGTCAAGCGTGCCAGCAAGTATCAGTGTGACGTCTGGGTGGAGAAAGACGACGAGCCCGTGAACGGCAAAAGCATCATGGGCCTCATGATGCTGGCTGCGGGCCGTGGTGAGACGATCAAAATCATCGCCGACGGCAACGACGCCGAGGCTGCCGTGGCAGATCTCGAAGAGCTCGTCACCTCCGGCTTTGGCGACGCGGAATAGAGTACGATGGGCACTCCTGCCCGTCGGTCAGCGCTACCGCCAGCATGCTGGCTCACGATTCACTGCACACGGTGCGTGGGGAGTTCCATGACGCTGCTGTAGCATCCTTGTAGGTCAATCCGTTCTGCATTTACCGCAGCGCACACCCCATTATTTCTTCGGCACCGCAGGCTTCCTGGCTGACACGCGGATCTCGGTATCCTCATCCACCACGGGCGGAGGCGGCTCTTTCAGCATCTGCAGCATCATCACCCCGATGAGGTAAATCAGGCCGCCGCCGATGCCGGCACCGATGGCGATGAAACGCCGCTGCCAGGTGTGCTCCTGATCAATGGCGTACCAGAAGCGCATGCAAAACAAGATCCAGATGACGCTGGCACCGAGAACAAGGAGATGACCTGAAGACATAAGGATGATTCTGGCGCGAAATACTGCCGCCAGCGACAGAAAAAACAAAACCCCGCACAGGGCGGGGTTTTGCACACATCGAGCTAAAAAAGAGTCGATTAACGCTTGGAGAACTGGAAGCGTTTGCGGGCGCCTGGGCGACCTGGCTTCTTACGTTCCTTGGCGCGGGAGTCACGGGTCAGCAGACCGTTCTGCTTGAGGACACCGCGAAGCTCTGGGTTCACGCCGATGAGGGCGCGAGCGATGCCGAGACGAACGGCACCCACCTGGCCGGTGCAGCCACCGCCGCTGGCGTTCACCTTGAAGTCATACGTCTGGCGGGAATTCGTGAGGGCCAGCGGGAACAGAATCTGATTCTGCAGAGCGACGGTCGGGAAGTACTCTTCGAAGTCGCGTCCGTTGACGGTGATGCTACCGGCTCCTTCAGTGATGAAGACGCGGGCGATGGCGGTCTTGCGGCGGCCGGTGGTGGTTTTGAGAGGCTTGCTCATGCGATAGGTAACAGGGAAAAAATTAAGCGACGGCGAAAGGCTTTGGATTCTGCGCCTCATGCGGATGCTCTGCACCTGCATAGATCTTCAGCTTGCCAAGGACCGAACGGCCAAGACGGTTGTGGGGGACCATGCCCTTCACAGCGCGCTCGACGAGAAGCTGAGGACGGCGGGCGCGGACGCGCTCAACGTTTTCGATCTTCTGATTGCCGACGTAGCCAGCCTTCGAGGTGTAAATCTTCTGGATTTCCTTCTTGCCGCTGAGGCGGACTTCGGCGGCGTTCAGAACGACCACGAAATCACCGGTGTCAACGTGCGGGGTGAAGGTAGGCTTGGTCTTGCCGCGCAGGAGGTTGGCGGCTGCGACTGCGACGTCTCCAAGAATTTGGTTCTTGGCGTCGATGACCCACCATGTGGGGTTCTGCTCCTGGGCTTTTGCTGAAAACGTCTTCATTAGTGCTGTGTACGAAATATCTTCCGACTGGGAAAGAAGGGGCCGCGATGGTAAGAGGATTGGGGGATGTGTCAAGGTGGAAACCAAGTTATTCACAGTGAAAAGTGACTTGGCCGCGCATTTTGGGCCGATTGCCCGGCCCAATGAGGCTTCGAACCCTTGATTTTCACTTCCGCCACAGCCATTTCATCGCCTCCGGGAAGAGGCTCGCGCCGTGTTTGCTGTTATGTGCGCCGTCGCCGAAGGTGAAGGTATAATCGTACTTCTGGTAGGCCAGCGCCTTGGCCATCTGCTGATTTGCCAGCGGCCAGTTGCCGTAGGGATTATCGAGATCGCTGCTGCCATCCTGAAGATACACGCGCAGCGGTTTGCGCTCCGTGAGGCGGATGATGGAAGGATAGACATGCCCGCCCGCGAGATCGACGTAGCTGCCGATGGTAGAGAAGACCTTGCGAAACTTGTCCGGACGCTCCCATGCCACCGTGAAGGCGCAGATCGCCCCGCTGCTGGCTCCGGCGATGGCCCAGCCCTCGGGGTTTTCGGTCAGCTTGTAGTCCTTCTGGACCTGCGGAATGATTTCCTCGAGCAGGAAGCGCGCATACACATCCCCCAGCGTGTTGTATTCCCTGCCCCGGTTGTTGTTCTTCCATGCGCTCTGCGGCTTCGTTTCACCGCTGTGGCCGGGATTGATGAAGATGGCGATGGTGGGCGGCATGTCGCCGCTGGCGATGAGGTTATCAAACACCACCGGCACCCGCCATGCACCCTTCAGGCCCACGTAGTCATGCCCATCCTGAAACACCATCAGGTTGGCCGGCTGCTCGGGTTTGTATTGGGCGGGGACGTAGATCCACCAGTCACGCTTCGTGCCCGCGTAGATCTTCGACTCATGCACCGGCATCGGGATCACCTTCCCTTTTGGCACGTCCGGTTTCTCCTGCGAGAGAGGTCCGAGTTTGTAGTCATCCACCGCGAGGGCGGAAAAGGAGAGTGAGAGGAGGAGCGGTAGGAGAAGGCGCGGAGTCATGGCTGGGCAAACATGATGAGGATTAGCAGCGCGGGCGTCAAGAAAGACCGCCCTTGCGTCTTCGCCTTCCAAGCAGCGAAGTTGTCTTTTCCATATCAGCGAGGTCATGCGGCATCAGCACACGCCAGCCCTGACCGCGGGCAAAAAAAAACGCGACAGCAGGCGGGACTGCTGTCGCGTTGGGGAGATTTAGAAAGTTGCGGCGCAATTGGGCTACTTTACGCCATTCGTCCGCAGCACTGCTTGTACTTCTTCCCGCTGCCGCAGGGGCATGGGTCGTTGCGGCCAACGGCGCTGGCGGCGGGCTTGGGTCGGGCGACGTTGCTGGGGAGGATGAGGCGGGGACCGTCGCGGCCCGGATTGGGGGCGGCTTCGGGCTTCTCCTCTTCCTCTACTTCTTCACGGCGCTGGGGCGCTTCGTTTTCACCGCCCTGCAGGGCCATCTGGGCCAGGAACTGCTCAAACGCGGCCAGTTGCTGCGTGCTGCGGAAGAGGTTGCCCAAGACTTCGCCGTTGATGTTGTTCATCAGTTCCGCGAAGATCGTGAAGGCCTCCTGTTTGAACTCGATGAGCGGATCTTTCTGGCCGTAGGTGCGCAGGCCGACACCTTCCTTCAGCGCATCCAGCGCGTACAGGTGCTCCTGCCACAGGCGGTCGATGGCGTTGAGGAGGATCATCTTCTCGATCTCCTGCAAGGCGGTCGGATTGGCGTTGCCCACCTTCACCTCGTAGGCACCGAGGATCTTGTCCTTCAGGTAGGCGGACTTGGCTTCGAAATCGAGCTTCTTGAAGTCGTCGTCCAGCGTGCGCAGGCCCACGGGGAAGGTCATGTTCACCCAGGCGAGCAGGCCTTCGTAGTCGGCTTCGTCGTCCTTGATGTCCTTGGACACAAAGGCGCCCAGGCGCTCGGTGACGCCCTTTTCCACGGCCTCATTGATGAGGATGCGGGTGTCGTTGCTGTTGAGCACGTCGTTGCGCCATTCATAGACGACCTCGCGCTGCTGGTTCATCACGTCATCGTATTCGAGGACGCGCTTGCGCCAGACGTAGTTGCGCTGCTCCACGCGTTTCTGCGCGGTTTCCACGCTGCGGTTCAGCCATGGGTGCTGGAGTTCCTCACCCTCCTTCATGCCAAAGCGTTCCATCATCTTCGTCATGCGCTCGGCGGCACCGAAGTTGCGCATGAGGTCATCCTCAAAGCTGAGGAAGAATTTGCTCTCGCCGGGGTCCCCCTGACGGGCGGAACGTCCGCGCAACTGGCGGTCCACACGGCGGCTTTCATGGCGCTCCGTGGCCAGCACGAAGAGGCCGCCGAGTTCGGCGACGCCTTCACCCAGCTTGATGTCCGTACCACGACCCGCCATGTTGGTCGAGATGGTCACCGCGCCGCGATGTCCGGCACGGGCGACGATTTCGGCCTCCTGGCGGTGATACTTCGCATTGAGCACGTTGTGCGTGATCTTCTTCAGCTTGAGCATGCGCGAGACCATTTCCGAGGCTTCGACGCTGGCGGTGCCGACGAGGATCGGCTGGCCCTTGGCGTTGAGCTCCTGGATCAGCTCGATCACGGCGGCGAATTTCTCGCGGCGTGTCTTGTAGATGCTGTCGTTGTGATCCTTGCGCTTCACCGGACGATTCGTCGGGATGGTGAGCACATCGAGATTGTAGATGTCGTGGAACTCGGCGGCGTCGGTTTCCGCCGTGCCGGTCATGCCGCCCAGCTTTTGGTAAAGACGGAAGTAGTTCTGAATCGTGATGGTGGCGAGCGTCTGGGTTTCGGCGTCGATCTGCACGCCTTCCTTCGCCTCCACGGCCTGGTGCAGGCCATCGCTCCAGCGGCGTCCGGCCATCTTACGCCCCGTCTGCGCATCGACGATGACGACCTTGTTCTCCTCGACCACGTACTCGACGTCCTTCTCATAGAGGCAGAAGGCACGCAGAAGCTGGCTGATCTGGTGAATGCGCTGGCCCTGGTGGGAAAGGCGGTCCTGCATCTCCGTCTTCTTGCGGGTGCGGGCTTCTTCAGAGAGCGTCATGTCGCCGTCGATCTCCGAGTACACCGTGGCGATGTCCGGCAGCACGAAGGCGTCCGGCTCGTCGGGGCTGAGGAAATTGCGGCCCATCTCGGTGAGATCGGCGTCGTGGGATTTCTCCTCGATGAAGTAGTACAGCTCTTCCTTGAGCTTGAAGAATTCCACCTTCTGCGTGTCGGCGTAGAGCGAGAGCTCGGCCTTTTCCATGGCACGGCGGAGTTCCGGGTCCTCCATGCAGCGTGCAAGCGCACGGTTCTTCGGCTGGCCCATGTGCACCTGGAAGAGCTTCAATCCGGCCTGCTCCAAATGACCTGCGGCGGCGGCTTCCTTGGCTTCTGTGATGAGGCGGTTGCAAAGCGTGTTCTGGCGGCGCACAAGCTGATCCACCAGGGGCTTATAACGCTCATACTGGTGATTGCTCTCCGCAGCCATGACAGGACCGCTGATGATCAAAGGCGTACGGGCTTCATCAATGAGGACGGAGTCCACTTCGTCCACGATGGCGAAGTAGTGGCCGCGCTGCACCTGCTGCTCCTTGCTGGAGGCCATGCCGTTGTCGCGCAGGTAGTCGAAGCCGAACTCGCTGTTCGTTCCATACGTGATGTCCGCCTGATACTGGTCGCGGCGCAGGTGGCTTGGCTGGTCGTTCTGAATGCAGCCGACCGTGAGGCCGAGGTACTTGTAAAGGCTGCCCATCCACTCGCTGTCACGACGTGCGAGGTAATCATTCACCGTGATGACGTGCACGCCACGGCCGGTGAGCGCGTTCAGATACACCGGCAGCGTACCGACCAGCGTCTTCCCTTCCCCGGTCGCCATTTCAGCGATCATGCCGCGGTGCAAGGCCACACCACCGACAAGCTGCACATCGAAGTGCACCATGTTCCAGCCCAGCGGCTGGTCGCAGACCATGATCTCGCGTCCGCACATGCGGCGGGCGGCGTTTTTCACCACGGCGTAGGCTTCGGGGAGAATGTCATTGAGCATCTTCGCCTCGATCGCGGCGAAGTCCGGCTGGATGGCGTTCCAGGCTTCACGTGCGCGGTCGATGCGCGCCTTCTTGTCATCCAGGGCGGCGCCGTTCCAGGCTGCGCTGGCGAGGTAATCATTTTCCAGCGCCGGGAAATGCGGCTTCAGGGCGGTGAAATATTTCTCCACGGCCTCCAGGCAGGCGTCCACCTCAGCCTCGTTCGCGATGCGCAGGCTCACCCCGCCGAGGAATGGCGGCGTGTGAAAGGCGCGGAACTGGGCCTGCCATTTCTGGGTGCGTTGCTGCAGCGCTTCCTCCGGTTCGTTTTGAAGCTGGGCTTCGATGCGGTTGATCTCGGCCACCGTAGGTTGAAGCTTGCGCACAGTGCGCTGGTTCTTGGTGCCGATGATTTTTTTGATGATCCAGTTGAACATGGGGAAATGAAATACGCCGCCCGGCGCACAATGGCCGGGTCATGGGGGAGGCCGAATGTGGCGGATGTCAGCCAACGCGCAAGGACTCAAACAGCCTGTCTCGCCGGGGTCGTGCGAAAGACGAGTTCCTTCACCCGGCGCGGAATCATGGCACTTTTCACCACTTCCGGCTTCACGCTGCGCAGGAAATCGAGCAAAATCACCGGTGATTCCACGATCATCCGCTCGATCTGGTCACGCCGGTGCGTCCAGCGTGAGTTGCGGTGCAGGTAGTCGAGGTCGGCGAGGATTTCATCGACATCGCCCTCGCTGAAGCCAGCGAGCTGAAACGCATAGGGATCGTATAAAGGCATGGCGGCTGCGGTCTTGGAACGAGCGCAGACCAAATCGAGAATGCGTGATTCGACAAGCGCTTCCATCTTCAATTTTTTGACAACCACTGCAATTGAGAGCGGTTGAGATGTAGCTTTTCACCGCGCTTCACGTTTAACTGGCACCGCATGCCCCGCATTCTCTGGCAAAATACGGACATCACCTGGCTCGCCGCCCTGGTGGTTCTTCTTGTCATCGGGTTGCTCTGGCTCGGCTACCGCCGCTCTCCGCTGCGTGGCTGGCGCAAACTCGCGGCGATGTCCTGCAAGCTCGCCGCCCTCGCCCTGCTGGCGCTCTGCCTGCTCGATCCGCTGTGGACCAAGCAGCAGCCGAAGAAGGGCGAAAACGAAGTCATCGTGCTGGTGGACACCAGCGCCTCCCTGGAAACTGCGGAAAAACCGGGCGAGGCCACCCGCGCTGCCCAAGTCTCCGCCGCGCTGAACTCCGGCACGGAAGATGCCGCGTGGATCAAATCACTGAGCGAGGACTTCCGCCTGCGCCTCATGACCGTGGGCGCACAGACACAAAGCGTGCCGCACTTCCGCGCCTTGAAGTATGACGGTTCCCGCTCCGATCTCTGCCGCACGCTCATGCCCCTGCGCAGCGGCGGCTCGAATCTCGCCGCCGTGGTCTTAATCAGCGATGGCAACGCCACCGATGCCTCCACCTGGAAGGCGGAGGCCAAGGGTGCTCCCATTTTCACCGTGCTGGCCGGCAAGAACGCCCCCTCCCCCGATCTGGCGATCCTCGATGCCACCGTGGCGACGAGTCCTTTTGAAGACGCGCCTATCACCCTCACCTCGCGTGTGTCTGCCCAGGGGCTCAATGGCAAACAGGCCACGCTTTCCGCGCTCGATGAACAGGGCAAAGCCATCGTGACCGAAAAAGTCACCTTCAATGGCAGCACGCCGCAGACGGTGCGCCTGCGCATCCCGGTGGCCAAGCCCGGTGTGTCCTTCCATAAACTGGAACTCAAGGCCGAAGGCGTCAGCGAAGCCACGCTGGCGAACAACACACGTTTATTAGAGGCGGATCGTGGCTCAGGCCCCTACCGGGTGCTCTATATCGCCGGCAGGCCGAACTGGGAGTACAAATTCCTGCGCCGCGCCATCGCCGCGGATGACGACATCCAGATGCCCAGCCTCGTCCGCATCGCCAAACGTGAGCCCAAGTTTGAATGGCGCGGTCATGCCGGAGAGAGCGCCAACCCCTTGTTTCGCGGTTTTGGCGCGAAGGAAGGCGAAGAAGCGCAGCGCTATGACCAGCCGGTGCTCATCCGTCTTGGCACCCGCGATGCCAAGGAACTCAGCGACGGCTTCCCCAAGGCTGCCGAAGATTTGTTCAGCGAATACCGCGCCATCATCATCGACGATCTCGAAGCCGGCTTCTTCACCCAGGAGCAGATGCATCTCATTCAGCGCTTCGTCAGCGAGCGCGGCGGTGCCCTGCTCATGCTCGGCGGGCAGGAGTGCTATCAGGCGGGCGGTTATGATCACACGCCCATCGGCAGCATGCTCCCAGTGTATTTAGACCGCACCACCACGGCAGGCCCGATGCTGGATGCGCGCTTCAATTTGACGCGCGAGGGCTGGCTGGAGTCCTGGATGCGGCTGCGCACGGATCGCGAGGAGGATGAGAAGCGCCTCTCTGCCATGCCCTCCTTTTATGCCATCAATCAAACCTTCGCCATCAAACCCGGTGCCAGCATTCTGGCCACGGTGTCCGATTCAGCGCAAACCACCCTGCCCGCCATCGTCTCCCAGCGTTTCGGCGAAGGCCGCGTGGGCAGCGTGTTGGTGGCCGACCTGTGGCGCTGGGGCATGAACGATGCGGATTCACGCAAGGACATGGAGCGCGCCTGGCGGCAGTTCATGCGCTGGCTCGTGGTCGATGTGGCGGACAGCATCTCTTTCTCCGCCGAAACCGATGCCGCCGACCACGAGCGCGTGAAGCTCTCCGTGCGCGTGCGTGACCGCGCCTTCAAGCCGCATGGCGATGCGCTGGTGAAGATCGAAGTCACGCAGCCCGACGGCAAAAAATCCCAGCTCTTCGCCGAGCCCAGCCTCAAGGAAGCGGGACTGTTTGAAACCGAGTTCTTCTCCTCCGCCTCCGGCAACTACCGCGCCACCGCCACGGTGGAGGACATGGAAAAACACACGCAGCTCGGCCTCAAAACCACCGGCTGGACCTACGGCCCGCAGGCCGAGGAATTCAGCCGCCTCGCGCCGGACAAAGCCTTTCTGCAACGCATCGCCACCGAGACCAGCGGCCAGATGCTCGCGCTCGATGAAATCTCCAAGCTGCCCGAGATGCTGAAGAACATCCGCGTGCCCGTCGAGATCACGCTTTCGACGCCGCTGTGGCATTCGCCATGGTTCTTCCTGGCCCTGCTGTTTTTCATCGGCGCGGAGTGGTTTTTGCGCAGAAAGGGAGGCATGGCATGAGGAAAGAGTTCAAGCTTCTGAGCACCTTGTTCATCACCCTGTGCAGCACGCTGCTGCATGCCGCCCCGCGTGAACTCGATGTCCTCATCGTTCTCGGCGCACCCGGCACGGAGGAGTACGGCAAGAAATTCAAAACGCAGGTGGATGCCTGGACGAACGCCTGCACCAAGGCGGGAATCACGCCCGCAATCATCCGCGGCGAGAAAACCAGCGAAGAACTCGAAAAACGCCTCACCACTTCAGCCCCCACACGCTCGCTGTGGCTCGTCCTCATCGGCCACGGCACCTTTGACGGACGCGAAGCCAAGTTCAGCGCCGAAGGTCCGGACTTTGACGCCAAACAGCTCGCGGGCTGGATCAAGCCGCTGAAGCAGGAGGTCGCCGTGATTCACACCGCCTCGGCCAGCGGCGGCTTTTTGAAACCGCTTTCCGGCAAGGACCGCGTCATCATCACCTCCACCAAAAGCCCGGACGAAGTTTTCTATACGCGCTTCGGTGAATACTTTGCGGATGCCATCGGCGGCCTGCCCGAGGCGGATCTCGATCAGGATAAACAGGTCTCCCTGCTGGAGGCCTTCCGCCACGCCAGCAAAGCCACCACCACCTTCTATGAGAACGACGAACGTCTCGCCACCGAGCACGCCCTGCTCGAAGACAACGGCGACGGCATCGGCACCCGCAGTGAAGTTTTCGGCTCCGACGCGCCCGTCCCCGCCGGCATGGCCGTCGATGGCGAACGCGCCGCGCAGATGGTGCTCGTTTTAAGCGCCGCAGAGCAGCAGCTCACCGATGCCCAGCGCGGCACGCGGGATGCGCTGGAACGCGAATTGAAGGGCTTGAAGGAGCAGCGTGCGAATCTCAAGGAAGACGACTACTACACCAAGCTCGAAGCACTGCTGCGCAAGCTGGGCGAGGTGTATGAGACGAAGTCGTGAAGGTTTGGCACCGCCTGGCATCAGGGATGGATCAGGGCCCATAAGGCCATGACGAGCATGAGGCCATCTTCGATGATGGTGACGGTGGACATGGGCAGATTAAACACCGTGCCGAGACAGGCGCAGCGGATGGCTTTGCCGGAGAGCACGGCCCGGAGCACGCCCAGGAGGCTCACGCCCATGACGAGCGCGGTGGCGGCATTGACCCACACGGGCTGCCAGTGCGCCAGGTAGGCGAGCCCGAGGCTGAGCTCGATGAAGGGATACACGAAGCCGTAGGCGGGCAGCGCCTTGGCCACGAGGTCGTAGCTGCGGTAGGCATCGCTAAACCCGCGCAGGTCGAGCATTTTGAAGAAGGAAAAGGCGATGAAGAAGCCGCCCATGAACAGCCGCATGGAGAGCGCGGGGTCAAAGCGGCCCTGCATGACATTGGCCGCGGCGATGACGAGCAGCAGGTAGCCCACCAGGATGAGGAGCGGGCGGTAGGTGCGGGCGCTTTTAGCCGGCGGCGCGGGCGCTGCGGCCGGGGATGCCGCCGAGGTCGCGGATGCTGCCACCTGGTATTTCCCAAGGGGGCGCAGCCACTCGTTCATTTCTTCGTCGCTGAGGGCGTGCCGGGTGGTGATGGCGGCCTGGGGAGGCTGCAGGGTGACGACGGCCTCGGTGATGTCCGGGTGCCGGAGCAGACGTGAGGTGACTTTCTCCACGCAGGAGGTGCAGGACAGGCCGGTGAGTGCGAATTTTTGTGGGAGGTTCATGGGGTGGCAGTGTTTGAGGTTGGGGTTGAGGTGAAGAGGTGTGCCCCCTTCCTGACTGCACACGCAGCGGATAAAAGATGTTACAGACTTTCTTACGCCTCGTATGATTGGGGTGATGATCCCTGATGCGCTACTCCAGCATTTCGATGCTTTTGTGGGATTTGCACGCTCGCGTACGGGCGACCCCGAGCTGGCGGCTGATCTGGTGCAGGAGTGCCTCCTCAAGACGCTGCGCTCCGGGCAGGTGCCTGCGGACAGCGAGGGGGTGGTGACATGGTTTTACCGTGTGCTGCGTCATGCCATCATTGACGCGCACCGGCGCAGGATGACGCAGGAGAAAGCCATGCCCATGCTCCGGCTGGAGCTGCCGGAGTCCGTGTCTCCCGAGGATGAAAAAACACTGTGTCAGTGTGTCATGAAAATGCTGCCGCTGCTGCCGGAGGCGGACGCGGAACTGCTGAGGCGCATTGACCTCGGCGGGGAGTCGCCCACAGAGATCGCCAAGGCCACTCAGCAGCGCGTCAATACGGTGAATGTCCGTCTCCTGCGCGCTCGGCAGAAACTGCGCGCGCAGGTGGAAAGCATCTGCCGCAGCTGCGCCACGCATGGCTGCCTGGACTGCGACTGCCAGTGAGCAAGACCGCCTGCGGCGCGTGCACAGGCGGCTTTTACCCACGGCGTGGATCAATGGCTTGTGCAGTGGTGCAGCGTGCCGCCGCAGGTCTTGCAGGTGTGCGTGGTGAGGCTGCCGTTTTTCAGCATGGCCACGACTTTGTTTTCACAGTCGGGACAGCTCATGCTGTCAGAGTGCTTCAGGGTCACGAGTCCCTTGGGACCGGTGCCGGTCATGGAGGGAGACATGAAGTGAACGGTGTGGCACTTGGAGCATGTCACCGCGCTGCGGGGCGCAGAGGCGGGCGCCTGGCAGGAGGCCAGCAGCAGGGCGCTGAGTGCACTGATGCCGAGGAGGGTGGTGCGTATGAGTTTCGTTTTCATGGTATGCTAGCGTTTGTTGTTATGTTTTGTCTTTGTCCTGAGCCCCAGGCAGCCGTGGGCCGCCTGGGGAAAGGGTTTGCCGCCGCTTAGAGCTTGGAGAGATACTTGGCCGGATTGGCCTCGAACTTTTTGAGGCAGGGCTTGCAGCAGAATTTGATCTCCTGACCGTTGTACACGGTGCTGACGGGGCCGCCCATGCTGTCGAGGTCATTGCCTGTGACGAGGCAGACTTTCAGCGGGTAGGGCTTGGTGCCGCCGGTGGTGGATGTGCTGGCGCAGGAGACGAGCCCGAGGCTGAGCAGCAGGGTGGCGAGGAGGATGAGGGTGTTTGTTTTCATGGTGGTGTGTGGGTGTTGTTTTTTTGTGCAGAGTTGATGGTTTGAGTTCCATCAAAAGCGGATGATGAGGCCGACTCCGGGGCCGTAGTCGCTGTGGTAGCTGGCAGAGAGGGAGACGTTGCGCGCCAGCGTGAAGTCGGCGGCGGTGCTCCATTCCCAGCGGCTGCCGGTGTCATAAAAAGCGTAGCCGGAGACTCCCAGGCGCGGGGTGAGCTGAAAGCGCTTGGAGAGCTGGAAGCGGCCATTGCCATGGCTGTCCACGGTGAAGTCTGCGAGGACCATGAGCGGCAGGCGGTAGTTGAACCCGGCGATGATGCGGTTTCCGCCGCCATGGTTGGCAAAGCGGAAACCCGCGTAGGCCTGGAAGTTCATGTTGAAGTAGCGCTGGTAGAGCGCGTCCACTTCATGCTCGGTGGTGGGATTGCGCCGCCAGCCCACCTCCCAAGAGAGCAGCAGATTGTTTTTCGGATTCATCCAGGAAATCAGGCCGCTGCTCATCTGCGTCTGGAGCGCTGCCGCGCCCCAGAAATAGCTCATGTCATGGGCGTGCTCGCCAAGTCCTGCGGCGGCGTGATCATGACTGAAAAATGAGAAGGGGCTCGGGCGGTGTGTGGCGTGAGGCGCGGCGGTCATGCCGGTGAGTCCGGCGGCGGCGGCGAGTGTGTCGGCAGGAGTCTCGCTCATGGCATCGCCATGATGAGGCGCGACTGCAGCGCCCTGCTCGTAGCGAAACACCCGGGCCATGCCGCTCATCATGTGGTAGAGGATATGGCAGTGGAACATCCAGTCCTTGTCCTCATTGGCCTCGAATTCGACCAGACGCCTGCCCATGGGCGGGACATCCACGGTGTGCTTCAGAGGAGAGCGTGCCCCGCCGCCCATCAGCAGGCGGAAGAAGTGGCCGTGCAGGTGGATGGGGTGGTGCATCATGCTGTCGTTCACGAGTTCCAGCTAGATGATTTCGACCTTCCTGATCTTGATGTAAGGCTCCTGGGCGATGGTCTTGCCATCGAAACTCCAGACATAGCGCACCATGTCTCCGGTCAGGTGCAGGGTGATCCGGCGGCGGGGCAGTTTGGATGGCAGGGTGGTGTCGTGCGTGGCTTTCAGCAGCTTGTAGGGCGAGCCGGGGCGGGGCAGCCTGAGCGGGGCGCGGGGATCTGCCTCACTCTTCCAGCGAGAGGGCGAGCATCTGGTCCATCTGGTAAAGATTGGGACGCGGCGGGCTGACGGCCCGTGCCGCTCCTCCCTCGCCCAATAAGGCGGAGGCGCCCTCCCCGCTGCCATCCTGGGCGGTGGCACGCAGCTCATACCTCGCCACGGCGGGAATGGTGATGATGAGGTCGTAGGTCTCTGCGATGGCCGTAGAGAAAGCTGCCCACCTGCACGGGCTGCACCGGCGGGCCGTCTGCGGCCACCGTGGTCATGGGCCCGGCGCTGGAACTGAGGTGGGAAGTAGGTGGCCGCCGGGCATTGATGACGCTCGCGCACCCGCTCTCCCGGGTGGCCTGAGATGCGGGTCTGCCGCTGGCCGTTGATCAGGAAGGCGTGGTAGCCCACATCGGAGACGTCCATGGGCACCATGCGGCTCCATTCCCGGCGGAAGTAGTCTTTGAGATTTCCGCGCTGCCATGCGCCGAGGATGCTCTGCGAATTTCTCCGCATGATGCCGAAGTAGTCGCTGCCGCGCATGAGCATGCGCATGACTTCGTATGGATCTGTGTTGGTCCAGTCAGATAGAATGAGCACCTGCTCGCGGTCGGCCTTCACCGGCTCGCCGCCGCGCGGCTCCACGACGATGCCGCCGTACACGCCACTCTGCTCCTGCAGGTGCGTGTGGGAATGAAACCAGTAGGTGCCGCTCTGCCGCAGCGGAAACTCAAAGGTATGGGTGGTTCCGGGCTGGATCGGCGGTGTGGTGACGTGCGGCACGCCATCCTCCTTGTTGGGCAGCAGCAGGCCGTGCCAGTGCGTGGAGGTCTCCTCATCCCGCAGGTCATTGTGGACACGGATGCGGGCAAAGTCTCCTTCACGGAAACGCAGCACCGGCCCGGGGATGCCGCCATTGATGGTGAGGGCACGCACCATCCTGCCCGCCGGGGCCAGGCGCTGCTCGGAGATGTGGAGGTCGTACTCGACGACGCGCTGGCCGGGGGCCGGGGGCGTGTTTTTCTTGCAGGTGTCGCAGGCAAGAGCTGCGCCGGGTGCCAGAAGTACGGCACCGGCCAGAAGAGAGAATGTTTTCACGGGGAAGCTGAATCAGGGCGTTGTGACAAGAGGCCACGCCTGCAAAGCATGAGAGTCCCTGCGGGACCGCGAGATGCAGGCACAGTGCGTCTGTGCTCGGCCGGATTCAGGTCAGCATGGAGCAGAGCAGCACGCTGAGCCGCACATGGGGCCGGGTGATGGCGTGCTCTGCCTCAGCGGGCCGGATCGTGCAGCCCGTGGGTTTTGCCTGGAAAGGTGGGAAATGAAAATCCTGCGAGAGCTCTGTCCAGACCACCTGGGGGATGAAGCTGCGTCCTTCAGAGGCGGGCGGCAGCGATGCGGGAAGGTTCTGGCTAGGGAGAGATGGCTCGGCGCATGCACAGTCTGCCATGCCTGCCTGCTCCAGCCACGCGCAGCATGCCATCTGGCATTTTTCCTCCTGCGGAGAGGCAACGATGATCAGCGGTGCCGACTGCATCAGCAGCACCAGCATCATCAGACCCATCTGGAGGACACGATTCATCTCTGTGTGTAAGAGTGCGCTCTGGCGGTTTTATTTCAAGCTTTTTAAAGCCCTCTTGCTTGCGCCTGGCACCGTCGAAAATGCGGTGTGGCATGAATGGCCTTGAGCGCGGCCACGGCTGCCTTCACGGATCATCACGCCCCGCCACGAAATCCTGAAACGCCTTGGCCACGCGCTGCGTCACGGGACCAGCAACACCCGGCATCTCACGCTGATCAATCTTCGCCAGCGGATGCACATCCCGCGTGCTGGAGGTGAGGAAGGCTTCTTCGCAGGTTTGCAGGGCCTCGATGGGCAGCGCGACTTCCTCCACGGCAATGCCTGCAGCGGCACAGGCTTCCAGCACCAGCGCACGCGTCACACCTGCCAGGCAACCGGAGCTCAGCGGTGGTGTTTTCACCACGCCTGCGCTGACGATGAAAATGTTCGTGCCCGTGCCTTCGCAGAGTTCATCGCGGGTGTTGGCAAAGATCGCCTCCCCTGCCCCTTCCCCGTGGGCCAGCGCCAGGGCGCGCACGTTGTCGCCATAGGAAGTGGATTTGACGCCTGCGAGAGCGCTGCGCTCGTTGCGTGTCCAGGGCACAGTCATCACCGTATCCGTGGGAGGCCAGGGCTTGAGTGCGGTGGCGGCCACGGTCATGGTGGCGGGAGATTCACCACGATCTGATCCCAGCGGGCCATCGCCACTGGTGAGAGTGACGCGGATGCGCGCGTCCGCGAGATCATTCGCCTGCATCGTCGCCTGCATCGCATTCACATAGGTCTCATACTCGGGAGGCGTGATGTTCATCGCCTGGCACGAAGCCACCAGCCGACGCCAGTGCCGTGTGGGCGTGAAGGGTTTGCCGTGGCGTGCCACGAGTGTCTCGAACACACCATCACCTACCAGAAAGCCATGATCGAAGGGAGAGATGCGGGCTTCAGAAGTGCTGACGATGCGGCCATTGATCCAAGTATGCGTGGGAAGATTCACATCAGCAGCATGGCTTGAAAAAAAACATTCTCAACACATGCACTTTGCACTTGCAGGATCTTTTTCATGCGCCAGAATCTCGCCCTCAAACTTTCCGGATCGAACCGAAAACGAACCGAAAAATTTGCGGGTGTAGCTCAGTGGTAGAGCACTTCCTTGCCAAGGAAGATGTCGCGCGTTCGAATCGCGTCACCCGCTCCATCAATCTCCGAAAGATTGATGGCACCAGGTAACCTTCGCCTTTTAAGGCTTCGATTGGTGCCCCAGCAACCTCCCTCCTCACGATTGCACATTCATGTTTGTCTGGTCCAAACTCACAGCTTCACGTTCGGCTGACACATGGGAAGAACGTTTCAACGGCAATCCTGACGGCACCCTCGTCATCAGCAGCTTTCCAGGCCGCAAAATGATCCGCCTGGAATTTTACTGCGAGTCGCAGGCCCCCGCCAAAAAAGTGCAAAAGCAGTACGGGGGTGAGGTGCGTCATTTGAAGCCCCAGAACTGGGCCGCTCATTCCTCACAGACCCCGCCGCCCGTGAAGGTGCGTGATAAATTTGTGATCTGCGCCGCCAAAACCGACGTCGAGGTCAAGCAGGCGCGAGCGAAGTTTCCCAACCGCGAGATCATCGCCGTGCCGGCAGACATGGCCTTTGGCACCGGCCACCATGCCACCACGGCCACGGTGCTGCGTTTGCTCGTCGATGCTGCCCAGGAGCGCCAGGCCGCCGGAAAGAAATGGAGCATGGCAGACCTCGGCTGCGGCAGCGGCATCCTCGCCATCGCCGCAGATAAACTCGGTGCCTCCCGCGTCTGGGGCTGTGACTACGATCCAGCCGCCGTGAAAATCTCGCAGGAAAATGCGGCGCGCAACAACACCCCCAAAGTGCGTTTCACCAAGGTCGACGTCCTCAAGTGGGAGCCGAAGCAGACCTGGGACATCGTGGCCGCGAACATCTTCTTCGACATCTTGGAGTCGGCTTTTCCGCAGATGGTTCGCTCTGTGGCCCCCGGCGGCGTGCTGATGCTCTCCGGCATTTTGAAATCTCAGGCCAAGGACTGCCTCGCCGCTGGAAAGCGCGCTGGCTTTGTGGTGCAGAAGGTCGTCACCAAAGGCAAATGGGTCACAGCTCTAGGCACGGTCAAAAACCGCTGATCTGAGGCAGGGAGGGCTGCGTGAATAAGTTTTGGCGGCACATGTCACGCCTACCGCCACAACATCCTGCACTTAATTCTTGTATTTACGGGACCGGGCGATTTATTATCCATAGATTCAAGCAGCCAATCATGCTTTTCGATCCCGCTTCCTCATCCGGCGGGGCTGGACCCTCTTCCAGCCCCCTCAAAAAGCGCGGCCTGCTCAACAGAGCTCAAACTCAGGGCAATCGCATCGGCCTGCTCCCCACGGAAGGCTGGCGCAAGCGCAACTTCCAGTTCCTCAATGAGGTGCTCATTCCCACCCTGCTTGCCCCGCGTCAGCCGGGCGGGGATTTCGGCCGTCTGCCAGTCGCCATGAGCAATGAGATCGCCGTGACGTGGCTCGGGCACGCCGGCTTCTTTTGCCAGATCGGCGGCGTAAACATCGCCATCGACCCCAACTGGGCGCTGTGGCACGGCCCGGTGAAGCGAGTCCGCCACCCCAGCGTCTGGGCCCATGACCTGCCCCACATCGATCTCGTGCTGGTCACGCATGCGCACTACGACCACCTGCACCTGCCCAGCCTGCGCAAGCTCGCCGCCGCCCAGCCCATCATCGTCCCGGAAGGGGTCGGCAAGGTGGTGCGGAACTGCGGCTTTGGACGCATCGTGGAATTGAAGACCTGGCAGAGCGCCACTTTCCAAGATCTGCGCATCACCCTCACCCCTGCGCGGCACTGGGGCGCCCGGATGATCCATGACACACATCGCCAGTTTGGCGGTTACCTCATCAAGTCCCCCGAGCGCTGCCTCTTCCACTGCGGCGACAGCGCCATGTTTGACGGCTTTCAGGAGATCGGCAAACGCGCCAGCATCGACCTCGCGCTCATGCCTATCGGTGCCTACGATGCCCCCAGCGGCCGGCAGGTGCACATGAATCCCGAGGAAGCCCTGGATGCCTTTCAAATGATGGGCGCTCAGTCCATGATCCCCATGCATCATGACACCTTCCCGCTCGGCGGAGAGCCCCTTCGCGAGCCTGCTGAGCGCCTCGTCAAAGCCGCGATCGAACGACAGCTGGAAGATCGCGTGCGCCTGCTGAGCGAAGGTGAATCCGCCATCTACTGAGTGAGTTCACGCCCGGTACAGACCCTCATCGCCGCTGTTTCAGCGGATGGCTTCATCTCCACCGGTCGGGGCGTGCCCTGGCACCTGCCACGGGACAAAGAACACTTCCGCCGCAGCACCCGCGGCCAGTGGCTGCTCATCGGCCGCCGCACTTATGAGGAAATGACGGGCTGGTTTGAAGACCACCACCCCCTGGTGCTCACGCGCAGCCCCGTGTATATCCCGCCTGCCGGAGAAGTTGTCTCAAGCGTGGCCGAGGCCCTGCAAGTCGCCGCCGCAGGGGGGGCCGCAGAGCTCTTTGTCTGCGGAGGCGGGGAAGCCTACGCCGCCGCCATGCCCTGCGCCGACCGCCTGATCCTGACCCACGTGGACTCCATCCTCGGCAGTGGTATCCCCTTCCCCACGGTGAATCCCGGCGAATGGCGGGAGACCTCACGGCAGGATTTTCCCGCCGACGCCACTCATGCCTACGCCATGAGGTTTTCCACCTACGAGCGCCTCAGGCCACCCGCTCAGCCCTCGGACGGCACATTATAATAATTTCAAGATGAGCAAAATCACCTTTGGGTGTATCTAAGTCTTGCAGATGAACCTTTCCTCCCTGTTCAACCCCGGCTCCGCAGTCGCCCTGCTGGCAACCGCCGTGCTCTGCGTCGGCTGCACAAGCCTCAACACCGCAGCCACTGCCGACAAGTCCGCGACCGCTGACAAAACCGGCAGCAAAGACATTTCGCTGGTGAAGTCTCCCACCGATCTGAGCTTCCTGCTCAGCATGAGTTTCGTGGAGGCCAAGAGCATCTCCACGCAGCAGCTGGAGTTCCCGCCTTACATCAAGATCGCCGCAGACTCGATCCAGGTCTTCAAGTACTCGCCCGATGGCAAGCCCCTCAAAGCGCGCGCCCGGGGCAAGGTCTTCATTGAAATGAATTTCAACGAGCCCGCCAAGGCGCTCTGCCAGGAAGCCTTCATCACCGGAGATGAAATCATCCTGCGCGGCAGCCCCATCCTGCAGCGCGGCGGCAGCATGGTCGAAGGTCTGGACGAAAGCACCATCTTCTACCTCTTCGGCACTTCACTGCGCGTCATCGGTCTGCACAAGGTGAACAATCAGAACGAAATCGCCTCGATGATGCCCACGCTCGGCACCTGGGCCGCCGGCCCCAATCCGCTGCTGCCACCGCTCACGGAAAGCGCTGTCCCCTCCAGCATCCGCGACTCCATGCAGCGTGCCGCCGAGGCTGAAATGCTGCATCAGAAAACCCGCGAGCTCTACGGCCCAGCGGACGCACCGCCTGCCACACCAGCCCCCGCGCAGCCCGAAAAAGCAGCGGACAAACCCAAGTCCCCACCGCCCCCCAAGGTTACCAAAAAACCCAACGTGGAAATCCGCCGCGCCGTGCCCAGCAAGCCCTCCTTCTGGAGCCGCTTCAAGACGGACAAGAGCCGGGTGTGAGTTGGACGATTTCACCGGAGCGCATTCCCCCTTCGTAGGATGGGTGTGGCGTAAGCCCGCCCGTCCATGAGTGTACGGCAAGCACCATGGCGTAGGAACGTCCGCGCAGTCGGGTGGTTTGGCGAAGGGTGTCCAGTGTGCCTGAGAGATCTCTACGCGCCAACCACGCCCAACCTACCGCCGGAAATCTCACCCCACAATCGCCTGCGGCACGCGCCCGTGCACGTCCGTCAGGCGGTAATCACGTCCTGCGTAGCGGTACGTCAGCCTCTCGTGGTCCATGCCCAGGAGGTGCAGGATCGTCGCGTGCACATCGTGCACGTGCATCTTGTCCACCGCCGCTTTGAAACCAAACTCATCGCTCTCACCATAGGCCGTGCCGCCGCGCGCACCACCTCCGGCGAAGAACATGGAGAAACCATGCGGGTTGTGATCCCGACCGTTGCCGTTTTCACTCACCGGTGTGCGGCCAAATTCCCCGCCCCACACGATCAGGGTGTCATCCAGCATGCCGCGTTGTTTGAGGTCACCGATCAGCGCCGCAATCGGCCGGTCGATGTCTGCCGCGAGCCGCCGCGTTGTTTCATCGTGTTTTGAGTGCGTGTCCCAGGGCTGGCCGTTGCCGTAATACAACTGGACGAAGCGCACGCCACGCTCCACCAGACGCCGCGCCATCAGGCAGCCGTTGGAGAAATGGCTCTTGCCATACATCTCGCGCACTTTCGGCGGTTCCAGATTCACATCAAAGGCATCCGTCGCAGCCGACTGCATGCGGTAGGCCGTCTCCATCGCCTGGATGCGACCGTTCAGCGCCACATCCGCTCCACCACGTGTCGCCAGATGCTCCGCATTCAGCGCCTGCATGAGGTCGATCTGCCTGCGCTGATCCGCCTTGCCCAGCTTCTCATTCGTCAGCCACGGGATCATCTTCTGCGGCTCCAGGTTGGAGTGATTGATGTACACCCCCTGATGCTGTGCCGGCAGAAACGCGCTCGTCCACAGCACCGAAAACCGCACCGGCTTGCCCGGGCAGAGCACCACGAAGGAAGGCAGGTTAGCATTCTCATTGCCCAGGCCGTAGCTCAGCCACGAGCCCATGCTCGGCACGCGCTCCGTCATGGTGCCGTTGTTCATCAGCAGCAGCGCCGGGCCGTGGTTCGGATTGTCCGTGTGGCATGAGCGCAGCACGCACAGATCATCCGCATGCTGCGCCAGATTCGGCAGCAGCTCGCTGATCTCCAGCCCGCTCTGCCCATGCTTTGAAAACGCATACGGAGAGGCCAGCAGCCCGCCGGTGGGCCGTTCCGTGCGCAGGTCCGCGCCTTGCGGCTTTTGCCCCGCATACTTCGTCAGCCCCGGCTTCGGATCAAAAAAGTCCGGCCCAAACGGCCCGCCGTTCATGAAGAGCTGGATCACCCGCTTCGCCTTCGGCACAAAGTTCGTGCGGGGCGCGGCATGCAGCGTGGAGGCCAGCCCCAGCGCGCCCAGTCCGCCCCCCATGCGGGAGAGCAGTTCACGGCGCGAAAGTGTGGAGAAATCAGACATGCCCAAGAGTACGCAGGCAAACATCAGGCGCTTGCGCCCATGTGCCACATTCACTCCATCCCGCTTCAGAAACCGCATGATCAACCACGGAATCCATGGATTCCGCAGGCAGCATTCAGCCCCCTCCGCTCCGCCGCTACTTCAGCTTCGCCGCGATCTCCCGGAACGCCTTCGAAGACGCCGACTTCTCTGCATCTTCCAGCGCAATCGGGTGCCCCTCGTCGCCGCACTCACGCACGTGCATCTCGATCGGGATCTGGCCCAGCAGCGGCACGCCGAGGCGTTTGGCCTCGTTCTCACCGCCGCCTTTGCCAAAGATGTGGTACATCTTGCTGTCGCTCGGGCACAGGAAGTAGCTCATGTTTTCGATGATGCCGAGGATGGGCACATTCACCTTCTGAAACATCCCCACCGCCTTGCGCGCATCGATCAGCGCCACCTCCTGCGGCGTCGTCACGATCACCGCCCCGTCCAGCGACACCGTCTGCACGATCGTAAGCTGAATGTCCCCCGTGCCGGGCGGGAGATCCAGCACCAGCACATCCAGATTATCCCACGCCACCTGCCGCAGAAACTGCTGCGTGTAGCGCGTGGCGATCGGTCCGCGCACGATCACCGGCGAGCCATCATCCAGCAAAAATCCCATCGAGATCAGCTGCACGCCATATTTCTCCACCGGTACGATCTGC
The DNA here is from genome assembly GCF_044222345.1 of Prosthecobacter sp. Classification (GTDB taxonomy): domain Bacteria; phylum Verrucomicrobiota; class Verrucomicrobiia; order Verrucomicrobiales; family Verrucomicrobiaceae; genus Prosthecobacter. The sequence goes on from NZ_JBGANL010000048.1 coordinate 40,052, forward strand.
TGCTCATCATTCTGATACGGCCTCTCGTCCGTGCCAAACATGAGCGGAATGCTCGGCCCGTACAAATCACAGTCACACAGCCCCACGCGCAGCCCGCTCTGGCTCAGCGCGATCGCCAGATTCGAGGCCACCGTGCTCTTGCCCACGCCGCCTTTGCCAGACGCCACGGCGATCACTTTCTTGACTCCGGGAATGCTCGATTTACCCAGCTTTTCAGACGCCGTCACGCCCGCTCCCGGCGGGTCCTTGATGTCAAAATTCAGCTTCACCTCGCCGATCCCCGCCACCTTGTTCAGAACGTCCATCGCCTGCTCATGGATGAGGCGCGGAATGTTCGGGTCACGCGTCGCCACCGAGATGTCGATGGTCACATTCTTCCCTTCAATCTGGATGCCTTTCACGAGGCCAAACGAAATGATGTCACGGCTGAATCCAGGGTAGCGGACGTTGCCAAGGGCGGTGCGGATGTCTTGTTCGGTGGGCATGGGAGGTTGGGATACGTCTCCACCTAGCCCGATGACGCAGCTTTGCAAACACGGAGGGAAACGGGATCAGGCAAAGTTGAGCGCCATTCGCCAAGCTCATTTCCGGCAAGGTGGTCTGGAAATGCCCGATGGCCCCTGGAGGGTCATGATGCCAGCCCTGGACTAAACGCGATTTCCCACGGGCACTTCCTTCTGCAGCGCGGTGGTGATGATCTGCTCGGCATGAGTGATGGGCAGGGAGTAGTGGCCGTCGATCTCTGACCAGCGGGACTCGGCCTGCGGAATGAGCTGGGAGATCTGCTGGGTGTAGGTCCAGGCGATGTTGCGGTCCTGCCTGCCATGCCAGAAGTGGATGGGGAAATTGATCTGGCTGACTTCAAAGCCCCATTCGCTGAGGTAGATGTCGGCATCGGCGATGACGCTGCGGGGGCCGCGATCCAGCGCGCCGAGGGTGGCATCCCGCACCACATCGTAGATGCCGGGCAGCAGCAGCACGCGGCGGTCTTCCTGGCCGAGCAGCTTCATGAGCCAGCGCAGCGGGGCTTTGTGGGGGCTGCCCCTGGCTGCCATGCCGCCCAGGCGCAGGACGAGCCCGAGAATGGTGGGAAAATAATGCCGCAGCTGGATCATGAAGCGGTAGAGCCAGAACATCTGCTGGTCTCCGAGAAACTTCAGCGGGGGCGCACCGCAGATGATGGAGGCGGAGAGCAGGCGCTTGTTCAGCTTCAGCGCGGTGACGAGCACGTAGGGGCCGCCACCCGACCAGCCGATGACGTGGTAGTTGTCCGCGCCCACATGCCTGGCGAGTTGTTCCAGCGTGTCCGGCCAGTCGAGCAGGGTGCGGCGCTGCTGGAAATCGGAGAGGCCGATGCCGGGGCGGTCCGGGCAGATGAGGCGCATGCCGTGCTTTTTGGCATGCTCATGGAAAAGCGAGCCCTGCACGCGTGAGGAGGGCCAGCCATGGAAGTAGAAGGCCACCTCGCCGCAGGGATCACCGTACTCGCCATAGCCCAGCCTGAGGCCATTGGAGAGGGTGAAGGTGTGGTCTGACATGCGGGAGGGGCGCGGAGT
>NZ_JBGANL010000114.1:0-5785 GCF_044222345.1 Prosthecobacter sp.
CACTTTGGTAGCGATCGTTGCGGTCGGTCTTCATGGCTTTGAGCGCGATTCGATCAAGGCGCGGATCGCTCCCCACTTTTTTCGATGGCAACTCGAACCCGCCTCTCGGCATCTCTCCGGTGAGCATTTGGTAGAGCATCACTCCCACCGCATAGATGTCGGCACGCAGATCCACATGACCGCCCATCTCGAACATTTCCGGTGCGCTGTAATCTGGTGTCCCAAATCTCATCTCCGCGTTGGTAATAGCAGTGACCATGGGATCTAACGCCTTCGCCAAGCCAAAGTCCGCGACCTTCACGCGGCCGGCCGTATTGATGAGCACATTAGCCGGCTTGATGTCGCGGTGAACAATCCCTTGCGCGTGAGCGTACTGCAGAGCGTCACAGACCTGGCCCGTAATGAGCAGAGCCTGCTCGGTAGTGAGTTTGCCGGATGCCCGGATCATTCTGGCGACATCAGAGCCATCAACAAATTCCATGACAATGTAGAACTGACCATCAGGCGTCTCTCCGTATTCATGCACGCTGACAATGTTCGGATGGTTCATTTTCGCCAACGCGAGCGCTTCGTTCTTGAACCGCCCTTTGTTGTTGAGGGCAACGTCATCCAAGCTTTCCGGTGGCAGGATCTTGATCGCCACAAGACGGTCCAGTGACTTCTGCCGCGCCTTGTAAACCGCGCCCATACCTCCACAACCGAGCAGAGCGAGAATATCGTACTGCGGTAACTTGGCCTGGAGTTCCTCGACTGTCGGTGGATGCCAAGGTCGTCCCGGTGTGCTGGGCAGTATGGGGCCAGAACTAGACATAGTAGCGAGTGTTTACGACGCGCTGTGCTTTGGCAAGCTCCGAGTCATTGCGGTTGACACTGGGGCACTGGTGTCATGCCAGCCACCTTCGGAGCACCCAGCACCTTCGGCCTCTCCGCACCGGAGGGCGGTTACGTGCAGGAGTCTTCCTCCGACTCCAGCGTCGATGTGGCCACGATCCGCAACAACCTCGGTATCACGGTGAAGGCCGTGCCAAAGCCGCTGGTCACCAAAACGGTGACGATCAAGGGCAAGGGCGACGCCGCACTCGCCTCTGTCGCGGCGGGAAGTTTCACGGCTGGCACGCTGCGCGTCACCTCCGCCAAGCAGGCCGAGTCCAACGACGACTTCCCGGACTTTGAAATCACCGGCACCGCCTATTCCAACCTCGCCTGATCATGCCTGTTAACCTCGACGCCATTGGCATTCAATCCGTGGAACTCACGCTCGCCGAGAGCGTGGAAGTGACCCGCAAGGTGGAAACCAAACCGCTCCTCGACAAGGACGGACGCTTCGCCGACGCGAAGGCGTTTGATCCTTCAACGGAGTTCAGCCTGAAGGGCCGTGGCGATCTGCCAGCAGGCGTTGCCGCCGGCACCGATGGCGGCCTGGCCATCGCAGGGATCAGCGGCGGCGTGACCATCATCACCTCGGTCAAGGAATCGCAGAAGAACGACGACTGGAACAGTTGGGAATGCGGCGGCCAGAACTGGCCCAACGCCTCGTAAGCCATGAAGGAAGGCCAGAAAGTCCAGTTCGTGCGCGATCACGAAGCTCCGCTCAAAAGCAGCACCACGCCGATGGTGGCAGCCGGGCTGGCCAGCGGGTTTGCGTTTGCCGGAGAGAAACCGCTGCTCGACACGCTGGAGGAAGTCGATGGCGCTCCGCAGCGCACCGCGACATGGAGCCTGGACGGCGGCATCACCGCCACGTTTCGTCCTGCCTTCAAGGAGGAGACGATTGAGTTCGCCGAGTTCCGCCGCCGCTTTGAAAGCCTGGAGTGGTGCGGTGCCAATCCCGATCATCCCATCGCCTACCTGCGCGCGTTCAGCGACAAGCTGGGTTCGTTGCGCAACGAACTGCGCGGAATGAAGCCGCTGCTCCTGGTCCGACGCGGACGCCGCTTCGCCCTCATCCCGCAGGATGCGACGCCGGAAAAGAAAGCCCGCATCCTGAGCGAACTCGGATGAACCCGCAGGACGCACGGATGCAGTTGCTTGAAGCAGCGATTGCCGAAGGCCCGGGCGAGTTGTTCGGCTTGAAGCTGCGACCCGTTTCCCTTGGCACGCTCAATCTGTGCCGGCGACTTGGACTTTCATTGGTACTGCATCATGAGCAGGCCGCGTTGATTCCGGAAACCGAACGGCAGCGACAAGTCATGCTCTTCGTGTGGATGCACTCGGCTCCGCTCACCGAAGTGCTCGCGGCGGTTCGCGATGGTTCCTGGGACACGCCGTTCGGAGCCTTCGCCGAATCCTCCTCCGAACTGATCGTGCCCGAAGTGCTCGCGGAAATCCGCCGCGTGTCGCAGTTGGTGGATGCAGCACTCGTGGAAGTGCTGCCCAAGCCCGGCCGCTCCAGCGATGACGAAGCGCCCGCCGACATCCTCGAGCCGGGATTCACCGCGTCGCTGGTGTTCACGCTCGCACGCGAGACAGGCTGGAGTGAATCCTTCCTCCTCTGGCATCTGCCGCTGGCCCGCGCGCTGCAATACTATCACTGCGCACTGCGGGCCTCGCTCGCCTGGACCGTGAAGCCGGGGCCGCCTGTGCAGGCGCAGATCAACAAGCTGGAGCAGTGGGCCGCCGCGTTGACGCCGGACGAGGATGACGAATGAGCCGCGAACTGCGCATCAACACAACCGCCTTCAATGCCGCGCTCAACCGCTTCATGCAGCATTCCAAGCGTGATGCGGAGGTCGTGCTGCGCCAGCAGGCGCGCGGCTTGATGAAAAGCCTCATCGACGTCACTCCGCCTGGTGGCAAGAACGTGAGCAACGCCAAAGCACGGGCGCGCGGCATCAACAGCCTGAAAGCCGACGCGTTCAAGGTCGTGGAGGTCGTGTCGCCCAAGCGGGCAGAAGAGACGAACGTGGAATCCCTCATCAACCGCCACCGCGTACAGGGCCGGGTGAAGCAGGAGGTGACTCCACGCATTCTCGTGTCAGCCGCCGCGCTGCGCGCCTACTTGAAGAAGCAGCAGGCAAAGGTGGGCTTCCTCGCCTCCGGCTGGAATCAGGCGGCATCGAAGCTCGGATTCAAACCTCCCGCGTGGATCTGGAACAATCGCGGCCCGGGTGCCGTGGTGATCGAGGTCAATGACCGGCGCATTGCCGTGCGCGCCACCAACCGCGTGAAATACGCCAGCGGGTTTCGCGACATGAGCAGCCTCGTGCAATGGGCCGTGAATTTGCAGACGCAAAAGCTGCGCCGCCAGTTAACCAAATTCCTGGCCGGGACCGCCCGCCGCGCCGGGTTCAAATCCTGACACGCCATGGCCGCGATCACCGCCGAGCTTCAGCTCGAAGTATCCAAGTTCCAGCAGGCGTTGCGCCAGGCGCAGACGCAGTTGCGTGGGTTCAAGGGAGCAGCCGAAAAGGAAGGCAGGGGCTTGGGCAGTTCGATCTTCGGTGAACTTGGCAGCCAGGTTGCGGGTCTTGCCACCGTGGGCGGCATCACGGCGCTTGCCGCCGGTGTGAAAGGCATCATGTCGGACTTCGATGATCTCGCCGACACCGCGCTGCGTCTGAACGAGAGCACCGAAACACTCCAGCGCGTGGGTGGAGCCGCCGAACTCTCGGGTACCTCTGTTGAAGGTCTGGCCAATGCGTTCATCAAGCTGGAGCGCAATCTCGGTGATGTGGAAAACTCGAAGGCGCGTGAGGCTCTCGAACGTTACGGCCTCACCGCCGACAAGCTCGCCGCCATGCCGCTGGATCAGAAGATCCTCGCGTTGTCGGAAGCGTTTCAGAAGGCGCGCACTGAAGGCACCGGTCTGGCCGATCTTCAGGCGCTGCTGGGCAGGGGAGGGGCGGAACTGATCCCGTTGCTCTCGGCCAGCCGGGAGGAAATCGAAAAGCTCTTCGCATCCGTCAACGTGGTGACGGACGATTCTGTGCAACGCCTCGCCGCGATGAACGACGAGTTCGATTTGCTCGTGATGAACGCCAAGGCGTTCGCCGCCGAGGTGATTGTTGCGAACGTTGGTCTGGCAAAGATCGCGGGCCGTCTGCTCAAGGGTGAAGCCTTCGGCAACATTCTCAACGACATGGGCAATGAGGGACTGGACGCCGACATCGAACGCGCGGCGAAGGAGCGCGGCAGGAAGAAAGCCGCCGAGGCGCTCAAACAGGCCGAGGCTGAAAAAGCTGCGGCAGCGGCGGCGAAGGAGCGGCAGAAGGCCGAGGACAAGATCACCGAGCAGCGTCGCAACAACGCCCGGATGCGCGCCGACATCAGCCAGGGCGAACTCGATGTGCTGCCTGACGAACAAAAGTTTCAGGCGCTCCAGGACAAGCTCAGGGAAGTCTTCATTGATGCGCAAATCAGTTCCGGCAAAAGCATCCAGCCCACGCTCGAAGGACTCAAGAAACTGGCCGACGAGCAGCACACAGCGGGCAACTTTCGCGGCGAGGGCGCGACCCTGGAGAGGCTGAAGGAAGCGCAGCGCATGCATCACGAGCTGGACCAGCTCTCGGCGAAGATGCGCGAGAGCGGAGCCAGCGCAGCCGCCGATGCCGCCGCGAAGGCGGACAGGGATGCCAAGAAGAACAAGCCTCTGCCCGATGTGCCGCAGTATCGCACGTCGGGCAGCCTCGCCGGAGCCGTCAACCTCATCATGGGCCGCTCGGCCAATGAACTCATCCTCGACGAATCCAAGAAGCAGACGGGCGAGCTTCAGCAGATCAAGCGCACGCTGGAGCAGATCCGCGACAAGCCGGCCACCGCAGCGCCGAATCGAGTCACAGCCGCCGCGATGCCAGTCGACACGACGGCCCGGTTTGGATGAGCGCCTCTTTTCAAATGCTGGGCCTGAGCGGCAGCCGCGATGAACGCGGGCTGATCTCCATGGCGCTGCCCTTCAACTGCGCCACCCTTGATGAAACCCTCAGCGTGGGCCGCGTGTTCCCCTTCGGCCTGCCGGAGACGCGCCGTGCGGTGACGCAACTCGAAGACGGATCGTTCCAGGCCACCGTCACCTTTGAGGGCATCGAAGGCAGCGGCGAGAATGGCGATTCGGAAAGCTATGAGTTCGATTCGATGTTCCGGGAGGAGCCCATCGAGTCGCATCCCAACATCGACAAGATCAAGAGCACGTATGGCGGCTACGAGCGCGACGGCCGCATCCTCTTTCCCGAGAAGCTCACCTCATCCAAATCGAGCGGCAGCGGGTTGAGCGGAAGCAAGAGCACGTCGAGCGACAAGAACCCGCTCTTCGGCATGACCACATATCTTGTTCTCAACGCCGTGTTCCGTCACACCTACCTGCGGCGCACGATCCCAGGCGATCTATTGGACCGCGTGGGCACCACGGTGGACCGCCTGCCGGAGAGCTTTCCCACACCGGCCGGGCGCAACTGGCTCGTCATGCCGCCCAAGGCCGTGAAGCGTGGCAACGTCTTTGAAATCTCCGAGGAATGGACGCTGAGCAAGCCCGGTGAAAAATGGCCGGACGCGATCTACGGCCTCATCCAGCGCTGAAGACCATGAACGTGCGCGATCTATACGTTCGCAGAGGCGATCCGGTCCTGCCGGCCTGGAACCGGCTGCTGGAGTGGACGAAGCAGTTCCGGTTGTTCGCCGGTCGCGGCATCCGGTTCACGCGCACACCGAACGGCACCTTTGTCATTGCGGACCAGAACACGCTCTCATGGGATCATCCGTTTCGCGTGCAGGTGAGCGACAAGGAGGCGGCGATCACGCTCGGTACGATCAACAAACTCGTGCCCACCATCAACGGCGTGGCTCTCGATGC
>NZ_JBGANL010000115.1:0-5719 GCF_044222345.1 Prosthecobacter sp.
AGCAGGCCGCCGTGGACCTTCGGGTGCAGCGTCTTCACGCGACCGTCAAACATCTCCGGAAAGCCGGTGTGGTCAGACACATCTGTGACCGTGAGGCCGCCGTCCTTCAGGTGCTTGGAGGTGCCCCCGGTGGAAAGCAGCTCCACCCCGAGCGCCGCCAGTCCTTTGGCGAAGTCGAGGAGGCCGGATTTGTCAGAAACAGAGAGCAGGGCGCGGGCGATGGGCATTGTGTGTCTTGGGAGGAAGTTCGGGGGGCGGGATTAAAGGGAGAATTATGGGGGTGCCAAGCGCATTTCACGAGCCAATTTTGTGCCTTGTGAAGAGAGGATTTTTTTGAGGGTGATATTTGCTTGTCAATCCACCCGGCTGCTGAAATGATTTAATCCATTGCTGTAACTATGAGCCTGCCGCCACCGCTTTCTGATGCCGACACCCCGCCTTCTGCGGAGGCACCCAAATCCTGCGCCCAGTGTGGCTCCATCCGACTGAGCACTTCCACCAGCCTTGCTCTATGCGAGCCCTGTCGCATGGAGTTGGTGAAATTTCCGTTTCCGCTGTGGGTCAAAGCCTCCGCCGTACTGGTGTTCCTGACGGTCACAGTCTCCTTGGTTCTGTCCCGCGAGCGCCTTCACACGGCAATTGAGTTCGCACGCACGAAAAAAATGGTCAGTCAGGAACGCTGGGAGGAGGCCTATGAAAGCTATCGGGGACTCAAGGCATCTCATTCAGACACTGAGACGGTGCTGGACTATGCGGAAGCAGCATTCAACAGCGGTCATGCTGCTGAAGCGGCACAGGCGGTGAACTCTCTGGTTGGACGATCCGTGAAAAAGAGTTTGGAACTGCGCGTCAATACCCTCATCTACAAGATCGATTTATCACGACAGAGGCCTCTGATGCCGCCTTTGGCACCCAATACCTCGCCGATCAGGCTTTGATCATTGATTTCAAGGTACCTCTCACATGCTCTTCATTCCAGGCCCCCTCATTGCATTTCTCACATTCCCCGGCGTCATTGTGCATGAAGCTGCGCACCAGCTGATGTGCCGCCTGACCAAGACTCCCGTGCTCCAGGTTTGCTATATCCGTGCGGGGAATCCGTCGGGGTATGTGATTCACGATGCCCCAGCTTCCGGGTGGAAGCATTTTCTCATTTCTGTGGCCCCCTTTTTGATCAATTCCATTGTGGGCGCACTCATCTGCCTTCCTGTAGCCCTGGGGGAAGCTGCGAGATCCCTGCCCATGGGGCTGATGGACATAGGGCTGGGCTGGCTGGGAATTTCCGTGGCCATGCATGCCTTTCCCAGCACGGGGGATGCGGCCAGCCTCTGGAAGGCCATGAAGGGGGACGGTGCTTCCTGGCTGCTTCGACTAGTGGGCTGGCCTGTAGTGGCTGTGATTTACCTCGGTGCGCTGCTTTCGGCCTTTTGGTTTGATGTTATTTATGCCTGGCTGATCTGCTTTCGTGGACCTCTATCCTTGCTGGAATCGCTGGTCTGAAACACGGCAACTTCTCTCCTTCACGGCCCGGTCTTCGGCACAAACGGCGGGTAAAACTTCCGCGCTCCAAACTCCACGTAACGGTTCTCCCCGCTCTTTAAATAAACGGGCAGGGGACCCTTCTCGCCAGCCCCCTCCGGCTGGTAAATGAAATGCCGCCCCGTCGCGTCCAGCCCCTGTTTTACCATCGTCCCATCATCAAACTCCACCGCCTCTTCCGCACGTCGAAACAGCCCCTCGTCCTGCCCGGCAAAGCGCAGGTTCGGCTCGTAGCGGTCATCCTTGCCCAGCGTCGTGTAGTACTTCGTGTCGCCCAGCGCGGTGGGGTACTCCACCCACTCATAGTCCGCCGGACGCAGATGGATGCGCCACGAAAGAATCACCAGCGACGTGAACAGCACCGCCCAGCCCAGCAGCAGCCGGCCGGGGGTGTCGCGGATTTCATTGGCAGCCATGGGGCGGAATCAAAGCCGGGAAAACGCCGGCTGAAAAGGGATATGTCAGGCCGCGCGCCGAGCCCAGCGCCCTGGGAGCGCGGAATTCATTCCGCCTCGGGATTCGAAGCCTTGGCGAAGAATGCAGCTCTCCGCCGCCCGCAGAATTCTTACTTCACACTGGCGCTCTCCACATCGAGGACCACCGTGCTTGCGCCCCGCAAACCACGCATCACCGGCCTCGTGTTTGCGACCTGCTGCGGACTAAAGTCCGCGCTCCTAAACGGCCTCGTAACTTGGGCCCGCTGCATGAATCCCACGCCGCACACCGTACTCTGGGGCTTGTCATCGGTGTCCCTCTCGGCTTCGATGGCCCCCTCCTTTTCCAGACCTTCTTTATGAGCAAAACATGGCGCATCGCCGGCATCAATTTCGATCACTTCCACATGGGCGACCTCCTGCGCCAGACCTCCGAGCATCCGAACGCGGAACTCGTGGGCATCTGCGATGAAAAGCCCGAGCGCCTCGTGGAAGCCACGCGCAATTTCAGCCTCACGCCCGCCCAGGTTTTCACCGACTACCGCGCCTGCATGGAGCAGACGAAGCCGGACATCGTCATCCTCTGTCCCGCCGCCTCCTGCCATGGCGACTGGGTTTCCAAGATCGCGCCCTACGGCACCCACATCATCATGGAGAAACCCTTCGCCGGATCCCTGGCCGAGGCCGATGCCATGGTGGCCGCCATGCAGCCGCATGGCAAGCTCCTCACCGTGAACTGGCCGCTCGTCTGGGATGCCGGACAGCAGACCGCGCACCGCTTGATTCAGGAGGGCCTCATCGGCGAAGTCCGCGAATTCCACCACCACGGCGGCAATCGCGGCCCGCTCTGCCACGGCGCGGACAAGATCGAAAAAGAACCCAGCGCCGCCGAGAAATCCGCCAGCTGGTTTTACAGCAAGGCGCAGGGCGGGGGATCCCTGCTCGACTACATGGGCTACGGCGCCACCCTCGGCACCTGGCACCTCGGCGGGCAGTCGCCCCTGGAAGTCACCTGTACCTGGAACCAGCCCGAAGGCCTGGAGGTGGACGAGCACGCCGTGGCCGTGCTGCGCTACCGCCTGGGCCTCAGCAAGACCGAGACCCGCTGGGGCACCTTTACCGATCCCTGGACCCACCAGCCCCAGCCCAAGTGCGGCTTCGTCCTCAAAGGCACCGACGGCACCATCTCGTGCTACGACTACGAGCCCACCGTCCGCGTGCAGACCCGCGCCCGTCCGGAAGGCTACGAAGTCCCGGTCGATCCCGTCCAGTCGCCGAACCGCAATCCCATCGAAAACGTCATCCACCACCTAGAGACCGGCGCGCCCTTGATCGGCCCGCTCCGCCTCGACATCTCCCGCATCGGCCAGCAGATCGTCGATACCGCATTCCGCAGCGCCCAAGAGAAACGGACGCTCAAGCTGGTGGGGTAGACCCGTGCGGCGTTCAGGAGGCTTTATTGCTGGCGCAGGCCAGTTTCAGAGCCCCCAAACAACCCAATTATTAACTACCAACAATCAATGTAATGTAAAGTATTCGCATGGATACCGCCTCGCGGAATGAGCGTGTGTATCAAACCCTGCTTGGAATGGGGTTATTTGTTGAACACGTTGCTGGTAAGGAGGGCGGCATTGCCTCATTCATCGTTTCAACCTCTTTGCCGTCAGATCAATCCAACATTGAGCAACTCCAAGGGTAGGTATCGCTTTTTGCACGGTTTACTTTCCAGTTCAGGGGTTGGAGATTGTCCCATGTGTTTGTCCCATTCGCTGAGAGTGGTTTAATGTGGTCGATTTCCCACCCGTATTCTGAATCAACATTCCCATGTTCGGAATATTTCATCACTTTGCCACATATATCCCGCCGCCAGACGGCGGCATCGTAGCCTTCTACCGCCGTGCCCTTTTCCCAAACTTTCTTCTTTGTGGCTTCATCTGTTTGGCTGAAATTGTATTGATAGGGCATGATATTTTTATTGGCTGGTTGGATGTTAAATGAAATGATTGCGGCATACTTTATTTACTCGTCAAATGATGGGTGAATAACCTATAAAAAAAGATACAGGGCATTTAGTACGCTTATCCATGATCTATGCATCTGTGATTCCGTAAGTTACATCATCCTTTGCTCGTGCCTCACTTGGCGCATGAACTGAGTGGGGCGGACGGCATCACTCCCTGCCAGAGCGCCAGCCATTCCCTCTGCAGGCCTCAGCCAAAGGGAGAGAAGCCCTGCGTGGATTACACCCTCCCGTTGAAAAGGTTGAAGTTGTGGCGGTCACCCTGGCACACTGCCTTGTGCGTATACCCCCCTGGTGAAATTGGCGAATTTGGTGAAGTTTCTCGGGTGACATTCGAACACGCGAAGGAGGCCGGGCTTTGACGGATACCCCCGACTCGGAGCAACGGCCCCCTTTCCAACTCCCCGGACATGGCCAGCGGGACGCGGCTGAAGAAGTTTCCAAGTTTCCACCCCTAAGCATGGAAACATGGAAACTTTTTGGGCATTGGCAGCGGTGTGCCTGAGGTGACGAGATCCGGCGCTCTGAGCCCGCGCTGGCTAGGTGACAACGCCTTTTTAGGACTCAGGTGTCCCCTGCTCCGTCTTCTTTTTGAGCTGCTCCAACCGGATGACGGTGGCGAAGCAATAAATGAGAGCGGAGAACATGGACGCCGTACAAAGGCCAAACGCCCAGGGATTCTGTCGCGGTGTGCCCAGCCGCCACTCGCTCAATCGCCCGTGCTCGACGCGAACTGCCCGCCACGACTGGCTAACCTGGCCTGGATAACGCTGCGATGCCTCCTCAACAGTAAGCGTCGTCGTCCATGGTGCCCAGTAGACAAAGCTCACCAAGGCAATCGCAAACGAGAAAAACATCGAGATGTTTAGACCGATGATTCGCTTGGAGAATCGCATGGCGTGTGTTGAGGCCAGAGTGCTGGACGGTGAACTGTTTGCTGAGGTTTTTCCAACGCCTTGAGATTTGACCGCCTTTGGCTGACATCATGGCAGATGAGCGCCAGCAGGCCTGCCAAGAATAACGCGCCCGACCGTAAAGTCCAGCCAGCAGGAGTCCGCTGGCAGCCGGGGGCGCGAACTGCCTAGGCTGGATGGCCGGAGGCAGCAGGATGATGATCACGAAGCCCGGCAGGCATGCTCCCCGACCATGGCCACCGGGACGCGGGCCGGGAAAAAAGTTTCCAAGTTTCCACCCCTAAGCATGGAAACATGGAAACTTTTTGGGAGCGGGGCGGCGGAGTACCTTGGGGTGGCAAAGGCGGGGCTGGTTTCCAGTTTCCGTGGTTTCCTCCCCTAGGTGGGGAGAATGGAAACCGAAACCGGCGAGGGCGTGGAAAAGGGCTTGGGCGGGCTTGATGGCTGCTGAGAGCGAGGGGTGCCCTAACCTCATTCACGGCAGCACGAGGACGGTTCCGTTGTCAGCTTTTGTTTGGCGGGGCTGGCAGAGATCTCTGAAAAGGGCTGGTTTCCATGTCGGTGTGCTATGGGAGGAAACCGTGGAAACCGGAAACCAGCTTCCCTCCGCGCTGCGGCGGCTGCGCTTGAGCGATGATGCGGGTCTGGCCGACGGAGCTTGGTAGCGCACGACAACGGTGTCCAAAGCTCGGAGGCCAAAGAGCCCTCATGGAGATGAATACGAGGGCATCGCAACACCTTGAGCGGGTTCGATATTTACCTGCGTGCCGGGGATTGCGAGTCCACATTGGGAGCGCTCTGCAGCTGCGCAA
>NZ_JBGANL010000116.1:0-5823 GCF_044222345.1 Prosthecobacter sp.
GGGTGGGTCATCTGCACCGAACATCTCACCAGCCGTCAAGACGACCAGCCGGTCGAAACGCGTGTCCTCGCGACCAATCTCTTTGAGCGTATCGGCGACGAGTGGTTGATGATTCATCACCATGGCTCGCCGGTGATGGGTTAGCCCCATCGCTGCGGAGGCTCCGGATGTCCGGCGAAGCTCGAATGACGGTCGGTGCCGGGTGGTTGGCGCTGGGACTCTTCTTCCTCTCCGGCTGTACGACCGTCGCTCAGGTGACGACGTGGTCGGATGAGTCCTGCCGGCAGAAGGTCAAAGACCAGCTTCAATCTATCCTCACGGATGAGGGTGAACAAGGGGATATCGCGAATCGCCTGGCCGTGAATACCACCGTGGTGTTGGCGACCGGTTCTTTGGGCCCCCGCCCCTTCGGTGTCTCTTCGCCCTCCGGCACCGACTATAGTTTCTTCGTGCAGCGTAAAGGTGAGGGGTGTCTCCTGCGCTTGTTCGGCCGCCAGAAGGGGTTTACCCGGTACACCAATAACCTGACCTATATTTCCACGCGTTCCCTTGACGGTTGTGCTTGCGCTGAATGACCGTCGCCTGACGGTTGCGCTTCCAGTTTCCCTGCCGTTCTCTTTGGTTCTGTAAACCGTCGCCCCGTCGGTCACGCACAATTCCCTCTCGCTGTCTGGTTCCTCAAGATTCCCCAGTATCCGTTCCTATACGGCAGATGCACGGGGCCAATCTGTCGCCTGAAAGTGTCTCGCGATACTGTCTCACGCTTGAATTTTGGCACACTCTTGTTTCTTGTGGCACAACTTGTGGCGGTTGGTATAAATCCAGAATTCTTGCTCAACATATTGTTTTATTTGGAAGAATATCTTTCCGTCGTCACTTGGCACAGCCCTTGATGTAGCGGGGATATGTCTCGTAGGGCAAAGACCTTGGGGACTTTGATTGAGACGGCATTCGAGGGTCCTGAGTGTGCAGAAAAAAAGGGAGGAGTGATCATGATGGTGAAGGGGTTCTTACTCAAAGACAGGGAAGAGCAGGAGTATCTGCTGGCCATTCAACCGGCCACCCACGGCATGTTCGAGCGGTTGATTGTCCGCCAAAAGGTCGATGGGTCTTGGGTCGAGCTCAATGGGAATGCACAGGGTTCCTGGCAGCCGCGGACACAAGCCATTACCGCTGTGTTGGGGTACCTGCAACGTCTCTGGGACACGTCCAAGCCTGCCTTGGCGCGGGGGAACTAAAGAAAGCGGCATCCTCCGCGAAGTGAAGCATGCGGAAAGGGTGACGAAGGAGGGACTTGATGTTGGCTGAAAAAAAAGACAGCCGGGTAGGGAATCAAGAGGTGGCGGAGGACGGGGTCTTCACAACACATCGTCCATCGTCTGACGCTCTTGCACCGGCCGCCGTGAAGCGAAGGCCGGAGGATCTCACGCCGCGTGAGTTGGAAATTCTTCGCCTGATCTGGGATGGTCATACCAATCGAAGTCTCGCAGAGCAGCTGAACATCAGCATGAAGACGGCCGATACTCATCGCTCGAACATGATGAAAAAGTTGCGCGCGTGTAATACTGCCCAATTACTTAAAGCGGCGCTGGAGGGAAATCTGCTGGAGACGGGCTCGGGCCTGAGGCGTCCCGGTCGGGGAGGCCAACGCTGAGGACCGACAGCCAGGAGACCGGTTTGAATTGCCTGACCTTCCGTCCGGTGCAGGACAGGAAGGTGCAGGTGAAGCGGGGAGACTTACAAGCCGGGAATGGGGTGGGGCAGGTCTTTGGTGCCGAGGGTCTGGAGCCACTCACCCGCGATCACATCGCGTTCGTCCATCGTCATGCCGGCATATTTACGAAACATCTGTGGGCCTCGTCGCCGCCTCCACGTGAGGAAGCCGAGAAAGTGATCCTTGCAGATGGCATGGGTGCCTGCTGGCGCATACACTCTCGCCTGACATCCGTCGATTAAACAGCTCTGTCCGCTCATCGGTATCCCCCCTGATTGTCGCAAAGTATGCCGGAGATCGACCTGGAAATGCAATGTGGTGGCTCGGCGAGCGCAGCCTGCCAGACAGGCCGACGCACCGCGCTGGAGTGATGCTCAACCACATCGGCACCAACCCATCAGCGTTTCCTTGCCCGCTTCTTCATGGGGAGTTTCCGCTTGCAATCAGATCCAGCAGCCAGGTACCGTACTCCGTTCTCACGCGGCGTCCGGCAAGGAGTGCGCGAGCATAGCATGGTGATGCAGGTCATATCGGTGGTCGGGGCACTGATGGTGCTCGTGGCCTATGGCCTCATTCAGGCCGGCACCTGGCGTGAATTGGACGCGGGGTATCTGGCGCTGAACATCCTGGGCTCGTTGCTGCTGGGAATTGTGGCCATCGAAGACCGACGGGTGGGTTTTGTTCTGCTGGAATTCGCGTGGGCCGGCATTGCGCTGGTCGGGGTCGCCCGGGCGATCCGCGCCAGGCGGGCTGCGCGTAGCCTCTACATCGCCCATACACAATAAACAGACCGTCTTGTAACGAAGGAGTAGGAACTATGGCAGGGTTGTTGTCAGCAGCCGAAATTTTTGAAAAGGCAGCGTGACGCAGGTCATGAATACGCCGATGAAAAGGCGCTCCAAATCGATGAAGCTTTGCAACTCAAGTTCCAGGCAGCCTCTGGGCGACGCGGCGGCTCGGTGTCATATCACGCCCCTGCCCGAAGGGTACGAAGATCAGGGACGGTTCAATTCGGTGCTGCTCACGGCCGGCAACGTGATTTTCGACATCGTCATCGGGGATTCCTATTTCCGCTATGATGTCGTGTCCGTCGGTCAGCTGGATAAGGTGCAGGTCATCGATGCCATGTGGGATAACCGCGAAAAGCGCCGGGAAGAACCCTTCTTGAGCCTCCGGCTGATGCACGCCGAAGAGACGCATCTGCTGTTGGCGTTGGATGATGAGGAGCGGAAGAGTCTGCTCGGATTTGCGTCAGCCGTGTCGGCCGTGCGCAATCCTGAAAAGTAACACACCTCTGCCGCTCGAAAACGTGTCGTTATTGGTGCGAGTGATCGAGGCCCGAAGGATGGTCAACACGGCCGTCCAGCAAGGCCGCAGCGGGTGAAGTGTTGACGCGTATCTTCAGAGGTACGTTGAGGCGCTGAACGACACGGGCGAACGTTTTCAACATCCTGCTACGAGTGCTTCTGAAATGGAAGGGCATGGACGGTAGCCTGATGGCGCGTCCCTGCCACTTCGACCGTCAGTGTGGTGTCAGGGGAAGAAAAGTCTCGCAAGGGAAACCCGAAGGCCAGGACGGCATTGCGCTGTGGCGAGAAGGCAGCGCTGCTGATCCATCCCACCTCCCGATCTCCGCTGAATAGCTTTGATCCTGCAGGCGGAACCGTGTTGTCCTGGATGATCAATCCGACCAGATGCCGGCGCACATTCCCATAGGTATCCATCCTGGCCACGACTTCCTGTCCCGGGTAACAACCTTTTGAAAGGCTGAACGCCTTGCCTTCCAGGTTGGCTTCCGGGGGGACAATCTCTTCGTTGAGATCCGGACCGGCCTTGGGCAGACCGGCTTCGATGCGCAACAGTTCGCGCGCCTGTGTGCCGACGGGCTTGATGCCGAACAGTGCGCCTGATGTCATGAGCTGGTTCCAGGCGGCGGGGACCGCATCGGCCGGCAGCAAGACTTCAAAGTCCTGTTCGCCAGTTTCTTCGGTACGCAGGATCAGTCCCTGCTGCCCGCCGATCGTGGCGGGGAGGGTGTGCAAGAGCTGAAGGGCGCGGACCTCGATACCGAATGCCGCGGCGACGGCCTCTGCTGATTTCGGCCCGCTCACCAGCAGCAAGCCCCAGCTTTCTCCGCAATTCTCCATCTTAGCCTTGGTGCCGTAGAGCAGGAACTTTCGCAACGCCTGAAATGTGGCCTCACCCACCTCGCCCACATCTTCGACCCACACGGCATCGGCTTGCACATACACCCGGAAGTAGCCGAGCATTTTCCCCTTATGGGTCAGGAAGCTGGAGTAGCGCCCCTGGCCTGGTTGAAGCGGGAGGATGTCGTTGCTGATGATGCTCTGGAGCCATTTGATGCGATCGTCGCCGGTCACCCGGATTTTTCCGCGGTGCGACAGATCGGACAGCCCGACGGCGCCGCGGACGGCGGCATATTCTGCGGCGGGATCACCATAGTGGGTCGGCATCGACCATCCTGCGGTGCTCTCGAAAATGGCGCCTAGTTGTTGGTGCTGATCGTGGAGTCGGGATTGTTTCATTGGATTCTTGCTCTCTGCTCTCAGCCTTCAGCGTTCATCTCTGAGCGGACGGCTGATCGCTGACTGCTGTTGGCTATGATTTCTTCAACCAGCTCTCTGGTTCGCGCGGAGAATTCATTTCTGGAGACGATCTTCGTCACGCCTAGGTCCTTGGCGCGGCGCCAGGTGTCCGTTTCTTCGTGATTGGCAAAGGCCAGGATGGGGAGCGAGCGCAACGCGGGATCGGCCCGGAGGGTTTCCAGCGCTTGGAAGGCATCGATCGCCAGATCGTTCATGTTGAGGATCAGGGCAGCAGGAGAATCCGAGGCGGTTTTTTCCGCCACCTCATCCTGGCTGCGGATCCGCTCCAGCGTGTAGCCCTGCGGCCGCAAGGCATCGCGTACCTTGGTGTAAAAGAAAATGTCGGTCACGGCCACTAAAATCGTGGTGCTCATCCGGTTCCTGTCCTATGGTCCCTAATTCAGTGAGCTGATGAGCCGACCCAGAGCCTTCTTGGCCAAGGCGTAGTCCGGGTTCAGGGCGAGCGCCTGTTTGTAGCAGTCGATTGCCTCGCTCCACTTGCCCTGGCGCTCGTAGACCCGGCCCAGATTCAGATGCGGGAAAGCCGGGCTCTCATACCGTCTGGCCTGCATGGCTTTTTGAAACCAGGGAATCGCCTCATCCAGATCGCCCTTTTCGATCAAGTAGGCGCCGATGTCGTTATAGGGGTTGCCGAAGTGAGGATCGCAGGCGATGGCCTTGTGGCATTCGTCGATCGCCTCGTCCAGCTTACCCATGAAGCTATACGTCCATCCGAGGAACGTATAGGCCTCGGCGGTTTGATGCGTTGCGAGCGACAGTTTGTAGAGACTGACCGCTTCTTCCAGCTGCCCCTTCATCTGCTGCTCGTAGGCTTGCTGAAAGAGCTGCCAGGCTTCGCGCTTGTCTTCTTCGCTGCCGTCGCCTTGTATGAGAAAATCTTGTACATCCATAAACGGCTTCTGAAAGAGGTTGCCGGCTGCGTTCTCGGGCGCTCAATCAATTCGACGTGCCAACACCCTACGCCTCATCGATTTCGCTTCCTGCGGCCTTGCCGGTAACCCGTTTGAAAAGCCGCAGGGTAGTTGTGGGTTAGCGATTCTTAAGTTTATCTCTGATCAATTCCGCGCCGTACCGTCCGGAGAGCAGCATCGATCCGAAGGCCGGGCCCATTCGTGGTGTGCCGAACACGGCCGCGACGGCCAACCCGATCACGAAGCAATTGGGAGAGACTTCCCCGGTCCGGTCCATCACTTCTTCTTCCGACCGCGACACCCACATCGCGCCGTTGCCCGGCACCTGCTGGTAAAGCCCGCGCTTATGCAGGAGATTGACCACCACGGCATCATGTCCGGTGGCATCGACCACGATTTTACTCTCCAAGGCGATCGGATCGACATGGATAATATCGTGGCCCGCCATTTCGGCGGTGGTGCTGTTGACGACGACGCCTTCAAGCACGCCTTCGCGGCGCAGGATCAGATCGACGACCCGCGTCAGGTTCATGATCTTCGCGCCGGCGTTGTAGGCGGCGGCAATCAGCGC
>NZ_JBGANL010000005.1:0-168706 GCF_044222345.1 Prosthecobacter sp.
GCAGCGGGTTTGACAGCGCAGTTTGCCATTTGAGCGCCACTTTCCTGCCTGAAATGCCTGAAGGTGATCGTTTTCATGTCACTTATGACCTGTCACCTGCTCTGCTTCCTGTGTTTTGCCGCTACTCTGGCTGCTGCTGAGCCGATCACGCAGATCTACAAGAAGGCGGGAAATCGTGAGCTGAAGCTTACTGTTGTGAATCCGCCGGATTGGAAGGCTTCGGATCAGCGGTCGGCGATGGTGTTTTTTCATGGTGGTGGCTGGGTGGGCGGCGGGCCGACGCAGTTCACGCAGCACAGCGAGTATCTGGCGACACGGGGGATGGTGTGCGTGCAGGTGGAGTACCGGCTGATTGCCAAGGGAGACAAGGGGCCGCCCATCGATTGTGTGCAGGATGCAAAGTCAGCGATGCGCTGGGTGCGTAGCCACGCGGGAGAGCTGGGGATTGATCCGAACCGCATCGGGGCCGGAGGTGGCAGCGCGGGCGGGCATCTGGCGGCGTTTGTGGGCATGGTGGAGGGGCTGGATGATCCGCTGGACGATGTGAAGATCTCGCCGAGGGCGAATGCGCTCGTGTTGTTCAATCCTGTCTTCGACAACGGCCCGGAGCAGGGCTGGGGTTACGCGCGGGTGGGTGAACGCTTCAAAGAGTTTTCTCCGGCGCACAACATCAGCGCTGATGATCCGCCTGCGATCATCTTTCTCGGCACGCAGGACAAACTGATCCCCGTGGCTGTCGTGGAGCGCTTCAAGGCCAGCATGGAAAAAGCGGGGGTGCGATGTGAAGCAATCTTTTATGAGGGGCAGGGGCACGGCTTCTTCAATCCCGGCAAGGGTGGCAAGATGCAGTTTTACTACGAGACCCTGCTGGCCACGGACAAGTTCCTTGCCGCGCTGGGCTGGTTGAAAGGCGGGCCGACGCTGCAAAAGCCAGTGGAACCGTGAGTTTGAAAGCTGCCGCAGAAGTCTTGTGCCGGAGGGCTTTGAGTGACATGGCTCAATGTTCTTTCGTTGCAGGACCGTCATTGACAGCGGGGGGATTCCATCGCTAGACAGAGAGGACCAACCTCCGCATGAACCTGCCGAACAAACTCACCCTCTCACGCCTGATCTTGACGGGCGTGTTTGTGGTGTGCTTTTACATCCCGTGGGCGAACACCATTTCGCTGGCGCTGATCATTTTCGGGATTGCCTCTGCCACTGACTACTTTGACGGGAAGATCGCGCGTGCGCGCGGTATTGTGACCAACTTTGGCAAGCTGTTTGACCCGCTGGCGGACAAGATCCTCATCGCCGCAGCCTTTATCCTGCTGAGCTCGGACCAGAACTTTCCTGAAGCGACGCGGATGCCGGCGTGGATCACGATTGTGATCCTGGCGCGGGAGTTTTTTGTGACCGGAATCCGGCTGGTGGCGGCGGGGCAGGGAGCGGTGCTGTCTGCGGAAAAACTGGGGAAGCACAAGATGCTGTGGCAGATCCTGACGGTGATTTATTTCATGATGCGCCAGGCATCGCTCGAGCCCATCTTTGGCTTCACGCACCCGGCTTTCACGGCAAGTCCGGACATCGAGCGAATGGTGGCTTTGGCCCTGATCTCTTTGACGAGCCTGCTGACGCTGGTGTCTGGTTTCAGCTACTTTTGGAAGAATCGTCATCTGTTTGACGATGCTTGATGCTTCTTTTTGAACTCACCGCCATGAACGCAGAACAACAACTCTCCACCCTCGGTCTCACACTTCCTACCGCACCACCTCGCGGGGGTGTTTACAAACCGGTCGTGATCGTCGGAAACATCGCCTACGTCTCCGGTCACGGGCCGTATCTTGGCGATGGGAAGTATCTCACCGGCCGGGTCGGTGCGGATCTGGATCTTGAAGCGGGCAAGGCTGCGGCGAAGCAGACCGGCCTCGCCTTGCTGGCCACCCTGAAAAGCGAACTGGGCAGCCTGGACCGCGTGAAGCGCGTGGTGAAGCTGCTTGGCATGGTGAACTGCACGTCCGACTTCGGAGATCATCCGAAGGTCATCAACGGTTGCAGTGAACTGTTTGGGCAGATCTGGGGTGAGGAATGCGGCATCGGCGCACGCAGCGCTGTGGGCATGGGCTCACTGCCGGGGAACATCGCCGTCGAGATCGAAGGCATCTTTGAGCTGCAATAAAAACCTGCGCTGGGCCACAGCGCAGGTTGTTCAGAGCGAACCGAACCGGGGCTTAGAACCAGCGTGAGCCGAGGCCCAGGCCGCTGCCCCAGCTGAACGGCTGGCCAAAGCCATAGCCGCCACCCCATGGGCGGTTGGTGTAGCTGCTGCCGTATGCTGGGCTGCGATTGTAATACGGGCTGCTGTAGATGCTGTTCGAGTAGTAGGGGTGCAGCTGGTATGAGACCGGGTACGCAGCGGGGCGGCTGTAGCTGCCCGAGTAATAGGGACGGACGGAGTAGCAGCGTGTCCCGGCGTTTGCGCCGCGGATCACATAGTAATAATGGTCGCGATTGGAGCCCAGGGTGCTGGCTGCGAGATCGCCCAGCGGGCCACGGCCGGTGGTGTGGCAGGGCGTGAAGGTGCCACGATAGGGGCCCGGGCCATTGTAGGCATAGGGATACTGGCAGGCGGTGAGGGTCAATGAAAGACCGACGAGAAGAACCGCGAGCGATTGTAGGGACCGAATTTTCATGGCGAAGGGAAGTGCGCCGAATTAGCGCACTTATTCCGCCCCCTTGGCAATGAGTAAACGACCGAGCGGCAGAGGAATAATTCCGCTCAAATGGAGTGGCTCTGAATTTTATGAGCGAGCCGCCCGGGAAACTTCAGTGATCTTAGAAGCCAATGATTTGGAAGGGCACGCTGTCTCTGACCTGCTTGTCGGGCGGGGAGCTCATGAGCTTTTCAAACTGCTTGGCCCATTCCCGAATGGCGAACTTGGCCTGACCGGTTGGGAACAGCTCCTGGGGAAAGAAGAAGAACAGGGTTTTGGCCTCTTCTTTGTCGGCAAACTCGAAGACGGACTTGCCGGTTTTGGGCTCGGTCAGGACGCCTTGAATGGCGATGGTGCCGCGAGAAGGCTTTCCAAGCAAGCTGCCACCGACCATGGGCAACGTCACCAGATCCACGGCTTCCCGAACCAGCAGTCCTGAGTAGGTGTTGGGTTCCCACTCGATGATGGACAGCTTCAGGGTCATGGCATCCTTGGAAGGTGCATCCGCGACGGTGAAACGAGACTTTTTGTTCGCCTTGAAAGCACTGACAAATTTATCGTGAGTGTAGGTGAGCAGGCCCTCCATTTTCTTTTCACGCCGTTTTTTGCTGAACTCCACCTGAGTGAACTTTTGCAGCATGGGCCGCAATTCATCGGAGACCACCGGGGCGATGTAGATCGACTTCACCTTTTCAGCAGCAGCCAGAACTCGCTTGTCGGTGGTCCACCAGTTGCCGATGAAAGGCGACCGTTTACGGTTTTCCTTTAGCTCGCTTCCATGCGGGAGCATTTTAGTGGGCTTGACATTGACGGCAGCCACCACGCTTTTGGCGGTACGGCAGGAGATCATCATGCAAGAGATGAGCAGGAATAGAGAGAAACGGATCAGCATCATGGAACTGTATGGGGATACGTTTGAGAAAGGCGGATGGCAAATATTTCATGCTTTAGCCTTCACACAAACTTCCCCGCAGCATTTGCACCGACCATGGGGGGGTGTTAGCTTTCCCATCTGGTCATGCAGTGCTCCGGCAATTCCGCCGCGCTCCGCCTGACCTCTTCCTTCCAAATTTATGGCATGGCTTTCCTCTCTCGGTTCCTTCGGTGAAATTCTCCGATTCATCATTCTCATTTTGGAGGTGATCCTTGTATTCAATCTCATGATCGTGGTGCACGAGTGGGGCCATTTCCTGGCGGCACGCTGGCGTGGCCTGAAGGTTGAAAAGTTCTACATCTGGTTCGGCAAGCCATTGTGGAAGAAGACGATCAATGGAGTGGAGTACGGCCTTGGCAGCATTCCTGCGGGCGGTTTTGTAGCGCTGCCGCAGATGGCCCCCATGGGGGGGCTCGAAGGTGAGGTGAACCAGGAAGGGCTGCCGGCGATTACACCGCTGGACAAAGCGATTGTCGCGTTTGCCGGGCCGTTTTTCAGCTTCATGCTGGCCTGTCTGTTTGCCGTGGCCGTCTGGGTGGTGGGCAAGCCGGAGAGCGAATCCCACACCACTTCCATTGTGGGCTACGTGGCCAAAGACAGTCCGGCTCAAAAAGCGGGCATTCTTCCCGGGGACAAGATCCTGCAGGTGGATGGTCAGCCCGTGAAGCGCTTTGAAGGACTGGTGGACAGTGTGCGCTGGGGCGTGGTGGCCAGCGAAGGTGACACGATCGCCTTCGAGGTGGAGCGTCCTGGTCAGGGAGTGATGAAGTTCAATGTGGATCCCAAGGCCTGGCCCAACAACGACAAAAAGGCGGAGCCAGTTTCCATGTGGCGCTCGATCTTCAAACGCCCCGAACTGCGTTCCATCGGATTAGAGGGGCAGATGACGCCCATGGTTGGAAGTGTTGCTGAAAACAGTCCTGCGGCGGAAGCGGGCATCAAGGCAGATGACCTGGTGCTGCGTGCGGATGGCAGACAACTCCGCAGCATGGGCGATCTGGGCGATTACATCAAAGCCACGGCGGGCAAGACCATCATGCTGGACATCGAACGTGCGGGCAAAGTGATCCAAATCCCCATCCTGCCGCGGATCCCGGACAAGAACAATCTGAAGGAGGTCACGGATGATCATCAGGAATACCCCATGATTGGCGTGGCCTGGGATGTGGAAGGCAAGCGTACGCCCAGCGTCATCACACCGTGGGAGCAGATCAGCGATGCCGTGCGGCACATGGGCAACCTGGTGTCCAAGCTGGTTTCACCGAAGTCTGATCTCAGCCCTGCGCACATGAGCGGTCCCGTGGGTGTCGGCCGTCTGTATTACAAGCTGTTCCAGCACCCTGATGGCTGGCGCCTGGTTCTTTGGTTCAGCGTCGTGTTCAACATCAATCTGGCGATCCTCAACATGATGCCCTTCCCGGTGCTGGATGGCGGACACATCACCATGGCCGCTGCCGAGGCGATCCGCCGCAAGCCGCCGCAGGGCCGGATTCTTGAATACGTCCAAACCGCCTGCGCGCTGATGCTCTTCGGATTCATCATTTTTGTCACCCTCAAGGACACTGGGGATTTCTTTGGCGGCGGAGCCAAAGAGGGCAAGGTTTTGAAAATCGAGTGGCTCTCCAAAGAGAAGCGTGGCGCCGCAGGCGCGTAATTTCCGCCGCTTATGCGCGTCCTCATCCTCGTTGAGAACCTTCCCGTTCCCTTCGACAGGCGCGTGTGGCAGGAGGCCTGCGCCCTGCGTGATGCGGGGCACGAGGTCACGGTCATCTGCCCGCAGATGCGTGGCTACACGCAGCCGGCGGAAGTTCTGGAAGGCATTCAAATCTACCGCCACTGGATCACTGGCGAGGCGGGATCACTGGGTGGGTTCATCGCTGAGTATGCGTCAGCCCTCTGGGGTGAACTGACCTGTGCGCTCAAAGCCTGGCGGCGCGGTGGTTTTGATGTCATTCACCTCTGCAATCCACCCGATTTGCTGTTTCTCGTGGCGCTGCCGTTCAAGCTGTTTTGTGGCGTGAAAGTCATCTTCGATGTGCATGATCTGTGGCCGGAGATGTTTGAGGCGAAGTTCGGAAAGCGTGGGCTGATGTATTGGGCGGTGCGGGCTGCCGAGCGTTGCACGCTGGCTCTGGCGGATGTGGTGATCGCCACGAATCAGAGCGTGCTGAGCGCGGTGAAACAGCGTGGGAAACTGAGTGAAGATCGTGCCTTTGTGGTGCGCACGGCACCGAGCCGCATGCACACCGCTGCGCAGCCGGATGAAGCATTGCGTGCCGGGAGGCGGCACCTGGTGGGATACATAGGCGTCATGGGCAATGCGGACGGGGTGGATTACCTCGTGCGCGCCGCGGATCACGTCGTCAAAACCCGTCAGCGCACCGATGTGCAGTTTCTGCTGATGGGTTCCGGGGCGGAGCATGCGGATCTGGTGGCATTGCGAGACCAGCTTGGCCTGAGCGAATACCTCAGCATGCCGGGACGTGTCAGCGATGAGTTCCTATGCCGTGCTTTGCGAACCATTGACCTCGGCGTCGCTTGCGACCCGATCAATGCCTACAACGACCACTGCACCATGAACAAGGTGCTGGAATACATGGCCTTCGCCAAACCGATGGTGATGTTTGGCACCGTGGAAGGCCGATTCTCAGCGGGGGAGAGCGCGGTGTACGTCATGGAAAACTCCCCTGAAAAGCTGGGCGATGCCATCCTGGCGCTTCTAGACGACGAGTCCCGTCGTCAAACGCTTGGAGCGGCCGGTCATGCACGGCTGTCGCAGGAGCTGAACTGGGAGCGTAGCGTGGTGCAGTTGTTGGCGGCCTACCAGGCGGCGTAAGGGGGTTCTAGTGATTATTTTGCCCTGCGCTGTCTGGGGTCTTGCTAAAACGCCTCTTTGTTCTTAAATCATCGGCATGCACCAGGTGAATGAACATGGGGGGGATGCCGTTCATTTCGAGCCCTTTACTCCGCCATCGACGGAGGAGCTGGATGCATTGATTCCGGGCTACAAGTTTCTCCAGTTCATCGAGCGGGGCGGCATGGGCGCGGTTTACAAGGCGGTGCAAAAGAGCCTCAACCGCACAGTGGCGGTAAAACTGCTGCCGCAGGTGCATCGGAACAAGGAGAGCTTTGCCGAGCGCTTCAAACGCGAGGCCCATGCGCTGGCGCAGCTGAATCATCCGCACATCATCGGGGTGCATGACTTCGGCGAAACACCCGACGGCCAGATGTACTACGTCATGGAGTTCGTTTCAGGCATGGATTTGCAGCACCTGCTCAAGCGTTCTCCACCCGAGCCCAGGCAGATCCTCACCATCATCACGCAGGTGTGCGAGGCGCTGCAGTTTGCCCACGAACACGGCATTGTGCACCGTGACATCAAACCGGCCAACATTCTCGTTGATGAGCGTGGCAATGTGAAGGTCGCGGATTTTGGCCTGGCCAAGGTGATGGGCCAGCAGGCGGTGGATTATACCGCCACAGGCATGACGATCGGCACGCCCGACTACATCGCGCCTGAGGCGCTCGATCAGAGCAAGAGCATCGACCACCGTGCGGATATTTATTCGCTGGGGGTGATGATCTATGAACTCTTCACCGGGCATGTGCCCAAGGGGGTGTGGGAGCCGCCCTCGATCCGCTCCGGAGCGGACAAGGGCATTGATGCCGTCGTCAGCAAGGCGATGCAGAACAACCCTGAGAAACGCTACCAGCATGTGCGCGACATGACGCAGGTGCTGGAAAAACTCTTTAAAAACAGCGACAACTGGAAAAACTTCCGGCGGCCATCCCGGAGCGAGCTGGTGAAAACCATGGGGGAGCCGGTGAGAATCCCCACCAGTGCTGACACGATCCAGATGCAGCCCAAGGTGGGGGCAAGCCGCAGGCGGGTGTGGATGGCCGGCGTGATGGTGCTGCTGGCCGGAATGGCTGGCGTGGCGTGGCATGGTGGCTGGCAGACCGCCGGGCAGAACGGCCATGCATCCGCAACCCAAGCCGCAGAGCCTGCCGAAGCTGTCATTCCGCCGACTGTACCCGCACAGATGAAGCTGGCGGAATGGGTGCTGGCACGTGAGGGTTTTTTGAATGTGAAAACTGTCGTCAGCCCTGAAGAGCGGATGGGAGGAGGTTTTGACATCATGCACATGGCCGACCTGCCTCAGGGGCGGTTCACCATCTGGCGGGTGTCATTGACCACGGTTCCTCTCAAAATGGAGGAGGATTTGAAGGAGCTGACCCAGCTCGCTCATGAAGCAGGGACGGTGTCCAACCTGTGCTTGCGCGGAATGGAAGTGCCAGTGGGTGCGCTGGCACATCTCGCGTCGCTTCCGGAGCTCAAAAACCTCGATTTATCCTCAACCTCTCTGGTCACGGATGACGCGATTGAACACTTGGTGGCATGCAAATCTCTTCGTGCCCTGCGGGTCAGCAAAAATCGCATGTCAGCAGCGGACGCTCTGATGGAAAAACTGGGCCTAATGCTGCCCCAGTGCAAAATCATAAACAACGATTAACCCCCTCCTTGAAACTGACATGAGCAAGCATTCCCACATCCGCAAAGAAACCGGCGCTGCAAAATCTGCCCGCCTGGAGGCCAGAGCCGCCCGAGTGACCGTGCAGAGAGATGACAAGGCAAAGGCAAAATCCAAACGGACGTCGAAGCCTGCTGCAGTCACAGGGATGCCGGGCTGCATGGCCGTGATGGCAAGTGGCGTGACAGCTGAAGCAGCCCAGCCCGGTATGAAGAGGGTGGTGGTTCGAGCAGGGGGAAGGTTGAGGCTGGCCCGATCATCCAAGCCGCTTTTGTTATGGATCGGTGATGTTCTGGTTCCCACCGGCTTCGCCACTGTCACTCATGCGGTCTTGAATCATCTGCGTCATGACTGGGAGGTCATTGTGTCAGGGGTCAATTACGATGGTTCGCCCCATGAGCTGCCCTATGACGTCATGCCTGCGTGGCAGGGGGGGGACATGTGGGGAATGAACCGCTTCAAGCATCTGTGCACCGAGTTTGATCCCGCCGCGGTCATCATCAACAACGACTGGTGGAACGTGGCGGAATTTGCCAAAATCGCACCCGAAGGGGTCCGGATCACCGGCTATATGCCGGTGGATGGCGGCAACCTCGACCCTGCGGCGATGCATGAACTGAACCGGCTGCATGCGGCAGTCTGGTACACGGACTTTGGTCATCGTGCGGCTGTTGCGGGAGGTTTTACGGGGCGGCGTCATGTGATTCCGCATGGGATCGACACCGAAGTGTTTCAGCCTGTAGACCCGCGTGAAGCACGGCTGCAAATGGGGCTCAGTGTTCCGGCAGATGCTTTCATCGTTGGCAACGTCAACCGCAACCAGCCGCGCAAGAGGCTCGATCTCACGATTCAGATTTTCGCGGCCTGGATCAAGCAGCACCACATCGACGACGCGTATCTGCTTCTGCACTGCGCACAAAAAGACACGGGCTGGGATCTTCGCCGTGTGGCCGGCTACCATGGCATCGCCGACCGACTGATTCTCACGGGAGCTGACGACATCCGGGATATGCAGGAGGTGAACCGACTGAAGCACCTATACAGCAGTCTTGACGTGCAGATGACCACGACGCTTGGCGAAGGCTGGGGGCTTACCACGATGGAAGGCATGGCCTGCGGAGTGCCGCAGATCGTGCCCGATTCTTCAGCACTGGGTGAGTGGGCGACGCCTGCGGTTCAAATTCCATGTTCGCGCACGCTCTTTCATCCCGAGATCAACACGACAGGGAGCCTTGTGGATGAAGCGCCGTTCGTGGCTGCCTTGCAGGCGTTGCATCAAAGCAAGGCCGAACGATACCGTCTGGCCGCAGAGGGACTGGCGTATGTGCGCCGTGAGGCCTTTCGCTGGGAAACCGTGGCAGGGCAGTTTCAGGCGCTGCTGCCTGCCGCTCCGCGCGAGGCGAAGCGGCGACAGACAGCGCAGTCCCGTCAGCTCAGCCGCAGGGCTTGAAAGGCGGTACGGGTGAGCTGGCGAGCACGGTCATGACTTTTTAGGTTTGGCGGGCGGTTCTGGCGGGGGCTGCTCCACGAGGGCGGCGAGTCTGTCGAAGCTGCCTTCCCACATCTGGCGGTGGCGTTCGATCCAGTTCACCGCTTCGCGGAGGGGTTTGGGATTGGCGGAGATGTAGTGGGTGCGGCCTTCGATCCGGCGCTTGAGCAGCCCAGCCTCCTCCAGCACGCGCAGATGTTTGGAGACGGCTGGGAGGGACATCTGCAAGGGCTCCGCGAGAGTCCCGACTGTGGCCTCGCCCTCGATCAAGCGTGACAGCAGTCCGCGCCGGGTGGCGTCAGAGAGTGCGGCAAAGACTAGATCAAGGAGCAGAGGCTGGGGGGCGCGTCTCATGGAGAAACGAGTGGATGCTGCGTGCCGGGCTGGCAAGCGGGCTTACTTCACGCGCTCAAATTGGAATGGATGATCCTGCTGGGCCTTGCCCTGGTCGAACAGCGTCCAGTTTTGCGTCACATGAGTGGCATCCACGAAGGTGATAACGGCGGAGTGCATGTGTTTCTCGGTGTCCACTTTGATCTCGCTGTCCTTGGCCAGGTCGAAGGTGAGGGATTTGTCGTCGGACTTCACGAGTGTCATGCTGGGGCGGTTGCACAGCGTGCAGTAATGCGTCAGCACCAGCTTGCCGTCCTTCTCATGGTAGAGGGTGACCA
This sequence comes from Prosthecobacter sp., assembly GCF_044222345.1. Lineage (GTDB taxonomy): Bacteria > Verrucomicrobiota > Verrucomicrobiia > Verrucomicrobiales > Verrucomicrobiaceae > Prosthecobacter. Next base: position 10,320 of record NZ_JBGANL010000005.1, read on the forward strand.
TTTCCTTGGGGGTGTTGGCGAACATGCGCTCCTCCAGTGCGCTGCCGCCGGCGATGACACGGTACTGCGTGGTCACCTTCATGGGGCCCTGGCCCATGTCCGCCGTGGCCTGCCAGTCGCCAGCCAGTGTTTTCAATTTTTCGAACTCCGCGGAGCCGGTGTAAGGTTTGGAAGGTTCACCGGCGGAGGCGGAGAATGCGCAGGAGAGCAGCGACAGTGTGATGAGAAGCAGATGTGTTTTCATAGGTGTGAGTGGTTGATAACCGGGCTAATAATTAACCAATCGGTTAAATATGTCGAGCGCCATCTGCGCCTTGTGGTTTTTTTGGTGGAGGTCCCACAATGAAGTGACATGCCGGGCCGGGCCTGTGGTAGGATGGAGGAGCATGAAAATCGCCTTCGTCGGAGCATCGGGTTATGGAAATGTCGGTGATGATACGTATCCGCTGGTCTTTGCGCAGCAGCTGCCAGAGCATGAGCTGGTTATCTACAATTCGGATCTTCCCAAGTCTCTGCCGGAGGATCTGGACATGCTGGTCATGGGGGGCGGCGGAATTGTTTACAACCACGGGAAAGAAAGTGGTGCGGCCATGGAATCCCCTCATTTCCGCTGCATGAAATTCTACATGGATGAGGCGATCCGGCGTCGCATCCCGTGGGGTTTTCTCTCCTGCGGCTTTCAGTTTCAGTACAACGGTGAGGAGGATGATGGCTCCAGGCTGCAACCGTGGGCTCCTTATCTGCGTCAGGCGCATTTCGTCACTCTCCGTTCACCACGCTGCGTGCGCATCGCGCAGGAGATCAGCGGGCGTGAGGATGTGGTGTTTGCCCCGGATGCCGCCTACCTCTACCGGCCTGAAACTGGAAGCTCACCGGATGACATGCGATCCATCACTCTGATTCCTGCGGGCTTGGTCAATGCGCGCAATGTGCTGATCAACCACTACCTGAGGCAGTTCGCCGCCAGCGGCCTGTCGGTGACCTGGCTGGGGATGGGGGCACCATCGGACAACCAGGAAATACTTGCCGAAGCGGCGGAGCGTTTTCCTCAGGCGAGGATCATCGCCTCTCCCGGACCGCAGGTGGCGTTTGAAATGATTGCACGTTCCCGGCTTGTCATCACTGGCCGCTACCACGGCCTGGTCTTTGCGCGCACGAGCCGAGTGCCGTTTATCACGCCGGTGGATGCGCCGTATAAAATTCGCATGGAAAACCTGGAGGAAGGCATCAGCGCCGCCGCGACTCATTTCGAGGTGCTGCGTCGTTACCTGCCCCGTTGATCACCAGCGTTGCAGAAACTCCGCGAGCTCGGATGCATCCACCTTTGAGTATTCGCGCCCCAAGGTGCTGTCGCGGCCCATGCCAAAGGCGTAGTCGGTGGGCTGAGTCACATCGTGGTGATTCTCAGGGTAAAACACCACCACCGGTTTGTTCTCAAACCAGGCCGCCTGCTGGAGGCTGGACCAGCTGCCCACGTAGGCACGGCTGCTTTTGATGAGATTGAGAGTGGCAGGCACTGTGAGACTGTCGAGGACCGTGATGTTGCCACCTTCGAGAGACCGAGCGTCCTCCACGGAATGGATGACCTTTCCCTTCACATCGGGCCTGAGATAGCTGCGGGTGACCACAAACACCCTGCAGGGAAGCTGGCGCAGCACCTGAACCGTCTTTTCAATCAACTCCGGAGGCAGAGAGCGGTAGGATGAATTGCCGGCGAAAGGTTGAAACAGCCGGCGTTGAAGAACTCCTCGTATTTGTGCGCGAGATCGTAGAGGATGAAATTTTTCGCGTTGCGATGATGGCGAAAGATCTCGATCGAAAACGGATTATGAGAGGCCATGATCACGGGAACCGGTCGCGTGGTCTCGCTGAGAAAACGATAGCCGGCATTCAGATAACAAACGCGGATCACATCGCCGAGACCGGCGGCAAAAAGGGCGGCAGACATTTGTGAAGCAATGGTGCGGGTGCTGACGTTGACAAGGCTCTTCTCACCTCAACTGCCATGAAGCTCCTCGTCTCCTTCCTTCTTCTTTCCTTGTCCGCCCAGGCCGCCATCACGCTGCCTGCGGTTTTCTCCGATCACATGGTGCTGCAAAGCGGCAAGCCGGTGCCTGTCTGGGGCACTGCGGATGCGAATGCGGAAGTCACCGTGGTCATTGGCAGTCAGAAAAAAACGGTCAAGGCGGATGCCAGCGGCCAGTGGTCGCTCAAGCTTGATGCCTTAATCGCCTCGGCTGAGCCGCAGACGCTGACGATTGGGGACAAGACGATCAATGACGTGCTGGTCGGGGAAGTCTGGCTGGGATCGGGCCAGTCCAACATGGCGATGACCGTGCAGAGTGCGAAAGACTATGCCGCCAGCCAGACGGCGGCGAATGTGCCGCTGATCCGCATGTTTACCGAAGGCAGTGCGGCTGCGGCGAAGGCGGAGTCACAGGGGAAGGGCAGCTGGGTGATTTGCTCTCCTGAGACGGTGGGGCGTTTTTCCGCCACGGCGTACTTCTTTGGCCGCAACGTCTATGACGTGATCAAGCAGCCGGTCGGGCTCATCAATTCCTCCGTGGGTGGCACGCCGATCGAGTCCTGGATCAGCCCTGAGGCGCAGCAGGCGAGCGCGGAACTGAAGCCCTTCTTTGAGGCGCTGAAGCAGGAGGATGCGGCATTTGATGAAGCCAAGGTGAAGGCTGTGTACGATCGCCAGGTGGCCAAGTGGGCCGAGGCGGTGAAGCAGGCGAAGGCGGAGGGAAAACCTGCGCCGCGCAAGCCGCGTGATCCGATCGAAACCCGCAAGCGCAAAGGGAATGTGGGCGGCCTGTTCAACGGCAAGATTTCGCCGCTGATCCCCTATGCGATTCGTGGTGCCATCTGGTATCAGGGCGAGGCGAACACCAACGGCCCCAAGCCGCCGTTTTATCAGGCCCAGCTCACGCTGCTGGCCAAGGACTGGCGCACGCGCTGGAACGATGAGTTTCCTTTTGCCTGGGTGCAGCTGCCCAATTTCACCAAGCCGGGGGAAGGCTGGCCGATTGTGCGCGAGCAGATGCTCAACGCGCTGAGCACGATTCCGAACAGCGGCATGGCCATCACGCTCGACATTGGCGAGGCGAAAAACATTCATCCTGCCAACAAACAGGAAGTGGGCCGCCGCCTCGCGCAGTGGGCGCTTGGGGCGGTGTACCACAAGGACGTTGCTGACACGTCCGGGCCGCTGATTGACAAAGCCACGGTGAAGGGCGGCGCCTTGGTGCTGACCTTTACGCATGTCAAGGGGCTGAACGCGAAGGGTGATCTCACCGAGTTTGAAATCGCCGGGGCGGACGGGCAGTGGCAGGCGGCCGATGCGAAGATCGAGGGCGAGACGGTGGTCGTCTCATGCAAAGCCGTCGCTGAGCCGAAGCAGGTGCGTTATGCGTGGAAGGACAATCCTGTGGCCTCGCTCTTCAATGGTGCGGGCATTCCGGCTTCGCCGTTCCGGAAGTGATGGGTGTGGCGGGTGCGCTATGAGTGAAGTGCAAAAAAATCCCTGCGAGTGCGGAACATCATGTCCGCGCCCCGCAGGGACTTGATCCAACCTAATTCAGATCAAAATTTCAAGCTGCCGCCGACGTAGAAGTTGCGGCCATAGGCGGGGATGATGCCGCTGCTGTTGACGAGGGAGTAGTAGTGCTTGTCGAAGACGTTGTTGAGGCCGGCCATGACGGAGAAGTTTTTGCCGATGGGGACTTCGGCGGTGAGATCCCAGGTGGTGTAGGCGGGAATGTCGAAACGGCCGTCGGCATTGTCGGTGCCATTGTGGCGGGCCATCAAGGTGCCGAGGAAGGCGATCTTCAGGCCGCTTTTGCGTTTGTAGATGGCGCCGGTGCGGATGATGTAGGGAGGTGCGTACTGCGGGGTGCCGCCGTTGTTCACGCCGCCGGAGAGACGGGCTTCGAGCACGGAGATGTTGCCGTAGAGATTGAGGGCACCGAGGTAATCGCCGCGATGAGTGCCGTTGAGGGCGTCGAGTCCGCCGATGACATCAAACTGAGCGGCGCCTTCCCAGCCGTAGTTGATGCTGCGACCGACGCTCTGGATGTTCACGCCGGCGGTGCCGATCTTGTCATCGAGATCCACGAGGAAAAAGGAAGTGTCGTAGGTGAACCAGGGCTTGGGATTGCCACGGAGGCCGAGTTCATAGCTCCAGCCCTGGGATGGGGCGACATCGCTGGCCGTACCACCCGCAGCGGGGATGAGCGACTGGCCGAAGGTGGTGGCACGGTAGCTCTGAGAGATGTTGGCATAGACGGCGGTCTGGTTGCCGAGATCGTAGGAGAGGCCGAGGCCGAAGAGCGGCTGCTTGTCGAACTTGCTGGCATCCCGCTGGGTGGTGGTGACACCGATGTTTCTGACGGTGATGTCCTGATTGACCATCTCCATGCGGAAGCCGGGCGTGATGGTGAGGCGGCCAAAGGTGAACTTGTTTTCGAGGAAGACGGAGCCGTAGATCACATCACGGGAGGCGAGGGTGTTGACGGTGCCAATGTCGTCTGTCAAGTAGGCTCCGGTGGCATCCTTGCGCGGGGAGTGGCACATGTAGAACTGCATGCCTGCGGCGAGGGAGTGCTCGCCGCCCCAGAGCTCGTAGTCGTGGCGGATGCGGGGCTCGATACCCCAATTGTAGAACTTCTGTTGCTGAATGGCCGTGGTATTGGCGGTGACGGTGCCAAAACCACCCGTCTGACGGTTGCTCCAGCGGTCATAGGCCCCGGCCCAGGTTTTCACGCTGAGTTCGGTCTTGCTGGAAAATTTGTGCTGGAGCTCTGCGCTGGCGACGACGCGGCTCAGGCGGAAGCGGTCGGTGAGGCGTACGGTTTGATTGCGGTCGGCGTTGTAGGCCGTGGCGGTCAGGCCGCCGGGGTCACCATGGCGGTCAGAGCCAGCATCGAGGGAAAAAATCCAGCGGGTGTCGGTGGCCTGCTGGTAGATGAGCTTCAGGCGGCCGCCATCGACATTGAAGTCGCTGTTTGCGCTGCGGAAACCGGTGCCGGAGCGGTGGTTGAACCAGCCGTACCAGCTCCATTTGCCGGCGCTGCCATCGATGGAGGTGAAGGTGGAGTAGAGGTCATTGCTGCCAAAGATGTGCTTGGTCTGCATGCCAAAGAGGCGGTCCGTGCGCGGCATGGAGGAGACGTAGTTCATGGCACCGGCCGGCTGCGGGCCGTAGAGCAGTGAGGCACCACCACGGACGAAGTCGATGCGCTGGGTGGACTCCAGCGGCGGGGTCCAGTAGGACTCGGGGTAGCCTTGAGGATCTGCGGCGATGGGGATGCCATCCTGCAGCATCATGAAATACTGGGCGCGGTCTGGAGAGCCGATCCCACGATAGCCCAGGCTGACCAGCGGGCTGCTTTCTTCGGCCGTGATGAGGCCGGGCGTCATGGCAAAGGCCTGGCTGTAATTGTTTGCCTGCACCTGTGGGAGCGCCTGGATATTCAAGGAGCTCGCCTTTTTGCCGGCGTAGATCTTGGTGCCCTCGACGGGAGGAAGGTATGGAATGATGACCTGCGGCTCAGGCTCAGCATCTGCGGTGATGGTGATTTCAGGGAGCTGCTCGGCGATCTGGGAACGGCTGTGAGACGCCAGTGCAAGGAACAGGATGGCGGAAGCGGCGATGATCGGTCCGGAGGAAAGGCGGATGAGAGGAGCGAAAGTCGATGGCATGGGAGTGTTGATACTGAGATTCCGTCGCAAAGGAGGGCGGGATACTGAGCGGGATCTGTTAACGCTCAAGTTCTTTATGCGATAGAGTCTCAATTGCATTTTTATGAGACTTTCTTGTGCTCCAGTCTCTGTCATGACGCTGCGGTGCAGGAGGTCAGGGCTTCAAGAAGCGCCGCCGAGCCTGAGCAAAACCGGTCCAAACCAGGAGGATGGTGCTGATCGTGCAGAGAGCGGCAACGGTTTGGCCGAGGAGGCCGAAGAGCTCGCCGGTATGGAGGAAGCGGGCGTACATGCGGAGGCGGCGACCGAGGTTTTGCTGCTGCAGATCGTCCGGGCTGGGAAGCACTTTGCCTTGGGCCACGTCGAGGTTCAGCATGGTGCGCAGCTGCACCTGGCCGCGACCGCCACGGTCCACCATGAGAGGGAAAGGAGCGCCGGGTTTTTGGGGCATGCGAAGGCTGAGGCTGGTCCAGTCTGGGATTTGCTGACGGGCCTGAGCCAAGAAAGGTCCAAGTCCGACGAGGGAAGGCTGCGGGGCGGCAGGTCCGCTGCCTTCGCGTTTGCCGCCAGGCGCGCCTGCGGGGCGTTCGCGTGCTGGGGGTGGCTCACTGCCGGTGAGGGTAAATAGCAGGTTGTTCGCCCAGCCATAGGATATGATGAGGCCGGTGAGGATGATGCAGAGCAGCGGGAGAGCGCTCCAGAAGCCGAAGACGTTGTGCCAGTTCCAGTGGCGAGCGCGGCCGCTGAGCTTAGGATTGAGAAGCATGACCGCACGGACACTGGACCAGCGCCAGTGGCGGGGCCACCAGAGGTAGATGCCGGAGAGCAGCAGCAGGCTGAAGATCAAACAACCGGCGCCGGTGATGGCCTTGCCCGTTTCTTTGGGCAGGCCGGTGCCGGTAAGGAAGCGGTGCCAATCGGTGACGGCATGGAAGAAGTCGCGCCAGGCGCGGTGCCCCTCGCCAAGGAACTCGCCGGTGTAGGGATTGGCGAAGTAGACGCCTTCTTTCCCGACGGAAAGTGTGACTGGCATGGCCGGGTCTGCTTTCCAGGTGATGCCGCTGGGATTCAAATCGGGCTTGGTTTCGTGAACTTTGGCCAGCAGTGTTTCGATGTCGAGATGTGGGGCACCTGCGACAGGCGGGGTGACGCGCAGGTCTCGATTGGCCCAGTCGATGAGCTGGGCCTCATAGGAAATGATGAGGCCGGTGACGGCCATGGAGAGGATGACCACACCGGCGATGAGGCCTGCGATAAGATGGCCCCAGAAAATGAGGTGATGATAGGTTGGCTTCACGGTTACATTTCCGCCCACTGGCGCAGCAGGTTGTGGTAAACGCCGGTGAGCTGCACGCCGGTCTGTTCGGCCACGGAGTTGTTTTTGAGATCGCGGCCCAGGCGCTGGATGGCGAGATCGAGATCAAACAGGAGTGACCGCTGACCATTGTCACGGATCATGCTTTGCAGCCAGAAGAAGGAGCAGATGCGGGCCCCGCGTGTCACCGGGGTGACGTGGTGCAGGCTGGTCGAAGGATAGAGCACCATGTGGCCGGGGGGAAGCTTCACACGCTGTACGCCGTAGGTGTCCTCGATGCACAGCTCCCCGCCATCATACTCCTCCGGACCGGCGAAGAACAGCGTGGCGCTGAGATCTGTGCGGATGCGGACGGGCATGGTGGGATGCTGGCGGATGGCATTGTCCACATGGGTGCCGAAGGACTGGCCTCCGGTGTAGCGATTGAACAGCGGCGGGAAAATCCGCTGCGGCAGGGCGGCGGCGTGAAAGAGTGGATTTTTAGACAGGGCGGTGAGGATCATCTCCCCGAGCTCTCGCGCGGCGGGGCTGTCTTCGGGAAGCTGCATGTTGTCCTTGGCCTTGGCAGATTGGTAACCAGCGGTGCCTTTGCCATCCACCCATTCGGTGGAGTCCAGGAGCTGGCGCGCATGAGCGACCTGCTCAGGGGTGAGTACATCGGGAATTGCGATAAGCATGATGAGAAGAAGTGAAGGGGTTAAAACTTGATGCTGGCGGTGAGTGCTGCGGAGCGTCCCGGACCGGGGACGAACTGCCCGCCGCCGACGCTGCCGACGTAGCGTTCGTTGGCGAGATTGTAGATGTTCAGGCGGAGGCTGATTTTCTCGGAGAACTTGTAGCTGACCATGGCGTCCATGGTCCAGTAGCCCGGAGCGGTGCGGGCGCTTGCGGAAGAGTCGTTGCTCGTGCGCTCGCCCATATACTGGGCACCGAAGCCGACCTGCGCTTTTTCCAGGAGGCTGTAGGTGGTCCAGAGGTTGAAGGTCTGGGGTGGTGCATTCGACAAGGACTGACCGACTGCAGCAGCGGTGGTGGAGGCTTTGGTCTCGCTCTCCATGATGGCGTAGCCTGCGAAGACCTGCCAATTTTTGGTGATGCTGCCGGTCATGCTGAATTCGATGCCCTGGACCAGCTGATCCCCGCCCAGAGTGGTGATGCCGGAGGCATCGGTGGTGCGGGCGTTGGTTTTCTCGGAGCGGAAGAGGGCGGCCGTGAGCGACAGGCGTTCCTTGAGGACATCCCATTTGGTGCCGAGCTCGAAGGTGGCGGTTTGTTCGGGGTCCAAAGTGGATGTGGCGGCGGTGAGGCCCAACCCCGCGCCTGAAGCGCCGTCGATGGTGGGATTGAAGGAAGTCCCGTAGCCGAAGTAGATGCTGCCCTGCTTCACGGGCTTGTAGATGAGCGCGAGCTTGTAACTGAAGAGGTCGTCAGCGTTGGCGTAGCCGGGCACGTTGCCGGGCAGGCTAACGGTGGCGTACATGTGGTCATAGCGGAGGCCGCCGCTGAACTCCCAGTGTTTGCCGAGCTTCATGGTGTCGAACACATAGGCGGAGCAGGTGTACAGATACGCCTCGGTGGGGGCCGGAAGCCCGGGATAGGTGGAGCCGGTGAAGTCCTGCGCGCCAGCCGGGGGGAAGGAGCTTGGAGAATACATGACGCTGGGGTCATACAAATCGGTGAGGGTCGCGACGCCGGCGGCGTTGGCATTCTGCTGATGTTCGAGATAAAACTCCATGCCAGTGACCAGTGCGTGCTTGATCGGGCCGGTGGAGAAGTCGGCCACGAAATTGGTCTGGTTGCCGAACATCTCGGTGAACTGCTGACGGCGCTGGAGCTGGCGGTTCAGCACGGTGGTGTACTGATTGCCAGCGGCCGCACTGGTGTCGCGGAGACGCGGTGCTGTACTCACGGAGTCGCGGTGGCTGCGCGAGTAGCGTGTGATATTGCGCACGCGTGCGTGGTCGGAGAAATCGTGTTCGAGGATCGCCGTGAAGTGATCGGTCTGGATCTTTTCATAGTCCACGCCGGGGATGCCGTAGAAGGTGTTGAAGCTGACGCCCGGCGGTGGCTGGTTCTGGTAGCCGGCGAGTGCGGCGCCTGAGCCGCTGAAGGTGCCGTTGTTGGGGATCCAGGGCAGGCCGTAGTCGGGGACGTTGCTTTCCTCCAGCCGCTGGTAATTGAGCATGAAGCGTGTGTCGGTGCCAAGGCCGGTGCCCAGCGATGCGGCGATGCCGTAGCGCTCTGAGGAGACGTTGTCACGTCCGGGTGTGTCGGCGTTATGGTACATGGTGTTGAGGCGGAAAGCCGTGTGCTCAGAGAGCTTCTGGTTCACATCCACCGTGCCGCGGTAGAGACTGCTGGTGCCGCCGCTGACCGTGGTGAGAACGGAGTCCGTCAGGTTGGCCATCTTGCTGACGGTGTTGATGGAGCCCCCGGTGGAGCCACGGCCGACGGTGGAGGAGGAGGGGCCTTTGGTGATTTCGACCTGCTCCGTATTGAAGGGGTCGCGGTTGTAGTTGGCGTAGTCGCGCACGCCGTCGAGGTAGATGTCACTGCGGGCGCTGAAGCCGCGGATGGAGAGGTTGTCTCCGGAGACTGCACCGCCTTCACCTGCTTGCATGGAAATGCCGGGCGTGTTTTTCAGCACATCGCGCAGGCTGAAAGCGCCCCGGTCTTCGATGACCGCCTTGGGAATGACCGTGATGGTCTGCGGGATGTCGCGCAGCGGCTCGGTGTACTTGGGGGACTGAAGGCGCTGGGGATTGTAAACCGAGCCAGTCGCTTCGATAAGGACTTCGGGCATCTCGGTGGGAATTTCTTCGAGCTGGGGTTTGAGCGTGCCGGGGGCGGCGGTTTGGGCGCTCAGGCTGCCAGCGGCACACAGAAGTGAGGTGACCGAGAGAGTCTTGGGGCTTGTTTTGCGAGCAGCGCGGTGGAAGCGGGAGGCGAGTTCGTGGGGCATAAATGTCTGGTGAAGTGATGGCTAGTTAATGCTAATGAGATTCGATTTCATTATGTAATTGCGATTAAGTCTCAGTTTCAAATGCGGTCAAACAGGGAAACTAGAAACTTTTTGCTCAAAACGTGCGGTCTTTTGTGGTCTCCCGGAGACTGGAAATGGGCCTTGGGAGGCAGTGCTGCGCCGCCGAGGCCCATTTCCTCGCCGTCCACCGTCTGACTGCCTGTGTTTGTGGTGACGTTGGTTTTTTCCTTCCCAGTGCCGCCAGCAGCGCCAGGACAGAAACCAACCTGCTTAAACTTGAGTGGAACGCTTTTTGATCCGCTCTGCAGCCTTGCTAAGAGATTCCAGCACGTCGATCAATCGGTCCATTTTTTTTAATCCCAGATCCAAGGGGCCGCGCCGCCGCATTTCCGCAGCCGCCAGATCCAGGGCTTCAAGCCCAGCCTGATACAGGTCGTCAGCTTTGGCCAGCATGGGAGAGCCTTGTTCGGGATCGAGCACATCGAGCAAAAACTCCGCCATGAAATGGGGCTGGTAAGCGAGGAGCAGAGAACAGCCATAGCGGAACAGTTCGTGCCGCAAGGCACGGAAGTGAGCAGGCATGCCGAGTTCCTCCCATATGGCCGTGAGGTGCAGGGCTTCGTCCACCTTGTCCGTGGCCTGCATGATCCAGTCATCCGCACGGCGGGTGTCCACCGGAGGAGTTTCCAGAAGCATGGCCACGGCGTGGCAGAATGCATGACGTGCTTTCAATCCGGTCTCGGCAGCTTGAAGGACCTGGTGCTCTGTGGGGTGGCACAAGGCTAGCACCGCTTGAGCGACTTCAAGCACCTCAAGGGGGCGGGGAGGTGAAACTTCGAGCAGCAATGCAGCGCGATTGAGCAGCAAAGCCGGCAGAAGCGCCGGGTTGACGGGGAGTCGGGCCGTCACACTTTGTTCGATCACTGCATTGGCGAGGTCCAGAGAAACAAGCGCGGCAGCCACGCTTTCAGGCGTGGCTTGCGCCCGCAGAGCCAGTGAGCGGTTCATCCACGCCAGCGCCAGCCGTCCGCGATACTGGGAGTCTTCTTCCTGCGGCAGCTTTTGCAGGTGAAAGATGGCTTCGTCGAAGCTCTGCACCGCCGCGATCAGGTCGGACGGGCTTCCCAGTCGCGTGAGCACATCCCCCCGGTTCATCCAGCAGGCTGTGAGCAGCCAGCGGAACCAGGAACTCTCCTCAAACGGCAGCGTGCGACGTATCTCCAGCGCCTGCTCAAAGCAGTGGAGAGCTTCCGACAGAGCAGAGGGATTGCTGGCGGAAAGCAGGGCGATACCGCGCTTCATCCAGACTTTGGCCACTGCGTTGCGGTCTTCTGGGGAGTCCTCGTTGGTGACTGGGCTGGGCGGCATTCGGCAGGGGGTTGGTGAGCAATTGGGGCATTATTAACAGCAAGATGTGAACAATGATGCGACTGAGTCGCAATTGCAAGTTGACACGCCAATCTTACGTTTCATCCTCCAATTCTACCCTGCCTTGTGCAATGACCTCCTCCATGCTAAATCCTCTGCCCGCCATGGGCTACGACCACGCCAAGCCTAGATCCTCTGCTGCTGTTGTTTCAGCAGCGTCGGTGGTGCGCCGTGGCAGCAGCCTCGCACGGGTGATTATTACGCTTTCATGGCTCGTGGGCATCACGGGGAGCTTTTTGACGGTGGGGGTCATCGGCATGTTCGCCGCCGATTTGCCGCCGATTCATCTGAAAACGCTGGAAGACCTCGATGAATCCACTGAGCTGCCGATGGTGGAAACCTCCATGGCCGAGCTGCTGGCGATGGAGGCCAATGAAGAGCCATCCGCTGAAATCGAGCCCGTGCTGCCGGTGGAGATTCCTGAGGCCATTGAGACACCGCCGGAAACGCTTGATCTGCCGGAGATCGCCGAGGCGATGACAATGGAGGACGTTTTTGCCATCCCCACCGCGCCGAAGATTGAGGATGCATTGCGTCCCGTCGACCCCGTGAAGCGGCAGACGCCCACGTCTCCATCGCGCCCGAGCAGCGCTCCGGTGGCCAGCAGCGGGGGCACACGCTCCGGCACATCGCAGGCAGGCACCGCCGGCGGCAGCGGTACCTCAGGCAGCGGCGGCAAAGGCAAATTTCCGCAGCCCTCCTACCCGGATTTTGCACGCAGTTCCGGCATGCAGGGAACCGTGCGCCTGAGCATCAGCGTGGGGCCTTCGGGATCGGTCGAGGGCGTCAGCGTCATCGGCAGCACCGGGTTCAGTTCCTTGGACGAGTATGCGGCCTCATGGGTGCGCCGCAACTGGCGCTGGCCTGCAGGCGCGTCACACCGCTACACCCTGCCGCTCACCTTCCGTCTGAATTGAAACAGTTTCTCATCCGCCATCTCCGATTCTAATCATGCCCATACTCGCCAACGCTGTCGTCGATCTCTTTCACAAAGGGGGACCCATCATGTATCCCATCGCAGTGGTCACGGTTGTGGCTGTCTGCATCTTTGTGGAGCGTGTGTTCTGGTGGCTGCGCTTTACCGCCAAGCGCTCCACCAAGCAGCTGGATGAAGTCTATGAAAAACTGGAGGCGGGAGACCTCACGAAAGCCATCGCGATTTCCGCCAGCTCGGGTGATCCTGTGGTGCGCATGATTCATCACGGGCTCAATCACCGCCACACCAGCATGCAGGGTGCGCTGGAAGTGGCTGCCGGGCAGGAACTGCGTGACGCCGGCCGCTACCTGAGTGCGATGGACACGATCGTCACGCTCGCGCCGCTGCTTGGGCTGCTTGGGACCGTGACCGGCATCATGGGCAGCTTCACCAGCATCGGTGGCAGCGAACTCGCGGTGGAAAAGGTCACGGGCGGCATTGGCGAGGCGCTCATCGCCACGGCAGCCGGCCTCGGCATCGCTATCGGCACGCTGGTGCCGATGAACTACTTCCATGCACGCCTTGCCGCTCTGAAGTTTGACCTCGAAGCCGCAGCCAACAACGTGCTGATTCTTGCTGTGCAGCACGGATTTGACAAAGCCACTCCGAAGGCCTGATCCCACCGTGAAACTACATTCGCCATTGCCCGAACGAAAGACGCGGCTGGAAATCATCCCGCTCATTGACGTGATGTTCTTCCTGCTGGCCTCCTTCATGATGGTCAGCCTCACCATGAGCAAGCAGCAGACCATCAAGGTCAACCTGCCCGTCGCCTCTTCTGCGCAGTCCGACTTCAAGCCGGACATGATCAACCTCGCGGTGAACGCCACGGGGGATGTGTTTTTCGACAAGACCGCCACCACACTGCCTGAAATGGATCGCAAACTGGCCGAGCGTTTCGGCAAGGACCCAGCCACGCCGGTGTACATCAGCGCCGATCAAAACACGAGGTACGCCGATCTCGTGAAAGTGCTCGATGCCGCGAAGCGGGTGGGCTTCACCAAGGTGGCCTTCAACGTCAAACCTGCGAATGCGGCCAAGCCGTCCCTCTGACCCATGAAGCGCCTGCTCACCACGCTGCTGGTTGTCATCTCGCTGGGGCTCTGCGCCGTTTGCATCGTGCAATGGCAGCGCGAGGACCGTCTGCGCGGTCACATCCTGGATCTCGTCAAACGTCTCGAAGCTGAAAACAGCCTGCGCATCGAAGCGGAGCGCAAGGTGCGGGAGTATGAAAAGGAGATCGCCCGTCTGACGGAACTGCGCGCTGAAGTGGAGGCCCGGCTGGTCGAGGTCTCCCGTGAATACAAAGATCTTTCCGCCGACTCCGTGGCACGCGGCATCACCATCGCCATCTACATGCGCGAGCTGCGGCAGCTTCAGCATGGCCTTGAGGCGACGCAGCTCGCGTTTGGCAAGGGCGCGGATGCAATCAAAAGCCACAACAGCGTCGTCACCACGCAGAACAGCGCGATGGAGAAGCAGAACGAGCTGCTCAAGCAGCTGGTGGAGGAGCGCAATGACGCGATCTCGAAGCTCAATGCCCGTACGAGGGAGTTCAACGAACTGGTGGAGAAGTACAACAAGCTGGCGAAGAGCCGGTGATCCGTGCTTGCCATTCCGGCCCGGCTGCGAAAGACTCGCGCCCGCATGAGCCACCCAGCCACTCCTGACATCACCCGTCTGCGCGACCTGTCGCCGCAACAACGCCGTTCCGGGCTCGCCGCATGGCTGGGCTGGATGTTTGACGGCCTCGACATGCATCTCTACACGCTGGTGGCGACGGCCTTTGTGGCGCAGCTGATGATGGTGCCGGAGGACAATCCCACGGTCGGCATGCATGGCTCCATCATTCAGGCCGCGTTCCTGGTCGGCTGGGCGGTGGGTGGCGCGTTCTTTGGCCGCATTGGCGATGTGCTGGGCCGCAGCCGGGCGCTGACGCTCACGATTTTGACCTATGCCTGCTTCACGGGTCTGTCCTTCTTTGCTCAGACGTGGTGGCATCTCATGATCTTCCGCTTCCTTGCAGCGCTGGGCATCGGCGGTGAGTGGGCGGTGGGCGCCTCGTTGCTTTCGGAGACGTGGCCGAAGAAATGGCGCCCATGGATTGCCGCCACGCTGCAAAGTGCGGTGAACTGCGGTGTGCTGCTGGCGTGCTTTGCCGGATACCTGCTGGCGGGCCGGGAGCCGCGCTACATTTTCCTCATCGGGATTCTGCCGGCATTGATCACGCTGTGGATTCGCAAAGCGGTGCCGGAGACTGAGGAGTGGACGCAGGCCCGTGAGGGCCAGGCGGTGCCCAAGATCGGCGATCTCTTCAGCCCTGCTGTGCGCGGGGTGACGTGGCGAGTGATGCTCATCTGCGCCGTGTCATTGACTGCGCACTGGACCTTCCTCTTCTGGCAGCAGAAGCATGTGCTGAGCCTCGCTGAAGTCGCTTCGCTGGACAAATCTGGCAAGGATGCCGCTGTCGTCACGGCGCTGATGTGGATCATGTTTGGCTCGCTGATCGGCAACTTCCTCAACGGCGGTCTGGCGAAGATCTTTGGGTATCGCAACACCATCGTCGGCATGATGCTGGCCTACTTTGCCATCATGTATCTCTCCTTCTCCCAGGTCTGGAGCTGGGAGGCCACGAAATGGCAGTTTGCCATCATTGGGGCCTGCCAGGGGGTGTTTGGCCTCTTCACCATGTGCCTGCCGCCGCTGTTTCCCGTGCTGCTGCGCACGACAGGCTCCGGCTTCTGCTACAACATCGGACGAATCGTCGCTGCAGGTGGCACGGTGTTTTTTGGCATCTTTGTGAAGGTCGGAGACTTCCGCACCGCGCTGCTTTACGCCGGTTTTCTGTTCATTCCCTCCGCTGCTGTGGCGATGCTGCTGCCGTCTGAGCCGGAGCAGGCCGATGGCACGGCGAGTGCGGTGGATTGATGAAGGGGGCTCGCCGCTTCACGCGACCAGTGTGTAAAAGGGGTAGGTCTTCGAAAAGCCTTCCACGGCGCATTCGCACACAAGCCGAACTTCCTTCTCCGCCACCATGCGTTTGACGGCGGCTTCGGTGAAGAGGACTTTTTGCTTTTGCGTGGCAGCCACTTTTTCGACGCGGAAGACGAAGTTCACCTCGGGGCCGTGGAGGTTGAGCTCATTCATGGTCGGCACGGTGCCGAGCATGGCGGGGCCGAAATGCAGCACGAAGCGGAAAGGTGGATTGGCCGCGAGCTGGGCTTCATGCAACCTGGACACGGCCTGGCGCACCTGGATGGCGCTGTCCTCGGTATCGTCCCAGTAGCAGAAGAATCCGTCGCCGAGATATTTGGACATGTGGCCACCGCATTCGTCGATGATTTGTCGGCAGTTCTTGAACCAACTGCCGGTCATGCGTGGGAACTGCGCACCGGGGAGTGTTTGTGAGAGCTGGGTGGAGCCGATGATGTCCGCCACCATGAGCCAGCACTGCGCCTGGCGGATGTGGATCATGGTCGAGTCCATGACCTGCTGGCCCACCGGATGCATGGCGCTGAGGATCTCGAAGGAAAACTCCAGTTCGTTGCTGGCGACGCGGATGATGTCCCCGTTGTGCAGACGCACCGACTGTGAAATGCGGCGGCCGTTGACATAGGTGCCGTTTGCGCTGCCGAGATCGACCAGCCAGTATTCGCGTTCTCCCTGCGCCTGGATGATTGCGTGGCGGCGCGAGACTTCGCTGTCGGCCAACGGGATGGAATTGTCCGGCGCACGGCCGATGGAGCAGGTGCCGTTCAGATCATGACGCTCCCCGTTGGGAAGGCGCAGCCAAGACTGAAGGAGGTTGGTACTCATGCTCAGAATTAACGTGAATTCTGACAAATCATGTCAACCAAGCCAAGAAGCGTTATCGAGAATTATATTCTGGCGTGACCTTGCCCGCGAGAGTTTGGCGGGGAATGTTTATGCATGAACGAAGAGGTCCCGCTGTCACTGCATGCCGTGTTTAACTATGGCGAGGCCGGGCTGTGGCTCATTATTGCGCTGGCTCTGGCCCTGCGGCTGAGGATGAAGCGGCCCTGGCGCTGGCTGCTGCCCGTGGCCTTTGCGTGCTTTGGTGTCTCAGATCTCATCGAGGTGCAAACGGGGGCGTGGTGGGAGCCTTGGTGGCTTTTTGTGCTGAAAGCCGCGTGTGTGCTGGTGTTTCTGCTGGCATGGAATGCGCATCGGCGGCAGGGAAAGGCTCATGGCTGAATCCCCCTTCAAATTTTGCAGCGACTGCGGCAAGGACGACTGGATACCCAAGAGTGACCGCGAGTTTGTCTGTGTCGCCTGCGGCTTTCGTCATTTCATCACGCCGATCCCGGCCGCTGTGGCTCTCCTTCTCGATGCGCAGGATCGTGTGCTCATCATTCGTCGCGCGCATGAGCCTGGCTTCGGCCTGCTAGGCCTGCCGGGCGGTGTCATTGAGCCTGAAGAAAGCGGCGAGATGGCCGCCGCAAGAGAAACGCATGAAGAGGTGGGCATTGAACTGCCGGCGAGCGCCTTCACCTACCTCTGCACGCTCAACAATCGCTACCTGTTTCAAGGCTACAGCTGGCCCACGCTGGATCTCTGCTACATCGCTCGCGTGCCGGACTTCAGCAACGTGGTGATGCAGGCCTCGGAGGTGTCGGAGTTTCTGGCCTGCCCGCTGGATGAAGTGCCGCTGGGTGAGTTCGCGTTTGAGTCAAATGCGGAGGCGGTCAGGCGGTGGCGGGCGGTGCATCAAACCAGCGGCCGTGTTCCTTGATGAGGTCGATGAGGCGCTCGACGGCTTCGCCTTCGGGGATGTTGAACTTCACGGCGGTCTTGCCGACGTAGAGATTGATCTTCTCGGGGGCGCCGCCGACGTAGCCGAAGTCGGCGTCGGCCATTTCTCCGGGGCCGTTGACGATGCAGCCCATGACGGCGATGCGCACGCCTTTGAGGTGACCGGTGGCGGCGCGGATTTTCTGCGTGGTTGTTTGCAGGTTGAAGAGCGTGCGGCCGCAGCTCGGGCAGGCGACGTAGTCGGTCTTGAAAATGCGGACACCGGCGGCCTGCAGGATGTTGTAGCTGATGCGCAGGGCCTGGCCGGGGGCGGCTTCGCCGTTGACGATCACGGCATCGCCAATGCCATCGCACAGGAGCGAGCCGATGTTGGTGGCGGCGGTGAGGAGGTTCTCGGTGAAGTCATCGCTGCCGGTGGATTGCAGGGTGTCCTTGAGCAGGATTGAATGACGTGGCTGCAGCTTGGCGGCGAGCAGACGGTATGCGGCGATGACGGGCAGCTTGAGGCCGTCTTTGACGGTGACGAGCTTTGCCTCGGCGCTCTCATAGAGGCTGGCGATGGCGGCATCGTCACGCGGGTCGATCTCAATGACGCCGCTGTCTTCGAGGACGACCTCGGGCTTGTAGTCGCCCAACTTGTCGATCTTGTGAGCGACGGCGTCCCATTTCGTGCGTGTGGTGAAGACGGGCACGGTTTCATGACCGCCAGCCTTGACGCCGTTGATCGTGAGAACTTCGGTCTCGCGGCGCACGTAGTCGAAGGGATCATAGCTCACCTGCGGTGCATTTGAAATGTGCTCGAACTGAGCGGGCAGGCCTTCGTTGTAGGGCTTCACGAGCTGCTGAGCCACGGGGATCTCGAAGATGGCGTCTTCGGTCAAGGAGACGCGCACGGTGTCTCCAATGCCGTCTGCCAGCAGGGAGCCGATGCCGATGGCACTCTTGATGCGGCCGTCTTCGCCATCTCCCGCTTCGGTGACGCCGAGGTGGATGGGATAGTTCCAGTCGGAGCCGAGCTGATTGAGATGCGCGACGAGCAGGCGGTAGGCCTCGATCATGACCTTCGGATTGCTGGCCTTCATCGAGAAGAGGAAATTGTGGTAGCCCTGCGCACGGGCGATGCGGGCGAACTCGAGGGCGCTCTCGACCATGCCGAGCGGTGTGTCGCCATGGCGGTTCATGATGCGGTCGCTCAAAGATCCGTGATTGGTGCCGATGCGCATGGCGCGGCCCAGACGAAGGCAGTCCTTCACCAGCGGCACGAACTGCTCTTCCATATAGGCCACTTCAGCGGCGTACTCGTCATCGGTGTATTCTTTGACGGCGAATTTCTTTTTGTCGGCATAGTTGCCGGGGTTCACGCGGACTTTTTCGACCCACTTCACCGCTTCCATGGCGGCGTCAGGCTTGAAGTGGATGTCGGCGACCAGCGGGACATCGCAGCCGGCGGCACGGATGCCATCGCGGATGTGCTGGAGGTTTTCGGCGATGACGCGGGTCTGGGCGGTGACGCGGACGATCTGGCAGCCGGCTTCGGCGAGGCCCAGTGCTTCTTTGACGCAGGCCTCGGTGTCGCGTGTATCACTGGTGAGCATGCTCTGAACCACCACGGGCGCGCCGCCACCGATCTGGACGTTTCCAACCAAAACAGGGCGTGTTTCGCGGCGTTGGTAATTGTAGAGGTCGGGACAGTAGCGGAGCAGGGGGGAGGACATGGCGGGGAGTTAGAATGCCGGATTGCCGCCGCGACGCAAACGGGAAGCCACGGGGGGAGGCAAGGCATTGCAAGTTTCTTACATGGGCCTCGCTGATCAAAAGAAGAATGCTGCCACCCGATCCAATATGGAAAATATTGTTGTTATCGACGATCGCAGGCCTGTTTTGAAGCTTCTTTTTACCCTTTGCCGGGTTGGAGGCGATCCGTGAGATGGCTCCAGATCTGGCACTGGTGGATCGCAGGCTCGGTGACGTCGATGGACTGATGGGCTAGGCGGGAAGGGGCACTTAACATTGAACTTTGAAGTTCGCAGCCGTTGGCGCATTGGTGCCGCATGGAAAACCTCCGTCGTCTGCTTTTTGCCCTTTCCGTGTTCGTGCTGGCCGCGCTGCTGTTTGCGTGGTGGCGTCACGGGAGGGAGGGCTATGGAGTGCTCAATTTGTTGAAGGGGGAAAAGCCGGGACCCACGGCACTCACGCCACCGAAAAAGCCCAAACTCGCGCTGGAAGAGGTGCCCATGCTAAGCCGGCTGAATGACGAGTTTTCCAAGATTTCCGCCACCGTGCTGCCGTCCGTGGTCAGTGTCACCACCAAGACGGTGCGTCCGGGGAAGAGCAGCTGGCATTCCTACTATGGCTTTGTCGGCCCCCGTGATCAGGTCGTGCCTAGCCTCGGGTCCGGGGTGATCATCAGCAAAGAGGGGCATGTGGTCACTAACTACCATGTCATCGAAGGCGTGCAGGCGGCGGACATCCAGATCACCACGAATGCCAATAAAAGCTATCTGACGCTCATTCTTGGAGTCAACAAAGAGCGGGACATCGCCCTGCTGAAAATTGACAGTCCGCGTCTTGATTTTCCTGCGTTGAGCTTTGCCAATTCAGATGATGCCCGCGTGGGGCAGATCGTGCTCGCGGTGGGCAATCCCTTTGGTCTCAGCGGCACGGTGACGCAGGGCATTATCAGTGCGCGCGACCGCCATCTCAGCGACAGCCAGTTTGACTACCTGCAAACGGACACCGTGATCAATCCCGGCAACTCCGGGGGACCGCTGGTGAACATTCGCGGCGAGATCATCGGCATTAACGTCGCCATTTATCGGGGGGACGCGACGGTGAGCGCCTGGCAGGGAGTGGGACTCGCCGTTCCATCCAATGAAGCCAAAATGGTGGTGGACGATATTCAGGCCAGGCTGAAGGAAAGTGCGAAACAGGCGAATGGTGTGACCACTTCAACAGGAAAGGGCTACCTTGGCCTCGAAGTCAGCAGCGAACCTGTGGAGATCGACCCTGTGTGGGGCACCTCACGGCGTGGTGCGCTGGTGACGGACATCGGAGACAAATCACCAGCGGCTGAAGCAGGGCTGCGCCAGGGAGATGTGGTGACGAAGTTTCAGGGCATGGCCTTCCGCTCTCCGGCAGATTTGCTGCAGATCATCCGCACCCAGCCACCCGGCAGTGAAGTGAAGCTGGAAGTCATCCGCAACAACAAGATGGGCGACATCATTGCCCGGCTTGGGGCCAGGCCGGATGCGGAGCCGTAGCCTTGGAAGAAGTGCTTTCACTTCAGTGCTGTTTCAGCACGAAGCGCTGTTTGCTGCGGTTGGTGACGATGCGCAGTTCGTCTTGGTGAAACTGCAGGTCGATGCTGCCAGTGCTCCAGGTGTCGAGCAGCGGAATATTCTGTGCTTTGGCCCGGTGGACCAGTGAATCTGGCAGGGCTGTTTCGACTGCACGTGCATCACTTCCGCTGAGAATGATCTGTGGTCGGGCCTTGAGCAGGAATTCCGCGCTCATGGAGAGATCCACCTCATGCTGGCTGCGGATCAGCACATCGCAGTGCAAATCCTCGGAGCTGGAGCAGAGAGCTTTTTCAGCGCGCCAGCCGGTATCGCTCAGCCATAGCACGCGCCAGGGGCCGAGCTGGACCCGCAGCACCATCGCACGATCATCTGCCCGGTCGTTTTGCACCTGCTGCGTCGGGTACAGCACCATGGCTCCAATCTGGAAATCCTTGGCATCGGAGAGAGTGACTCGTTCATCGACGTGCAGTTTGCGCAACGATGGCGGGTGGGATTCATCGAGCAGGCGTCGCAGTGCGGAGCGTGTGGAGTCACGCCTCCCCGGCTCCTGGGTGCTGCAAAACAGTGTGGGCGCATCAAACGTTGTGATGACCTGGCCGATGGCGCCGATGTGGTCGGCGTCGTTATGACTCAGGAAGACGCCTGCGAGAGCATCCACGCCGTGGGAATGCAGATACGGACGCAGCACGCGGCGGAAGCTGGCCTCACTGCCCGTGTCAAACAGCCAGTGGTTCGTGCCGATGCGCAGATGATTCGACGCGCCACCGTGCGGAAGTTCCAGCACGTGCCAGGCGGCGGGTGCTGGGGTGAGGGACGTGCCGGGGTGAAAATGAAAATTCGCACCGGGCAGGTCGGCGAACCACATGGCGCTGGCGATCATTGCCTTCGCCAGCGCCCAGTTGACGTTGTTGAAGATGATTTGGGCGCCCGTCAAATGCAGGGCCGCTGCGCACAGGCTCAGGCAGGTGGCACCCAGACACAGGGACGAGAGCGGAACGAGCACGCAGTTGGCGATCACCGCCACCGGGGTGATTGATTGAAAATGACCGAGGATGAACGGCAGACTGCCGACCCATGCGGCAAAGGACACGCTCAAGGTGGTCGCGAGCCACAGTCTGCATTTGCTCCAGGAACGCTGCGACCAGCTGGCGAGCGGGGGTGGCAAAAAGGGATCGAGCCGGGTGAATGGCAGCAGTCTTTTGAGCAAGGGTGCGGTGCCTAGGGTGCTGAGCCACAGGACGCCGAACGAGAGCTGAAACCCCGGCATGAAAAGCTGATTCGAGTCGGTGGCCAGCAGCAGCAGTGCAGCGGCGCCGAGGCTGTTTTGCAGAGACGATTCACGGTCCATCAACGTGGCGCTCATGTAGATGGCCACCATGAACGCAGCGCGTGCCGCCGAGGGGCGCCAGCCGGTGACAAAGGCATAGGCAAACACGACGAAAATAACAATCCACAGCGACATGCCGCGCGGTGTTCCGGTCTGCCGCATCAGCATGAGCACGATGACGCCGAGGAGGCCCACATGCAGGCCGCTGACAGCAAAGACATGCAGCGTGCCGCTGTTGCGAAACGCATCTTCGATTTCATCATCCGCCTCGGCCGAGACTCCCAGCGCCATGGCACGGAGCACGGCGACGGTTTGCGGGTCTTCTTCGAGATCCTGGGTGAGCTGTGTGCTGATCCAGCGCCTGCAATTTTCCGCACGCTCCAAAAAGGCGCACCACCATGCCTCGCCACTGCCGCTGAGGCGCTGCATGTGGTCGATGTCAAAACGGGCCACGCGCCCCATGCGCAGGGAGTACTCCTGTGCGTCGAAGGTGCCAGGATTGGAGGCGGTGCGAGGCAGGTAAATGCTGCCGCGGAGTTCAAACATCCCAGCGCCTGGAAAGCGCACGCCTTTGGGCAGCCGCACGAGCAACGATGCGGTTTGTTCGATCACGATCCCTGCTGCTGGAATCTCGATTTTCTGCGTGGTGCAGAGCGCATGGGTGCGCTCGTCCGGCGAGGTGTCGAATTCTGGCAGCAGGCTGCCGCGAATCGTCGCTGGCACCGGCTTGTCCAGCTGCTGGAGGGCCAGGCGCAGCGGGTGGTGGAATGTTTCGTCCATGCGCGAGGCATGGATGAACGCGAAGACCAGCGCTGCGCCGGGGAGCAGCAGCCATGCACGCCCGTTGATGAGCGCCACGCCAAGCAGCGCCGCTGTGACCGTGAGGAGCCACCCGCCATGCGCGGGCAGCCATCCCATCTCAGCGGCGAGGATGCCGCCTAAGGCCGCAAGCGCCAGCGTCAGCAACGGATTGACCCGGGTCCAAAGCTGGAGCTTCTCGAGCATCGGCTGCTGGTATTGAAACGATCAGGCCTTCTATGAGCCGGCGGCGACCGACTTGGTGCGCTGCTCCATCAGCAGCTTGTACTGCATTTGTTCGAGTTCACTCATGCGGTGGTGCGCATTGGCACTGTGACGGGTGTTTGGGAAGTTACCGATGATCTGTTCCAGCATGTCGCGCGCTGCTTCAAAATCATGCCGGTGAGTCAGATGCACGTCGGCAATGCGAAACATGATGAAGGCGGCATCATCGACCGGCCAGTCCTTGCTTTGCAGATGCTCTTCCAGCACTTTCAATGCGGTTTGTGGATCATGCAGACGCTCAGCATGGATCTTGGCGATTTCAGCGACAGGGAAGGGGTCGTCAGGCTTTTCTTCGAGCATTTTTTCATAGTGCTCGATTGCTCCGGGGTAGTCGCCCTGGGCGATGCGGGCTGCTGCTTTGGTCATGTGATCCTGCTCCACCTTCTCGCCGGACGAGAAGACGGCCTCCCCCATCAGATCTCCAAGCCATGGGATGAAATACTTCACGGCCAGGAGCCCGCCTGACAGTCCCAGCAAAATCACAAACACGAGCTTCATGCCGTCCCCGGCATCCTTCACGAAGCTCCAGATCAAAGCGATGACCAAAAGTACGAGCGTGATGACACAGATGCGGATGACGATGGCAGTGTTCATATTCGGGATGTGAGACGAGGCTATCAAAACGCCTGTCTGCCGCCAAGCACGAAATTGGCGGCCATCTCGTCAGCCTCCTCCCAGGGCACGATACAGATTGGCCTGCACCTGAAACTGCCGCTTGGTCACACCGATCAGCTGCAGCCGCGCCTTCAGGGCGTTCTGCTGCGCATTGAGCACCTCGATGTAGGTGGCCCGGCGTGTGCGGAACAGGTCGGACGCCGTGCCGACAGATTCGATGAGGAGGTGCACCTCCTTGGTCTTCAGCGCCTGGAGATCCTTTAAAATGCGGATGAAGGCCAGCTGGTTGTGCACCTCCACGTAGCCGTTCACGATGGACTGCTGATAGGTGTTGAGCGCTTCCAATTGGGCGGCATTGGCGTGATCAAACTCGGCTTGAATCGCCTTGCGATTGATCAACGGGGCCACCAGTCCGCCCAGTGCTGAGTAGGTGGCGGAATGGACGTTGAGCAAAAGATTGCTTTGGAAGGCCTGGAGACCCAGCACGCCATTGATGGACACCGAAGGCAGGAAGGCCGCCCTGGCCGCCTTCACATCGGCTTTGGAAGCCACGAGTTCGAATTCCGCCCGGCGGATGTCGGGCCGGTTTTTGAGCATGTCAGACGGCACACTGGAGGACAACTGCGGCAGTTTGGAGTTCATCAGGGACGACCGGTTGCGTGCGATGGGCCGCTGCGGATCACCCAGCAGGGTGCAGATGATGCCTTCCTGCTCCACGATCTGCTGCTGAGTGTCCAGCCGCATGCCCTGAAGGTTGAACAAGAGCGCCTCGAACTGCTGAACGGCCAGTTCATTGGCGGACCCTGCCTGTTTTTGGGTCTGCACCGTCTCCAGAGCATCACGCTGGATTTTGATGGTCTCATCGATGTTGGTGATCTCGGCATCCAGGGCCAGCAGTTCGTAGTAGGCGGTGGCCAGTTCGGCGATCAGATGTGTCTGCACCAGATTCCTGCCTTCCACGCTGGCGAGCAGGCGTGCGGTGGCGGATGCTTTTTTGCTCCGCAGTTTTCCCCAGAGATCTATTTCCCAGCTCGTCTGCAAACCGATGGTGTAGTCCTGAATGTCCCGCGGGACGATGCGCCCGTCATAGATGGGTGTGGTGCTGTTGCCGGCGCCGTCCATGGTGTAGAGGCCAAAACGTTGAACCCCAGCGCCAGCCACGCCTGAGACCCTGGGGGCCAGCACACTGCGAGCGGCGGTGATTTGAGCCTTTGCCATCTCAATGCGCTGGAGCGCAATTTTGAGGTCGCGGTTGTTGTCCAGGGCCTTGTCAGTGAGGGCCTGCAACCGGGGATCAGTGAAGTGTTTCCGCCACTGGCTGACGCCGGTGAATGAAGCGGTTTTGTCCGGTGACTGCTCCGCTTTTTTGCCATGGCGGCGCAGATCTTCGCAGCTGGTGAACGTCAGCGTCATGAACGAAATGCAGGCGCTCAGGAACGGCCAGTTTAGGTGCAGGGTCTCACGCATGTTGCGGTGCTTCGGGTGATTTGGGTTTCAGTGTGAGGGAGGCAAAAATGACGTAGAGTCCAGGAATGATCAGCATGCCGAACACGGTGCCGAAGATCATGCCGCCGACCGCTGCGGCACCGATGGTGCGATTGCCGGTGGCCCCGACGCCAGAGGCCAGCATGAGCGGACTGAGCCCGGCGACAAAAGCGATCGAAGTCATGAGGATCGGGCGCAGGCGGGAGGTTGCGCTCTCTACGGCCGCACGCAATGGGGAGCGGCCTTCATGCTGCCGCTGGATGGCAAACTCAACGACCAGGATCGCATTCTTCCCGAGAAGGCCGATCAGCATGATCATGGACACCTGTGAATAGATGTTGTTTTCCAGACCCATCGCCAGCAGCAGCGCAAACGCGCCAACCAGTCCCGTGGGCAGTGAGAGAATGACCGGCAACGGGAGAAGAAAGCTTTCGTACTGGGCGGCGAGCAGCAGATAGACAAAGGCCAGACAGATCATGAAGATGAACACCGCCTGATTCCCCGCCTGAATCTGATCCCGGGTGATGCCCGCCCAGTCGATGCCAAAACCTTGTGGCAGCTTTTCCTTGGCCGTTTCCTGGATGGCCTGGATGGCGGCGCCGCTGCTGAATCCGGCTGCGGGTTCGCCATTGATCTCAGCCGAATTGAACATGTTATAGCGTGTGACCTGGTCCACCCCATAGACTTTTTCCAGCTTCACAAATGTATCGAGCTTCACCATCTCCCCGAGTTTGTTTCGGACATGGAGTTTCAGGATGTCCTCCGGTCGTGCGCGATACTCCGGCAGCGCCTGTACGATGACCTTGTACAACTGCCCGAAGCGAATGAAATTGGTCGCATAGTTGCTGCCAAGCAGGGTTTGCAGCGTGCTCATCACATTGTGGGTGGTCACGCCCTTTTGCGCGGCAATGTCGCTGTCCACATGCAGCAGGTACTGTGGGAAGCTGGCGTCGAAACTGGTGAAGGCGTTTGCGATCTCGGGCCGTGCCTGCAGATCGGCGATGAACTTTTCGGTCACGCTTTCCATGGTTTTGAAATTGCCGGCCCCGGTGCGGTCCAGCAGTCGCAGCTCGAATCCGCTCGCGTTGCCGTAGCCCGGGACGGCGGGGGGGGAGAACAGCTCGATCTCGGCGTCTTTGATGTGCCGGGTTTTGCGGAGGAGTTCAGCCATCACTGTGCTGACAGATTCGGTGCGTTCATTCCATGGGGTCAGGTTGATCAGGCAGGCGCCATACGTTGCGCCGCTGGCGTCGGTGATGATGTTGGTGCCCGCGAGCGTGGAGACCGAGGCGATGGCGGGAATCTCTTTGCAGCAAAGCTGGATCTCATCCACTACGGCCTTGGTGCGTTCCAGCGTCGAGCCAGCGGGGGTGGTGACACCCACGTAAAACGCTCCCTGATCCTCACTGGGAATGAAGCCGGAAGGCAGTCTGCCACCCACCAGCACCATGGCGGCGCAGAAGCCCAGGAGGACACCCCAGCTCAGGAGACGCCTGCTAGCCAGTGCAGTGATCCAACGGGTGTACACGCCGGAGACCCGGTTATAGCTGCGATTGAAGAGGCCGAAGAAGCTGTTTAGAAGGTTCTTCTTTTTGGGCGTGTGATGCATGTTTTTCAACATCAAGGCGCAAAGCGCAGGTGTGAGCGTGAGCGCGACCACGCCGGAGAGCACGATAGCAATCGCCATCGTGAGGGAGAACTGCTGGTAGAAGATGCCCGAGGGGCCTGACATGAAGGAGGCGGGTACAAAGACGGCGGCCATCACCAGCGTGATGGCAATGATGGCTCCGCCGATCTCGTTCATGGCCTCCTCGGTGGCCTGGAGCGGCCCTAATCCCGTGCTTTCCATCTTCGCATGCACCGCCTCCACGACCACGATGGCCCCGTCCACCACGATGCCGATGGCCAGCACCAGGGCCAGCAGCGTGATCAGGTTCAGCGAAAAGCCCAGCAACTGCATGAAGAAAAAGGTGCCAATCAAGGAGACGGGCACGGCAATCACCGGGATCAGGGTGGAGCGCCAGTCCTGAAGGAAAATAAACGTGACCAGCGACACGAGCAGGAAAGCCTCCGCGAGCGTGCGCATCACCTCATGCAGCGAGGCGTCAAGAAAGCGCGAGACATCATAGCTGATGTCATAGTCCATGCCCTGCAGAAAGGTGGCCTCTTTGATCTCGGCCATGCGCTGCTTGATGCTGGCGATGACCTCGTTGGCATTGGAACCTGGCAGTTGCTTCAGCATCAGCGCCGCCGTGGGCCTGCCGTTGAACCGCGTCACCGCGTCGAAGTAAAGGGTGCTGAATTCAACCTCGGCGATGTCGCGGATGCGCAGTACCTGGCCCTCGTCCGTGGAGCGGATGGGGATTTTTTCATAGTCTTCCTGGCTCCGATATTTGCCAGCATAGCGCACCACATACTGCAGGTGCGGCTCGGTCTTGTCCGAGCTTTCACCCACCTTCCCAGGCGCGGCCTCGACGTTCTGCTCTTTCAAGGCCTGCAGCACGTCCTCGGTCGAGACGTTGTAGGCCAGCATTTTGTCCGGCTTGAGCCAGATGCGCATGGCGTATTCCCGGACACCAATGATCTTCGCAAAACCCACCCCATCGATTCGTTTTAGTTCCGTAAGAATGTTGATGTCGGCAAAATTGTACAAAAACATTTCATCGAGTTCAGGATTGGTGCTGGTGATGTCGAGATACATCAGCATGGCCTTCTCCTCCTTGGCGATCTGGACCCCGGCCTTGATGACTTCCTCGGGCAGCTCACCCATCATTTTGTTCACGCGATTTTGCACATTCACCGCCGCCACATCCGGGTCGGTGCCTGCTTCAAAGACGATCGAAATGACACCGACACCGTCATTGGCCGCCCGCGAGGACATGTACTTCATGCCAGGCACACCGTTGATCGACCGCTCCAGGGGGACGATGGCGGCCTTGGTCAGAGTCTCGGCATTGGCACCGATGTACTCCACGGTCACGTTCACCTCCGGCGGCGCGATGCTGGGAAACTGGGTGATGGGGAGTTGGTACAAAGCCAGCAGCCCCAGGAAGGTGAGGATGATGGAGATGACCATCGACAGCACGGGTCGGTGGATGAACTGACGGATCATTGAAGCATTCGGTTAGTAGGATTTGGACATGAGCATAGTGATCAGGTGCGGCAAAATATTGCTGCGCCATCCTGACCGCTCGTTCATGAGTGAACTGTCAGAGCCGCTGCCCGCTCATAGGGGGGCAACTTCCTTCTGGAGCTTGAAATCAGGCGCTATCACGTCGCCTTCTTTCACCACCTGAATGCCTTCAAAGATGATGCGATCCGTCGGCAGGAGGCCGGATTCGATGACATAGTGGTTTGACAGCCGCAGCTTGGTGTCGATGCTGCGCAACTGGACGCTGTTGTCAGCGTTAAGCGTGAAGACGCAGGTTTTGTGCTGTACTTCAAAGGTGCATTTCTGTGGTATCACCAGTGCATCCTTCAATTGCGACTGGATGATCACCTTGCCGCTGGAGCCTTGTTTGAGGATGTGCTCAGGGTTGGGGAAACTGGCACGGAAAGCGATGTTGCCGGTGCTTTTGGAGATGACGCTTTCCCAAGTCTGAATCCGGCCTTTGTAATGATGGATTTCACCGTTGGCCAGTTCCAGCAGGACGCTGCCATTTTCACCCAGATCCTTGCGTTTGACCAGATCCAGATACTCGAGCTCCGAGACGTTGAAATAAGCGTACACGTCGCCATCATTGGAGAGCGTGGTCAGCAGATCGTCCTCTGAAATCAAGCTGCCAGCTTTGTTGCGGATGCGGTTGATAATACCATCAAAAGGCGCGCGTACCTCGGCATAGGTGAGCTTGCGCTCGGCATCAGTGACCTCGGTGTCGGCCTCGTCCACTTTGGCCATGGCCGAGTCCAGTCTGGCACGGGCCATCTCCCATTCGGATTTAGAGATGATCTTCTTTTCCAGCAGCAGTTGATTGTTTTTCAGGTCAATTTCCGCCATTTTGGCTTCAGCCTTGGCGCTTTTGAGCCTGGCATTGGCCCGCTTCAATTCCTCCTGAAAGCCCTGGCTGCTGATGGTGAAGAGCACCTGCCCCTCAGTGACACGCTGGCCTTCATCGACGGAGACTTTTTCCAGATAACCGCTTACCCTTGCCCGTAGCTCAATGAAATTGGAGTTCTGAATGCTGGCCACATATTCCTGGCGATGCGGCACATCCATCACGATGCCAGAGGTGACCGGGAAGGACTGGCTTTTTTCATCGTTGTCGGCGGATTTATCCTCATTGCAGGAAGCCAGCAACATCAGGAATGGGAGCGACAGGCAGAGAGAAGTTTTCGAGCCGATCCATCTTTTGATTGTAGGTGTGGATGCGATCATGAAAGTAGTACGGAGCATTTGATGTGCCATCTATCACGACGATCTGTCCGAGTATCGAATCGTTGGGTATGTATCAGTTGGTTTACAATCACTGCGTTGAGTTACGTTTTGGTCTTTAACATGGTCTATTCTATTTTACAGTTGGGATGTCAAACCACGCATTGGCAGGCTGCGGCAGCCGAAGTCAGATCGTCTGCTGTTTGCGCGCTTTACCTGGGAGACAGAACCTGTGGGTGATGACGCATGAAACCGGGCGTGACCAGTGGAAACAATGCTTCATTTTATACTTGGGTTCTTTGTTTCTATGTGCGCTCTAAGTGTTAGCTTTATAGTTATGGCGGTGGACGCCACGCTATTTTGTTACAAATCGCCATGGCTGAAAACCGAGGTTCGATGGCGCTGAGTTATCTCCCGGCAGTTAGTCTCCTCGAATATCCAGGCAGATGACTCGCGGTCCAGACTTATGCAGCAGGTCCTGGGATTGCTGACGCACATAGAGCAGCCCGTCACTCAGCGCCGGAATGCTCCAGGTATTAAGAGCATAGAATAGCTGAGTTTGTGCCAGCACTTTGGCTCCTGCGGGACTCAGATCGAGCCAGTGCAGCGAACCCGTTTCTCCGAGGCAGAGAAAGGCGCCGTCGGCTTTCAGCAAGCTCGCGCGCAGGATGCTGAGGCGGGTGGGATTGGCACGTCCGGTCAGCTTGCTGAATTCGGCATCCTCCCATTCGATGTGCTGCTCCCACACTTCTGCGCCGGTCTCGGCGTTCACGCAGACGAGGCGTGACTTGGGCTCTGTCTCGCCGTCGATGGCGTATAGATGACCGTCGTGATACACCGGGTTCATCCAGTGGACGCCGAGTTTTTTCGACTGCCAGACCTCCTTCGCCTGAAACTCCGCGTCATACTCGACCATCGCACCGCCGAGCGGCCGGCCCTTCGGGTACGCGGTGGTGATGAAGGCGCGGTTTTTTTCTGGAATGACAACAGGTGAAGTCCCAATGGCCTGGATGTAGTCTTCACTGCGCCACGGAAATTTCGAATGCAGCTTCCCACTCGCGGGATCAACGCACATGAGGCCGCCCGTGGCCGGGTCGCTTTCGCCGCCGGCATAGATGAGCACTTTTGTCTGCCCATGCAGCTTGGCGGGAATGGGGGATGCATAGCTCGCGCCCCAGGCATCCTCGATGGTCCACACGACCTTGCCGCTCTGCAAATCGAAGGCCGCCACGCTCACGCCTGCCTCTGCAAGCTTCGTTTTACGGTCGCGCATTCCTTCGTTGTCTTCGATCAGGGCTTTTTTGCCACCGACATTCACGATCACGCGCCCGTCGAGAATCAACGGCGTGCCGCCCGCGCCGAAGAAATCCTGCGGCACGTTGAATTCTTTGCGCAGATCATGCTGCCACAATGGCTTGCCGGTTTTCAAATCGAACGCGCGCAACTCGGCGGTCACGCCAAAGGTCAGGACGATGCCCTCGGCGATCACCGGACTGCCGCGGGGGCCATTGCCGAAGCCGTAGCGATCTTGATAAGAGATGGGGTAATCCTGGGACCAGAAACGCTTTCCCGTTTCGCGGTGGAGGCATTCGATGGTTTCCTTGTCTTCGAGCGCATGGAAGATCACGCAGAAGTCGCCGCTGATGGCGGGGGAGTTGTAAGCCTCGCCCATGTGGACTTCCCACACCATTTTCGGTTCGCCCTGGCCCCAGGTCTTGAGCAGATGGGTTTCAGGGGAGTGGGCGTCATTCGTGGGGCCGAGGACACGGGGCCAGTCGCTCGTTTTCGCTTCTGCCGCCAGCGGCTTCGGCGTCGCATGAAAGGTCAGCCGGTCAAACGCCTCCTGCGCAGAGCAGACGTCCAGGGCGAAGAGTAGCAGAAACAGGCTCGACGAATTTTTCATGTCGTGCCAAGCTAGCCAAAGCTTCGAGAAACGCCACTCTCATGAATCCCATGCGTGAACTTGCCTGGCATGAACGCCAATTTGTGGCGCTCGTGATAGGAGGTCTTCCAGCCTGCATCATTGGGTTTTTCTTCGGACTCTGGGGAAATGAGATCGGAGGCCGGGAGCTCGATCCAGGCACGGTTTTACTGAGGGGAGGCTACTGCTCTGTGTTTCCGGTCATACTTGCCTGGATCATACCTCGTGCCTGGATTCCTCTGGCACTGACTTATGCGGTTGGATTTTGCATGGGTTTTGGGTTTCTCTTCTCGGAGGGGCTTAGAGGGCTTGGTGAGCTCATCGTGACACCTGTTTATTGGCTGGAAGGCAAACGCATAATCGCATCGCCGCCTTCCAATCATCCAGACCTCCCTTGGATTCTTGGACTGGCGTTCTGGCTGTCCGGACTGACGTCCATCCTGCGTCGAAGTTTCCGATTCACGGCCATGCTCCGAAGGATGGAAATCCATCCTGACTAGGGCGGCGGGCGGCCAGACAAAGCGCAGCAAAAGCCAATGATCGTCCGTTGAGCCGCTCGAATTCCGGCGTATGTGATTGGTAACCTCCACCCAACCCCATGCTCATTCCGACCTCTTTCCCCACGTCCAACGGCCCTGCTGAATCCAAACCGCTGATTTCCGAGGAGGGCTGGGTGGTGCAGCATTTGTTTTTCACCATTGATCACGGTTACTGGGCGGCTCTGACCCCCGAGGAGCGC
Organism: Prosthecobacter sp.; assembly: GCF_044222345.1. Classification (GTDB taxonomy): domain Bacteria; phylum Verrucomicrobiota; class Verrucomicrobiia; order Verrucomicrobiales; family Verrucomicrobiaceae; genus Prosthecobacter. Next base: position 42,339 of record NZ_JBGANL010000005.1, read on the forward strand.
CAGGAGCGGCGTGAGAACTTCACGCGCACGATTGAGGCCATCCGCAAGCACCCTGGCACGCAGTTGCTTGCGTTTGCGATGGTTTCGCCCAAATCGGAGCTGGGCTTCATGTTGATCACGCCGGATTTGCATGACTCCCAGCGCTTTGAAAAGCAGATCACCCTGGCGCTGGGCCCGGATGTGCTGACGCCTGCCTACAGTTATCTTTCCATGACGGAGTGGACCGAGTACTCGCAGAGCGAAGAAGAGTTCAAGGCGCAGATCGAGAAGGCGGAAAACCTGACGCCCGGCACGGAGGCCTTCGACAAACGTGTGGCGGAATGGAAGGGCCACATGACGAAGTATTTCAACGACCGCCTCTACCCGAACATGCCCGACTGGCAGGTTTTCTGTTTCTACCCGATGAGCAAGCGCCGCAGCGTGGGCGCAAACTGGTATGCCAATGATTTCGCCAAGCGCCGTGAACTCATGGGCGGGCATGCCAAAACGGGCCGCAAATACGCCGGCAAGGTGCGCCAGCTTATCTCCGGCTCCACGGGCCTCGACAGCCACGAGTGGGGCGTGACGCTCTTCGCGCACGACATGTTCCAGATCAAAAGCATCGTCTATGAGATGCGCTTTGATGAAGTGACCACGCAGTATGGCGACTTTGGCGATTTTTATATCGGCATCCAGCCACCGACAGGTGAGCTGCTGCAGCGGGTGATGCTGAGTTGATTTTAGCGATTCAGAAACTATTCTCCCTGCATGACAGCCACGCTTCCAGCCCCGGTCGCCGAGATCAAAGGCCGCATTGATGAGCTTTCCAGGGAGGATCGGTTGCTGCTGGACGAGGTTCTTCGTGTGGAAGGCGAAAGCGGCCAATGGGAGTCCATCCCATGGCCGTGGGCGTTGCTTGAAAAACGCAAAGCTGCTCTGGAACGAGGTGAAAGCAGCGCCATACCTTTGGAGGAAGTCGCAAGCCGCCTCCAGGCCCGAAGAGCCGCCCGGCCATGAGAGTCGCGGTTGATCTCGCAGCTGAGGCGGATATTGCTGAGGCGGCTGATTTTTACGATGAGCAGGAAGCGGGGCTTGGCGCTGAGGTGGAAGCGTTTCTTATTGAGTGTTTAGCACGATTTGAAACTCTGGCAGGCATACCCCCCAATATCCGGGGCATTTACCGCCAAATGATCTCACGGGGAAGGTTTCCGTACTTTGTCGTTTACTATGAGATATTGAAGGGTTCAGAGGTGCTGGTGCGTGCAGTGCAAGATCATCGCCGTGATCCGCATGACATCACTGAAAAAATCGACGATCGTTTTACTCCTTAAAGCATGCCAAATCTGCCCCTCACCATCGCCAATCGTCAGTTCAACTCCCGCCTCATGATGGGGACGGGCAAATTCGCCAGTGGGGAGCTGATGCGGGATGCCATCGTGGCCTCGGAGACGGAGATCGTCACCGTGGCGCTGCGCCGGGCGGATTTGACCGGCAAGGGCGACCCCTTTGCGAACATCCTCGATTTCATTCCGAAGAACGTCCTGCTGCTGCCGAACACCAGCGGGGCGATGAATGCGGAGGAGGCAGTGCGCCTGGCCCGCCTGGCCGTGGCGGCAGGTCTGCCCAACTGGGTGAAGCTGGAAATCCATCCCGACCCACGCTACCTGCTGCCCGACCCGATTGAGACGCTCAAGGCGGCGGAGATTCTCGTGAAGGAGGGGTTCATTGTCCTTCCCTACATCAATGCCGACCCCGTTTTGGCCCGCCGTCTGCAGGATGTGGGCACGGCCACGGTCATGCCGTTGGGGTCGCCCATCGGCTCGCATCAGGGTATCACGACGCGCAGACAGATCGAAATCATCATCACCCAGGCCACGGTGCCGGTGGTGGTGGATGCTGGCATCGGGGCACCCAGCCACGCCGCCGAGGCCTTTGAGATGGGCGCGGACGCCGTTCTGGTGAACACCGCCATCGCTGTGGCTGCCGATCCCGTGCGGATGGCGCAGGCGTTCAAAATGGCTGTGGAAGCCGGACGCAGCGCCTATGAAATCGGCCTGAGCGAGGGCGCAGCAGAGGCCTCAGCCACCAGTCCGCTGACGACTTTCCTCTACCAGTGAGCAGCCTGAAAAGGGCTGGTTTTCAGCCCTTCACCAGGTAGGTGAAAGCGATGACGCCGCAGAAAAGAATTGAGACTGCGAGACACATTCCGTAAAAGATGATCATAGTGTTTGGGCATTTAGCGCGAATCAGACCATCTTCCAGCAGAAATTTTTTCTTGCGAAAGGAGCGCTTTGGGGCAGACTCCGCGCCCCTATGGCAAAAACATGCTGGCTCGAGCGCGACAAGCGCAAACGTAAAACCGTCGAAAAGTACGCTAAACTCCGTGCAGAACTCAAGGAGAAAGGCGACTTCGTCGGCCTCTCCATGCTTCCACGTGATGCAAGCCCGACACGTCTCATCAACCGCTGCCGCGTTTCCGGCCGTCGTCGCGCGTTCATTCGCCGCTTCCAGATGTCCCGTATGACCTTCCGCGAACTCGCCTCCCAAGGGATGATCCCCGGGGTGACGAAGTCCAGCTGGTAGAAATCCGTCCCATCTAGCAGCCAGGGGCCGACTCTGGCTGCTTGGAGAGGCGGCGCGTACTCTTCTGATGCCTACCTACTCCTACATCGCTGATGACCCTGAAAAGGGATGCCCTGCATGCCGCAGAGGCTTTGATCTGCGCCGTCCGCTCAGCAGACCCGCGCTTGAGGCATGTCCTCTATGCAGGCAGCCGGTCAAAAAACTCATTTCCGGTTTTAACACGCCGAAGATCACCAAACCCCTCTCCGTTTCCGACGCCAAGGCCGCCGGCTTCACCATCCTCGAAAAACGATGCGATGGAAATTACGAGAAGCTGTGAACGCCTGATCGCGCCGCCTCATGACTCCTTTGCTCGCCAATGCCTCTGCCGAACTCGTACGCGAGTGGAGTTTCACCGGTGGTGAAATCTTCTGGCAGGCTGTCATTGTGCTGGCCATCGTCCTGCTCAACGCCTTCTTTGTGGCGGCTGAGTTTGCCATCGTGAAAGTCAGGGACAGCCAGCTCACGGCCGCCATTGAAGACGGCATGCGCGGAGCCAAATTTGCGCAGACCGTGACGCGCAACCTGGACGCCTACCTTTCCGCAGGGCAGCTGGGCATCACGCTGACGAGCATCGCCCTGGGTATTTTCGGCGAGCCGTTTGTCGCTGTCGTGGTCCAGCCGATGCTGTTCAAAATCGGCATCGTCAGCGAGACCGTCATCCGCTGGACATCCATCGGCATCGCCTATGCCATCGTTACCTACCTGCACGTCGTCCTGGGAGAGCAGACGCCCAAGGTGCTCGCCATTCGCAAATCCATGCAAACCGCGGTGCTGATCGCGCGTCCGCTGCACCTGTTTTACATCGTGCTGAAGCCGGCGATCTGGATTCTCAGCGCCAGCACCAACCTCGTGCTCCGCTTCCTGGGCATCACGGCCGTTTCCGAGCACGAGATCGCCCACTCTGAAGAAGAGCTGCGTCACATTGTGGCCGAAAGCCAGAAATCCAAGGAGGTGACCGAAACCGAGAAGGACATCCTTCTCAACGCCCTCGCTCTCAACGACCGCTGTGTACGTGATGTGATGACGCCGCGCAACCAGGTGGTCTCGCTCGATGCGGATGAAACCTTTGAGGCGAATCTCAAGATCGCCATCGATTCCAAGCACACGCGCTATCCGCTTGTGGAGGGGCATCTGGACCACGCCATCGGCACCATTCACATCAAGGATCTGCTCAGCCTCATCGGCAAACCGCAGCCTGATCTGCGCAAGATCAAACGCGAGCTGCAGATGGTGCCGGAGATGATGCCCATCGACAAGCTGCTGCGCTTCTTCCTCGACAAGCACGTTCACGTGGCCCTCGCCGTCGATGAATTCGGCGGAGCCGTGGGCATTGTGACGCTGGACAACGTGCTCGAGGAAATCGTGGGTGACATCCAGGACGAATTCGACCATGAAGTCAGCGAGTTTCGTCGCATCAACGACAACGAGTTCACCGTCGAAGGCACCTACAACCTCTACGAACTGGCGGACCAGACGGGCATTGATCTCGACAGCGACGAAGTCACCACCATTGGCGGTTATGTCACCCATCTCCTCGGTTATCTACCCAAGGTGGGCGAAAAAGTGGTCATCGAAGAGTATGAGGTGACCACCACCAAGGCGGACCTCAGGCGTGTTCTGCAGCTGCATTTCAAGCGCCTTTCCACCGTGGCGGAAGAGGCTGCGGCGGCAGATGCTGCGCCGGAAGGCTTGTAAGCCGGCTCACACGAAAGCCGCCGCGTCAGCGACGAAGGCATCCACATCCGCCTCCGTGGTGCGCCATGAGCACATCAGGCGTGAGCCGCCGCCGATGAAGCTGTAGAAAACCCAGCCACGCTCTTTGAGGCCATCCTTCATCCGGTCCGGCAGTTTGGCAAAAACGGCATTGGCATCCACCGGGTAGAGAATCTGCACGCCCGGCAGATGGCCGAGTGCATCCGAGAGGCGTCGGGCCAGGGTGTTGCCGTTTTGCGCATGCCTCCGCCACGTTTCATCACTCAAAATGCGCAGCCACTGGGCTGATATAAAACGCATCTTGGAGCACAGCTGCCCGGCCTGCTTGCAGCGGTACGCAAACTCCCGGGACAGCTCCTTGTTGAAGAACACGACGGCCTCCGTCACCGCCATGCCGAGCTTCGTGCCGCCGCAGCAGAGGACGTCGACACCCGCGCGCCAGGTGATGTCTGCTGGTGAGCAGTTCAATCCGGTCAGCGCATTGAAGAACCGCGCGCCATCCATGTGAATGGACAGGCCATGCTGTTTCGCGACAGCGCCCAGGCCCTTGACCTCGCCGGGGCGATACACGGTGCCGAGTTCCGTGCTCTGGCTGATGCTCAGGGCGCGTGGTTTGGGGAAATGAACATCGCTGCGGCTGGTGGCCAGCCGTACAACGTCGGCGGGGTCCAGCTTTCCAAGCGGGCTGCGGGCGAGCAGGATCTTGGAGCCATGGCTGAAAAACTCCGGCGCACCGCATTCGTCCGTCTCCACGTGAGCCTCCTGTGCGGTGATGATGCTGTGGTAGCTCTGGCACAGCGTGGCAAGCGAGAGCGAGTTCGCCGCCGTGCCATTGAAGACAAAGTACACATCGCAGTCGGTCTCGAAAAAGCGCCGGAACATTTCACAGGCTTCGGCGGTGGTCGAGTCGGCCCCGTAGCTGGGTTGATAGCCTGCATTGGCCTCTTCCAGGCCCTGCCAGGCTTCCGGACAAATGCCGGACGTATTGTCCGAGGCGAAGTGGTATTTCAGTTCAGCACTCATGCTTTTGCTTTCGGCTTCCCGTGCCATGCGAGAACGATCCCTGCGAGCAGCAGCAGCACATCACGCAGGATGAGGTCACGGTAATTGGAGGTGGCGTCTGCGTGGCCGAAGCAGCCGCAGCGGATGTCGATGCCACGCCACCACGCGATGCTGATGGCGGCCAGAAAAATCAACAGCGATCCATTCAAGATCAGCAGGCCGCCGGAACGCAGCAGGCCGCTCATGACCGCCAGTCCTGCGAAGATTTCCAGCCACGGCAGCCCCATGGCAAGCCACGCGGCCCAGGGATCCCCCAGCAGATCGAAACTGCGGATGTCATCGAGGAATGACATCGGATCCGCCACCTTCAGGATCCCCGCGTACACGAAGACGCCGCCGAAAAAGAAGTGAAGGAGGAGTCGCGGCATGAGTTCACCTAACTTACGGCACCAGTTCCGCCATCGGCAACAGAATGATGACCAGCTTCTTGTCTTCGTAACTCTCTCCGGGCCGGGGCATGTCCCGGACGTCCAGGGGGCGGCCAAGCAAAGTGGCAAGCTGAGTGGCAAAACCGGCATCCGGCGCCTGACCGCCTCCGCCAAAGCTAAGATGCGCATCATCATAAACGCGCATCAGTTCACCGCCGTGCAGCACGATGGGTGATTTTTCGCTCGGCGGGATGCCTTGGATTGAAACCAAGTTCGCTTCTTCTTCCCCCAGCAGCCTGGCGGTATTCAGCGGATCGAGCCTGCGAGCCAGATCACCGGCGTCGGTGCGGTCGAGAATTTTGGCATTGATGACAGGAGTCTCCGGGCTGCAAAGACGTGGCAGCTTTTCGTAAACATGCTTGTACACCGCCAGGGCCACAGCCTTCATGGCCTCCGGGGTCCAGTGGCTGTCATGCGAAAAGAAGACAGGCTGTCTGTCACGGAACTCCCAGAGGGCTTCGGTCATGTCCAGCACATCGATGCCCGCCGCTTTCACTTCAGCCAGTCTGGCCGCCTCACCTTTCAAACGCACGACATCGAGATAACGACCGGGCCGGATTTGTTCCGGGTACATTGTGGCACGGTCTGGAATCGTGACCACCAGCAGCGTCGTATCCTGAGGCTTCAGTTGTGCCGCCAGCTTGATCAGGCCGGGCTGCACGTCGTTGGCAGGGCGTCTGGCATGTGCCAGACGGTCAAGTTCACGCTGGTCAAAGAGCCAGCCTTCGCGCCCGAGATAGACGTTTTTGTTGCCTTCATTCAGGCCATGCATCAGCAGCCATTGCAAACCGCTGCGCACCGCTGCCGCCGCCAGATTGGTCTTGGAAGGCGTGAACCACGACGCTGCTTCAAACAGCAGCGGCACGGCCAGCAGCAGGGCAAACACGCGGATGACGTTCCGCGCCGCCTTGAGGCTCAGTTCCGGCTCGGGCGGCACCACGGTCCGCTTCGCTGGGTCGATTCGGGGAAGCGTCGGTTTCATGACATGGGGGCGGCATGCGTCCAAAGCATCGCCACGGCAAAGGTGAAAATGAGAATGCAGAGCGTCGCCTTCCAGGGAGCTGGCTCGCGCAGAAAATCGCGCGAATGCGGCAGGCCGATGAGACAGACCAGGCCTGCAAAAATCGTGAGGACGTGGAAATCCGTCCGTACCCGCGCCTGCTGAATCAGCGTGGGGATCGTCCTCGTCGGAGGTGCAGCTAAAGCCTTCAGATGCAGCCAGGTGTCGGCAAATGACCCCGTCTGCACCAGTGCTCCGATCACGGTGATGACCAGCAGCAGCACGATCAGCCGCAGCCAGTTTCCCCGGGTGAATCGCTGCAGTGTCAGCGCCTCCTGCACCGGCTCAGCCACCTTGAATCCAAACATGCCGCCCAGCCCGGCGATCACATCGCCGGCGGCAGTGCAGGCAAAATGCAGGCTGAGCAGCAGCCCCAGAAATCCCATCCAAGCCACACTGGTGCCCAGGCTTTCCGGTCCGCCGCGGAACACGATCGTCGCGAGATGCCACAGCGGATCGACCAGCAGCACCCACTTTCCAATTCCGAGGCAGAAGCGCGTGATGCCGTTCGCCACGTCGGTCGTGGCCGGTCGTGGTTTGACGTAAAGGCGTGCCGCCAAAGCGGCGGGCAGCAGCACAAACAGCAGATGATGGAGACTGATCAGCACAGGTGTATGGAGTTGGCGATGGCTAGACGCCCGTCAATCATGGAATCTTGGGGCAATGATGACAGTTTGCATGCGGCGGCTTCGTTTGCGGCTGCCAAGAGCCACTTTAATGCGATTTTCCTGCGCACCACCCAGAGGGGTGGTGGAGAAGAAAATGCGTCAGGGGAGTGATATTCGCAGCGTTCTAATACTGTCATGCACGACATTGATCCCACCCTCCCCGAGCCCATCGTCCGCCGCGATTTCCTGAAGAAACTCGCGGCTGCAGGCACTGCCGCCTGGATGACGGGCGAGCCGCGCGCGATCTGGGCAAAAACGGGAGATAAAGTGACGCACCCGCCCGCGAAGGCGGATGCCTGCATCCTGCTCTGGATGGCCGGCGGGATGGCGGCACCGGACACCTTTGACCCGAAGGGCTACCTGCCGTTTGAAAAGGGGCTGGAGGTGAAGCGGATGCTGAGCACTTTTCCTGCGATCAACACCAGCGTGGATGGCATCAAGATCTGCCAGGGCCTGGAAAACATCGCGCAGGTGATGGACCGTGCCACGCTGATCCGCAGCGCCGTGCAGCCGGACCTCGGCAGCATTTTGCACTCGCGGCACCAGTATCACTGGCACACCGGCTATGTGCCGCCGCAGACGGTGGCCTGCCCGCACATTGGCTCATGGATGGCGAAAGTGCTCGGCCCGCGCAATGCCGTGATGCCTGCATTCATTAACATCGGCCAGCGGCTCGAAGGCGTGGGCGAAAGCGAAGAGCTGAAGGCCTTCACCACGGCCGGATTTTTTGGCAGCGAGTTTGGGCCCATGAATTTGCCGTTTCCTGAGGAGGCCGCGCAGTCCGTGAAGCCGCCGAAGGGCATGGATGCGAACCGCTTTGCCAATCGTGACCGCCTCTTCCGCAAGCTGGTGGATCAAAGTCCGCAGCGTGAGTTCATGAGCGACTACCAGCAGGAGTCCATGCTGCGCAGCATGGACAATGCGTATCGTTTGCTCAGCGCCAAGGAGCGCGAGGCCTTCGACATCACGCTGGAGCCGAAGGAGAGCTACGCGAAGTATGACACAGGCCGCTTTGGCAGGGGATGCCTGCTGGCGCGACGCTTGGTGGAGGCGGGCACCCGATTCGTCGAGGTGACCACCGAGTACGTGCCTTTTTTCCAGTGGGACACCCACAAGGACGGCCACACCACCGTGGATGCGATGCACAAGGAGATTGATCTGCCGATTTCACAGCTTGTGCGTGACCTGGAGGCCAAGGGGCTGTTGGATCGCACGCTCATCGTCATCGCCAGCGAGTTCAGCCGGGATGCGCTCATGGAAGGCAAACCCGGCTCCACCGCCAATGACCAGACGACCTTCAAAGTCGACACGCTCAGTGAGATGAAGCACTATGGCCTGCACCGCCATTTCACCGGCGGCACCAGCGTGGTGATGTTTGGCGGTGGTGTGAAGAAAGGCCACCTGTATGGCGAAACCGCCGATGAACGCCCGCTCATCGCCACCAAAAATCCAGTGAGTGTCATGGACCTGCATGCCACGATCATGACGGCCATGGGCATCAGCCCGAAGACGGAGTTTGAGATCGAAGGCCGGCCCTTCTACGTGACGGAAGACGGGAAGGGAAAAGCGGTGACGGAAATCTTCGCTTAAAAAGATTGGTGGCGCGGTTTTCATCCGTTTAGGCTGTCCCCTCCTCCATGAACGCCCATCGCTTTTTCTGCATCGGAGTCACGACTCTCGTCCTGACTGCCTCCTCGTTTCTTCGTGCTGCTGACGGAGATGACGCATGGAAAAAAGTCACCGACGTCATTGAAGGCATCAAAAATCCGAAGACGAAACCGCAGTCAGACGATGAAGCGATGGTGATGCTGAAGAAGAGCCTCAAAGAGTTTGATGCGAACTACGAGGCCGCCATGAAGACAGCGCCTGCCAATCCAACCCGCTGGGATGTCGCGCTTTTTGACTCCATGCTCGGACGCGTGCGCGAGATGGCGAATGTTCCTGGCCCTGAACAGCCCCCCATCGCCCTCGCTGACATCCTCAAAGCCGAGGACGCCAAGCCCGAGACAAAATCGCAGGCCAGTCTGACCCTTGTCATGGTGGCTTCTGACGCGGCATTTGCCCCGGGCGGCGACGCTGCGGCATGGATCGCCCAGGCTGAGAAGCATCTGAAAGATTTCCCCGCCGAAAAGCTGAACAAAATGGTGGAGGACAGAATTTTCGAAATAAATCTCCGGACCAAACCACTCGATCTGAAATTCACCGCTCTTGATGGTCGTGAGGTGGATGTGAGCAAACTGCAGGGCAAAGTCGTCCTCATCGACTTCTGGGCCACCTGGTGCGGCCCCTGTGTCGAAGAACTGCCGACCGTTCAGCAGACCTACAAGGAGCTGCATGCGAAGGGCTTCGAGGTCATCGGCGTTTCACTCGATGCCGACAAAGCCGAGCTGGAAGCCTTCGTGAAAGACAAGGGCATGGAATGGCCGCAGTACTTCGATGGCAAGGGCCCGGAGAACGTGCTCTTCCTCAAATACAAACTCGAATCCATTCCCACCATGTGGCTGCTGAACAAGAAGGGCGTGGTCGTGAGCATGAATGCTTTTGAGGACATCAAAGAGAAGGTCACCAAGCTGCTTGCGGAATAAGCTCATGAGCTTATTCCGGCCCCACCGGTGTTGTTTGACTTGCCGCCTTCTGACTGCATTCCCGGGAGGCTGCTGTTCAGGTGGAGAAAAGCGCCATGATGACGATGCTTGCGGAAGTTGGAAATCTTCACGTGAAAAGATTGGTGGGGCGGCGGTCTCACGTTTAATCTGACTTATGAACGCGCACCGCCTACTCTGCATCGGGGCCACGACTTTGTTCCTGGCCGTATCTTCATTCCTGCATGCTGCCACTGGCGATGCTGAATGGCAAAAGGTGGACGACGTTGTCGAAAGCATCAAAAATCCGAAGGACAAACCGCAATCGCGGGATGAAGCGATCGCGCTGCTGAAAAAGGGACTGACAGAGTTTGATTCTGCTTATGCGGCGGCCATGAAGGCTGCGCCTGAAAACCCCTCCCGCTGGGATGCCGCCTTGTTTGAGATGATGGTCGGACGTGCGCGTGAAATCGCAGGAGTGCCGGCTCCAGAAAAGAAAGCCGTTGGCCTTGAAGACATTCTCAAAGCCGCAGACGCCAAACCTGCAACCAAATCGCAGGCTAGCTTGATGAGCATCATGGAGGCAGTCGACGCCGCCGAAAGCTCCGAAGGGGGCGCTGATGCATGGCTGGCGAAAGCGGAGAAGCATCTGAAGGATTATCCTGACGAAAAAATGAACAAGCTGGTGGAGGGCAGGATCAAGAGCATCAAGGCCGCCGCCGACCTGAAGACCAAGCCGCTTGAATTGAAATTCACCGCCGTGGACGGCCGCGAAGTGGATGTGTCGAAACTTCAGGGCAAGGTCGTGCTGGTCGACTTCTGGGCCACATGGTGCGGGCCCTGCGTGGCCGAACTGCCGAACGTGCTCAAGGCCTACAAGGAACTGCACTCGAAGGGCTTTGAAATTGTGGGCATCTCGCTCGACTCCGACAAGGCCGAACTCGAAGGCTTCGTGAAGGCAAAAGGCATGGAATGGCCGCAGTACTTTGACGGCAAAGGCTGGCAGAATGAGATCTCTTCCAAATACGGCATCAACTCCATTCCCGCCATGTGGCTGCTCAACAAGAAGGGCATGGTGGTGAGCACCAATGCGCGTGGTGGGCTGGAAGAAATGGTGACCAAACTTCTCGCGGAGTAAGACCATGATCCATCGCGCAGCCATCACGGCGGTACTTCTGGCCGCTACGTTCCTGCATGCCCAGGAAGCGGGTGTTAAAGTCGAAAAGAACGTCATGGTGGCGATGCGCGATGGTGTGAAACTCGCCACGGACATTTATCTGCCAGCAGGCAGCACCGACAGGCTGCCCGTCATTCTCACGCGCCTGCCTTACAACAAGGACGGCGCGAAAAGTTTCGGCGAGTACTTTGCGGCGCACGGTTATGCATTCGTGGCGCAGGACACGCGCGGGCGCTACGCCAGCGAGGGAGTCTGGCATTGGATGACTGATGATGGTGTGGACGGCGCTGATTGTGCCGCATGGATCGCCGCCCAGCCGTGGGCAAACGGCAAGATCGGCATGGTGGGCACCTCGTATGTGGGGGGCACACAGCACGCGATGGCTTTGGAAAAAGTGCCGCAGCTCACCACCGTCATCCCGGTGGATGCCGTGTCCAACATGGGACGACAGAGCATGCGCAATGCGGGCGCGTTTGAGATGCGCTTCTGGAACTGGATCATGCTCAATGCCGGCAAGGGCAGCAATGCAGCGCTCGATCCTGGCACGCAGGTCGAACTCAAAGAGATGGCGGATCATCGCTGGGACTATCTCCCGCTGCTGCCGCTGCGCCCCGGTTCCACGCCGCTCAAGCTCGCCCCTGAATACGAGGACTGGCTCATCCAGGCCATGCGCCACGGCAAGGATGATGGCTTCTGGGCGCAGAACAACATTCTGGCCGATCCCGCACGCTACAAGGACATGCCAGTCTATCTCGTCGGCGGCTGGTATGACTCATGGGCGGGCAATACCTCGGCGAATTTTCAGGCGCTCTCGAAGACGCTGAAAAGCGACGTCTATCTCATCATGGGACCGTGGATTCATGGCGCGCAGAACAAGTCTGCGCATGGGCAGGTGGAGTTCGGCACTGAAGCGGCCATTGCGGACCAGCTTGTCTGGCGCAAGGAGTGGTTTGATCACTGGATGAAGGGCATCGACAACAGCGTCGGCAAGGCTGCGCCCTTTGCCAAAAAAGTTCGCATCTTCGTCATGGGCACCGGAGATGGCCGCAAGACCAAGGACGGGCTGCTCAATCATGGCGGACAATGGCGTGATGAAAACGAATGGCCGCTGGCGCGAATGAAATCCACACCCTTCTATCTGCATGCCGAAGGCCTGCTGAGTGATGCCAAGCCCAAGGATGAGCGAGCATCCGTGACCTACGCCTTTGACCCCAGGAACCCGGTGCCTACGCTCGGTGGCAATATTTCCTCCGGAGACGGCATCATGCAGCAGGGCGCCTGGGATCAGCGGGGCAGCGACAAATTCTGGAACTGGACCAAGCCCATTCCGTTGTCTGCCCGCAGTGATGTATTGGTATTCCAAACTGCACCTCTGGCAGAAGACACCGAAATCACCGGGGAGATCGAAGTGAAGCTCTGGGCTTCATCAGACGCATTGGACACCGACTTCACCGCCAAGCTCATCGACGTGTACCCCTCCAGTGCCGACTGGCCGCATGGCTTTGACCTCAATCTTGCCGAAGGTATCGTGCGCGCCCGCTTCCGCGATTCGTTGCAGGAGGAAAAGCTCATGCAGCCCGGCAAGGTTTATCCCTTCACGATCAAACTTTACCCCACGAGCAACGTCTTCAAAAAGGGCCACCGCATCCGTGTGGACATCAGCAGCAGCAACTTCCCGCGCTTTGACGTGAACCCCAACACCGGCGAGCCGCTCCAGCAGCACCGCCGCACGGTGACCGCCACGAACACGGTCTATTACGATCGCGAACATCCGTCGCATATTGTGCTGCCGCTGGTGCCTCGGCGCTAGAGCAGAGCCTCGCGCAGGATGCTCATGCTCGCATTCCCACCCGTAAGCACGCAGGCCACGCGCTTGCCCTGCCATGCTGCCTGCTGCTTTTTCAGCGCCGCGTAGGCGAGCGAACCCGCGCCTTCGGCGATGTTGTGGGTGGTCTGGATGATTTCGCGCATCGCGGCGATGGCTTCGTCGTCATTCACCGTCACGATGTCATGCGCATGGTGCAGCACATGCTCCAGCGCATCCCGGTTCGGGGTCTTGCAGGCCACGCCTTCCGCGACGCGTGTGCTGCTCGTTTGTTCAACAAACTGCCGCTGCTGAAACGACAGCGCATAAGCCGGCGCATGCTCGGACACCACACCGATGATCTTCGTCTTCAATCCCAGGGCTTCCCGCGCCGCAGTCACGCCGCAGAAGCCGGAACCCAGACCGATGGGGACAAACACCACATCCAGATCACTCACCGCACGAAACAGTTCCAGCCCGTACGTGGCCACTCCGCGTACCAGCCAAGGGTGGAATGAAGGCACGGCATGCAGGCCTTCTTTTGCGGCCAGTTCACGGGAGTATTCCAGCGCTTCCTGAAACTCACGGCCATGCTCCACCAGCTCCGCTCCCAGAGAGCGCATGGCAGCATTCTTTTCCGGGTTGTTGCCATGCGGCACCACGATCACGGCCCGCAGGCCATTGAGCTTCGCGGCAAAGGCGATGGACTGCCCGTGGTTGCCCGTCGTGGCCGCGATGACACCGCTCACCTCGGGCTGCAGGCGTTTCAGCTCGTCCATGTACACGAGGCCCCCGCGAATCTTAAAGGCTCCGACCGGCGTGTGGTTTTCATGCTTCAACCACAGATCGCAGTTTTGGCCCGCCTCCAGCAGTGGCCAGCGGTAGGCCGGTGTTTCGTGGATGTGCGGACGAATGAGCGCCTTGGCGGCTTCGATCTCGCTGAGGGTCGGCAGTGGCTCCATGTTTCATGGCTAGGCATGAACTCCGAAAAGGCAAGCCCGCAGCCGACGTTATGTGCGGCATCATGAACACGCCCACCACTTCCCGTCGTCGTTTCCTTCAGACCTCCTTCGCCGGAGCCCTTTCCATGCCTGCCTGGGCGGCGCCGCTGGGGGCGAGCGGTGATGTGCGCGTCGCTGTGATCGGCTTTCGCGGTCGAGGCGGCGGCCATATCAAGGAACTGCTCAAAGTTCCCGGCGTTCGCTTGGTGGCGCTGTGCGATGTCGATTCCGCCGTCGTGGACAAGAAGGTGGCCGAACTCGCCAAGCAGAACATCACCGTCAAGACCTACCGTGACTTCCGTGAGTGCTGTGCGGACAAGGACATCGATGCGGTGACCATTGCCACACCGAATCACAGCCATGTGCTCATCGCGCTCACCGCCTTGCAGCACGGCAAGCATGTCTATGTGGAGAAGCCGGTCTGCCACAACCTCATTGAAGGCCGCAAGCTCATGGCGGCTGCCACCAAGGCGGCGGCGAAAGGCCTGATCGTGCAGCATGGCATGCAGCGGCGCTCCGATCTGGGATGGGCAGCGGCGATGGCGTGGGTGAACGAGGGCCACATCGGCAAAAAGAAGCTGTCTCATGCGCTCGTCCACGGCATGCGCCTCAGCATCGAGAAGGTGGACGTCGCCCAGCAACCGCCATCCACCGTGGATTACAAGCTCTGGTCCTCCCCGCGTCCGGAGCTGCCCATCATGCGCAAACAATTCCACTACGACTGGCACTGGCAGTGGCCCTACGGCAACGGTGACATCGGCAACCAGGGGCCGCATCAGTATGACGTGGCGCGCTGGGCGCTCAATGACCCCGCCACGCTGCCGCAGCGTGTGATGAGCCTCGGCCGTCGCTGGGGCTATGTGGATGATGGCCAGACGGCGAACTGCCAGCTCGCCTTCCATCCCTATGAGCCCGTGCCGCTGCTCATGGACATGTTTGGCCTGCCGACGAAGAACATGGACAAGAAAACCGGCGAGCCACCCTACAAGGGTATTCGCACCGGGAACATCATCCACTGCGAAGGCGGCTATGTGGCCGAATCCAAGGCCTATGACAACGAGGGCAAGACCATCACGAAGTTTGAAAATTTCCTGACGGGCCCGGAGCACATGAAAAACTTTATCGACTCCGTGCGCGCCGGGAAATACACCAAGGATGTGCTTCACATCCGCCACGGCCAGCAGGCCGCTGCGCTCGCACATCTGGCGAACACTTCCTACCGTCTTGGCAAGGCGATGAAGAACGAGGAGATCAAAGAACGCCTGCAGGGCGACAAGTTCGGCCAGGTCATTTTCGCGGACATGCTCACCACGCTAGCCGCGAATCAGATCAACACGGAGGTCGAGCAGGTCGTCGTCGGTCCGTGGCTCGATTTTGATCCGGTGAATGAGGTCTTCACAGGCGAATTTGCGGACGAAGCCAACAAGCTGGCGCAGGAGGAATACGCCGCCGGATTTGAACTGCCGGAGGTGTGAATTTTTCTCTGGAGGCAGCTTGAATTGATCAACGTCGGCATTCTCTGCGTTCATTTGTTCCTCATCCATGAAACATTTCGTCTCATTGCGCCACACCGGCGGCTGGAGAACGGACGATGGTAAAAAAATCCTGTCCGAAGTTCAAAAGGCCGCCGCTGACCGCTTTGCGAAACCTTGATCTCTTCTATTCTATAAGCCATGAAATCTCCAATCATCCTCTCTCTCCTCCTCGCTGCATCTTTGCATGCGCAGACGGCTTCTCCTGTCGTAAAACCTGCTCCGGCGCCGAAGCGCGCGCCGACTGTGGCGAATGTGCCTTATGGCACGCACGAGCGGCAGGTGCTGGATTTCTACAAGGCTGATTCCTCGAAGCCCACGCCGCTGCTGTTCTTCATCCATGGTGGCGGCTGGGTCGCGGGAGACAAGTCTGGAGTGGGCGAACTCGAAGCGTGCCTCAAGGCAGGCATCTCCGTTGTCTCCATCAACTACCGCTACTCCTGGCAGGCTCAGCTGGCTGGCGTGATGCCGCCGGTGCAGTGGCCGTTGGAGGATGCGGCGCGTGCGTTGCAGTTTGTGCGCAGCCACGCGGTGGAATGGAACATCGACAAGCAGCGCATCGGAGCCAGTGGCGGTTCTGCCGGTGCCTGCTCCAGCCTCTATCTGGCCTTTCATGATGACATGGCGGACCCGAAGAGCAGCGACCCCATCGCACGGGAATCCACGCGGCTATGGTGCGCGGCGGTCAGCGGTGCGCAGACCTCGCTTGATCCGAAGCAGCTCAAGGAGTGGACACCGAACAGCCGCTACGGCGGCCATGCTTTTGGCTTCATGGACCCCAATGAACGCAAGACACGCGATACTCGCTTTGCCGAGTTTTTGGAAAAGCGTGAGTCGGTGCTGAAGTGGATCAAGATGTACTCACCGTATGAGCTTGTCTCCAAGGACGATCCACCGGTCTATCTTTACTACAGCACTGCTCCCGCCATCGGCCAGGTGCAGAAGGACCCCACCCACACCTCGAACTACGGCGTCAAACTGCAGGAGCATTGCAGGGAGATCGGTGATGAGTGCGAACTCGTTTATCCCGGTGCGCCGGATGTGAAGCACAAGTCGATTGCGGAGTTTTTGATCGCGACGCTGAAGAAGTAGGCGCTGCGCCTTCTTCTTCCATGCACGAGGTGCCGATTCTTGAACAGCGTCCATCAACTCCAGTGTGAGATGGCGCGATGTGAAGACGTTTGATGAGTTCTCCATGAAACTCGCGCTCTCCCTCATCCTGCTCACCTCAATCTCCTTCGCGGCTGACACACCGGCGAAGAAGGTCGAGGCTCCCGCAAAAAAAGCCGCCGCTCCTGCTGCCAAAGCACCGGCCAAGAAGGTCTATCCGAAGAATCCGCCGCCGACGGTGGCGAATCTGAAGTATGGGCCTGCGGAGCGTAACGTGCTCGATTTTTGGCAGGCGAAGTCGGACAAGCCGACGCCGCTGCTGTTCTTCATTCATGGCGGTGGCTGGATGGGCGGAGACAAGGCGGGCATCGCGGTGGAGCCGTTTTTGAAGGAGGGCATTTCCGTGGTATCGATCAACTACCGCTACATCTCGCAGGCGCAGGATGTGGTGCCGCCGGTGAAGGCACCGCTGACGGATGCGGCGCTGGCGCTGCAGACGGTGCGCAGCAAGGCGGCCGAGTGGAACATCGACAAAACACGCATTGGCGCGAGCGGAGGCTCGGCGGGTGCGTGCAGCAGCCTGTGGCTGGCTTTCCATGACGACATGGCGGATCCGAAGAGCAGCGATCCCATTGCGCGTGAATCGACCCGTCTTTACACTGCGGCTGTGAACGGCCCCCAGACCACGCTGGACCCGAAGCAGATGCGCGAGTGGACGCCGAACAGCAAGTACGGCGGCCATGCCTTCAGCAAGGCGGGAGAATTCAAGAACTTCGATGATTTTGTGGCGGCGAGGGAGCGCATTCTGCCTTGGATCAAAGAGTATTCGCCTTATGCGCTGGTGAGCTCGGACGATCCGCCTGTGTATTGTTCATTCGGCGCTCCTCCTGCCATCGGCCAGGAGCAGAAAGACCCAACACACACCGCGAACTTTGGGGTGAAACTCCAAGAGCATTGCCAAGAAAAGGGCGTGTCTTGCGCAGTCTATTACCCAGGTGTGACGGATGTGAAGGCCAAGACGACCACAGAATATCTCATCACCAAGCTCAAGGAAGCGAAGTGAGAGCCGCAGACATACACCAACCATGATCATGAAATTACATTCACTCACTCTTGGCAGCCTGGTGCTGTCTCTTTGTCTTGTCTCCCATGCTCAAGACTCCGGCTTCCGGCCAATCTTCAATGGCAAGGATCTCACCGGCTGGTACGGGCTGAACCCTCACTCCGTCGTCAAACTCGAAGGCGAGAAGAAAGCGGAAGCGCTCAAAAAGATGCGCGACGAATTCGCCAAAGACTGGAAGGTGGAGAACGGCGAACTGGTCAATGACGGTCATGGCCCCTATGCCACCACTGAAGAGGAATTCGGCGACATCGAGTTCCTCATCGAATACAAAACCGTGGCAGGTGCTGACAGCGGTATCTACCTGCGTGGCGCACCTCAGGTGCAGATTTGGGACAAGTCCCAGGTCTTCGATCCGGCCAAACCGACACGCAGGCCTCACCTTGGCTCAGGCGGTCTGTTCAACAACACGCCGGACACCCCGGGACGAGATCCGCTGGTGGTGGCGGACAAGCCCATGGGTGAGTGGAACAGCTTCCGCATTCGCCAGATCGGGGCGCGCACCTGGGTTTGGCTGAACGACAAGCTCGTCGTGGACGGCAATGTGATGGAAAACTACTACGACCGCACCAAGCCGCTGCCTGCCAAAGGACCGATCATGCTGCAGACCCACGGCGGCGAGATCCGCTGGCGCAATCTGAAGGTGCGCGAGATCGGGGCTGAGGAGGCCAAGAAGATCCTCGCCGAAGCCAACGCGAAAAAGTGATCTGATCAGTCTAAAATGAAAAAAGCCGCAGGGGTGATCCTCCTGCGGCTTTTTCGTTTTTCTAGGAGACTACTTGTTCAGCACGAGACGCAGCGTGCCATTGTGGATGTCCAGCGACTGAATGCCTGCGATGAACTTTTGCAGTGCAGGGTCGGACTCCACATTTTCAGCGACGAGATCAACGCCCTTCAGATCGCCGATCCAGCTGTTGGGCAGCGAGATGCCGCCGAGGCTGAGGTCGTCGAGTTTCAGCGACAGCTTATGCTCTGGTGAAAGGCTGGTGCCGAAGGTGAAGCGAAGGCGAATTTTTTGATTCGGCATGATCGGAAAATCTTCCGGGGCGGTGAAGATGATCGCGGCGGAGACCTGGCCTTCGCCAAACTTGACCTGAACCGTCTCTCCGAGCTGTTGTTGGGCGAGGTAGGCGTTTACTTCACGCTCGTTGACGAGGATGGTGCGGTTGGCTTCATCGGGCGGAATGGCGGCAGGATTGTTCAGAGCCTGCAGCTTGCTGTCGAAGGCCGCCTGCTCCGTGGCAGTCAGGCTCACGGGAGTCATGGCGGAGGGGTAGAAGTTTTGTTTGACCCAGAAGGCGCCTGTGGCGGCGGCGATGCCCGCGCAGCCGAGAATGACGGTGAGGGTGATGAGCACGACTTTCTTCGTGGAACGCGCCCGTGGTGCGGCGGGCGCTGCCGTTTCAGGAATGGTTTGCATGGTGGTGAGTTTGGATGCTTTTCGGGCAAGAGTATTCATTCTGACTGAAAAATGCCATCTACATGTTCCCCGGCAGTTTGTAAGGCATTGACTCCGCACGCCAGCCTTGGGAACATCCCGAATAACCATGAAATACATACTCGCTCTCGACCAGGGCACCACCAGCTCACGTGCCATCCTCTTCAACCACGACGGAGGCATCGTGGCGACGGCCCAGAAGGAGTTCCGGCAGATCTTCCCAAAGCCGGGCTGGGTGGAGCATGATGCGCAGGAAATCTGGGCCACGCAGGCCGGGGTGGCTTCTGAGGTGCTGCACAAGGCGCGGGCGAAGGCTGCGGATGTGGCCGCCATTGGCATCACGAACCAGCGTGAGACGACGGTGGTGTGGGATCGCAAGACAGGAAAGCCGATCTGCAACGCCATCGTGTGGCAGGACCGCCGCACAGCCTCGATCTGCGACAAGCTGCGCGCGCACAAGATCGACAAGCTTATCCAACGCAAAACCGGCCTCGTCGTGGATGCCTACTTCTCCGCCACGAAGGTGCAGTGGATTTTGGAAAATGTGAAAGGGGCCAAAGCTCGCGCCGCCAAGGGTGAACTCGCTTTTGGCACCATTGACTCCTGGCTGCTGTGGAATCTCACCGGCGGCAAGGTACATGCCACGGATGTCAGCAATGCCTCGCGCACGATGCTGTATGACATTCGCAAAGGCACCTGGGATGACGAACTGCTGAAGATTTTCGGCGTGCCGCGTTCCATGCTGCCGGAGGTGCGGGATTCAAGCGGGGAATTTGGCGTGACAGCGCTGCTCGGGGGCTCCATTCCCATCGCTGGCATTGCGGGAGACCAGCAGTCGGCTTTGTTTGGCCAGATCTGCACAAAGCCTGGCATGGTGAAGAACACCTATGGCACCGGCTGCTTCATGCTCATGAACACGGGCACCAAGCCGATCAATTCCAAGAACAAACTGCTCACCACCGTGGCCTGGCGCATCAACGGGCACACCGAATACGCGCTCGAAGGCAGCGTGTTCATCGCCGGCGCGGCGATCCAGTGGCTGCGCGATGGTCTGGGCATCATCCGCCAGTCGGCGGATGTCGAGGCGCTGGCTGCGAGCGTGCCCGACACTGGCGGAGTCTATCTTGTGCCAGCGTTTGCCGGTCTCGGGGCACCGCATTGGGATGCCTATGCGCGGGGGACACTCGTGGGCATGACGCGCGGCACCACGGCGGCGCATATTGCGCGTGCGGCATTGGAAGGCATCGCCTTGCAGGTCATGGACATCTTGAAGGCCATGGAGGCCGATGCTGGGATCAAGCTGAAGGAACTGCGTGTCGATGGTGGCGCCTGCGTGAACAACCTGCTCATGCAACTGCAGTGCGATCTTCTCGGCGTCCCCGTCGTGCGACCGAAGGTGAATGAAACCACCGCACTCGGCGCCGCCTGTCTCGCGGGCCTCGCCGTGGGATATTGGAAGAACCAGGCGGACATCGCGAAGCACTGGCAGGTGGACCGTAAATTCAAACCAGCCATGAAAGCGGCTGCGCGCGCCAAGATCACGCAGGGGTGGGCTCGGGCGCTGGACAGGGCGAAGGGATGGGAGGAAAAATCGGCGTGAAACACACCGCATGGATCAATCCGCCCTGCCCGTTTCTGCCGGAGGAAAACCGGCACTACGATCACACAGACATCGAGGCGCTGAACCATGAACGTGGTCCGCTGTTTTATGAAACGGCGCTGCACTATGCGCAGAGCCTGTGGCGGGAAGGATTTCCGGCCAAAAGCATTCTCATCATCAACCGTGCCCTGTCGCTGCCTTTGAAGGCAGACGAACCCATTCTCGCGAAATGGCCGCTGCCGTATCTGGCGCTGGTTTGGATCATGCAGCACCGGGTGGAAGGCCAGTTCATTGGAAATCCGCGCCGCCACTGGCAGCATCTGGCTACGCGCATGGTGGAGCCCAACAAGGAGCTGCGCACCTGGCGCGCCTGGGCCTGCTGGTACCTGGCGCAGCTGATTCTCCCGGAGGCTGAGTTTCCCTCGGACCAGAAGCAAATCCGCGAGGAACAGCTCGTGGAGCCCACGCAGGATCAAATCGCCACACATCTGCACCGCCTCTCGCCCGCGCGGGATGAGGACACCTGGCGGCATGCCTTGAGTACGCTGCAAACGCGCCGCGAACCGCTCGCCGCACGCATCCGCCGCATCGGTGCCAATGAGCTGCCCACGGTGCAGCGTCTCGGGCATGAAATCTGGCATGCGTATTATCCGGGCATCATCAGTGTGGAGCAGATCCGGTACATGCTCTCCATCTGGTACCAGCCCGGCTCCATGGCGCATGAGATGCAGGCGCGGGATGTGTGGTATGCACTCGTGGAGATCGCAGGGCCAAAGCCGGTCGGCTACATTTCCTTTGAGAAGCTGCTTTTTGAACCGGTGCTCTTCATCAACAAGCTTTATCTGCTGCCAGAAGTGCATGGCAATGGCCTCGGAGGTGTAACTCTGCGCTGGACCGAGGACCGCGCTCGCGAGATGAGCTGCAAGGTCGTGCGCCTCCGTGTGAACAAGCGCAACGCCCCCGCCATCCGCTCCTATCTGCGTGCGGGATTTCGTTTCACCGAAGACATCGTCAGCGACATCGGCAGCGGGTTTGTGATGGATGATTATGTGATGGAGAAGGCGGTGTGAATTCAAGATCGCCTTTGACACTCATCGCCACGCATTCCATCTCAGCAGGTGATTCCGCTCGACCTCTCTCTCGCTGAAGTTCCCGGCATGCCCGCGCATGCGGCCCGCTTGCTGGGCAAGGAGGGTGTGGCGACGGTGGCGGATGTGATCTCCCTGATGCCATCCCGGCACGAAGACCGGCGGCAGATGCAGGCGCTGGCGTTTCAGGCGGGGTTGGCACCGACGTGCCATCACGTGCTGATCACGAAGACGGGAAACAAGTTTTTCGGCAGGGCGGGTGTGTTTGAGGCAGTGGTGAGGCATGCGACGGGGCTTCTGGGGCAGCAGCTCACGCTGAAGTGGTGGAACATGCCGTTCATGAGCCGGGTGCTGGCGGAGGGGCAGGAGCTGATCGTCTATGGCATCATCAAGGACACGAAAGGCCGGCTGAGCATGTCGCATCCGGAGTATGAGATCGTCAAAGGCGGTGCGGATGATGATGCGGAGCAGATTCACACGGGGCGCATCACACCCATCTACCGGCTGAAGGGGGCGATGACGCAGAAGGCGCTGCGCGTGGCGGCGTGGCATGTGCTGCGGGCACTGCCGGAGTCGTTTGTCGAGGATCTGCTGCCGGCACCGAGCGGGGAAGGGGAGTTTGCAGGTCAGACGCGCTCCAAGGCTATGCGTGAGGTGCATTTCCCAGCCAGCATGGAAACGCTGGAACAGGCGAAGCGCTACCTCGCTCTGCAGGAGTTCTACGGCTACCAATTGCGCGTTGCGCGGAGGAAGCGGCGGGTGATCGAATCCGGGGGGCGCAGGCAGGCCGGCACGGGCGAGCTGCTGCGGGACTTTTTCAGCGAACTGCCGTTTCAGCTCACCCCGGCGCAGCAGCGTTGTCTGGATGAGATTCATCGAGACATGGCCTCGGGAAATCCCATGAAGCGCCTGCTACATGGCGATGTGGGCAGCGGCAAGACTGTAGTGGCCTTTGCTGCGATGCTGCGTGCGGTCGAATCAGGCCGGCAGGCGGTGCTGATGGCACCGACGCAGATTTTGGCTGAGCAGCATGCGCGCAACGCACGCAAGTGGCTGGAGCCGCTGGGCCTGCGCGTGGCGCTGCGGACGGGATCGAAACGCGAGGATGGGGAAGGCGTGGAGTTGATGCGCGGAAAGCGCAGCGCAGGGAAAGCAGAGATCGTCATCGGCACGCATGCGCTGCTGCATGATGCGGAGCTGATGCACAACACGGGGATTGTGGTCATTGACGAGCAGCACAAGTTTGGCGTGGCGCAGCGGGCGAAGCTGATCCGCAAAGGGGACACACCGGACGTGCTCGTGATGACGGCCACGCCGATTCCGCGCACGCTGACGCTGACGATCTACGGGGATCTGGAGGTTTCCACGATCGACCAAAAGCCACGCGATGGGGTGAAGATCATCACCAAGGTGCGGCCGAAAACCAAATTGAAGGAGGCGGCCAAATTTCTGCGTGAGCAGATCGAGGAGGGGCGGCAGGGGTATATCGTGTACGCGCTGATCGATGAATCGGAAAAGCTCGATGCGGGTGCGGCGACGAAGGGACATGAGGAGTGGTCCAAGCTGCTGGCCCCGTGCGAGGTGGGTCTGCTGCATGGCCGAATGAGCGCGGAGGAGAAGGAGGAGGTGATGAAACGCTTTCGTGCGGGCAAGCTGGATGCACTGGTTTCCACGACGGTGATCGAAGTGGGCATCGACGTGCCAAACGCAACGGTGATGTTCATCCATGACGCGGGCCGTTTCGGGCTGGCGCAGCTGCATCAGCTGCGGGGGCGCATCGGCCGCGGGGCGCACACGAGCTACTGCGTGCTGTTTGTGGACGACAAGGACGAGGAGAACCGGCAGCGGCTGGCGATCATGGAGGAGACGAGCGATGGCTTCCAGATCGCCGAGGAAGACCTGCGGCGGCGTGGGCCTGGGGATGTGCTGGGCCATGCGCAGAGCGGTCAGGCGCCGCTGCTGTTTGGTGAACTGCTGGCGGACACGCGGCTGGTGCGTCTGGCACGGCAGCTTGCCGAGCGGACACTGGACGAAGATCCGCAGCTTTTGCGGCCGTCTCTGGCGGTGTTCCGAGATGAGCCGGTGGTGGCCGAAAAGGCGCAGGCGATGATGCAATGATTCGGGTTAATTAAATTTGTTTAAAGGTGGGTTTAGTTAAGGGGGCTTGACGATTGAGGCTTTTACCCGGTCAGTACTCAGTGTCATGCATCCTCTTGCTCCAAGCCACGCGCCTATGGCGCTGGTGAACCAAACCGAAGCCGTTCGCAAACGGCGCCGGACTGGCAGGCTGGGCATTATCACGGTTTTGCGTGGGATCGTTGTGTCTTCGGCTGTCCTGGGGGCCGCGGTGTTTGTGCTGTGGTTGAAGCAGGAATCGCCGCATCCTACCCCAGCGATTGCCGTCCGTGAATCGCCCTTAGTCCAGGCGCGGAGCTTGAAGTCGCTCTTGCAGACGGTGAAGTCTTCCGGACTGGCTGCCATCGGGCTGAAGAAAAATCCCGTGCCGGTACCCGCTCCCGCCGTGGTGCAGGCTCCACGGGTCCAAGAGCCGGACGTGAAGAAGATGCTGCCGGTGTGGCTGCTGGCGGACATTCCTGAATTTGCTGATGCCAAGAATGCCGGGCTGTCTCCTGCCCAGATCATGGAACAAATGAGGCAAAGTCTGCGTGAGTTGGGTGCCCGGCAGATGGGGCAGTCGGTGCGTTTTGGGATGCTGAACCTTTCTGAACTGATGGCTATGGAACCCAAGGCATGGAAGGCGAGCATGAATACGCTCGTCGCGAGCGAGAACCGCGCCTCGGCGATGCTGCTGACGTTCTTTCTTACTTATCTTGATCGTGGAGGTGACGGTGCAGGTGTGAAAGCCCTGGTGAGGGCCATGGAGCAAGGCATGGCCGAGGAGAGCGCTGTGCGGGAGTTTATCCTGGCAGGGCGCAGTGTGTCTGAACTGGAACGTGAGATGGGACGAGTGTTTGCGGAAGCCGGGGTGGAGCTCCAGTTTACACGGCGTGGTGGTCTGGCCATGAGGCCGTGACGAATTCCGGGGGAGAATCCTTTTGCCCCGTCTGGTTTTTGCCTTTAATCCCTGCTCATCTCCATGAAAACTTCCTGGCCCATCCGCCTTGTGCGTGCGCTGTTCTTTGCGTTCTCCGTTTTCATTGGCATTGCGATCGCCCTGGGCCTGGACCAGGACGCCTGGGTCGGAGCGCTGAGTGGTGCAGTGTTCATGGGGCTGCTGGTGGTGCTGGATGTGATGCTGGCGCATTTCACCCTGAGGGATTTTTCCCACGCCACGCTGGGGCTTGCGGTGGGGCTCTTCTGCGCGTGGCTGATCACGCGCATCGGCGTGTTCCAGCTCGCCTATTTCCAAAATCACGAGGAAGGGGTGGCTCTGCAAAATGTCGCGGAGATCTGCATCTATGGGACGCTGGCGTTTTTCGGGGTCACGTTTGCGCTGCGCAGTGACCGGGACCAGTTTGCCTTTTTGATCCCGTACATCCGGTTCCGCCGTGATGGTTCTGAAGGTGAACCGCTGCTGCTGGACACGAATGTCGTCATGGACGCCCGGCTGACTGGGGTGTTTGCCACCGGATTTCTCAGCGGTGCCGTCGTGGTGCCGCGTTGCGTTTTGGACGGGCTTCAGCATCTGGCAGACTCCTCCGAGGTGGCTCAATCTCTGCGGGGCAAGCGAGGTTTGGAGATGATGGAAAAACTGCGGGCAAGGCCTGAGATGAAGGTTTCCATCCATGAGGACGGCTCTTCAGATGCTTCGGTGGAAGTGCGGCTGGTCACGCTGGCGCGTGAGCTGAACGCCCGCCTGCTGACCAATGACGACAATCTTGCCAAGGTGGCCCGGCTGCGCGGTATCACCGTGCTCAGCCTGCGCGAGCTGGCTGCAGCCTTGAATCCAGAACTCAGCGTGGGCGATGAACTGCGGCTGCCGCTGACCAAACCTGGCAAGGACAAGAATCAGGCGGTGGGTTATCTGCCCGACGGTGCCATGATCGTGGTGAACAACGCCGCCGCGCAGATCGGTCAAACGGTGGAGGTGGTGGTTTCGGGCACCCTTCCGACCAGTGCCGGAAGGTTGATCTTTGCTGAGATCAAACCGGCCGCGTGACGCGCCTGCGCTGCATCCAACCCGCTGAGAGGGCCAGCATCACCAGCAAAGCCGACTGAGGCTCTGGAACCATGGTGATGGACATGATGGAGGCCGCGCTGGTGGAGATGCGCGAGGCGTACATGCTGGAGGGATTGTCCAGAGGGAGGTCGGGGATGAATGTCCAGCCAAAGGAGTCGGAGCCCTGATAAAGACCGCCGCGATCAAACAAGGCCGCATTGAAATCGCTGCCATCTCCAGTAACGTTGTTGGTGTCGAACATGCCATCAATGCTGTAGTTCACGCCAGCCAGTTTCCAGATGCCGCCATCATTGACGAACACGCCGCCGCCGGAATCACCGTTGGAGAGGGTGGCTTCTTCGGCGGTGCCACTGGCACTGAAAGAAGCGGTGAGCAGATCGCCAACGGCGCTCGAATAAATTCCGCTGACCGTGTTGGTGCCCCAACGCGCTGTGCCGTCAGGATTGGTGTCCTGCCAGCCGTGCAGAATCCCTCCGACGAGAACGTCCGCACCGCGTGGACCGCCTCTGCCGTTGACCTCCATGGTCAGGCCCGTTTCGGATGATCCCGTATAAAGCGGAGCATAGGTGGAAAAAGTTTCCTGGATTTTGAAGATGCGCAGGTCAGTGCCCGCGATGTCCCAGTAGCCGACGCCGCCGTTGGCTGCGGTGTCGATGTTGTAGGTCACATCCGCGCCACCGCTGAAAATGCCGTTTTGCGTAAAGGTGGAGCCCTGAGTGCCAAAATGCTGTGCAGTGATGAAGTACTGCGGGGCGATCATGGTGCCGAGATAGGCGCCGTAAGTGCCTTCATACTGCCAGCCTGAATTGGCAAAGATGCCGGTGGGTGCCGTGGTGTTGTGAGTTGGATCAGCAGTGGCTTCAAATACGATCGCGCGACACGGAGTAAAGCCAAGGCAAAGCAGCGCGGATGTTGCGCAGATGATGCGCGAGCATATAGAAGCTGATGCTTTGGAGACCAGGAACATCAAGCAATGTCTCACCATGTTTATGAATTACCATAAAACTCTGCTGAATTGCCTTAAATTTGTCCCCGCAAGCATCATCAAAGTCGGATTTGCAAATGACGTGGTCTTTGCTCGGTGAAAACCTGCTCGACACACAGGTCGTTTTTGTTATGGGTGACAGGATTGTGACGCAAAAATGAAAAATGGTTCATTCATTAACATGCTGGGTGCCTGCGTTTTCCCGCCGCTCGTCGGCGTGGGGATTTGCTGGGGTATCATGCAAATTTTGAAGAACCATGAAATGTTTCGTCTGGATGTGGTCACACTGCCCACTGCCACGGTCAGCAAGGTGCGTCAGGGCAAGCTGAGCGGGACCAGTGCTGAGATCCGTGCCTCGCTGCCTGTTGATGCTAGCTTCGACCCTGTGCGGTCACTGCCAGTGCCGCCGAACGCGGAAAAAACCGCGCTCAGACGTGCGGCTGAGGCACCAAAGGTGAAACCGTTCATTGCTACGGAGCTGTCGCGCGGGGATGCCGGGGGGGGCACCGCCAGGAAGTCTGACAAGCCCTCTCCTGCCATCGCCTTTAAAACGCCTGCCTGGCGTCCGATCCTTGATCCGATCACGGATCACTGGACACGATTGATGCCGCGCACGGCTGCGCTGCCGCAGGCCTACCAAGCCGTGCTCAACGATGACGCTGCTCATCTGGCGAAGATCATTGCCATGGGAATTTCCCCCAACGAAATGACCCTGGGCGGGGATACGCCGCTGTGCGCCGCCGTGCGCATGGGACGTGCGGATTGTGTGAATGTGCTGGCGCTCTCGGGTGTGAACCTGAACCAGCCTGCGCATGAAAAGCAGCCACCGATAGCGATAGCCTCCCTGCGCCGGAATACGCCCGTGCTGCAGGCGCTGCTGGATTTTGGCGTTGATCCCAACACGCGCTTCAACACTCCCATTCACAAGCAGGTCATTGACCGCTGCACGATCAAAGATCTTCGAAACGCCATGGAAAGCGATCGCGGAATCACTCCGATGATCTGCTGTGCTGCGCGTGGCGATGTGGAAGGCGCGGTCACTTTGATGCGCGCAGGAGGCCGGCCAGGAATGGGGACCACGCGTTATCATCGTTATCCCATTAACTTTGCCGCCACGCAGGGGTATCTATTTCTGATGCGCGTCCTGCTGGGTCGGGATCCGGAGTCGGAGCCGGACACGCTGGTGACCGTCGATCTCTCGAGTCAACGTGCCTGGGTGACCAAGCAGGGGCGCATTATCAACCACACCATGGTTTCCACCGGACGTGAAGGCTATGGCACACCGGCAGGGCGCTATGTCATCACCGACAAGCACACCTCCCATGTCTCCACGCTCTACCATGTGGCCATGCCGTGGTTCATGCGCTTGAATTGCGGGGCGATCGGCCTGCACAGCGGATATGTCACGGGTCAGCCCGCGTCACACGGCTGCATTCGTCTGCCCTATGAGAAGGCGAAGCAATTTTTCAGTCAGGTCCGCGTGGGGGACGAGGTGGAGATTGTTTATTGAGGAACCCTTCCGGCTCCAACCGCCTACAGTGTCTTCAGCAGCTTGTCGTGGATGCCGTCGAAGCCGCCGTTGCTGAAGACCACGATGACATCGCCCGTGTGAGTTTCCTGTTTCAGACGATTTACGATGGCGTCGGTGTCTGCTTCAAACCAGCAGGGCTTGCCGCGTGCCGTGACTGACTGCGCCACCTTGGCGGTGTCCAGGCGTTGATCTGCCGCGACTTTCTCCGGATTGGCCACGGCCGCGATGACGGAGCCATCGGCCTCGGTCAGTGCCTCGATCAATTCATTCTGCAGCACGTTGCGGCGGCTTGTGTTTGAGCGCGGTTCAAAAAGCGCCCACAGGCGGCGGCCGTTATAGCGCTGGCGAAGGCCGCGCAGCGTCTCGCGAATGGCAGTCGGGTGATGACCGAAGTCATCGATGATCGTGATGCCGTGGGCGGTGCCACGCTCTTGCTGACGACGGCGGATGCCGCGGAAACTGGCCAGGCCGGCGCGGATTTCATCATCACTCAAGCCGGCAAACCGGGCCGCACACACACACATGGCCGCGTTGCGCGCATTGAATTCGCCGACCATCGGCACTTCGAACGCAACGCCGTTGATTTCGAACTGCGTGGTCTCAGGTGTCACGCCGGTGATCGTGATGCGGAAATCGCAGTCTGGTCCCAGGCCCACGGTCTTGAGCGGGGCCGGGCATTTCGCACGCAGAGAGAGGCAGTTGGGATCGTCGCCGTTGATCAGGACAAGGCCGTTGCGAGGAACCGTGTTGAGGAAGCGCTGAAAGGAGAGCAGGATTTCATCGAGGTCACGGAAGATGTCCGCGTGATCGAACTCGATGTTGTTCACGATGGCGCACTCGGGCAGGTAGTGGAGGAACTTGCTGCGCTTGTCGAAGTAGGCGGTGTCGTACTCGTCGCCTTCGATCACAAACAGGTCCGAGTGGGTGAAGCGTGCGCCGGATTCGAAATTCTCAGGCACGCCGCCAATCATGAAGCCGGGGTTTTTGCCGGCGTGCTCATAGATCCACGCCAGCATCGTGGTCGTGGTTGTTTTGCCGTGCGTGCCGCTCACCACAAAGCTGCGTTTGCCCTGGATGACTTCGCGCTTCAACATCTCCGCCATGGAGACGTAGGGCAGCTTTTTCTCCAGCAGGGCTTCGAGTTCGGGATTGCCGCGTGAGATCGCGTTGCCCACGACATACACATCCGCCTGCTGCGGCAGGTTCTCCGGATTGTAGCCTTCGGTCACGGTGATGCCTGCATCACGCAGCACATCGCTCATGGGCGGATAGACTGAATTGTCGGAGCCGCTGATGGTGTGACCGAGGGCGCGCAGCGCGACTGCGGTGGAGCCCATTGCCGTGCCGCAGATGCCGATGAAATGAATGTGCTTGGGAGATGCCATGGAAAGAGGGGCGCACGGTTCAAGCCCAGGCGCAGACGTGAACTAAAGCAGGGCTTTTTGCCCCCTGCTAAAAGAATTTCACTTGGGCGGGAATAATCGCAGCAGCGGGGGCTCACACGATGCGACGGCTCGAACCCACGCAGCCGGCAGAACTAACAAACCAACTAACGCACTCCACACCTACCATGAGCACCAAGCACATCATCGCCGCCGCCGCCTTCACCGGTCTCCTCTCCGGCGCCTACGCCGCCCAGACCACCAGCACCCAGAAGGCCGCCAGCCTCGGCGTCTCCATCGAAAAGATGGCTGACAAAGGCCAGCACGCCTGCAAGGGACACAATGCCTGCAAGGGACAGGGCGGCTGCAAGTCCGGCGACAACGGCTGCAAAGGCAAGAACTCCTGCAAAGGCAAAGGCGGCTGCAACACCATGCCGAAGAAGTAAGCCAAATCGATTTCCGCAGCCACACGACACCTCCCGCGTGTGGCTGCGGTTGTCTTTAACCCAGGCCTTCCCAACCCAGCAATGCCCGCCAACCCTCACAACGGTCACACCGATCTCGGCATCGGTCTTGGCCTCCGAGTGCCGCACTACCGGCACATTCTGGAGAAAAAGCCCGTCTGTGACTGGTTTGAGATCATCTCCGAAAATTTCATGGTCGATGGCGGCCGACCGCTGGAGGTGCTGGACAGTATTCTGGAGCAGTATCGCGTCGTGCAGCACGGCGTCGCTATGTACTTTGGCAATGCCGATCCTCTGAACCGCGATCACCTCAAAAAACTCAAGCGTCTGGTGAAGCGCACCAACACGCCCTGGCTCTCCGATCACCTCTGCTGGGGCAGCGTGGGTGGCCGGTGCTCGCATGATCTCCTGCCCATGCCTTACACGACGAGCGTGGCCAGACACACGGCTGAGAAGATCAGGCAGGCGCGCGATTTTCTCGAAGTGCCCATCTGTGTCGAAAATGTGAGCAGCTATGCCGAATTCACCCAGAACGAGATGACCGAATGGGAGTTCCTCAACGAAGTCGTCGAGCAAGCCGATTGCGGCATCCTCCTGGATGTAAACAATATCTACGTTTCCTCTCAAAATCACGGCTTCGATCCCTTCGAGTATCTTCGTGCAGTGCCGCATCATCGTGTGGGCCAGATTCACATCGCGGGTCACACACGGTATGAAAACGTCATCCTTGACACGCACGATCATCCCGTGCCCGATCCCGTGTGGGATCTCTACGCCGAGGCGATCAAACTTTCCGGCAGCACCGCCACGCTGCTCGAATGGGACGACAAAATCCCCAGCTTCGAAGACGTTCACGCCGAAGCGCTCAAAGCCAGCCGCTATCTCCATGAGCACGCGCACGCCTAGCCAGATCCGCACCAATGCAGACCTGCGCCACCTGCAGCGCACGATGGCTGCCGCACTCATGCAGCCGCTTTCGCGTCAGGATGGCATGAATGCCAGAACGCAGGTCGATTTCATCACGCCAAACGATCGCATGAGCGGTTTCGATCGGCTCGAAATCTACGCCCGCCAGTATTGGTTCCGTCTGCTCGACTGCCTCTACGATGATTATCCTGCACTGCGCGTTTTTCTGGGCGAGCGTCGCTTTCACCAGCTGTGCCGCGACTACCTCGCGCAGCATCCCAGCAATTCCTGGACTCTGCGAAATCTTGGATCCGCCCTCCCCTCTTTTATTACGGATCTCAAGGCGCGTGATATTACCCGAGTTGAATGGGCGCAGACGCTTGCCTTTGACGAGGTGTTGAAAAAGCCGCTGCGGATCGATGATCTGCTTGGCACTGACCCCTCCACGCTTCGTCTGGGAATTCAGCCCTGCGTCGTGCTTCTAGAGATCGACCATGCGGTCGATCACTTCATCACCGCGATGAACAAGGCCGACGCCGATGTACGTGGTTCAGCCAGCCAGGCCATGTCCGAGGCGCCCACCCGTGACAGCATTGCCAAAGCACCGAAATTGAAACGTGAGCGTGTGCATCTGGTTGTCCATCGCCACGACAACATGCTGTACTTCAAGCGCCTCTCCCTGGAGTCTTTCGCCATGCTAGCCGCACTGCGGGATGGCCTCACGCTGGCAGATGCCGTCGAACTCGCACTTGCCCAAGCTGCTCCGGACACTGACTGGCCAGCACAAATCCGCGAATGGTTTACCGAGTTCTCTCAGCTCGGGTGGTTCGTCAAATCTCCCCAAAAATCATGAAACCTTGGACCCTGGCCAACACTCTCCTTGATCGCACCGCAGGTTATCTGGCAGATCCTTTTCTGCTCGGCATCCGCCTCTACTGGGGCTGGCAGTTTTTCCAGACTGGCAAAGGCAAGCTCAGTGACATCAGCGTACCCACCGCCTTCTTCACGGAGCTCGGCATTCCCTTTCCACAGCTCAATGCCTGCATGGCTGGTTGCACCGAGTGCCTTGGTGGGCTGCTGCTTCTGGTTGGCCTCTTTTCCCGAGTCACCTGCGTGCCCCTCATCTTTACCATGCTCGTCGCCTACAGCACGGCGCACCTCGATGTGGTGAAGACGATCTGGGCGGATGCCGACTCCTTCGTCAGCGCGCCGCCGTTTCTTTTCCTGTTCGCTGCCGTGACGGTCTTCATCTTTGGCCCAGGCAAGTTCTCGGTCGATGAACTGCTGCGCAGGTGGAAGGCCAGATGAATGCATCTCAAGGCATTCCCGCCTCCTGCTTCAATGCTTCACGGATATGCTGGAGTGCTTCGGGGGAAAGAGCGGAAAGGATGTCTGTGTTTTCTTCGTGGCAGGCTGTGCAACGCAGAATGACGCGGAGGTTCTCGAGCTGCCTCGGCAATGGGCGGCAGACATGGCAGAGCAACGAGTGCAGGTGAAATCGCAGGTTTTCAGTCAAGCTGAGCGGGCGGTCGAGACGCAGAGATGTGAGCACGGCGAACTGACGGCAGGAGAGGCCAAGTAGCTTCATCATAGGCCACATCATGGCTTGCATGATCCGGTAGATCAGGCCCGGCGCGGGTGGTGCGTGTGAGTGTGCGGAAGTTTTCATGGGGTGATGCCGTGATATTGCAGACAGGCGCGAAGTTGGTGTCTGGCACGGGTGAGGAGCACGGCAGCGCTGCCAGGGGTGACTCCGGCGGCGGCGGCGGCTTCACCGACGGGGAGATTGTCCACTTCTCGCAGGGTGAAAAGCAGACGCAGGCGCTCGGGCAGGCGCTCGATGCAATTACGCACCCAGTCGAGGACTTCGGAGCGTTGCGCTGTCTCGCCGGGAGATTCATTGAGCAGTTCGACGCCGTAGTTGGGATCAATACGCCAGGAACCGCGCGAATCGAACAATGTATCAAGCGGGTCGGTTCCCCAGTCGTTCTTTTCGTCTCGCCCAACGGATTGCGCGGTAGGGGTGCGTCTGGCACTGCGGAAGTGGTCGAGGATTTTGAACTTCAT
Organism: Prosthecobacter sp.; assembly: GCF_044222345.1. Lineage (GTDB taxonomy): Bacteria > Verrucomicrobiota > Verrucomicrobiia > Verrucomicrobiales > Verrucomicrobiaceae > Prosthecobacter. Next base: position 75,802 of record NZ_JBGANL010000005.1, read on the forward strand.
GATGCCGGTGAGCCAGGTGGAAAGGGTGGAACGACCATCGAAGTCATCGCGCTTTCGCCATGCGATGATGAGAGTGTCCTGCACGAGGTCCTCTGCGTGCTGGTGGTCCTGGAGCCGCTGATAGGCATGATGGTAGAGTCGTGGTGCTTCGCTCATCAGGATGTCGGCGGTAATTAGACACATGCGGTTGAACATGGCGAAACAAAACACGCCCGCCACTGCGATGACAGGCGTATCCCGGAATAAACAGAAGGTGAGTGCCGGGTCTGCGCGCTGTAGTTGTACGAATGGCAGGTGGACTTGCCGTTGGGGAGTGTAAGCGCGAGCAGCGCTGCGATACGGAGAAGGCGGGCCGGGATGTGGATGTGCTTCATGTCTGGGTGCTTGTCGTTTTTGTCACCGCTTCGACAAGTGCGTGATTTGGAGGGCAAGTGTTGGTCGTTCGAAGCCGCGGGGTGTTAACGAGTTTTTTTTTGAAGCGGACGAAGAAACTCGTTAACATTGGATTCACCTCTGACGGCTCATGCGGGTATGAAATCATCACCTGCTTGCTCTAATGAAAAAAAATGCGGTCCATGCAGCCGTGGGCTGTGCCCCGGAACCATTATACTCGGCGTGGTCCTGCTTATGCAGGGCTGCATGGCGTTGTACCATTGGATGGTTGGCTGAGCATCACCTGCTGAAACTATATCCGAGCACCGCTTCATGAAAGCCGCACTCTCCCTGTTTATCCGACGTCATTACGGATTCCTGCTCATTGTCGTTGGAGTCATCGCCTACGTCAGTGTTTCCGGCATGTTCGGTGCCTGCCCGATGTGTCGCGCCGTCACGAAGTCGGTGGGTTTGCCCTCGCTGACCAAATGATGCTGAACATGATTGATGATTCCGTAGCCACAGACAAGCCGCCATGCCTGTTTGAGGAAAACAACGCCATGCTGCTCTCGGGTGTTGCAGTGCTGGCCGGGCTGCGGCCGGAAGTGTATGCATGCGTGGATTCACGCTGCCTCGGTGGCAGCATCGGCGGGCATGTGCGGCACTGTGTGGAGTTCTACCGCAGTTTTCTCACGGGACTAGACACGGGCTTTCTGGATTACGATGCACGGGCGCGTGATCCAAGGCTGGAAAATGACCCGAATTCGGCCTGCGAAGTGATGCGCCAGACGGCCAGGTGGCTGAGCGTGGCGGCTAGCCATGAGGACACGGATCGCAGCCTCAATATCGTGGAAAACCATGATGGAGGAGAGCCCGTTTGGTCGCCTTCAAGCGTGGGCCGTGAGCTGCGATTCCTGTTGAGCCACACAGTGCATCACTACGCGCTCATCGCCATCCTGCTGCGGCTGCGAGGAATCAAGACGCCAGAAGGGTTTGGCATAGCTCCGTCCACATTGCGCTATCGGAAGCGTCCAACCCCCTCTACACCATGTGCACGGTAAGCTGGTCATACGGGGCCAGCGGGGGGCTGGCGCTATGCTTCAACCGCGATGAGCAGCATGTGCGTGCCGCAGGATTGCCGGTGCAGATATGGGCGGGTGGTTTTCTCGCTCCGGTGGATGCCGAGGCAGGCGGGACGTGGCTGGCGGTGCGTCAGGATGGAATCTTGCTCGCCTTGTTGAACCATTATCCGCCAGGGTTCGCTCCATTTGCGAATGGTGTCAGCCGTGGCGCTTTGATTCCGGTGCTGGCGGCCCGGATTGAACGGCCCGGACTGCGTGCGCTGCGAGATTTGGTTTCAGCGCGCATGAATCCATTCCGCCTACTGCTGCTGGCGCCTGATGGCGAGCGCAGGGTGTTCACCTGGGATGGCAGCGCGTTCACCGGCCTGCGGGTCATTCGTGAATCGACGGGCATGCTCACCAGTTCATCTTGGAATACTGCGGCCGTGGTGGCGGCACGGCATGTGGCATTTCGTGGGTGGCGCAAAAGTCATCCGTCGCCAGCTTTGGCAGACCTGTGTGGGTTTCACTGTCAGGGGCAGCACCCGAGAGGCGGTGCCTGGGCCGTGTGCATGAGCCGGGAAGATGCGCGCAGCGTGAGCCTCAACACGCTGCATATTGCGGAGGGTCGTGCGGTGATGACGCACCAGATCCGCAAGCGGGGGGCGGACGGATTCGATGCCGACAGCCACACGATGCAAATACGCGTCTCCAACCGTAAATGAATATACCCCGGCCCTTCGTCAACAGCGCTGAACTACTGCCACAGGGGGCGCTGCGCCAGATTTATCGGCTTTTACTGCGCCCGCTGGTAGAACGGGCCTGCGGTTTTCATGCGCTCAATGCCATCTATGCGCGCCTGCAAGGCCCGTACATGACGCCCCAGCGCTTTTGTGAGGAAGGTTTGCAGCATCTCGGGGTGGAGGTGGCGAGGCCCACGGATGATGAACTTGGTCCGCTGCGCGACTGGAACGGGCCACTGGTGGTGATGGCGAACCACCCCTTTGGCGGCGCTGAGGCCCTGGCGATGATGCTGCTGCTTGAACGCATCCGCCCAAGTGGCTGGCGCATGTTTGCCAACCGCGTGCTGGCTTCCACGCCGGAACTGGCGCCGCACCTTATTGCGGTGGATCCGTTTGCCCGGTTTCAGTCTGCCAACCGCCAGGGTATCAAGCAGGCGCAACGGTTTCTGGCAGATGGCGGCGTGCTGGGAGCATTCCCTGCCGGGCGCGTCTCTGGCTGGAGCGTGGCTTATGATTGTGTGCTCGACACACCGTGGAGCGATCATCCTGCGCGCCTCGCTGCCGCCACCGGTGCCGCCGTGGTGTTGCTGCAGGTGCCGGGCTGTAACAACGGTCTGTTTTTGAAAGTGCCCATGTGCTGGCCGCGACTCCGTGCGCTCTTTCTCCCCCGCCAGATGTTACGATCCAACAAGCCCGCCATGCGCTTTCATATTGGCCCGGTGATGGACCCCGCGACGGCGGGCAGTCTCGTTCGTGCGGGAAATGCAGGAGCCAAGTTTCATGCACGCTGCCAGCTGCTTGCCGAGCTTCAAAACGAACCGCCGACGAGCAACGTGTCCGCAGTGCCGGACATCGCTCCGGCAGGTGATCCAATTGGGCTTCGAGAGGAGGTGGACGGGCTGAGCAGTGGTGCCGCACTCCTTTTTGAGCAGGGGCGTTTCACCGCGCTGCTGTTTCAAAAAGCCGAAGCCTCGAATCTGTTTCATGAGCTGTCACGGCTGCGGGAGATCACCTTCCGCGCATCCGGGCAGGGCGGTGGAGCAGCGGTGGACATCACCCCCGAGGACAACTACTACCACCAGCTCGTGCTGTGGGATCGCGAGAGGCAGCGTCTCGTCGGAGCCTATCGACTTGGTTTTACAGAAGAGGTGCTGCGGGAGCGTGGGCAGGAGGCGCTCTATTCGAGCCACGTCTTCCACATGCGTCCGGAGTTTTTCCAGCGCATCGGTCCGGGCATTGAGTTGACGCGTTCCTGCATACATCCCGACTACCAGCGTGATCCGCTGGCGCTGGCGCTGCTGTGGCGCGGATTGGGCAAGATCGTGGCCGCGCGTCCGCAAATACGCTGTCTGTTTGGCTCTGTCACCGTGCCCGCCACCTTGAGCGATGCTTCCCGAGCCATCCTCGTCGAACATTTGCGGCGGCATCATTCCGATGTGGCCGAGTTGCTGCCACTGGTGGTTCCAAAGCAGTCTTTTCAGCCCCCCGGCATTGCTCATCGGCTAATTGCCGAGGCTCATCGGAACGACCCCATCGAGACGCTGCGTGATACAATTCGCTCTGCCGATGGCACTCCGCGCAGCATCCCGCCGCTCATCCGCCACTACCTTTCCATGAACGCCAGGTTCCTCGCCTACCACGTTGAGCAAGACTTTGGCAACGCCCTATACTGTCTGTTGCGTGTTGACCTGTCGAAGGCTCCGCCCGCGCATCTGAACCGCTTTGTTGGCAGGGAAGCCGCTGCTGCACTGCTGAGAAAAAAAACACCATGAATCGGGAATAAACTCCCAAGACCCATACTCCTACACTCAACCTACCTGCATGGATGCGCTGATAAGACTCACAAAAGCATGGAACTCACGTGTCACTTTGGCATTGAAATGCCTGCAACTCGCCCGATACCTCGACGCGTGACTGACTCCGTGCCCAGCTTTGAGCAGATCGTGGACTCCCACTATCAGGGACTCTACCGCTTTGCCTTGAGCATGTGCCGACGTGAGGCCACCGCGCAGGATCTCGTGCAGCAGACCTTTCTGCAATGGGCAAAAAAAGGGCATACGCTGCGGGATGCTTCGAGGGTGAAGACCTGGTTGTTCACAACCATCTACCGTGAGTGGCTTGGCATTGCCCGTCGCGAGAAAAAATACGAGGAGGTCGAATTTGAACCCGAGCAGCACGGTGCCATGCAGCACCATGATGATGGCGAAAACCCACGCGTAGACAGCGCCACGCTGCAAACGGCGCTCGAAGAACTGGAGCCAAACTACCGCGCACCGCTGGTGCTTTTTTACCTCAAGGAGCTATCCTACCGAGACATTGCCGAGACATTGGGTGTTCCCATCGGCACCGTCATGTCCCGCCTCTCCCGCGCCAAAGACAGCCTGCGCAGCATTCTCCGCCGCCTTGAAGAATCCGCCCCCTCCAACATCATCCCCTTATCCGCCTCGTGAACCGCGAAGAAGCCAGACTCGAACTCGATGCCACGACGCTCCGCCCTCAGGACGCGTCGCCTGAGGCGCGTGCCATGGCCGGGAGCGATCCCGAGCTGGGTGCATGGCTGAAAAAACGCACCGAGTTTGATCAACAGGTCGCCGATGCCTTCGCTGCATCCTTGCCGGCTGGATTGCGTGAGAGCATTTTGCAAAATTCCAGGAAGCCCGTCAGGCGTCCCATCCGCTGGGTGCTGCCTGCATTGGCCGCTGCTGCCGCTGCCGTCGTGCTCAGTTGGACGATGTTCTGGCCCGTGAGCAATAGCATGCCCGGCTGGCAGGCTGAGTCGCTCGCCGCCGTGACGAAAGTCGAGTACGGAATGCTCAAGGTGGATCACATGTCCCGAGATTTTGAAGCCATCAAAAAAATGCTCGTGACGGATCAATCTCCGACACCGCTGCGTCTGCCTGGCACGGTGGGGAGCATGCCCGTGCTGGCCTGCAAATGCATCAAAGTTGCTGGTCGCAAGGCATCCATCATTTGCTTTGAAATTGAGCCTGGCAAAGAGGCGCATCTGGTCGTGGTGGAAAACACAGGGCTCACCGGTTTGCCGCCTCAACTTCAGCCGCAGTTCAAAACGAGCAAAAACTGGAACATGGCCAGTTGGAGCGATGGCAGCCAAACCTTTCTGCTCGCGACGACGGCAGATGAAGCGGCGTTGAAAAAACTGTTTGGGCTGGCTTGAGGTTACGGAATCGCACTCACCTGCACCTTGGTCTTCCCGAGCACGGTATGGCAGTTCACGCACTGCTGGCGCAGCGAGGCAAAAGCAGCTGGGGAGCGCTTTGAGTCGTGTTTTTTGAGTGTGGTTTTGAGTTCGGCGAAGGGTCCGTTTTCCCACCCGGCAAGCAGGGGCTGCAGATCTACCATGGTTCCACCGGAAGACTTTTGCCGAGGTGCGCTGGTGATCGACTTGGACACACTCGAATGCATGCGTTCTGACATGGCCAGCGCGGCATCCCACTCGCCAGCCTGCTGCAACCTGCGCGTTTCCAGCATCTTGCGCTGGGCCGCTTTCATACGGTGGCCGTTCATCGTGCTGGCACAGGAGGCCAGCGCGATCATCATGGCGAGGACGAATAGACTTTTCATGGGTTTGGTGAGTGAATCACCGCCCTTCGAATCTGTCACGTCCTTTCGCCAGCGCTTCGATCTTGCGATCGGCAATGCTGCGTTTGAGCATCCAGAAGCCGCAGTCGGGATGGATAAACTTCACCCGGCCTGAACCTAGCTTTTTCTCCGCTGCTTCGATGCGGCGGGCGATTTCATCGGCGGTTTCGACGTGGTTCACCTTGATGTCCACGACACCGAGGCCGACACCGATTTTGGGATCAAGTTCCTTCAGCGCATCGAGGTCGGCGGCAGGACGATGGGCGAGTTCGAGCACGAGGTGGTCGGCACGCAAGGAGTTCAGGAAGGAGATGAGCGCGGCCCACTCGCCCTTTTGAATTGTCTGGCCGCCATAGTTGCCGAAGCAGAAGTGCACGGCTTTCGTGCCTTTCACCGCATCCAGCACTCGATTGATGCCTGCGGCGGCGATGGGAGCATCCGCCGGGTTGCCGGGAATGTTTGCCTCATCGACTTGCACGCATTCACATTGCAAATCGGCGGCCTGTGCGGCCAGCGCATCGGCGATGGCCATGTTGAGCGCTTCAAAGTCGTGGTAGTGGGTATCCAGCAGGGTACGGGCCAGCATGTACGGACTGGTCAGCGTGAATTTGAACGGGCCGCCGGCCACTTTGCCCGCGCGGGCGCAGTCCTCTGCCAGATTGAGGACCCCTTCGGTGATGGGGCCCCGCACCACGGCGGCTGGCTTGCTGCGGAAGGCCATCTCATGTTTGGCACGAAACGCGGCGGCATCGGCTCGCCCCACACAGCTGTCAATGCCGCCCAGCTTGTGGACGAAGTATTCGATCATGCCGTTGGTGTCCGGATGATTCACATCGAAGCGATACAGTTCGCCATCCGTCGGTAGATCAATGCCGGCCTGGCGCTGGGTATCGAACACCACACGGGTGGCATCAATGACGGCGGCCTCGCTGGGCAGCGCGCTGAGCCATTCGGGAACAGGGTAGGAGCCGACGGTGGTGGTCTGGATGGTGGCCATGCAGCAGCCTAGTTAGCATCCTCCTGCCTTGGAAGGCGTGAGTGCCAAATTCCAAAGGCAGGCAGGCATCCAACAAGCTTACTTCGCGTTCTTCGGCCCTTTGCCACGCACGCTCATTTTGAAGGGCACGCCGGGGGCGTTCCATTCGTCGCGGATGACTTTCTCCAGATAGCGCATGTAGCTGTCGGTGAGCTTTGAGGCGCGGTTGGCGAAGAGCACAAAGTGCGGCACGGGAATGGCGAAGCCTTCGGCCTCATTGACCTGGGTGGCGTAGAGCAGCTTGAAGCTGTGCGTGCTGCGGCCCAGAGCGCCGGGGGTGTTCTCGATGGCGTTGGCGAGAAGGCGGTTCAAAGCGCCGGTGCCAATGCGGTTCTGTGCGCCGCTGCGTACTTTTTCGATCTGCACGAAGAGCTTGCCGATGTGGTCCTTGTTCTTCGCCGAGATGGCAACGAGAGGGGCGTAGTTCAGGAAGAAAAACTCGCGGCGCATCAGCTCGTCCAGATGCTCGATGCGGTCCTTCTGATTGCCATCGGGATGAAAAAGATCCCACTTGTTCATGACGAGGATGCAGGGCTTGCGCTCTTCAAGAATGAACTGAGCGATCTTGCGGTCCTGCATTTTGGCTCCGGCGGCGCAGTCGATGACGAGCAGGCAAAGATCCGCGCGCTTGATGCTCTGCAAGCTGCGATCCACGCTGGAGATCTCGACCACGGTGTCGAGATTGCCACGACGGCGGATGCCGGCGGTGTCGATGAGCTGGTAGTGTTTGCCGTTCCAGGTGGCCTTGATGTCGAGCGCATCACGGGTGGTGCCGGCGACATCGCTGACGATGGCGCGGTCCTGGCCTAGAATGGCATTCACCAGCGAGGATTTGCCAGCGTTGGGCCGGCCGACGATGGCGAGCTTAAGCGGGCGAGTGTTTTGATGTGCAATGGCATCTTCCGTTTCGTTGGACTCCTTCAAATCGAGGCGCTCGGAAATGAGTGCGACGAGTTCGTCGATGCCAAGGCCATGAGCGGCGCTGACTTCAAGGGTGTCGGGGAAGCCGAATTTGGAGAATTCGCTGGCGTTGAGCTTGCGCTTCGGGGAATCGGCCTTGTTGCAGACGAGGATGACGGGCTTGTTGGTGCGGCGCAGTTCGCGGGCGAGGCTTTGATCAATCGTGGTGATCCCATCGACGACATCGACAACGAACAGCAGCAGGTCGGCAACGTCCAGGGCGATGGATGCCTCGATCTGCACCTGGTCGGTCAGCACGTCCTCGGTGCTGGCACCGATGCCGCCTGTGTCCATGATCTCAAACCATGCCGGACCCCGGCGGCACTGCGCCGTGATGCGGTCCCGTGTCACACCGGCCTGGTCGTGGACGATGGAGATGGTTTTCCCGGCAAGGCGGTTGAAGAGTGCGGACTTGCCCACATTGGGGCGTCCGACGATGGCAACGGTTTTGAGCATTGTTCAGAGAGCACGGTGAGCCCCCCGAGTCAATCATGTCCAGCGGCTTGCAACTGCTTGACACCATCGGCCAGATTGAGAAAACCCGACAGGGCGGTAAAAGTGGCGGCAAAGAGCGTGGGCCAGATGAGCCACTCAGGCTTGAGATCGAGCAGGATCCACAGGATGGCCGCCATCTGGGCAAAAGTGGCTGTTTTGCCGGTCCAGTGGGTGTGGATTTGGAATTTGCCGGCAAAGTGGTCGATCAGGAAGGCCCCGCCAATGGAGAGCAGGTCGCGGCCGATGACCAAAATCGGGAACCACAGGGGAAAATGCTGCCGCCAGGAGGTAAAACTGAGCAGGATGATGGCGGCGAGCATGAGCAGCTTGTCCGCAAGCGGGTCCATGATGGCCCCGAACCGGGTGCGCTGATTGAACCGGCGGGCGATCCAGCCGTCAATCGCGTCACTGATCGAGGCAATGCCGAAGACCGCAGCAGCCCATTGGCGCAGGGCTTCATTGGGGTGCTCCCCACGGGCGCTTTCGCCATAATAGATCACCAGCCCGATGAAGACGGGAATCAGCAGGATGCGGAAGATGGTGATCTGATTGGCGAGGTTCACGCTGCTACGTTCGCTTTTCGCGCCTCACGTTCAAGAGTTGAATCATGAAGTTTGATCGCTTTAGAGTGCGGCATGTCGCAAATCGAGCCCGTGGATCTTTTGAACGCCTACTGCGAGGGGGCCTTCCCGATGGGGGAGGACGATGGCTCCATCTCGTGGTACCGGCCCAAGATGCGCGGCATCCTGCCGGTGGCGGAGTTTCACGTGCCACGCCGGTTTGAGCGCTACCTGAAGCAGCACCCGTTCGAAGTGCGCTGGAACACGGCGTTTGGGGATGTCATCCGGGGCTGCGCCGACCGTGAGAGCACCTGGATCACGGATGCGATCATGGACACCTACGAGGAGCTTCACCGCATTGGTTTCGCGCATTGCGTGGAGGTCTGGCGGGACGGCAAGCTGCGTGGCGGCGTCTATGGGGTGAGCATCGGCGGGGCGTTTTTTGGCGAATCCATGTTCAGCCGCGAGCCGCAGGCCTCCAAGGTGGCGCTGACCTGCCTGCAGCGGCGCCTGCACGAGCGCGGCTACTTGCTGCATGACACGCAGTGGACCACGCCGCATCTCGCGATGTTTGGCGGTCACGAAATCCCCTGCGCGCAGTATTTGGAACTGCTGCAGAGGGCGATTTCGCGAAAGGCGACGTTTATGTGAGCTGCTATCAGCTCTCGAAATACGTGTAGCCGCGCAGGCCCGCCTCGAAGCTTTCCATGATCTCGCGGCGCTCGGTGGCGGTGATGCGCTTGGAGACGACGGCGCTTTCAGCCAGATTGCGGAAGCGGGTGAGCATGTCCTTGGGATCGTACTCGACGTAGGTGAGCACTTCCGCGACGCTGTCGCCTTCGAGTTCGCGGCTGTATTTCACCTTGCCGTTTTCCACGCGGACGCTGACGACATTGGTGTCGCCGAGGAGGTTGTGAAGATCGCCGAGGGTTTCCTGATACGCGCCGACGAGGAAGATGCCGAGCATGTACTCATGGCCCTTCTCGATCTGCGGATCATGCAGCGGGATGGTGGGGTTGATGCCATGGGAATGGGCAAATTTGTCGATCTTGCCGTCGCTGTCGCAGGTGATGTCGGAGAGCACGGCATTGCGCGTGGGCTTTTCCTTGAGGCGGTGGATCGGCATGACCGGGAAGATCTGGTCGATGGCCCAAAGGTCAGGCAGGCTCTGGAACACGCTGAAGTTGCCGTAGTAGAAATCGGTCGTGATGGTGTCGAGACGATCCATCTGACGGCCGTCGTGGTCGCAGCTTTCCTTCATGCTGTGCACCCAGGTGAGGATGTCCCAGTAGAGCTCCTCGCCGTGGGCACGCTCGCGCAGGTTGACCTTGCCGTAGTTGAACTCGCTGCGCAGCTTGTCGCGGTAGTAGATGGCGTCGTTGTAGATTTCCTGCAGGCGGTCGCGGGTGGTCTTGGAGGCATTCTTTTCCGCATCCATTCGCAGTTCGAAAAGATTGCGCAGCAGGGGAGGGGCATCCTTGTCCAGTTCCAGTTCGGCCAGGCTCTTCCGCGGTTCAAAACGGTTGATGTCGAGGATGTTGATGATCAGCACCGAGTAGTAGGCCACGATGGCGCGGCCGGATTCGGTGATAAGGTCCGGGTGCGGCACGCCGGCCTCGGCAGTCACTTCGGTGATCGCCTCGATGATGTCGGCACAGTACTCCTTGGTGCCGTAGTTGCTGCTGGCTTCGCTGGCACCTTTGAGGCCGTCGTAGCTGATCGCAAGACCACCACCCAGATCGAGGATGCCCATGCGCGCACCTTCCTGAACCAGGCCCACGTAAACACGCGACGCTTCAGTGACCGCCTGACGGATGGCGCGGATGTTCGGGATCTGCGAGCCCTGGTGGTAGTGCAGCATGCGCAGGCAGTCGAGCATGCCTCTTTCACGCAAGCTGTCGACGACGTGCATGAGCTGCGAAATGTTCAGGCCAAACATGCTGGCATCCCCGCCGGAGCCGCTCCAGTGGCCGGCGCTTTCGGCGCTGAGGCGGAAACGCACGCCGAGGGTCGGACGCACGCCCATTTTTTCACAGCGGTCTAGGATCAAGTCCAGCTCCGTTGGCATTTCGAGCACCAGGATGACCTGCAGGCCCATCTTTTGCGCGTAGAGCGCGAGGTCGATGAACTCCTCGTCCTTGTAGCCGTTGCAGACGATGTAGGCTTCCGGATCGTGCATGTAGCTCAGCGCGGCGATGAGCTCCGGCTTGCTGCCGGCCTCGAGGCCGTAGTGATACTTGCGGCCGTAGCGGGTGATTTCTTCGATGACTTCCTGCTGCTGGTTCACCTTGATGGGGTAAACGCCGCGATAGACCCCCTGGTATTTGCCTTCCTTGATCGCGGAGGCAAAGCCCTCGTTCAACTCGTCGATGCGTCCACGCAGCAGATCGCCGAAACGGATGAGCAGCGGGAGCTGGGTGCCGCGCTCGCGCAAACCTTTGACGATGGAGGCGAGCGAGACGTCCTTGGTCTTCTTGCCGTCCTTCAGCTTCACCACGACCTCGCCGCTCTTGGCGATGTCAAAATACTCATGCCCCCATTCGCGGATGCCATAAAGCTCGGCGCTGTCGTCGGTGGTCCATGCGGGGTTTTTCATTTTCGTGGGCTGGGTTGGAGGGGCTTTCAAGGGCCGCGATTATGGGGGCAAATTCGGAAATGCAAAGCGACATCTCGGAGAGGTGCGGGAGGCGGCGAAATCCCCGGCTGGGGCCGGGAGTCAGGGCACGGCCTTGCGAAAGGCGAAGGGAAGGTAAAGTACGGAATAAAACACGACGCCGAGACCGATGGTTTCGAGATTGTACCAAGGCCACGGATGGAGCTGGTCAAACAGGCTTGCCTGCACGGGTTTTGAGCACTGAAAAGCGTAGTTGGCTCCGATGGCGTAGTTCACAACGGCGATCACGGCATACCAGGCCACGGAGAAAGTCATGATCCGCAGCACGGCTCCGGGGCGCGGGCGGACCTTCATGGCGCTGACGACGTAGAAAGCCGTGATCGGCACGCCGGCGTGCATGATGAAAAACAAAAAGAAACGCGGGTCCGGAAACTCATAGATCAGCGCGGGGGTCAGCAGTCCCTGAAGGGTGCCTGCGATGCCAAAGAAATACACCACCTCGCAAAAAAACGGACGGCGCGTCCATAGCGCGATGCCGCCTGCCAGGGTGGCGATGTCGCAGTACTGCAATGGCAGCGCGGTGTACACACTGAGCGAGCCGTACAGGGCATGCACCCCCAGACCGACGGGATACAAGGCCAGCAGCATGCCACCCAGCACCCGCTGCGTGAGCTCTGCCCAGCGGGTGCGGGCAAGCAGCAGCATCACGATGAACAGCACCAGCGCGATGGCGAGCACCGCCTTGTGGGATGGGCCGTAGGGATGAAAGGCGGGAGGCATGGCCTGCATCATACGCGGATGTTGCGGAAGTCAGTCGGTTTGTGGCATGTTGAGGGCATGTCACGCTCCAACCGCTCGTCTGTCCGTTCCGCGAAACAGCTCAGCGGTGGCTGTGCCGTGCTGTTTGGTCTGCCCTTCATTCTGGCCGGCGTGGCCGTTGGTGTGTTTCTCTATTTTCCCGCGATCAGTTCATGGTGGTCCTCTCGCAGCTGGGTGGAAGTGCCGTGCTGGATTGAGACCGCGGAACTCAAGGCCTCGCGTGGCAGCAAAGGTGGCACGACTTACCGTGCTGAGGCCAGTTATCGCTATGAGTTCGACCGACGCAGCTACCATGGCGATCAGGTGAGTTTCTTCAGTGGCTCCGACAACATGGGGGATTTTCAGCAGCAGGTGTTTCAGCAGCTTCAGTCAGTGAAGGGCAAAAAACGGCCGTTTCGCTGTTTTGTGAATCCGTCCAAACCGGAGCAGGTCGTGCTGTTTCGCGATCTCCGCTGGGGTTTGCTGCTTTTGATGTCGATTTTCCCGACGGCGTTTCCGCTGGCAGGCTGCCTGGTTTCTGTCGGTGGCTGGCGGCAGTCGCGCCGGACGGCGCAGATGGCGCGGCTCAGAGAACAGCATCCGGGTACTCCGTGGCGCTGGCGTCCCGAGTGGATGGGAGAGAAAATTTGTCCAGAACCGGACCCCCTGCCGTTTATTATCGGGGTCGCTGGCTGGATTCTTCTGGTGCAGCTGCCGCTGGCTCTTGCAGTGATTCTTGGAGGGGAAATCATCAAATCGGCACTGGCGCTGCTTGCGCTCATCCCCGCCGCGCTGGCCTGCATTCCACTTCTCTTTGCCTGGAGAAGGATCAGGACACAGATCGCCATCGGCCGCCCAGTGTTGCTGCTCAAGCAGGTTCCGGTTTCTCCGGGACATCCGCTCGTGGGCGAGCTGCGGTTTTCCCGTGCGCCGTCTCCGCTCAGCACCCTTTCCCTCCGTGCGCTCTGCCAGAGGCACATCACGCGCAACAGCGGTGACTCCCACGCCACCGCGAAGGAAACCATCTGGGAGCACACCTCAGCGTTGTCTGCTGCTGAGGCACGGCGGGATGTGGATGGCATGGCGCTGCCGCTGCGCATCGACATTCCACGCGGACTGCCATGTGCTGCCGTGGACGAAGCTTCCATTGTTACGACAGAAGGTGAGCAGCATGTATGGACGCTGGAAATCAGCTCCAGCACAGGCGGCGGGCCGGTGGTGCTGCCTCTGCCGGTGTTTGTTTCGGCGGCTGCAGCCGCTGAAAGTGAGGAGGAAGCCGCCTTCGCGCAGCCGGAGCCGTCACCTCTGCTGAGCACGGATGATCTTCTCCTGCGATTGAAGGCCAGGGGTATTGAGATGGAGATGGATGCCGGTGGCATGCCCTCCTTCATCGACTGTCCAGCAGGAAGGAATCGGTATGCGGGCTTTTTTTTGCTGGTGTTTGGCCTGATTTGGTCTGCGGGCTTCCTGTTCATGCAGGCGAAGGGGGCGCCGCTGATCTTCCGGCTTTTCTGGGGCATCACCTCGCCGCTCATTCTCGGGGGCAGCCTATGGACACTGCTGCACAGCCTCCGCCTGGAGATCAACACACGTGAGCTGCGTATCTTGAACCGTGTGGGGCCCTTTTATTCCTGGCTGGAGATTTTCGAGCCGCGCCACATCATTGGCTTCATCCATGACTCCAACACGCAGGCGGGCAACAAGTTCTACTACCGCGTGCGTGCGGAGACGATCTTCGGCAAAACCAAAACTCTTGTTGATGGCATCACCGAATCCGTGACGGCAGAGACGCTGGCGCGGCGGCTTGATGAATGGCGGAAGCTGAATGATCTTCCGCGCCGAGCCTAGCCCCCATCCCGCAGCGCCACGGCAGGGTCCACACGTGCGGCGAACCATGAAGGAACCAGCGCGGCCATGAGGCAGAGGGCGACCGCCGTGGTGCAGATGATGAGGAGATCCCCGATGCTCGTATGGGCGGGGATGCTGGAAAGGAAGTAGATGTCCTGCGGGAAAATGTCGCGGCCGGTGATGGCGGAGATTTGATCTCGGATCCAGTTGCGAATGCCGAGGACGAAGAAGCCGCCTGCGAGTCCGGCCACCACGCCGACGAGGGCGACGATGCCTGCCTGCGAAACAAAGATGGCGATGATCTGCCACGCACGTGTGCCCAGCGCGGTGAGGATGCCGATCTCGCGGCGCTTTTTCACCGTGACGGTGATGGTGGTGTTCATCACGCAGATGGCGGCCACGAGCATGATGAACAGCAGCAGAAACCACATCATTGTGCGCTGGTTCTCGACGGACTCCAGCATCATGCCGTGCTCCTGCTCCCAGGTGCGGTAGCCCCAGCTTTCTGGCAGCGCTCCGGACTGGTAGATCTTGGTCATGACGCGCTCGGCGTTGTCCGGATCCTTCAGCTCCAGCTCGATGCCGCTGATGTCACTGTCGAGGTTGAAAAACTCCTGCGCGACATGCAGCGGCACGTAGCCACGCTTTCCGGCGGTGTCTTCACGCAGCGTGGCGATGAGGGTGAGGTCCTTGGACAGGATGGTGACGTCATCAAGAGCTGCGGCGCGCTTTTTCTTGTCTTCATTTTCGGGGATCTCGCGGTACTTTTGGATGAACTGGTTCACGCTTTCGGCGGCGTGCACGACGAGTGTGTCACCCACCTTGGCACCGATCTCCTTCGCGAATTTGTCGGTGAGGACAATGGTGTCGTCCCTGAGATCGAATTTTCCTTGTCGATACACGGCCTCACCTTTTTCGTTGATGGTTTTGGTGTCCCCCAGCGCATCGGTCTTGATGTGTTTTTTGAGTTTTTGCAGCAGCGCATTGTCCGGGTCATCGTTCAGGCCGATGACGCTGACTCCTTGCAGATTGGAATCGTTTTCGACGACGAGGATGCCTAGATGGCCGTCCCTTGTTCTGTCTGCCACGGGCACGGCGGAAACGACTTCAGGAAGCTGGGCGAGTTTTTTCCGCAGCTCGCGCCAGTCGATGGGTTTCGGGCCGCCGGGTTCGCCTTCCATCGAACCCAAAGGCTCCACCATGACATGGGGCTCAAAGCCGATGAGCATCTGCCGGTACTCACGCTGCCAGCCACTGAACACGGACATCACAAAGACCAGCACGCCGACGCCGAGCATGACGCCAAGCATCGAGATCACGGTGATGACCGAGATGAACGAGCGCGTGGGCCGCAGGTAGCGCAGAGCGAGGAAGAGGGGGGCGCTGGTCATGGGAGGCTTGTAAATCGTTGGAAAAGAGGACTGATTCGGATCAGTCACGCAGCGCCACCGCAGGATCCACGCGTGAGGCCAGCCAGGCGGGGGGCAGGGCGGCGAGGAGGCAGAATGTGATGGAGCCGATGCAGGTGACCACAATGAACCAGGGTTCGATCTGGGCTGGAATGGTGGCGAGGAACATGCCGGAGTCAGCATTGGCGCTGCCACCGCTCAGGACCGCGATGCCCATGCGGATTTCATCACGGTACTGCAGCACGAGTCCGCTGAGGATGAGGCCTGCCAGCGTTCCGAGGATGCCGACGAAGGCGGCCTGTGAGACAAAGATGCCAATGATCTGGCTCTGCCGCGAACCGAGCGCAGTCAGCACGCCGATCTCGCGCCGCTTCTGGGTCGTGACGGTGATGGTGGTGTTCATGACCGAGAATGCCGCGACGATGGCGATGATCAGTAGGACGATCCACATCATCACACGTTCGTTGCTCATCGCGGCCAGGCGTGCATCACCAGCATCCGTCCACAGTGAGGCGCTCCATGTGGCGGGGATGACTCCTGCTGCGGTGAAGCGTTTGATCACCTCCTTGACCTCGCCCGGCTGCTTCAGTTCGATGAGCACACCACTGACCTTCTCACCCAAGCCAAAGATCTGCTGCGCCGTTTCCAGAGTGACGTAGCCGTAGGTGCCGGCTGTTTCCATGCGCGTGGTGCCCAGCAGCTTGATCTCCCTGGGATTCAGTTTGATCTCCTCATAGGCGGCGTGGCGCTTGGTCTCGTCCTGCTCGTCCGAGGCGATGCGGAAGCGTTTCACCGCGCTGGTGACATTCGTGGAAGCATAGACGCTGATGGCGTCTCCGGGATGGGCATTGAGTCCGCCCGCCACGTAATCGGCACAGACCACACCGCCCGGAGTGAGCTCGAGCGAGCCTTGGTCCTTGTGCCTGGCGATCTTGGCCATGTAAAACTTCGCGCCATCTTCCGGCAGGCCCAGGACATCCATTCCAGACTGCATGCCATCGTGCTCGGCAAACATCGCGCTGCCGATGTAGCTGCTGGCGGCGAGGACGTCCGGCTGCAGGCGCACCTTGGTGAGCACATCGGCTGCGGACTTGGCATCAGTGGGCTTTTCGCCCTGGGGGCGCAGCAGAATGTGGGGCTCTGAGCCGATGAGTGTTTTGCGGAACTCACCTTCAAAACCCTTCATGACCGAACTGACCACGATCATCATCAGCACCCCGACGGCGACACCGAGGATCGAGATGACGGTGATGACTGAGACAAACGAACGCTTCGCACGCAGGTAGCGGCGGGCGAGGAAGAAGGTGACGTTCGAAAGCATGTGGGGTGCAACAAAGCGATACCCGCGCTATTTCGCAACTGCCGTGATGCCAAACAGGGGCAACGATTTCTGCACGGACTGATACACGCCCCAGCCGAGGGGCACAGTGATCCAGGTCCAGACGAGGAGAAGGGTGAGGGCTTTCATGGCGGGAATCAGGCTTGGGCGTTTTCGGCGAGGTGGTGCTTGGGATCGACGGGGCGGACCAGCAGGTTGGAGATCAAACCGACAACGAGCAGGCCCACCATGAGGTGAAAGATCGAGTTGTAGGCCTGTTCCGGTGGCATGATCTTTTTGTTGGCCACGGAAAGGCGGTCCATGAGCTGCGGGCCGATGATCGCAGCCATGGACCAGGCGGTGATGAGCCGGCCATGGATCGCGCCGACCTGATAGCTGCCAAAAAGATCGCGCAGGTAGGCCGGGATCGTGGCAAAACCGCCGCCATACATCGTGAGGATCAGCCCGGTGGCGGCGACGAACAGCGTCACGCTGCCCTGGCCCTGGATCCACGGCACGCTGGCATACAAGGCGGCACCGAGAATGAAGTAGATGCAGTAGATGCCCTTGCGCCCGATGAAGTCGGACATGGAAGACCAGAAGAACCGGCCGCCGAGATTGCAGAGCGAAAGCAGGCCGACGTATCCGGCCGCTGCGGCTGGCGTGACCTTGAACATGTCCTGAATCATCGGTGAGGCCTGTCCGAGGATGCCGATGCCAGCGCTCACATTCATGCAGAGCACGACCCAGAGCATCCAAAACTGAGGTGTCTTCCAGGCGGTGTCCACGGCCACGTTCGCCGTCGTGACCAGTTTTGAAACATGCTCCTTGGGCACCCAGCCAGCGGGTTGCCAGCCTTCAGGCGGCACGCGCACGATCAATGCCCCAAACAGCATCGAGATGGCATAAAGACCCGCCATCACCAGCAGTGCCTCACCGGCCCCCACGGAACTGGCCGTGGCAAAGCGCTTCATCAGTTCCTCCGCCAGCGGGCCGCCGATGAGGGCGCCGCCGCCGAAACCCATGATCGCCATGCCGGTGGCCATGCCGGGGCGGTCAGGGAACCATTTCATCAAGGTGGAAACCGGTGCAATGTAGCCGAGCCCCAGCCCAATGCCGCCGATCAGGCCATATCCCGCATACAGCAGCCAGAGCTGATGCCAGCGCACAGCGAATGCGGCTAGCACCAGACCGCTGCAAAAACAAAGCATGCTGGCAAGCATGGTCTTGCGCGGGCCGCTACGTTCCACCCACTTGCCAAAAAACGCTGCCGACAGTCCGAGCAGAGCAAGCGCGATCGAGTACGCCACGCCGACATCGGCTTCGCTCCAATCGCCCGCATCGGGGGCGGTGATGCCCAGCGCCCTGGCGAGCGGCTTCTTGAAAACGCTGAATCCATACACCTGCCCGATGCACATGTGAACAGCGATGGCAGCAGGTGGCACGAGCCAGCGGCTGAATCCGGGGCTGGCGACGGTGGCTTCACGGGAGAGGAAAGACATGGTGGTAGGGAGTAGGAGACCGCCGGTGGTTTTCTGGCAGATCGGGCAAGGAAAGCTCAAAGATCGACAAGAAACGCCCTGTTTCATACGTTTCGAGCACTGGCCGGTCATTTCGCCTGCCACATCCATACCCACATACCTCGATGAAAACACTGCTCACCATCTGCGCCCTCTCCTTCACTTCGGTCGCCATGGCCGCCGACAAATGCCCCATCAGCGGCAAGCCTGCTGACTCCAGCATCACCAGCACCGGCAAAGACGGCAAAACCGTCGCTTTCTGCTGCGAGAAGTGCAAAGCCAAGTTCGACGCCAAGAACAAGTAATCACCACGGCGCTGACACGATCAGCGTTTGAAAGGCGGAACCGGGCAACTGGTTCCGCTTTTTTGTGCCTCAGCGCTGCCGCGCTTCACGCTCACGCATCTTGCGCTCATAGCCGGCGATCACGAAATCTTTGTCGCGTGCGCGCAGCAGGGCATCGTCGAGGGAAATGAAACCGTGGATGGCAAGATGGGTCACGCTGTCATCAATGGTGTGCATGCCGTCATTGGCGCCGATTTGAATCAGGCTGGGAAGCTGCTGGAGCCGACGGGAGCGGATGCAGGAGGCGATGCCCGGATTGTTGACCATGATTTCAGAGGCCATCACCCGGCCCTCCTGATCCTGCCGAGGCATCAGGTTCTGACAGATCACGCCTTGCAGGCAGTTGGCCAGCTGCGAGGCCACGAAGTCCTGCTGGTCTTCAGGGAAGGCATCCATCACGCGCATGACCGTCGAAGGGGCGTCCTGGGTGTGCAGGGTGCTGATGACGAGGTGGCCGGTCTCGGCGGCGGTCAGCGCGGTGCTGATGGTCTCCAGATCGCGCAGCTCGCTGATGATGATCACATTCGCATCCTGGCGCAGTGCGCTGCGCAGGGCCTGCGCAAAGGAGTGTGTGTCGCTGCCCACCTGGCGCTGCCGGATGAGGCTGCGCGAGTGTTTGAACACATACTCGATGGGGTCTTCGATGCTGACGATGTTGGCCTGCCGATCCCGTGAGATTTGCTGCGTCATCGAGCTCAGCGTGGTGGTCTTGCCGGCGTTGCTCGTGCCGGTGACGAGGATCAGGCCGTCGCGCAGGCTGCAAAGGCTTTCCACCGTCGGACCGTGCCCCAGATCACGCAGTTCCGGGATCACCTCAGGAATAAAACGGAAGGAGGCTTCGACGCGGCCGACCACATAGCAGGCATTGCCGCGGAAGCGCCCCAGGTTCTCCACCTGAATGGCGAAATCCAGCTCCCATTCCTGCTCCAGCTTGGCGCGCTGGGTTTCCTTCAGGACACCAAAAACCAGATCGCGCACATCGCCGATGTCGAGGATCTCATCCGTCAGCGGCTGCAACTGACCGAAAATGCGCGCCATGGGTGCGGCACCCACGCTGAGGTGCAGGTCCGAGCCGCCCTGATCCGTGACCATGGCAAGGTATTCAATGAGATCGTGGGAGCGCATGATGAGAGTGGTGGGGGTCAGGAGATGCCGCGGGCGGCGCGGCGGAACTCAGCCTCGTTGCCGGTGGCTGCGACGGCTTCGTCTTCAGAGATGATGCCTGC
Source organism: Prosthecobacter sp. (assembly GCF_044222345.1). GTDB lineage: Bacteria > Verrucomicrobiota > Verrucomicrobiia > Verrucomicrobiales > Verrucomicrobiaceae > Prosthecobacter. Next base: position 95,706 of record NZ_JBGANL010000005.1, read on the forward strand.
CTGGTAAGCTGCAACGGTGGACTGCAGGAAGGTGCGCGTGTTGGGATCGCTGCCACGGCTCATGTAGTCCGTGATGTTGGCCATGCTGCGCTTCGCGATCCAGTCACGCGCTGCCCCGCCGTTTTCCATGTACTCGGTCAGCATGAAGAGCTTGCCATGGACATTCTGGACGAGTTTCTGACACAAAACTCCGACCAGCTGGTGTGCCAGCATGTGCAGCCCCATGCCGATCTGATCCGGCGGGAAGAGGTTCACAAAACGCTCCATTGTTTCGGAGACGTTGGCAGAATGCAGCGAGGCGAGCACAAGATGGCCCGTCTCGCAGGCCTGCAGCGCCGTGAGGGCCGTTTCCTGGTCGCGAATTTCCCCCACAAAAATCACATCCGGCGCCTGACGCATGGCACTGCGCAGACCGCGCGCGAAGGTGGGTGTGTCGCGGCCCACTTCACGCTGGGTGAACAGGCAGCGGTTGTTGGCAAAGATGTACTCCACCGGGTCCTCGATCGTCACCACGTGGCGGGCGATGTTTTCATTCATCCACTGCAACAGTGCAGCCAGCGTGGTTGATTTGCCCTGGCCCGTGGCGCCGGTGACGAGGATCATGCCGTTTTGCTTCTGCGCCCAGCGCTGCAGCAGCCAGTCCGGCGCTCCCAGAGTGTTCAGGGGCGGAATATCCGTGCGGATGCGGCGCAGCACAGCCGCCATGCGGCCCAGCACTTTGTGCAAATTGACACGGAAGCGTGTGTGAGTGCGGGAGATCAGTCCGGAGTCACGATCCGTGTCAGTGAGAGTGTCTCCACCGCATGCCTGCCAGAGCCCGGCCATCTGCGGCAGCAGCAGCGGATCATCGCCAAAAATCATGAGCTGTTCGGCGATCTTCATGCGCGGCACCTCGCCTTCCTGCAGGAAAATATCGCTCGCTTGATGCTCTTCGGCGGCTTGGAGGATGTCGTCGATGGTAATGGCCATGGTGGTGTACAAGCTAGCGGGCGCCGCTCAGCTGCTCAACCCCGCTCTCAGGGTATTGTTACAAGGAATCTGATGGGATGCCCTGTTCTTCGAGCAACTGTCCGCAGTACCACAGCATGCGCGGCAGGTGGAACGGCCCCTTCCACATGCTGCCCTTCAGCAGGGAGGAGGGGCTGCCATCACGATGGAGGTAGCCAAACCACTCGCCGTGGGCCGCATCGGGAAAGTGCGCAAAACTCCAGTCATGCACCTGCTGGTGCCATGTGGCGTATTTCGCATCCCCGGTGATGTGCCAGGCCAGATGCGTGGCGATGATGGCCTCGTTGTGCGGCCACCAGAATTTCATGTCGTGCCAGTATTCCTGCACCGGTTTGCCCTTCACATCGCGGAAATAGAAAATGCCGCCATGCTCTTCGTCCCAGCCGCGCTTCCACATGCAGTCGAGGATCTCCAGGCCGAGTTTGATGTAGCTCTTCTCCCCACGCCAGCGGCCCTCATGCAGAATGAACCACGCGCACTCCAGCGCATGACCTGGGTTCAGTGTGCGGCCGTCGAAGTGGTCGATCAGCGAGCCATCCGGTGAAACGACCTCCATCAATGCCCCGATGGCCGGTTTGAAGAAGAACTGCTGAATCTCCAAAATGAAGCGGTCCGCCCATTCGGAGCAGCTATGTCCTGAAATCTTCACATCACCCAGGTTGGCGCGAAGTTCCTGCGCTGTGGCGATGCCGATCATCAAGGCACCGATGCTCATCATGGGCCGCGTGTTCGGCTCGATCTTCGGATGCATCAGGCCCTTCTCGAAGGAGAATTTCAAATAAGTGGCGAAGTCCTTCTGGGCACGCTCGGAATAGCTTTCATCGCCCGTCGCCTTTGCATAGGCGGCATGCGCAATCGCCGCAAAGGCTTCGCTGAACACATAGCGTCGCATGCGCAGCGGTTTGCCTTCGCGTGTGACGGTAAAGAACAGTTTCCCATCCGTGGAGTAGCCATGCTTCTCCAGAAACGCCAGGCAGGAGCCCGCCGCCTCGATCCAGTCGCTGCGCTTCTCCACGGTGTTGTACAGCGTCGCCAGTGTCCATGCGGCGCGCCCCTGGAACCAGATGCTCTTGTCCGTGTCCAGGATCGACCCATCGCGGTCCAGAGAAGTGATGATGCCGTCAAACTCACGGTCCATGCCGTGCTTCATCCAGAATGGCATCACGTCTTTGAGCAACGTGTCGCGGTAGAGCGCCTTCAGGTTCTGGCGATAAAGCGGGTCGGCAAGAGTGAGGTTCATTTCGCCCACTCTGGCGGCTCTGCTTCAAACGTCACGCGTTCCTTCGTCAAAGGATGCGTGAAGGTGATGCGCAGGGCATGCAGGCAGAGCGGGGGATCTCCCACGGCCAGGGTCTGCGTCTCGCCGACTTCGCCATCGGCCAGATAGGCGGCATCGCCAAGAATCGGGAAGCCGAGATGCCAGAGGTGGATGCGAATTTGATTCGTTCGTCCGGTGAGCGGACGGGCCTCAAGGAGTGCGGTGCCGTCGGCATCGCGCCGCAGTACGCGGAACTCTGTTCTAGCCTCCTGGCCCTCAGCATCGACAGAGCGCCCTCCGAGCTTGCCAGCTTCGCCACTGATGGGCGCATCGCAGGTGAAGGCATCCTGTGGCGGGTGCCCCTTCACGCGTGCGAGATAAAGCTTTTCAACTTCGCCGCGCTCAAACTGCGGCTGCACAAAGCTGGCGAAGTGCCGTGTCTTGCACAGCACGGTCACGCCCGTTGTGTTCGCATCCAGACGGTGCACGCTGCGTGGCTTCAGCGGATGCCAGACGGTGTTGAGGATGAACTGCAGCGTGTTGCGATTGAACCTGCCGCCCACATGCACGGGCAGCGGGGCGGGCTTGTTGAGGACGATGATGGCCTCATCTTCAAACAGCACGCGGATGTCCGCATTCACATCCGGTTCACGCTGTGCGGGCTTCAGATGCAGGTAGCGCTCTCCGGCGCGCACGATTTGATGGGCAGGCACCACCTTCCTGTCGTCTGTTACAATGCGCCCTTCTTCACAGACCGCGAGCCATTGTTCGCGTGGGATGTGCGGCATGACATGGCAGAGGCAGTCCAGAATGGTGGCGTGATCGCAGGCCTCCGGCACATTCAGCGGCCGCGTTTGATCATAGGGTACACTGCCCGGCAGCGGCGTCACCGCCTGGCGGATCGCCGCATGGCGCTGCGCCAGGTTTTCGCGCTGCTGTTCCTCGGAGGTTTTGAAGCAATACGGGCAGGAGACATGCTCCACGTAGCGAGGATCGGCCTGCTCTTCCGCAGTGAGTGGGGTCTGGCAGGCGAAGCATTGCGAGGAAGCGGTCTCATGCAGGCCGGGATCGACGCCCACGCGCTGGTCGAAGACAAAGCACTCGCCGTCGTAATGCGCGCTGCCGCATTCTTCGAAGTACTTCAAAATGCCGCCCTCAAGCTGCCACACATGCTCAAAGCCCTCGCGCTCCATGAAAGGAGCGGCTTTTTCACAGCGGATGCCGCCGGTGCAGAACGACACGACCTCCGCCTTCTTCATCTCCGGCGGCAGCCGGCGCACGGCCTCGGGAAATTCGCGGAAGGAATCGACACCCGCCACGACGGCTCCTTTGAAGGTGCCTAGTTTCACTTCGTAATCGTTGCGTGTGTCATACAGGATGACCGGGCGGCCTTCATCCAGCCACTGCTTCAGCACCTTGGGCTCTAAGCGCGGCGAGGTGTACTTTGCGGGTTCGATGCCTTCGACCCCGAAGGCAATGATCTCCTGCTTGATGCGCACCAGCATGCGGCGGAACGGCTGCTCCGCGCTCTCGCTGTATTTGGGCTTCAGACCTTCCAGCCCTGGAATGGCGCGCAGTTCATCGACAAGAGCATCCACATTTTCCCGCACTCCGGCCACGAACATGTTGATGCCTTCCGTGCTCAGCAAAATGGTTCCCTTGAGCCTCAGTCCTTTGCAGCGTTCCAGGAGGCGGGCACGCATGTCCTTCAATCCGGAAAGTTCGGCGAACTGATAGCAGGAGATGTTGGTGATCGTGGCGGTGGCTGGCATGGGCAGGTGAAAAAGCACAAGAACAGGCGGACGGCGAGTGCAAACCGCACTTGCAGCGCAGGAATGGAACAGTGGGGCGCAATCGAGATCAAGCTTGCCATTTCAGGCCGTTCCCGCTCCATTCCGGGGGTATGAAATCCACGCTCCTTTTCCTTCTTGCCGCCGCCACCCTGCAAGCCGCTGACTGGCCGATCTGGCGCGGCCCCAATCATGACGGAATTTCGAGTGAGAAACTGGCGGGGACGGCGGTCAAAAAGGTCTGGGGAGCGCAGATCGGCATCGGCTTTGCCTCCTTCACCGTGGCTGCCGGTCGCGTCTACACCACGGGGCATGCGGACGGCAAGGACACGGTTTTCTGCTTCGACGCCACAACTGGCAAGGAAGTCTGGAAACACGCCTACGCCGCCGATCTGGGGGACAAGTATTATGAGGGGGGCACCTCGGCCACGCCGACGATTGAAGATGGAAAGGCATACCATCTGAGCCGCTGGGGCGATCTGATTTGTTTTGAAGCAGACACCGGCAAGGTCGTCTGGCAGAAAAACATCCAGAAGGAAACCGAAGCCGACATCCCGGACTGGGGGTTTGCAGGTTCGCCCTTGGTCGCTGGCAAGCTCCTCATCGTGAACGTCGGCAAAGCTGGTACAGCGGTTGAGAAGACCACGGGGAAGACCGTGTGGACCAGCGACAAGGCCAGCTCAGGCTACTGCACGCCGTATCCCATCACCGTGAATGGCAAGTCTCAGGTCGTGCTGAGTTCCGGCCGCGCCTACAAAGGTGTCGATCCGAGCAATGGTAGCGTGCTGTGGGAGCACACCTGGTCCACCAGCTATGGCGTGAATGCGGCAGATCCGATCCTCAGCGGCACGCAGCTCTTCATCTCCACTGGCTACAACAAAGGCTGTGCCCTGCTCGATCTCGCCTCCGCCGAACCCAAGGAGGTCTGGCGCAGCCGGGTGATGAAAAACCAATTCAACTCCAGTGTGCTGATCGACGGCCATCTGTATGGGAGCGATGGCGATGCAGACAAATCCGCCAGCCTGAAGTGCATCGATTTTGCCACGGGCACGGAGAAGTGGAGTGCCGCCGATGTCGGCTTCTGTTCTCTCATGGCTGCCGATGGAAAGCTCATCATCCTGACGGCCAAGGGCGAGCTCATCATCGCCAAGGCCAGCGCTGCCAAATTTGAGCCGCTCTCCCGCACCCCGGTGCTCACCGGTCGTTGCTGGAGCGCTCCGGTGCTTGCCAATGGACACATCTACGTGCGCAACGCCGCCGGTGACATGGTCTGCCTGAGTGTTCAGTAGGCCAGGTGTGCCTGATGGCGGGGCTACATGCATTTTCTCAATACAAGCTCACAAACGGTCGATTGGTCAGGCTGAGCCGATGGTTGGATGCTCCCGATGCATGAACAACAACACTCACTCCGCCCACGCCATCCCGCTTTGGCTCAAGCTTGCCTACACCGCATTCATGGCGGTTTTGATTCCCGTTTACTGGTATCACTACGGCTCGACAAACTTCCTCTATTTCTGCGACATTGCCCTTGTCTTCACGCTGTTCGGGATATGGCGGGAAAGTCCGCTGCTCCTCTCCTTGCCAGCGGTGGGAATCTTGATGCCGCAGGCTTTGTGGTGCGTTGATTTTGCCGTGCAGTTCGGCGGTTTCAAGATGACGGGCATGACGGCCTACATGTTTGATGAAACCAAGCCTTTGTTTCTACGCAGCTTGTCTCTCTTCCACGGCTGGCTGCCCTTCCTGCTGGCCTGGCTCGTGTTCAGGCTGGGCTATGACAAGCGTGCACTCAAAGGCTGGACGGTGGTGGCCTCGGCCTCGTGCCTCGGGGCCTATTTTTGGCTGCCGAAGGCCGGTGCTATTCTTTCCGACCCCAATCTGCCGCGCAACGTGAACTACGTTTTCGGCATGGACGATGCGCACCCCCAGACCTGGATGAGTCCTGAACTTTATCTCGTCACATGGCTTGCGCTGCTCATTTTCGTGGTCTTTGTGCCGACACACTTTGTGCTGAAGAAAATCTGTCCCACGCCCGAACAAGCCGCCGCCAAACGCGCATGAACGTTTCTTCCCCTCCAACTCTTCAATCCAGCTGGCAGCGTGGATTCTGGAGCCTGATGGGCACCCAGTTTCAGGGGGCCTTCTCTGACAACGTGCTCAAGTGGCTGGTCATCTATCTGGTGATCGCGCAGAAGCTGCCCAAGGAGCAGCTCGATGCGCTGGTGTCGGATTCAGGCATGTACTTCGCCATTCCCTTCCTGCTGCTCTCCATGTTTGGCGGCTGGATGGCCGACCGCTTCAGCAAACGGCATGTGATGATCGGTGTGAAGACCATGGAAGTCGGCATCATGATCTTCGCCACCTATGCGCTGGCCTCCGGCAGGATGGGGCTGCAGCTCATGAGCATCTGCCTCATGGGAGTTCACAGTGCCTTCTTCGCGGCATCCAAGTACGGTTCGCTGCCTGAAGTGGTGCCTTCTGCAAAGCTTTCGTGGGCCAATGGCGTGATCGAGATGCTCACCTTCCTGGCGGCGATCTTCGGCACCCTGGTCGCCGCTTGGCTGGCGGAGAGCTTCGCGGGCAAACCTGCGTGGTCGGGCGGCATTCTGTTGGCGCTGGCCATGATCGGCTGGCTCATGAGCCTGGGCATCACGCGTGTGCCTGCCGCGAGCCCTGACAAGCCACTGCGCCTCAACTTCCTCGGTGACCTGTGGCGTGAATTCAAATGGATGCGCACGGACCGCGATCTGTGGCGGGCGAATCTTGGTAACACGGGCTTCTTTTTCATCGCCGTGCTCATTCAGATGAACCTGGTGCTCTATGCGGAGCAGGTGCTGCACATCAAGCCGATGGAAAACAGCGCCTTGCAGGTCGCCCTCGCCGTCGGCATGGCGGCTGGCAGCATGCTCGCGGGAAAATTGAGCGGGGACCACGTGGAGTATGGCCTCATTCCGCTCGGGGCCTTCCTCATGGCCACCATGGGCTTCGCGCTCGGGCTGGCGGACATCTCCAAATCGGCCTTCACCGTCTGTCTCACCCTGCTGGGCATCGGCGGCGGCATGTTCATCGTGCCGCTGGCGGCAGTGCTGCAGCACCGGCCACCGGCAGATCGCAAAGGCTCGGTGCAGGGCGCTGCCTCGTGGCTTTCCTGGGTGGGTATCAGTGCCGCCGCTTTGCTGCAAAAGGAATTGAATATCCGTCTGGGCTGGACGCCCGGAGACATCTTCTGGTTCTGCGGAGCCGCAGCGGTGGTCGGAGGTGTTTATGTGACGATGTCGCGTCCGCAGGCCCTGCCTGCGCTGCTCAAACGCTGGACGCATGGCTGAGATCCTTCTGCTTCCCTTCGGCAGTGCCGGCGATGTGTTTCCCTTCATCTGGCTGGGAAGGCAGCTCATGGCGCGCGGACACCGTGTGAGAATGATCACGGCATGTCTGTTTGAAGAGCAGGCACGCAAAGCCGGCATCGAATTCATTTCTCTCGGAGAAAGAGATGAGTTCGAGGCCATGATCCGAGATCCTCGCATCTGGAAGTCCGGCATCGGCACGAAGGTGGTGTTTGAATTCGCCGCCAAATCAGTGGAGCCCTATCTCGCGGCCATCGAGAGCTGCGGAAAAGTTGATCTGATGCTGGCTCCCGTCACCGCATTTGCCGGACGCTTGGCTCGTGAGAAACACGGCATCCCGTTGATCACTGTGCACCTGCAGCCCGCCGTTTTTTTGAGTGTGCATGAGACGCCGCTGCTGCATCCGCTCATGCGCCTCTTTAACAAGCTGCCTGCGGGTTTCAAAAAGCTGATCTTCTCACTGCCGAATCCTGTCGATCTCTTCGCGCTGCCCAAGGTACGCCGCATTTGTGAAGCGAATGGCGTCAAACCACCGCGCAGTCTGTGGCGTGAGTGGTGGGATTCACCTGATGGTGTGCTCGCACTCTTTCCCGCATGGTTCGCAGCGCCGCAGCCGGACTGGCCGGCCAATCTGCTGCAATGGACTTTTCCACTCGAAGACCTCGCCAAGGAGCAGGCCTTGCAGCCGGAGTTGCAGGCGTTTCTCGCACACGGAGAGCCCCCGGTCATCTTCACTCCGGGCAGTGCGAATGTGCAGGCAGCACGCTTTTTTGCCGTCGCTGCGGAAGCCGTCAAGCGCATCGGCTGCCGTGCAGTTTTTGTTACGCGCGAGCCGAAGCAGGTGCCGCTGAATTTGCCATCCAGTATTCTCACGGTCCAGTATGCCCCTTTCAGCACGCTGCTGAAGCATGCAGCGGTGTTTGTGCATCATGGAGGCATCGGCACAATGTCCCAAGGTTTTGCCGCCGGTGTGCCACAGCTCATCATGGCGATGGCCCATGACCAGCCCGACAATGCGGATCGTCTGGAGCGCCTCGGTGCCGGCATCGGGCTCAGCGTGCGGCAGTTCACCCCCGAGCGTGTGGTTGGGTGTTTGAAACGGCTGCGGGAGGATGTGACGTTTCGACAATCTTCTCTGGCGTGTTCGGCAAAGATGCGGCAGGACAGAGACCCGGCGGCATTGCTGTCCTGGATTGAAACCCGAATTGCACCTCCTCTGATTCCTGCATGAGCCACGTCCTGCTGCTACCCTATGGCACCTCGGGCAGCACCTATCCGTTCATCTGGCTGGGACGACAGTTGATGGCAGGGGGGCATCGCGTGACGCTGGTCACTGCGCCGAGGTATGAGTCCATCGCCAGACAGGCCGGATTGAACTTTGTAGCCACGGGCGGCGAAGAGCTGGAGCAAATGCTCAAAGCTCCCAGCCTGTGGAAACTGGGGATCGGACTGGCCACCGCCTACACGCATGGAGGCCGTGCGGCCAAGGATTACGTGGCGGCTGCGGAAGAGGCTATTGCGCAATACGGCCCCGCCGATCTGTTGATGGCACCGATGATCTGCTTTGGAGCGCGAGTGCTGCGTGAGAAGCTGCGGATCCCTCTGGTGACGGTGCATCTCTACCCGATGATGATCATCAAGGCGCATCTGCCTCCCGTGGTCATTCCGCCTTTCCTGTGGTTGCGCCGGCTTCCGCTGCTGCTGCGCCGGCTCATTCTGTGGTTCCCGAATCCGCTGGACCTTTTTGCCTATCCGGCGGTGAGGCGCTGCTGCGCTGAACATGGTGTCACACCGCACAGCTTGTGGAAGAAGTGGTGGGATTCGCCCGATGGGGTGCTGACTTTGTTTCCCGACTGGTTCGCGCCGCCGCAGCCTGACTGGCCAAAGAACTTGCTGCAGTGGGACTTTCCACTCGAAGACATGGCGGCAGAGCGCCCTATGGACGAGGCACTGGCCAGGTTTCTGGCCGAAGGCGAGAAGCCGGTGCTCTTCACTGCAGGGACCGGACACTTTCATGCCGAGGCCTTTTTCTCGACGGCTGCAAAGCTGGTCAGAGAGCTGGGTTGCCGCGCCGTTTTCATCACGCCGAAGACAGACCAAGTCCCCAGAGATCTGCCCGCAGGAGTGTTCGTCTCGGCTTATGCGCCTTTCAGCCGGCTTCTGCCACGAGCACGCGCATTTGTTCATCACGGTGGCATCGGCACGACTTCGCAGTGTCTCGCGGCCGGACTGCCGCAGTTCGTGGTGCCCATGTCGCTGGACCAGCCGGACAACGCAGATCGCGTGAAGCATTTAGGTGTCGGCTTGTGCATCAGCCAGGGACGGTTCACGGTGGAACGTGCGCTGCCGCTGCTGAGGCGCTGCCTGGAAGATGAAAAGCTGCGCGAGAGCGCGGGCGAGCATGCCAGCCGATTGCATGACCGCCCCAGCCCGGATGTGCTGTTGGACTGGCTGGAGAAGAGAATGCGCAGCACCCACCCGAGCCGCATACCTGCGGCTCATACGAGAGACCATCCATGAAACGCGTCCTAATGATCATCCATGGCAGCTTTGGCGACCTGCTACCGTTCGTCTGGCTGGGGAAGCTCCTGCGGAACCGGGGCCATGTGGTGACGCTGCTCTCCACGCCTAATTTTAGCGATCATGTGAAGCAGGCCGGGCTGGAATTTTGGCCTCAGGAAGATAGCTTGAAGAAAGAGCTGGATGCGCACCAGGGCATGAGCAGCGGCGTGCAGGCGTTTTTTGTCACCAGCAGTCGGGCAGGGCGCACGGCCGAGGAATGCCTGAGATCCGTCGATGGCTGGGTGGAAAAAAATGGCCTGCCCGATCTGCTGGTGTCGCAAAAATTCTGCTTCTCCGCGTGGATGCTGCGTGAGAAATGGCGCCGCCCTCTGCTGACCGTGCACCTTTTTCCCTTCATGATCCGCAGCCTTGCAGAGCCGCCTGTAGTCCTCCCCGCTTTGCGGCATCTGCGCCGCATGCCTGCTGGGGTCCGCCGTCTGGTGCTGAGTGCGCTCGACGTCTTTGACCGTCTGTCCCTGTCCTCTCTGCGCCCGGTATGCGAGGCGAGGGGGATAAAGATGCCACGAAAGGTGGAACGCGAATGGACGCACTCACCGGACGGATCGCTGGCTTTTTTCCCGGAGTGGTTTGCAGCGCCGCAGGATGACTGGCCCCGCAACCTGCTGCAATGGGACTTCCCCTTGGAAGACGGCGCGAACCACGGGGTGCTGCAGCCGGAACTGGAAAACTTTCTCGCTTCCGGGGAAAAGCCGGTGGTCTTCAGCGCAGGCAGCGGAAACAACCGCGCCCAACGTTTTTTCCACACGGCGGTGCAACTGGTCCGTGCCCTGCGCTGCCGCGCGGTGTTTATCAGCACGACTACGGATCAGCTTCCGGCCGATCTTCCTGCGGAGATTTTCACCACCAGCTATGTGCCGTTTGGTGCGTTCCTGCCCCGCTGCCGGGCCTATGTGCATCATGGTGGCATCGGCACCACGTCCCAATGTTTCGCCGCTGGCATTCCGCAGATGATTGTTCCTATCACCTTCGACCAGCCAGACAACGCCGACCGCATGGAGCGGCTGGGGGTGGGCGCCTTTCTCAATACGCCGCGCTTTAATTTCGAGCGGGCCCTGCCTCTGCTGCGCCGCTGTCTCGAGGATCCTGAGATCAGGGCGGAGGCTCAGAAACTGGCCCTGAGATTGAAACAGAAAAAAGATACGGGCGATCTGCTCACGTGGATCGAAGCAAGGTCATACTGTGGAGGGGAAGGAAAGGCTTCATGAAGCACATTCTGCTGCTGCCTCACGGTACGGCGGGAGATGTGTTTCCGCAGATCTGGGTGGGACGCCAGATGCTGAGGCGCGGTCACAAGGTGACCATGATCTGGACGGAGGCCTTTAGGGAGACCGCCCTGAAAGCTGGTTTGGACTTTGTGGCGCTCAAGGATGAGGGCTACGAGGAAATGATTCGGAATCCCGCTTTGTGGAAGCCGCATGAAAGCCTGAAGCTTACGTACTCTTTCGCGGGGCGCTCCATCGGGCCGTACGTCCATGCTGTGATGGAAGCCGCAGGCCGGCATGGTATGCCCGATCTCATGCTGGCACCCATCATGGCCTTCGCCGCACCGCTGCTCCGGGCAAAGCTCGGCGTGCCGCTGATCACCACGCACATCGCCACGCTCCAGCTCATGAGCGCTCACGAAGTGCCGCTGAGTGTGCCTGCAGCACGACTGCTGCGGAGGCTGCCGCTGCTTCTGCGCAAGACTTTTTTGAAGCTGGTGGCCCCGTACGACCACCTGGCTTTCTCCCAGGTGCGCAGCGGCTGCCGTACCCATGGCATCAGGCCCCCGCGCCGCCTGCGGGACTGGTGGCACTCTCCCGATGGCGGCCTGGCACTCTTCCCAGAGTGGTATGCCGGACCTCAGCCTGACTGGCCTGCCCACACTCTCCAATGGGATTTCCCCTTGGAGGATGTTGCCGATGAAAAGCCTCTGGGCCCGGAGCTTTCCGCCTTTCTCGACGCCGGGGAAAAGCCGGTGGTCTTCACCCTCGGCAGTTTCCATCTGCATTCGCGGCGCTATTTTGAAGTCGCGGCCAGGATCGCCGCTGAACTGGGCTGCCGCGCGGTGTTCGCCACGCGGGAGGTCAGCCAGGCTCCAGCCGCGCTGACGCCCTCGGTGTTTGTGACATCCTATGCGCCATTCAGCGCGCTGCTGCCCCGTGCACGGGCCTTCGTGCATCATGGTGGCATCGGCACCACCTCCCAATGTTTTGCTGCCGGGCTGCCGCAGCTTATCACTCCACTGGCCTACGACCAGCCGGACAACGCCGCCTGCGTGGAGCGCCTCGGCGCTGGACTTCAGCTCGACATCGGCCAGTTCACTGTAAAGCGCGCCCTGCCTCTGCTTCGGCGCTGTCTTACAGATGGAGGCATTCGCCAGCAGGCCGCCGCCTGTGCTGCACGCATGCGCCAGCGGCCAGACGCAGACAAGCTCGCAGCCTGGCTGGAAGCACGGTGCCTCAACTCTTCCCCCTCACCTGCGTGATCCCGCGCATCATTCACCAGACCTGGAAAAATCGTGAGATCCCCGAGCATTTGCGGGAGTTTCAAAAATCATGGCTGCAACAGCACCCCGGCTGGGACTACCGGCTTTGGGATGACGCGGACAACGAGCGGCTGATCACGGAGCACTACTCTGAGTTTAGAGATCATTATTTGCGGTCCATGCCGCCGATCCTCAAAGTGGATCTGGTGCGTCTGGCCTATCTGCATCGCTTCGGCGGGATCTATGCGGATTTGGATTGTGAAGCCTTGCGACCGCTGGATCCGCTCCTTTCTGCCGGCAGCATCGTTGTGGGCAGGGAGCTGAAGGGCATTGGCCGCATGATGAGAGGTCGTGACTTCATCATCAACGCCCTCATCATCTCGCCTCCCGGGCATCCTTTGTGGCTGGACATAATGCGCCAGATGGCCGCCGGGTACCGGCCACGCCGGCGGTTTGAGCCTCATCCCGCGCATGTCATCCGCATGGCCGTGGCCGTGCTGGACTCAGCTGTGGAGGAGTACCAGACGCACCACGCCGACATCACCGTCCTGCCTCATGCAGCGTTCTACCCGGCGCCGTCCAACGAGCGTCTCGTCGCCACCCGCCGGCGTCTTGCGGCTGCCTGCGACTCCTATGTCATCCACCATTACGAAGACTCCTGGTTTTCACCGCTTGGAAAAATGGTGAATGCCGTGCAACGGATCTGGCAGCAGTGCTTCGCAAGAAAGTCGTGACTCTGGGTGGTGTGGCTTCCTCCTCCGGAGCTCGAGGAAACGCTTCTGGCCATTTGAGGCGGCAAAAGATGAGGCGGCAAAAGACGCTTGATTTCGAGGCTTTGAACCGATGTAATTCCCGCATGATGCGAATCCTCACCTGCCTGCTGCTGTTCACCGCCTTTCTTCATGCCGATGAGTTCGACCCGAAGGACAACACCATTGTCCTCGGCAAGCGCGTGGGCTTGATCAAACCGGGCATGACCGCCACGGACATCGAGCGTGCCTATGGCAAGGGCAGCCTCAAGCAGCAAAAGATCCCCGGCGCGGAAGGCGAGGAAATCGACGGCGCGAAGCTTTTTGCCGACACGGACCGTGAGCTGGAGATCGTGTGGGATCCCGACAACGAGAAGAAGCAGGTCGTCTTTGACATCCGCGTCATGGGCAAGGCCTGGAAGTTTGAAAACGGTCTCAAGTCGGGAATGACCGTTGCAGAGGTTGAGAAGATCAACGGTAAGCCTTTCAAGATCGCCGGATTTGAATGGGACTACGGCGGTTACGCCAACTTTGAAGGCGGCAAACTGGAGGGGAAGGTGAGCATTCGCTTCAGCCCCACCACGGAAAACATTCCCGAATACCTCAGCGGCGACAAACAGCTCTCCTCCACAGACAAACAGCTGCGTGCCGCCAAGCCCCTCGTCGACGAAGGCATCTCGGTGTTCATGAAGTAAGCGGATACACCGCCACATCAACACCTGACGAGCCAATCATGTGGTCCGGCGGTCGCCGTGGGTCCGTGAATCCGGCCTGCAGCAGCGGATTCACATCCCAGGTCTCCAGATTTGCGTCTGCAAGCGCGTAAGGCGTGTGGTGCACCTGCCCGCAACGGAGGCCGCGTGGCGTCTGGGAGAAGAGCAGGTAACGCTCGGCAAGGAAAAAAGCCAGCGAACCGGGCTCGGCGACCTGAGATTCTGCGGCGATCCGATAGCGAAATTGTGACGCGGCCGGTTCACCACCTCGCTGACAGCGGTAGTCGATGCAGCCGTCTCTCATCTGTGCGCTCATTCGTGCATTCTGATAGGGAAGGTGGAAGAAGGTGCGCGCCGTCCAGACTGCGAGCCGCTGATTGCAGTCCAGCGAGTAAAACCACACGCCGGGCCGGCCCTGCTCATCGTGCACATAGGTGCGCACATTGAGTTCAAGGAAATCGCTGATGCCGCGCACCGGCGGGCAGAAGCGCGGGCGAATGCCGCGCATGTAAAATGGCACAATGGCCAGCCACGCATCGCCTTGAAACGTGTCCACAAACAACCCGGGCGGCAGTGTGCGCTGAATCTCCGCCGCATCCCAGCGCCAGTGCAGAAAGAGCAGGCTCTCCCAGCGCTGATGCATCACATGCGTGCGCACCGGGCGCTCACGGAAGGCGAGACGGGATTCGAGCGTGGGTGTGGCAGGCATGTTGGGATGATACGCTTGAATTCGCACCCAGGCGCCGCTCGGATTCGTTCATCAGTCATGCGCCATCGATCTTTGAGCCTCGTCTTCCTGCTGCTTTTTTTGCTCAGCCTCGCCTCCTGCTCCTCCATGAAACCCGCGCCACTGCGAACCGTTCCCCATGTCGATCTGAAGCGCTATGTCGGCGACTGGTTTGTCTTTGCGAACATCCCGTATTCGCTGGAAAAGGGCAAGGTGGGCACGCTGGACCGCTACGCACTGCGTCCGGATGGCAAAATGGACAATATCTTTCTGTTCCGTCGCGGCAGTCTCGATGCGCCGCTGGAGCAGTGGAAAGGCGTGGCCTGGGTTCATAACAAGGCCACCAACGCTGAGTGGCGCGTGCAGTTCGTCTGGCCGCTGCGGGTTCCTTATCTCATCATCGACCTCGACCCGGACTACCAGTGGAGCGTGATCGGCTATCCCAATCGCAAACTGGCCTGGGTGCTCAGCCGCAAGCCCGTGCTCGATGAAGCCACTTATCGCGGCATTCTGGCGCGCATGGCGAAGCAGGGCTACGACACACGCTTGCTGACAAAGGTGCCGCAGAAGTCAGAGTAAACAAAAAAAGAGGCAGAGCTTTCGCCCTGCCTCTTTGGTAAGGATTCGATCAAGCAAACAGCTTCGTCACCGGCTTGGCCTTCACCAGTTCACGCGGCTGGTTGAGGTGATTGTAAACAATCGTCTCGGGATCGATGCCGACGGCGTGGTAAATGGTGGCCAGGAGCTCGGTCGGATGCACGGCGTCTTCAACGGGGGCGGAGCCCGTGGCGTCTGATTTACCGTGAACGTAGCCGCGCTTGATGCCAGCACCACCGACGATGGCGGTGTAGCAGTAAGGCCAGTGGTCACGACCGTCGGCGCTGTTGCTGTTGCCGCTGGTGGACACGCCTTTCTCCGGGCTGCGACCGAATTCGCCGAGGGCCACGACGATGGTTTCATCCAGCAGGCCGCTGGCATCCAGATCATCAAACAAGGCGCTGAGACCCTGGTCCAGCATGGGGCCGGATTTGTTCTTCATTCGTTCCGTGAGGCCCGCATGGTGGTCCCAGGAGTGGTTGTCGGAGTTCGCGACCTTGGGCCAGATGACTTCAACGACACGCGTGCCAGCTTCGAGCAGACGACGGGCGAGCAGGCAGCTCTGACCGAAGGTGTTGCGGCCATAGCGGTCACGCAGCTTGTCTGGCTCACGATCGAGGGCGAAGGCATCGCGCGCCCGGCCGCTGGAGATAAGGTTCAGCGCTTGGCTGTAGTAGCTGTCCAGGCTCATGTCCTTCACGGCAGCTTCGATTTGCGGCATCTGGTCATTGATGGCATCGCGCAGCTTCGCACGGCGCTCAAGACGCACGCTGAAGAGGTCGGGACGCAGCTGGAGGTCGTCGATCTTGATGCGGTCCATCTTGCCCATGTCGAGGTCATCGCCATCGGGGAAGAGCGTGTAGGGTTCGTAGGCTTTGCCGAGGAAGCCTGCGCCGCCGCCTTTGCCGACGACGTTGGATTCCTGCAGAGGGCGCGGCAGTTGCACGAAGGGGAGCATCGGCTCCTGCAGCGGCTTCAGGCGCACGATGTTGCTGCCGAAGTTCGGGAAGTCTTTTGCGTTTGGCGGCTCGAGCTGGCCGGATGGACTGACCTTGTCAGTCGTGTAGCCGGTCATGATCTGGTAGATCGCCGCCGTGTGATTAAAGAGACCATTCGGCGTGTAGCTCATCGAATTGATCATCGTGAACTTGTCGTTCACCTTCGCGAGGCTCGGAAGGATCTCGGTGAAGTGCTTGCCGGGGACCTTGGTCGGGATCGTTTTGAAGGCGCTGCGCACGTTGTCCGGCACGTTTGCCTTTGGGTCCCACAGGTCGAGGTGTGATGGACCGCCCTGAAGGTAGATCATGAGCACGTGCTTCGCCTTGCCCCAGCCCGCACGGCCAGCGTTAGGAGAATTCGCCGCCATGGCCTGGCCACGGAGCACGTTGTTGAGCGTGAGGCCCATCATGGATCCACCGCCCACGCGCAGGATGTCACGCCGCGAGAAGCCGAGGTTTTTGTCGCAAAGGTCTTTGCCGGGAACGCCTGGGATGCGGAACATGGTGTGCTAGGGGTTGAGATGGAAGGTCAATATCGGGGCCATGTACGACAAGGAAGGGCTGATCTTGCCATTTTAGGGGTAGATCGTCGCGGCCGGGCAGGAAAGTCCATGCCGGGGGAGGGGATCATGCTTTTTCCCGCTTCCGGTGGCGAAACGGATGCCAGAGCTGTCCCAGGTAGTGTTTTGAAATCGGCTCGTGAATGCTAAACGCCTCGGGCTTGTGGTCTGTGCTGCGGTAAGTGCCGAGGTCCGGTTCAGTAATAACTGCAGAATCTTCGGATTGCACTCCTGGACAGTTTATAACCTTCCTGCAATAAATCCTGCGTGAACACCATGGGCCGCAGGCTGCTCGGCACGGGATGGTTCCTTAGCCAGAAAGACGTCCAGAATGGATTGCGGGTGCAGCGGTGGAAAAAAGGGTAGTTTACAGGGGCTTTAGGCCGCTGGTCCAGGTCAATGATGAGCCCATCCGTTGTCACCAGTTCCCAGAAAATCGGATCGATAACTTGAAGTCGGTCGGTTAGGCCCATAAGCCGCGCGTCCGGATTCAGACGCTCTCGGAGCGAAGCTATCTCAACACCTGTCAGCCATTCGAGAGGAGATGAGTCTGTAATAAACAGTGAAGGGGGATTAGAGAAGAGCATCTCCGGTATTGGCGAAGCCAAGCGGCAGACTTCGTTCCTCCACTCATCCATCCAGCGCTGAACAGATTGATGACGCTGCTGAACTGGTGCTGCAGCCGGTTCCACTGACCAGGCATATCCCACGCTCCACACGCTTGCAGCAGCAAGGGCGAAGATGCGCAGAACCGAGCTCATGATGCGATGCTGCCGTGGTAGCAGGATTGTGTCGAGAAAATTTCTTGAGGGCCGCAGCTTCTGTTTATTGCGGATTTGCTGCCAGGCATGAGCATGAGTCCGCTTGTGGAACTGGGCATCATGGCCGGATTCGCCTGCTCGTGGGCGAACCACGTACAGCCAAGCAACAGCCCCAACGAAGAGCAAACGGCGGCACAACGCAGGCAGAAACGAGCACGCGGCGATTTCATGCCCCGAATACTACTTGGCTGAGCAGGTCAGTGTCGAAAGCGAATTTCAGGAGGAACCGCTCTCAATCCTCAATCCTCAAACATGAACTCATTGCTCATGAGCAGCACCTGCGCCAGCTGGCTCAGTGCGCTTTGCGGGCGGGCACGACCGATGGGCCAGCGGCTGCCGTCGCAGAAGTCGGCTTTGGAATTGGTGAGTACTTCGCCGGTGTCGGCTCGACTGATGGTGGGCTGCCAGTCAAAGCTGTCACTGTCGGTGCCGCCTTCGTTGTGAACGATGAAGCAGAGGGTGTCGCCGCGCTTCACGTCGGTGGTGAGCTGCACAGGGACCTTCTTGTTCTGCGGGGTGCAAAGCTGCTCGGCCAGGATGCCGGTGCGTTCATTGTAGATCCAGGCACGTACGCCATCGCCGCGGTCACTGCTGCGGCTGAGCGTGCTGTCGATGGAGATCTTCATGTCAGCCGGCACATGCCAGCGGGCGGTGACGATGTAGTCGCTGGGGGCGGCGTGGGCGCCGTAGTTCGCCCAGAAGACGTGGCCCCATTTAGGATCCGGGATCGTGGCAGCAGGGCTCCAGACTTTCTGACCGCCACCGCCACGGTCAGTGAGCTGGGTGAAGGCCTGGAACTCGGTGAAGGACGGCTTGCCTTCGGGAGTGCGTGCGAACTTCATCGTGCCGTAGCTCCAGCGGAAGGGCTTCTCGGCATTGAGTGCAGTCGCATCGGCGGCGAAGCGTTGCGCCAGTTCGACTTCATCCGGCTTCGGATCGCGGGCCAGGATGCGGCGATACATCGCGCGGATGGCTTCGGAATCGAGCGTGGTGCCTGCCAGCGGCGTGGCCTTGGCGATGGCATCGGCCCGGGCGCGCATGAAGGGGCTGTTCATGAGAAACAGCGCCTGCTGCGGCACGGTGGTGTTGAAGCGCTGCGGGCTGTGGCCGTCCGGATTGGCGAAGTCAAACATCGCCGGTACGCTGGCCTGATCATAGCGGTCCACCTTGAGATAAACGGTGCGCAGGGTGTCGACATCCTTCGCGTTCAACTCCACGGCGCGTCCACCGTGCTTGCTGGTGTCGAGTTCACCGGTGGCGGAGAGGATCGCGTCACGCATGGTTTCATAATCAAGGCGCTGGCGGTTGAAGCGGCTGAGCAGATCGTTCTCAGCATCCTTGGTGGCTTTTTCCGGTGTGGCATGGCTGCTCTGCTGGAAGGTGCGAGAGGTCAGGATGAGCGTGTGCAGCTTCTTCAAGCTCCACCCATTTTCCATGAAGGTGGCGGCAAGGTAGTCCAGCAGATCTGCCTGCACGGGCTTGGGAGTCTGCACACCGAAGTCGCTGGTCTGGGAGACGAGCGGCTTGCCGAAATGCTGCAGCCACACACGGTTGACAATGACGCGCGCAGTGAGCGGATTGTCCTTGCTGGCGATGTGTTTGGCCAGATCCAGACGACCGCTGCCATCGGTAAATTTTTCGCCGCCAAACATCGTGAGCCAGGCACGCGGTGCGGGATCGCCCTGCCGCGCAGGATTGCCGCGGATATAGACGCGCACGTCCTGCGGCTTCGGTTTGTCCACCATCACCATGGCGCGTGGCGGAACGCCGGGATGGGTGCTGTCGAGTTTGGTGCGCTCGTTGTTGAGGCGCACCACGGTCTCGCTGTCCTTACGGGTGAAGAACGTGTTTGCACCCTCGACCGGCACCGACATGGGCGAAAGCTTGTCCTGCATGAGCTGGCGCATGGGCTCCACCTTGCTGTCGAGAATGATGCGTGCGTAGGCCATGGCGACATCCTTCATCGACTTCGGCGGTGTCTGCGTGAAAGCGGCGGCGATCTCCGGTGTGCAGCCGCTTTCCGGCCTTGCCAGCTCCTGTGCAATAGCGGCTGATTTTGCGGCAAACTCCGCCTCAGGAAGTTTGGCGAAACGATTCCAGGCAATCATCGTTGCGTGCGGCTTTGCGCCCAGAGCGTAGCGATTCAGGAAGTCGCGCCACTGGCTGGCCACCCGGTCACGCAGCTTGACCTGGCCGGCCTTGCCTTTGAAGACGGTGATGTCTTTGATGTCCACCGAATCCTGGGCGAATGCGAGGTATTCAGCCAGCCGCTCCGGCTTCCTGAACTCGTCATAGACGGTGCGTTTGAAGTCGAGTTCCTTCTTCGCGATTTCGGCCACCTTGGCGTCGTAGTCCTGCTGATCCTTTTCATTGGCCGCCTTGCCGATGATGGGCATTTCAGTGTCATTCGGCTCGTCGCTGCTGTTCAGGATGCTGTAAATCGCATAGTAGTCGCGGCTTGGGATTGGATCGAATTTGTGATCGTGGCAGCGTGCGCAGGCAACGGTGAGTCCGAGGAGGCCGCGGCCAATGACATCGATGCGGTCATCGGTGATGAGCAGACGGTCATTGATGAAGCGTTCGCCGACATTGTAGAAGCCCAGCGCCGCAAGATTCGGCGAATTCGGCGTGGCTGTGGTCATGCGGTCCGCCGCAAGCTGGTAGCTCACAAATTGGTCGTAGGGCATGTCATCGTTCAGCGCCTTCACGATCCAGTCACGGTACGTGTAGGCGTAGGGGTAGTAATTGCTTCGGCCGGCCACCTGGTAGCCGTTCGTGTCGGCATAGCGCACCACATCCAGCCAGAAGCGCGCCCAGCGCTCTCCATAAGCGGGTTGGGCAAGCAATTGCGGGATCAGCGTCTGCGGAGTTGGATTCTTCTGCAACTCGTCAAAAGTCGGCGGCAATCCTGTGAGCGTGAGGTGGATGCGACGCGTCAGCGTGGCCGGATCGGCAGGCGCGGCGAAGTCGAGTCCCGCAGCCTTGAGTTTGGCACCCACGAACGCGTCGATGGGGTTGCCGGTAAAACCCGCGGGAAGCGCAGGCTTTTGCACCGGCTTGTAGGCCCAGTGCTGCATCGGGTCGGCTTTGGCATGCTCAGCCACCGCAGCCTCTGCAGGCCATGGCAGGCCCATGCTGATCCACTTTTCGATCGCCGCGATCTGGGGCGCAGGCAGCTTGTCTCCCTTCTTGGGCATCGCCTCGATACCTGCCACATGGTTGATGGCCTTGATCAGCTTGCTGGCGCTTGGATTGCCAGGTTCCACGACCTTGCCGTAATCACTGCCGTGAATGACCGCCGCCCGCGAGTCGAGACGCAGGCCGTTCTGGTGCTTGTGCGCGCCATGACAGTCGTAGCAGCGTTCCGCGAGCACGGGACGGATGTTTTTCTCGAAGAACTCGATCTGGTCAGGCGGAAAAGACTCGGCAGCCGAGGCAAGGGAACTTGCGACGGCAAAGCCGCCCAAAACGAGAGAGGGAAACTGGAAACGCAGGGTCATGTGGGGGTTCGACAGGGGGATTCTACATCACTTCCCGTCAAAAACCAAACGCGCAGCGAACGTGCCACCTTGCAGGCCGTAAAACGCGGTTTTTATCACTTGTCAGACCTGATTTGCCTTGAGCACCCGCAGCATGTTGCCGCCGATGACCTGCCGGATCGTCTCATCGCTGTGACCGCGCATGATCATGCCGAGGGTGAAAAGCGGCCAGTTGGACCAGGCGACGCTCTGCTCTGCCTCGATGCTCGTGACGTAGTCGTCCTTGGGCCAGAGATGCTCCCACTTGTCAGCGCTGCCGCCGGGGGCTTTGAGCAGCTTGGCCCGCTCCTCCTTGTCAAAACGCGAGGTGTAGGCCACATCGCAGCCGATGGCGGCGTGCTTGGCCCCGAATTTCTTGATGAGATGGTCCAGGTGATCCAGCAGAGCGGTGATGTCGCCTTTGCCACCGAGGAAACGCGGGATGCAGCAGATGCCCACGAGACCGTCGGTGTCGCAGATAGCCTTGATGGTATCGTCCGGCTTGCCGCGGAAGTGCTCATAAACGCCGCAGCAGGTGGTGTGACTGGCCACCATGGGCCGCGTGCTGGCCTTGGCGGCATCGTAGGCCGTCTTCCAGCCGCTGTGCGCCACATCGGCAATGACACCTATTTTGTTCATCTCTGCGATGGCTGCATGGCCGAAATCGCTCAGGCCACCATCGTGGGGCTCTCCGGCGCCGTCTCCGAGCGGATTGCGGCGGTTGTAGGTCACGTGCATCATGCGAGTGCCCAGTTCGTGGAAGATGCGAATGAAGCGCAGTTCATCGCGCACGCTCTCCCAGTCCTGCATCAAGGGCACGCCATTGGTGGTGAAGCACAGACCGACGTTTCCTGCCTTTTTCAGCGCCTCGATTTCAGCGGATGTTACGACCTTGGAGAGTGTCGGATTCAGCAAGTCTGTGGCTTTGGTGAAATGCGCCAGGCGCTTGATCAGCCGCATGGGGTCGCTGCCTTCTTCGCCCGTATTTTGGAAAATGCAGGTCACGCCGGCGGCGTGGAAGGCGTCGAGGAATTCCTTGCGCTCGCGCTCGTTGGTCGCGTTGCGGTTCATGGACATGGACTCGCGCAGGTCGTTGATCTCGGCGGCGCCCATGCCGGATTTGATCGCCTCGTTCATCGCCTCCGCATCGACGGCGCAGCGCGGCGCGAAGCCGTAGCTTTCAAAGACGACGGAGCCGAAATGCAGCTCCCAGGCGTGGTCAATCTGCGCCTGCGTGGGCTTCAGCAGGCTCAGGGCGATTTCGCGCGGCTTGTCGATGGCCGGATTGCCGGTGATCCATGATTTTTTGGCCTCCTGCGAACGGGCGAGGATGTTGAAACTGCCCGCGCAGGCAGCAAGGGGCAGTGTTTGAAGCAGGCGACGGCGTGTGAAAGGAGCGTTCATGCGGGTGAACAAACGCGCCTTGGGTGCTGTTTTAGAGCAGCAAATGCACAAGCCTAGCGGCGAAGCTTCTTCTTCAGGCGCATCCAGGTCGGGACGTCGAGGTCCTCACCTTGCACGATCGAGGGCTCGGTGTCCTTGAAGCGGCCGCGGTCTTCTTCGCCGAGGCTGAAGGTCTGCTGGCTTTCAGCCGCCGTGGGTTTGCGGGTGAGGACGGCGGTGGCGCTGATTGTGGTCGATTCGGGCTCTGGTTCGTCGAACGAAATGAGGTCGTCCTGCGCAGCAGAGACTTCGGTCTGCAGGGTGACACTGCGGGCCACGACGGCGGCGAGGGTCGATTCCTTGCTGCTGCGGGCGGCATCGGCAAGTTCCTTCGCGGCAGGCGTGCGCACTGGAATGCGTGCCGTTTCCGGAGTGGGAACGATCACAGATGGGGCTGAGGGTTCTTCAAAGGGCTCAAATGTCTCAAAGGGAGGCGGCTCTTCCACATGGGCCACCGGCTGTTCCACGGGCGGCAGTTGGGCAGCTTCCGCATGAAGGCTGGCCAATGGGAAAGATTCACTGACGGCAGAGACTGCGGCAAACTCCTCGGATTTGAAAAGCAGATCCGGGGGCGATGCTACGGGCGCTGGGGGCGCAAACAAAGAGGGGGCTTTCTTAGCCGCAATTTCGCGTCTGGGAGCGGGGGCGGCTACTGGAGCCGGGGCAGGGGCCGGGGCTGCGACAGGGGCGGGCGCGGGCAGCTCAGCGCGGGGCTGGAGCATTTCCGAAGGCGGTGCGGCAGTGGCGTGGGCGTTGAGCTGGTTGAGTCCCAGCGAACTGATGAGCGTGACGGCGACGGCGTCTCCCAGCTTCGCATCGACACCGAGGCCAAAGAGAATGTGGGTTTGATCCGGCACGTGACGTCCGAGCTGCTTCATGACACCCTCGACTTCGACCAGGGTGAGTGATTCGCCGCCGGCGACGTGGACCAGCAGGTTCTTCGTCTGGTGCAGGAGGCGGCCAGAGTCGATCAGCGGGCTCTTGAGCGCTTTCTTGAGCGCCTCGGCACCACGGTTCTGGCCGCGGGCTTCGCCGAAGCCAAAGAGGCAGCGGCCGTTGGCATTGGCCAGCGCGGAAGTGAGGTCGTCGAGGCCCAGCTTCACCAGGCCGGGCGTGATGGTGATGGTGGAGATGGCGCGCAGGCTCTGGGCGATGAGCTGGTCCGCCTGATTGAAGGCTTTCTGAATGCCATCCTTCGGCAGGATGAGCTCGCCCATGCGGTTGTTTTCAAACAGCACGAGGGCATCCGCACGTTTTTGCAGCAGTTCCAGCGCCTCCTCGGCCTGGGCCAGACGACGGCGGCCTTCGAAGCTGAACGGCATGGTGGCGACAACGAGCACCAAGGCACCGGTGTTCTTCGCGATTTCAGCAATGACAGGGGCCGCACCGCTGCCGGTACCGCCGCCGAGTCCGGCGCTGATGAAGATGATGTCGTGATTCTCAACGGCCTGACGAATCTGCTCGCGCGAGAACAGCGCCGCCTCACGCCCGAGATCGGGGTCGCCACCGGCGCCGATGCCCTTCATGAGCTCGGCACCCAGCTGGATCTTCACCGGAGCCATGGAATGACCGAGCACCCGCACATCCGTGTGCGCGCAGACCAGCGTGGCATCCACGATGCGGTCCAGGGTGATGCGATCGACAACGTTGGAACCTGCGCCACCGACACCGACGATGCAGATGCGCGGTGCCGCAGTGCTGGCACCTTCAGTTGATTGGGAGCGGTCGTATTCTACCATAATCGTGGGTGGTTAAGGTTGGGCTGCTGTCTTTAAATTAAAGTGTGACGGATGAGAGGAGTTCCTGCATGCGTCGGCCAAGGCGTTTCAGGGGGGAGAGAAAGGGCTTCTCGCTGTCCAGTATCTGCGCATAACGAATGAGGCCGATCGGAGCGGAGTATTGCGGATTCTCGAAAGTGGCGGTGATGCCGCTGACGGGAGCCGAACCTGCGCGCGTAACTTTGATCCCAAACACTTCACGGGCCACCACGTCAACGCCTTTCATCATGCTGACGCCCCCGGTGAGGTAAATGCCCGCGCCGAGACGGCCCAGATGATCCTCCACCCGCACCTTCACTTGGATAAGTATTTCTTTAGTGCGGAGGTTCATGACCTCGTTCAGAAACGCCCGCTCGATCTCGCCGAGGATCAGGCCGGTGTCGTCCTCGATGCTGAGCATTTCTCCCTCCGGCACATCGTCATAGAGCACGCTGCCCTCCTCCACCTTGAGGCGTTCGGCGCGGCCGTTCGGGATCTGCAGCGCCATCGAGACATCATTGGTGATGTGGTCGCCGCCGAGGGGGACGCAGCCGGAGGCGGTGATCATGCCGTCTTCATACAAGACGTAGTCACAAGTGCCGGCACCGAAGTCGATCATGAGCGCACCCTGCATTTTCGCCTCACGTGTCAGCACGACCTGCGCCGCTGCGACGGGATTGAAAACCACGTCCTCCACTTCGAGCGGGATTTCGCGCACACAGCGGATCGCATTCTGCACGCGGCCACGCACGCCATGGATGATGTGGTAGTCCGCCTCCAGCACACGGCCTTCACGCCCGATCGGCTGGCGCACGGCCTCCTGGCCATCCACGATGTACTGGCGCGTGACGCTGTGCAGAAAGACATTGGACTGCGGAATGGACACGCTGCGGGCGATTTCCTTCGCCTCCTCCACGTCGTCCTCGCTGATTTCCGTCTGATCGTCCGGGAGGCGGTGACGGCCGCGATTGTTCAAGCTCTCGATGTGCGCCCCGGTGACGCCGAGGAAGACATTGCGGATCATCACATCGCTGCGGTCCTCTGCACGCACGAGGGCATCGTTCACGCAGGTCTGGACCTTTTCGAAATCGACGATCTCGCCTTTGCGCACGCCCCGGGAGGGGGCCTGGCCGACGCCGAGAATCTTGATGGCTCCATCGCGCTTGGCTTCACCCACGACGACACAGATCTTGTGTGTTCCGATTTCAAGACCTGCGTAAATGGTGCTTTTGGCCATGAGTTTCAGCGTGCGGGTGGGGTGGAGGCGGTGTCCGCCAGATTCAGCCCGGTGACATCCGGCGTTTCATGAAAGGTGGCGGGGGTGTTGATGCTGGCAATCAGGTTCAGCGTGGCGACGCGCCATTTGCGCGCGCGTGCCTCGTGCATGACGCGGTCAAAGCGCGCCAGCTGGGGGTCCATGTCATCCACTCCGAAGGTGATTTTGGTATCGCCGTTGAAGTGGGCGACGAGCGACCATGGATTCGGGATCTCGATCATTTCCAGAGCAGGGTGGTCATCCTGCTGGCGCTTTTGCAGCTTCTCCATGAGACGAAGCGCCGCGTGAACCTGCATCTCTGGCAAGGGTTTGCCGGGGGTGGCGTCACTGAGTGCCGGGTATTGGATGCGGGGCATCGCGAGATACTCCCGGGTGACGACATGGCATGGCACCAGCGCGCCTTCCGCATCAATCAGACAGCCTTTGCCGGTCAGGGGGCCCAGAAGCTTGTGCTTGGGGCATTCCATCCAGGCCACTGGCAGGCGCTGCACGACATCCAGCGTGAGCTTGCCGTGGTAGTCACGATGGATCACCGCCGACTTCACCTGGGGCAGGCGTTCGATCTTCGCGCGCACTTCGCGCAGGTTCATGGTGAGCAGGTTGGTGGCTTCGGTGAGGCCGGTGGCGGCGACGAGTTGCTGCCGCGTCAGGGTGCCCTCCGTGTTCACCTCCACGGTCTTCAGCATAAACTGCGAATTCTTTTCCAGCGCCTCGTGCCATGTCACCCAGCCGATGCCGACCACGATCATCGCCGTGATCAGCCACATCGCCGTGCGGAAGCCCCGACGGCGGCGCTCCACCGCCTCATGCTCGCGAATGACCGGAGATTCCGGCTGATAGTCGATGACGTGGGTGGCCGCGCCCTTACGCTTGCGGGAAGGGCGCTTGGCTGATTTTTTCGAGCCATTCTTGGCAGGAGGCATGAGCGGGCGTACAAAAAGGCCAGTTCCGAACACAGGCGGAATTGGTAGTTAATAGGCCTTAAATAATAGATTCCCAGTCCGATTGCCATAATTATTCGCGAAAAAATACGACCCCTGTATTCACATGGGTCTGCGTTATTCACAATTATGCGGCGCAATTGCTCTCCTAGCTTGTGGGTAAAAGCGATGCTGGCGTTACTTTTTCACCACCCAGATATGGCGGTAGCGGACCGGGTTGCCATGGTTCTGAAGGTAAAGCGGTCCCGGCGTCGGGGCTTCTTGGTTGGGCGCTGAGGTCGTCGCACCGGGCAGTTCCTGATTCTCGTGAATCACCACGCCGTTGTGTTTGACGGTGATCTTTGCATTCGCGGACTTCTGGCCGCCTGCATCATATTTGGCAGCGGTGAAATCCACATCATAGGTCTGCCAGGTCAGCGGAGGCAGACACATGTTCAGCTTCGGCGCAGCGATCTTGTACAACCCGCCGCACTCGTTGTCCTTCCCTTCGAGGGCGAAGCTGTCGAGCATCTGCACCTCGTAGCGGCCTTGAAGGTAGAGGCCGCTGTTTCCCCGGCCCTGACCCCGCGCATCTGGCATGTAGGGCAGGAGGAACTCCACATGGAGGCTGCAGTCGCCAAAGGTGTCTTCGCTGGTGATGCCCTCCATCAAAGCGCCGATTGTTTCATCCACACGCGAATTGGGGAAATGGTTAACCCCCTTGCCATCAAACAGCACCATCGCATTCTCCGGCGGCTGGGCGCCCAGGGTGGGGGATTCGCGGTTGGTGCGGTTAAGCTCCATGATTTTCAGTCCGTCAGCATTATTCACCAGGATGCTCGCGCCGTTCACCTCGGCCTTGATGGTTCCGTCTGGCGAAGTAAACGCAGCGGTTTTTTCGCCTGCCGCCCGCGTGCCGATGACTCGGGTGATCGTACTGCGGTCTCCATCCCAACCCGCGCCCGGCAGACCGCCGAGATGGCTCACCGCCTCAAACTTGCCGCCGCCCTGCGCCCAGATCTGCACGCCGTAGGTCTTGCCGTCGATTTCACCGACATACTCGCCTTGGATCGCAAAATCATCGTCCGTCTGTGCTGGGTCTATGAAAGCCTTCGGCTTCGGCGCGGCGGGCTGCTGGGCATGAACGACCGTAGCAAACAGGAGGGCGGTGAGGATGAGGCGCATGGTGGGAATGTGGTGTGCGAACTGATTTGTGCGAGTGCTAGGCGGGGCTTTAAGATGAAATCTCGACAATGAGATCGGGGATGAAGCCCTTGTTGGGAGCATCCGGATAGGCCCGAGGGTTCGCCAGAATGCGGGTCTCTCCAATCCGGTAGTCATTGTTGTGATGAATGTGGCCATGAATCCAGAGCTGGGGCTGAAACTCTTGAATCAAAGCGTCGAGATGGGAGGCGTAGGCACAGCTGATCGGTTCAGTGCGCCTGCGCTCAGGAAGTGACAAAAGGGAAGGGGCATGGTGGGTGACGACAACGGAAGTCCGTGGATCGCCGCTGCTGAGGAAGTCTCTCAGAGCTTGAACCGACGCCAGATGAGCCAGCCGTGTGTCACGAGGTGAGAGGCGTTTGTATCCGCGACTGGAATTGCGCGCCCTCTTGTAATCGTTCATCTCGACTGCGGCTGCAGCCGCCCCATCCATCCAATCACCCATGAGCGCCATGTCAGTCCAGAGTGTGCTGCCGAAGAATCGCACGCCGCCAATGGCCACGGATTCGTTCTCCAGAAAGTGAACATGGGTGCCGCGGGACTGCTCGCGCAGCTTGTCAAAAAGGCTGGGGTAATTCTCGCCGTAGAACTCGTGATTTCCGCAGATGTAGATGACTGGAATGTCCGTGATTTCCCGCAGAATCCATTTCAGCCCATTGGTCTTGGTGGAGACATCTCCTGCAAGCACCACGCAGTCACACTCCACCCTTGGTATTGGCACTTCGCCGAATTCCTGATGCAAATCACTGACCACATGAATGCGCATGCCCCCCTGTAACATGCGGAGATCCGTTTTCCAAGCGTGGCCGCTAGCCCGCCTTAATCAGCGTCACGAGTTCCTGCAGGGAGGCCTTGGCATCGCCGAAGAGCATGCGGCAGTTGTCGCGAAGGAAGAGGGCGTTTTCGATGCCGGCGAAGCCTTTGCCCATGCTGCGCTTCATGACGATCACAGTGCCGGCTTTCTCGGCTTCGATGATGGGCATGCCGTAGATGGGGCTGGATTTGTCCTCGTGAGCGGCGGGATTCACCACGTCGTTGGCACCGATGACGAGGCACACGTCCACGCGCTCCATCTCGGGGTTGATGGTCTCCATTTCAATGAGCTGATCGTAGGGCACGTCGGCCTCGGCCAGCAGCACGTTCATGTGGCCGGGCATGCGTCCGGCCACGGGGTGGATGGCAAAGCTGACCTCCACGCCCTTTTTGGCCAGTTCATCCGAAAGCTGCCGCACCTGATGCTGCGCCTGCGCGACGGCGAGCCCGTAGCCGGGCACGATGACCACCCGTCCGGCCATGCTGAGCAGCAGAGCGGCCTCATCCGCCTGCACGGATTTCACACTGCCCGTGGCTGCGGCTGCCGTGCTGGCGGTGGCATCCATCTTGCCAAAGGCGCTGAAGAGCACGTTCGTCACGGGACGGTTCATGGCCTGGCACATGGCCAGGGTCAGGAGGGTGCCGGAGGAGCCGACGAGCGTCCCGGCGATGATCATGGCGACATTGTCGATGGCGAACCCGTCCGCCGCGACGGCGAGGCCGGTGAAGGAGTTCAGCAGCGAAATGACCACCGGCATGTCTGCGCCGCCGATGGGCATGACCATCAGGACACCGAGGGCGAACGCGATCACCAGAAACAAGCCCATGAAGACCATGCTGTGCGAGCCCCCGGCCATCGCGAGCGCCAGCAGCAGGCTGACCACGAACAGACCGCCGTTCAGCCACTGCTGCGCGGGATAGGTCACCGGTTTGTCAAAATGGCCTTCCAGCTTGAAGAAGGCGATGATGCTGCCGGACAGCGACACGGCACCGATCATGGCCGCGCAGAGCATCGAAACCACCAGCTTCAGGCTCGAATCCGCCGTGAGATGGGCGAACTCAATCGCCGCCACCAGGGCCGCCGCACCGCCCCCGGCACCATTGAAGAGAGCCACCATCTGAGGCATGGCGGTCATTTTCACCTTGTAGGCGCCGGCAGCACCGATGACAAGGCCCAGCAGGATGCCGACGAAGATCAGCAGCCACTTCCAAATTGAGACGCCTGCACCGTGCGAGCCATGCAACTGCGGCAGCACCGCCAGTAGGGCGAGCACCATGCCCAGACCTGCGATGAGATTTCCCCGCCGTGCAGTCTTGGGAGAGGCCAGCAGTTTGATGCCGAGGATGAACAGAACAGAAGCGAGCAGAAAGGCAAAGGAGGTGATCATGGGGGCGGTTGATTCACTTCTTGCGTTTGAACATTTGCAGCATGCGGTCGGTGACCATGAAGCCGCCGAACACGTTGGCGGAACCCAGCACGACGGCGGCGAATCCGGCGGCGGATTGGATGAAGCCGTCGGCCTCAGCGAGTGCCAACATGCCGCCGAGCAGGATGATGCCGTGGATCGCATTGGTGCCGGACATCAGCGGTGTGTGCAGCATGGACGGCACCTTGGAAATGAGCTCGAAGCCGAGGAATACCGACAGCACAAAGATGACAAAGATGAGCATTTCCACGGTCATGGCAGGTCAGGTGGCGGCGGCGAGTTTTTCATTCATGATTCTCCCGCCGTGGGTGACGACGCAGTTTTTGAGAATGTCATCCTCCAGGTTCAGCTTCAGCGCCTGAGTCTCCTTGTCCCAGAACTCCGTCAGCAAGGCGGTGATGTTGGACGAGTACATCTGGCTTGCATGCACCGGCACCCGGCCCGGGAGGCTGGCGATGCCCACGATCTTCACGCCTTTGCGGTCGGTGGTTTCATCCGCCACCACGCCTTCGACGTTGCCGCCGCTCTCGACGGCGAGATCCACCACGACGCTGCCCGGCTTCATAGCATCCAGCATCTCGCTGGTGAGCAGCACCGGCGCACGGCGGCCAAACACCTGCGCCGTGGTGATGACGATGTCCGACTCCGCGCACACTCGCGCCATGCCTTCGCGCTGGAGCTTGAGCTGATCCTCTGTCAGCGCCTTGGCGTAACCGCCTTCCGTCTGCCCGGTCTCACCCACATCGATTTTCACAAACTTCGCGCCGAGTGATTTCACCTGCTCCTCAACGACGGGCCGCGTATCAAAGGCCTCCACTTTGGCGCCGAGACGTCTGGCCGTGGCAATGGCCTGCAGCCCCGCCACGCCGGCACCGATGATGAAAACCTTCACCGGCTTGATCGTGCCTGCGGGTGTCATCATCATGGGGAAAATCTTTCCGGACTGCCCTGCGGCCACGATCACGGCGGCGTAGCCTGCCAGACTCGCCTGGGATGACAGCACGTCCATTTTCTGCGCCCGCGTGCTGCGGGGCACCATCTCCATGCTGATGGCGCTCACGCTGCGTGCCGCCAGCGCACGGATTAATTCGGGAGATTGAAATGGATCGAGCAACGCGATGAGCACCGCACTTTCACGCAGGGCGCTCACTTCATCGAGCGTCGGCTTGCGCACCTGCAGGATGACATCCGCCGCAGCCAGCATCGCGGCGCGGTCTTTCCGCACTGCTGCGCCTGCTCTCGTGTAATCCATGTCACTGTGGCCGCAGGCAAGCCCCAAGCCGGACTCCACTTCGATCTTGGCCCCCAAGGCCGTCAGCTTGGCCACATGCTCGGGCACCAGAGCGGTACGCGTTTCTCCCGGATGGGTTTCTTTGGGAACAGCGACAGTCATCTGCATGCGAGGAAACGAACGATGAGTAAGACTGACATCTAGCCTTCATCATGTAAAGAATGAAAGGCGGGCGCGTGGATAGGCTCTGGCCCTAGCGAGCAGAGCTGAACGTTCAGGCTCAGATCAGCTCCCGCAAGGGCGCACCCTGGTCCACGATGAAGTTGGGCCTGCCCTGATGATCCGTGTAGATCGTGTCAAGCGGGACACCCATGTGGTGGTAGATGGTGGCGGCGAGATCGCCGGGAGTGACGGGGCGTTCATCAATCTGGCCGCCGTCTTTGTCGGAAGCTCCGATGACCTGGCCATGACGGAAGCCACCACCCGCGAGGGACATGGACATGACGTAGGGCCAGTGGTTGCGGCCATCCGTACTGCCCTGCGTGCCCAGTGTGGGCGTGCGGCCAAACTCACCCATGGTGATGACGAGGGTGTCGTCGAGCATGCCGCGCTCGGCGAGATCGCTGACAAGCGTGGTGATAACATGGTCAAACACGGGCAGCAGCGGGCGCAGGCCATTCCAGATGCCGCCGTAGGGCGGGATGTTGTCGCCGTGATTGTCCCAGGTGCCGGAGGCTCCGTGATTGCTGAGATCGATGGTGACGAAGGAGGAGCCGCGCTCCACGAGTCGGCGTGCGAGCAGCGCCTGTTTGGCCCAGTCATGCTCGCCGTAGCGGTCGCGCACTTTTTGCGGTTCCTTGCTCAGATCAAAAGCTTCCTGTGCCCGGCCACCGGCCACGATGTCGAAGGCGGTCTGCGAGAAGCTGTCCATGGCGCTCATCATGCCGCTGGCGTCGATCTCGGCCCGCAGGCCATCCATTTGTTTGCTCAGCGTCTGGCGTGCGTGCAGGCGGTCCATGCTGAGGCCGGAGGGAAGCTGGAAGAGCTTGGTGGCGCTGCTGCCATCGAAGGGATCATACTGCGTGCCGAGGTAGCCGCCCCAGGCCACGTGGGAGCGTGACTTCATGTTCAGCACGACATACGGCGGCATGGCCGGATGATTCGCTCCGCGATGCTTTGCCACGATGCTGCCGAACGAGGGGTAGTACTTCGCCTTTGGATTCGTGCGCGGCTCGTTGGCGAGGTTCGCGGTCTGCATGACCATGTTGGGCTCATGATTGCTGAAGCGGCAGTCCACCGAGCGGATGAGCGTGAACTTGTCCAGCATGGCGGCCTGTTTGGGCAGATACTCGCAGATGTGCGTGCCGGGCAGCTTGGTGGGGATCGTTTTGAAGGGGCCGCGGATCTCACGCGGGCGGTTTGGCTTGGGGTCCCAGGTGTCGATCTGTGAGGGGCCGCCGGTCATCCAGAGGAGGATCACCGCTTTGCGGCCCTTGGTGGCCTTGCCCTCCGCACGCAGCTTTGTGAGCGCAGGCAGGGTGAGCCCGCCCAGGCCTGCGAGGCTTGTTTTGAGCACTGAGCGCCGACTGTGGACGACCACGCCATCCCGCAGACGGGGATTCATGAAACCAAAGGCGTGCGATCCGCCGTGGCCGCTGCATGAATGATCGGGAGAGGACATCGAGGTGCAATACGCGCCAGAGGAGGGCTCTCTAGCCACATACTGCGAATCCGAAAATTACTTGGGCGTCTGCAGGTAGGCGATCAGATCTGCCAGCGACTGCGGCGTGAGAGCGGCTTCGAGGCCTTCCGGCATCAGGGACGTGCCGGTGCTCTGAAGTTTTTCGATCTCGCTGCGCAGCACCGACTTCGTCAGATTTCCCGCCATCTTCAGCGTGAGGCTCG
Organism: Prosthecobacter sp.; assembly: GCF_044222345.1. Lineage (GTDB taxonomy): Bacteria > Verrucomicrobiota > Verrucomicrobiia > Verrucomicrobiales > Verrucomicrobiaceae > Prosthecobacter. Next base: position 128,832 of record NZ_JBGANL010000005.1, read on the forward strand.
CGCTCGTTTCCGTGGCGATCACGCCGTAGAGCTGCTCGCCGCTTTTGAGCGTGCAATGGTAGGCCATGAATCCGGGCTCGATGATCGCGCTCGGGTCGAGGATGGAGTTCATGAGCTTTTCCGCGTCATGCTGCACCACGCTGCGCAGATCCGGCCCCAGCTCGATGCCCACGCCGTCGAGTTTGTGACAGCTGATGCAAACCTGGGCGAAGGTGGTTTTGCCTTTGGCGGCATCGCCTGTCAGTTTCAGCGCGGGTTTGAACTTCTCGACTACGGCAGCGCGTGTGGCGCTTGTGGCATCCGCAAACACTGCCGCCGCCTGCTTCGCGATTTCCTTTTTGGGGTGCTTCGTCAGCCGCGCGCGCAGTGCCGCATCGCATGATTTTGCCTCCGGCCGCTTCAGCAGCGCCAGGGTCCAGGCATCGCTGGAGAGGAGGGTTTCGATGATCTGCACGCGCACCGCCGGTGTGCGCTCGTTCCAGCCTGCCAGCAGGAATTCCGGGCCGTCCTTGGGCTGTAGCTTCGCCACCAGACGCAGCACCTCGGGGTTCGCAGATTTCTTCCAGAGTTCCGGCAGCAGAGCCTTCACCATTTCGCGATGCTCACGGTCTGAGGCCAGCAATGCTACTGCCGCCATGGGCGGAGCTCCTTGGGCTGCTTTGACTTGCTCAGCAGCCGTGTGGAGCAGGTCGGCCATCTTCTTCAATCCTTGCTGCGCTTCCGCCGAGGAGACTTGCTGTGTGAAGGTGGACAGCGAGAGCCCTTTTTCATCAAGGACGGCGAGCCATTCGGATGCGTGGCTTTGCGCTCCCTCGTGGGACAGCAGCGAGGCGATCGCCGTTTCATTCTTCACCGCCAAAGCACATTGGAAGAGCATTCGAATCACGCCATTGTTTTCCGGCTCGCCGCCTTCGGGAAAACGCGCGCAAACACGATCCAAGTGCGGCATCACCGAACTCAGTGCCGCGCCTTGCAAAGGCGAACCGGCTGGAGCCGCATGCAACAGCTCCGCCAGCAGATCAGCGGCCCATTCGCCTTTCAATTCGCCGAGAGTGCAGGCCAGTTGTAGCTGCACTTTCGCGTCCTTGTCGTGCACGAGTTTTGCCAGGGCTGATTGGAGGGATGATGATTCGTTGTCTTTCCACTCTAGTTTCTCCGCCATCTGCAATGCCTGCTCACGGACATGTGGCGATTCATCTGCAAGCAGGTCCAAGCACGCAGCGGTGCTGAGCTTCTTCATGGTCAGCAGTGTCCACGCCGCTTGTGCCCGCGTTTGGGGCTGCTTGGATTTGAGGAGAGATTCGATGGCCGTCTTTTCACCGCTCCAAGCGAGCTGCATCTGTGCTTTGTCACGCTGCCAGCCGTTTGAAGAAACCAAGTCTTGTTTTGCGATTGTGCTTTGTGGTGATGCGGAAGCGCGGGTGATTTTCCAGATCCTGCCCTTGTCATCCCCTTCGCGGTAATGCGGCAGCAGCTCATCTTTGCCGTTCTGCGGCAGCCATTGCGGATGCTCGATCATGTAGCGGTACATGTCGGCGACCCACAGCGCGCCATCGGGTCCGGTGCGGACCATGACGGGGCGGCACCAGCGGTCTTCGCTGGCGAGGAAGTCCATCTTGGATTCGGCGGGATCTCGCGTGGCTTTGAAGGTGACGCCGTCGTCTTCGAGGATGTGATGCTGCACGACGTTGTGGAAGGGCTCGCAGGTGAAGGCGTGGGTTTTGCCGTCGGTGAAGAGCACGGCATCGCGATACACCTCGATGCCGCAGGCGCTGGTGAAGCGGCCTGCTTGGTCGAAGCTGTGGAAACGCTTCTCCATGCTGCTGGCGGGATACACCGCTGGATTGCGCGGGAACAGCTGATGGATCGGGTCCGGCGGAATGACGTGCGGATTCCGGCGCAGGTAGTGATCCTGCAGCACGTAGTGCCAAAGTGGGTAGCTGTTCTGCACGCCGAACCAGTGGCCCCAGTCATCGTGGGCGCGACCGAACTGAGAGGGGCCGCTCTGTGGGTCAAAAGCGCCGGTGTCCGGCTTGAAGCGGAAGTCGCGGCTGCCGAGATCAATTTTTTCCCCGGTGAGCTTGGATTCGATCTGTGTGCCTTTGTTGTAGCCGCCGTGGTGCGCGCCTGCCGCGCAGTACACCCAGCCGTCCATGTCCCAGCGCAGGCCGTTCACGCGGAGCTGCTGATTGCCCGTGCTGAAGCCGGTGAAGAGCACCTGCTTTTCGCCGTTCGGCTTGATGAAGAAAATATCCGGAGCGGCGGTCACGATGACGCCATCGCGCCAGGTCAAGATGCCGGTGGGATAGCTCAGATCATTCACGATCACTGTGCGCTTGTCGTAGCGGCCATCCGCATTGCCGTCTTCGAGCATCACCACGCGGCCGCCGGCCTTGCCGTTGCCATCCATGCCGAGGGGATAATCCGCCATCTCAATGACCCACAGGCGGCCTTTTGAATCCCAGTCAAAGGCCACCGGGTCCAGCACCACGGGCTCAGCGGCGACGAGATCGATGCGGTAACCTTCGCGCACATGCCACTTCTTCGCTGATTCCTCAGGTGAGAGTGGTGGTGTGGCTGTCTGCAGCCTGGGAGGTGCAGGCGGTTTCATGCCACTGGCCTTGTAATGCGCGGCTGTTTCATCGGCAGTGAGCGCGTCGTTGTAGAAGGCCACTTCGTCGATCTTGCCTTCGAAGTTGAACAAGTTGTCGCTGCGTCCGCCGATGAACCATTGATCCTTGGGCGTGTGGGTGATCTCCAGATCCGTCTCAATCTCGGGTTTGCCATCGAGAAACACCTGAAGGTGTTTGCCGCTGCGGTTCAGCACCACATGATGCCACTGATTGAGCGCCAGCCTGGTTTTGCCGGAGATCAGGCCTTTCGCCTTGTTGCCATTGTAAACAAACAGGCAGTCAGGTGCGGCATCCGCATGCGTGCCGCCGATGCCGAGGTGATCTCCGGGGCAGTTTTTGTCTCCTTCAGGGCCACGGGAGAAGAGGTAGCCGGTGACTGCGCGTGCATTGGCCGGCAGCGCATTCCAGAACCAGAATTCCACGCTGTAGTCGGTGCCACTCATTTCAAAACCATCCACACGGCCGCCAGCAAAATGGGGGGCACGATTGATGTCCTTGCCTGAGAAGGCCTCGCCTTGCGGACCTTCCAGATAGAGGGCCACTCCGGGCTCGTATTGCGGCTCGGAGCCGCGCCAGTCATTGACAGGGTAAAGTTTGTCTCCGGAGATCTCATCCATGCGCCAGTAGGAGATGGGATTGGATGCAAACACGGCCTGCGGGTAGGCGCCGAGTGTGTGGGTGATTAGCTGGCGATTTTTGCCGGTGATCTCCTCCAGGGCATCAAGCAGAGTCTCGACCATCTTGGGTTCAGCCTGCACCTCCAGGCCAGCAGTGCGTGCCGGCCAAGTGGTGTAGCCGCCGAGGACGTGCTGCTCGGGAGGCGGTATATATCCTTCGGCCCCATTCGCCAGCTCAATATTGATCGATGCTGGCAGCGGGCTCTGCGCCTTGAGCTTGAGGCCGGTGATCGCATACACTTCATTTGGCAGCGTGGCGATGCTCAGGGCTCCGATGCGGATGGCCTGCAGCTTCACGCTGGTCTTCTGTCGCTCGTGCAGAATCAGTGCCTCGCGGGCATAGACTTCTTCTTTGTTTTTTGGAACGTCGTTTACGATCTTGGCTGCGATTGGGCGTGCCCAGGCGAGGCGTTTTTCGTCGGGGACGCGGTAGCTGAGCTCCAGCGTTTTCTCCACCATGTCGAGGGGAGCGTGATCGTGATATGTCACGGTCTTCAGGGCCTGCATGGCGCTGTCTGCGACAGCGCTGGCGTAGGCGTCGAGGGTGATGTTTTTCTTCTCCGCGCCGTAGTCCATCCACATCTGGTCACCGCTGGTGCCCTGGCTCATGGCGCAGACGAAGGTGCCGTTGCCTTCGCCCGGCTGGCCCAGCTTCTCGGCGAGGTGTTTGCAGAAGAGGCCATAGTAGTCGGAAGAGATAGGACCGCTGCCGAAGTAGTGCTGCGAGTAGTTGGCCAGCACGCCGAGTGGTTTGCCGTCCTTCGTTTGCAGCGAGATGACGGAGAGCTGGGGATCGACCGGACCGCTGGGGCCGACGACGTCTTTGCTGAGGTAACCGGGATGCATGTTCGCACGGCCCGTGGGCTGACCAAAGGGATCAACGACCTCCTTGCCGGGCAGTCGAATCCAGCGGCGGTTGTGCGTGTGCTCCCAGTCATCAAAGCTGCCCCAGCCGATGCGCGCGGGCTGCAGCGCCTTGTCCGCCTCCACGATGGCTTCGGCAATTTTTGGCGTGAGGAATTTGCCATACTCGGTGTCCTTGCGTGTGCCGAGGCAGCCCATGGCCGCGGGTGCGGAGTGCGTGTGCGTGGCGCTGACCATCATGCGGTCCACGGGAATGCCGCATTGTTTTGAAGCGAGCGCCTTGGCCTCATCAATGAGCGACTGCTCCATCATGCAGGTGTCCACGATGGCGAAGGCGATCTTCATCTTCCCGTCATCCAGCACAAAGCTGCGGACATGCAGCCGGTCCGCGATCTTATCGCCTCGTCCTTCGAGGAAGCCGCCCGCGATGATGCGTGGAAACGTCTTCGGAGTGATGTTGATGGCGGAGACGCCAGCGCGGAAGGCCGGTTGCGCCTGTGCGGTGATTGCAGCAAGGCCGAGAAGAAACAGGAGGGACTTCATGAGATTGGCTCAAACCAACGCTCATGAAGTTCAATTGCTTGCCTTCGATCAGGCGATCAACGGGCCAAGGGCAGGTTCGGCGAGCAGCTTCTGCACTTCTTCGACCAGACCTGCCACCGGCACCGCGCTTTGCGAACGGGCGAGAAGGTTTTTGATCACGACCTCGGGGTATTCAGCACCGAAGACAATGGCAAAGCGTGCTTTGCGATCTTCAGCGGCCTGAAACTGTTTGCCGACTTTTTGTGCGCCAAAGCTGTAGTCGATGCGGATGCCTGCGGCACGCAGGGACTGCACGGCGGCGAGCGCGTGTGGACGCTGGGCTTCATCAGCGACGACCACAAACGCATCGATGCTACTGGCGGCGAGATAGGCGCTGGTCAGCTTCATCTGCGCGCCGGGCGTGCGCTTCAGCAGAATGCCGAGCACGACATCACCCATGGCGAAGCCTGCGGCGGGCATGTCCACGCCGCCGTCGCTCATGAGCGCACACAGCTTGTCATAGGTGCCGCCGCCGGCCAGGGCGCGGAGACCGTGCTTGAGATCAAAGACTTCAAACACAACGCCGGTGTAGTAGGCGAGGCCACGGACGATGGTGGCGTCGATCTTGATGAACTGCCACAGGCCGCGCGCGGTGAGGTTTTCACGCAGCGCAGCGAAGGCCGGGTGATTCTCATCCGTGGAGGCCATGAAGGCGCGGACTTCGGCGGTGGTGAGCCCGATGAGCGCGAGCTTTTTCTCCGTCTCCTCCGGGCGTGCACGTTCGATCTTGTCGATGATGCTCAGGAAAGTCGTGGTGTGCTCCTCGGCGATGTTTTTGTCCGCGAGGAAGGTGCTCCAGATTTCGCGGTTGCTCAGGCGGATGATAAAATCATCCGCGCTGACGCCGAACTCGCGCACGACGTCGATGGCCAGTGCGATCAGCTCCGCAGAAGTCGCCGGCGAAGAGTCGCCGAGGATGTCCGCATTGAACTGGATGAACTCACGGCCGCGCCCTTCCTGAGGCTCTTCATAGCGGAAGCAGGGGCCGATTTGGAACCACTTGATGGGCTTTTTGAAATCACGCTGACGAGCGGTGGCCATGCGTGCGAGCGATGGCGTGACCTCAGGGCGCAGGGAGATTTCACGTTCGGCTTTGTCGAGAAAGCAGTAGAGCTGGTTGGTGATTTCATCGCCGCTTTTCTTGCGGTAGAGATCGGTGCTTTCGACGAGCGGGGCCTCATACTCCACGAAGCCATAGCGACGTGCGACAGAGCGCCAGGTTTCGGTGATGTAGTTTCGCAGTGCGCATTCTTCAGGGAAGAAGTCGCGAAAGCCTTTGACTGTGCGGAAGGAGGCCATAGAGGGGGCGGGATTCATCTTCATGTGCAACGTGAACGCAACCGGAAATGCGGCGTGGTGCAGAAGTGTTTTGCCTGCATGCTCTCCGACCTGTTTGTGCGCGATTTCCGCTGCTTCGCCGAGGCGAAGCTGGAGCTGCATCCCGATGTGACGCTGCTCGTAGGCAGGAATGCCCAGGGGAAAACCTCCCTCATCGAGGCCGCATGCGTGCTGCTGCGGCTGCAATCCCCCCGAACATCGAACCGCGCCGAGATGGTGCGCTTTGGTGCTGCCACATGTTTGGTGGAAGCCCACTGGCGTGGCAAACGGCTGCGCTATGCGCAGTCGGCCACGACGCGGCGGCTGGCGGTGGATGGCGCCACCTGCGGCAGATCAGCAGACTATCTGGCCGCCTCGGGCGTGGTGGTATGGATGGATCATCGCGACATGAATTTGCTGCGCGGGGGGGCGGAGCATCGGCGCAGGTTTCTCGACTTCGCTGCGAGCCAGATGTTTCCCGATTACCTGCATGCGCTGCGTGGTTATGAGCGCGCCCTGCGTGGCCGTAATCATGTGTTGAAACGGGATGCCAGCATCGCGTGGAAGCAGGCGGACGCCTTTGCGCGGGTGATGGACGGCTTTGCCCAAACACTCTGGCAGCGGCGTGCAGAACTGTGCGCCGCCCTGGGGCCGGAGGTGTCACTGGCGCATGCGAAGCTCAGTGATGGGGTGGAAAATGTGTGCATCACCTATCAGCGCACCAGTGATTCGGCGCTGGGCTTGTTTGAGGCATTGCAGACGATGCGGGATGAAGAATCTCGCACGCGTTCGACCGCATTCGGACCGCACCGTGATGATATTGGGATGCGCTTGAATGATCTGGACGCGACCACCTTTGCCTCCGAAGGCCAGCAGCGGTCGTTTGCACTGGCGCTGAAACTCGCCCAAGCGCAGGTGCTGGAGCACGCCTGCGGTGCTCCCCCTCTGATGCTGATGGATGACGTTTTCGGCGAACTGGATGCCCACCGCCGTCGGGCCCTGCTGTCCTGCCTGCCAGCGGGAACGCAGAAGATCATTACGACGACGAATTTGGACTGGGCGGACGCCGACCACCTCGCGGGGCGGGTTTTTGGCGTCGAACAGGCCAAATTCAGCCGCATCCGGGGCTGACAAGGATGGCTTTTGGCCCCAAATGGCCTGAATTTACCAATTCCGAGCTTCTAAGAAACATCCCTTGACGCATTTTCAGGCGGTTTTAGCTTTAAGATGGGTTAGATTGCCCTTGCGCGCGTGGCTTTTCGTGATTCTCAAAACAGTTGGAATTCTCCGTCGCGCATCTGGATTCTGACGCCTGCACGCTTCAACACCTTTCCCATTTATTCTCAATGTTCGGCAAACTTTTTGGCTTCGTCGCCCAAGACATCGGCATCGATCTCGGCACGGCAAACACTCTCGTCTATGTAAAAGATCACGGCATCGTCCTCAGAGAACCTTCGGTAGTGGCGGTTAAAACCGGCACCAACGAAGTCGTCGCTGTGGGTGACGACGCCAAGCGCATGCTGGGGCGTACGCCCGGCGGCATCACGGCCATCCGCCCGTTGAAGGACGGCGTGATTGCCGACTTCCGCGTGACGGAGGCCATGCTGCGCCACTTCATCAAAAAAGTCCAGGGCGGCGGGCGCAAGATGCGCGGGCCGCGTGTTGTCATCGCCGTGCCCTCCGGCATCACGGAAGTGGAAAAGCGTGCGGTGAAGGAAAGCGCCGAGCAGGCTGGCGCGCGTGAAGTTTATCTGATCGAAGAGCCCATGGCTGCGGCCATCGGTGTGGGTCTGCCGGTGCAGGAAGCTGCGGGCAACATGATCGTCGACATTGGCGGCGGCACCACGGAAGTGGCGATCATCTCGCTCTCCGGCATCGTTTACAGCCGCAGCGTGCGCGTGGCTGGCGATGAACTCGACGAGGCGATCATCAATTACATGAAGCGGGCCTACAATCTCATGATTGGCGAGCGCACTGCGGAAGAAATCAAGCTGCGCATCGGCTCCGCCTTCCCGCTGGGCAAGGAAACGACCATGGAAGTCAAAGGGCGCGACATGGTGGCCGGCCTGCCGAAGACCATCACCATCACGAGCCAGGAAGTACGCGAAGCCATGCTGGAGCCGCTCAATGCGATCATCGACGCGGTGCGCACCACATTGGAACGCTGCCCGCCGGAACTCTCCGCCGACCTGGTGGATCGTGGCATCATGCTTGCCGGTGGCGGTGCGCTGCTGCGCGGCCTCGACAAATTGCTGCAGGAAGAGACAGCGCTCCCGGTGCATGTGGCGGAGGATCCGCTCAGCGCCGTCGGCGAAGGCACCGGACGAGTGCTCAGTGAGCTGGAATTCCTGCGCAAAGTGAGCACGACCGAAGTCTGATGACCATTTCGTGCTGCACTGCGTCCGCTTGAAAGCATCCGCCGAAGAGCACCGCACCCAGCCCGGAGGAAAGGCCAATCATGAAAAAGCTCAACATCCTCGCGCTTCTGATCTTCGTGGCAGGGCTGGTTGCCGTGTTCACCTTTGACACCGCGACCACCCGGCAGATCCAGTCTCGTGTCCTGAGTCTGCTGTCTCCTTTCATCCACAGCAGTGCGGCGATGGAGCAGGCGGCGGAGTCTGCCGTGGCCCCGCAGATCAATCCGGTCGAAATGAAGCGGGAAAACGATGAGCAGCGCGTCCAGCTGGAGCGGCTGCGCATCATTCAGCAGAAGTACAATCAGATCATCGAGGAGAACGCCAAGCTGCGCCAGCTCATCGAGTTCAAGCAGTCGGCCCCTTTTAAAATGACGGCCGCCAAGGTGATCCGCCGCAGTTCCACCACCTGGTGGAACAGTTTGATCATCGACAAAGGTTCACTCGATGGCATCGGCACAGACAGTCCGGTGATCACATCCGTGGGCCTGGTGGGGAAGACTTCCACGCTGGCCCCGCACATGGCCAAGGTGATTTTGCTGACGGATGAGATGTGCCGTGTGTCGGCCAAGATCGAAGGGACGCTGGAGCAGGGCATTCTCGGCGGCGAACGTGCCGCCCTGGAAGTGCGCCCTGAGCTGCATCTGCGTTTCCTCCACCGCAACTCAAACATCAATGCCGGTGCAGGGGTTTATTCGTCAGGTGAAGGCGGGGTGTTTCCTGCGGATCTGCTGCTGGGCCGTGTGAAGCGTTTTGAAAACCGTGAAATTTCCGGAGAGGCCGTCATCGAACCCGCCGTTGATTTCTCCACCTTGGATTATGTCTTTGTGATTGAAATGCAGGTGGCCGAGCCCACACCGGAACCTGCAGCGACACCGGCACGCGCCAAGCCCTGAGCCGCCATGTTGTTCCACCCGATCTCCATCATTCTGCTGCTGCTCACCTTCATGGTGCAGGAGTTCATTCCCGGGCTGGAGATCGCCCAGTTTGCCACGCTGTTTCTGCCGGCGGTGTTTTTCTTCAGTGCTTCCGTGGCCGCACCTTTTTCGATGATGCTGCTGCTGGCTTTCATCACCGGTTTTCTCTGGGATGCCCGCCATCTGCCGGGAGTCCTGGAAAGCCTGTCAGGTGCGGAGGATGTGTTTGGCACCGGTGCGGACGTTGAACTGGGGGCTGGCAGCCACCCGCTGCCATTTGGCCTCTCCATCGTCCTGTTTGGCATGCTCGGCACCTTGCTTCAGGGCATCCGTCCGTTGTTCAAACGGGGCCGTCTTGAGCTCCCTGTGCTGATGGTCGGCCTGGCGGTGTTTGTGTGGCTGATTTCGCAGTATCTCATCATCACGTTCCTGCGTGGCTCCCTGCAGTTTCCGGCGGGCGTGTGGACGAAGATGATCACGGACTCCCTGCTTGCCATGCTTGCCGCGCCGCTCATCTTTTTGCTGCTCTATTCGCTCGCCCGTCTGTCGAGTTATGAAATTAAATACGAAGGCCTGAGGTATCGTTTCGATGGTCGTTAAATATCGCTTCCGCCTCTATCTGTTCTCCCTCGCCATGATGTGCGGGTTTGGACTGCTTGTGTTCAGGCTGTGGTCGCTGCAGATTGACCGCCGGGAGGAGTTTGCCAAGATGATCCCCGGGGCGAAAAAGGAACGCGCGCGTATTCCCGGTCCGCGCGGGGAGATCAAGGACCGCAACGGCGTCGTGCTTGCCACCAACAAGGCCAGCTTTGAGGTTCGCATCAATCTCGCGGAGGTCGTCACTGATTACAAGCGCCTCGCCAAGATCAAGAAGACAGCCGTGCCGGAGATCACCTTTGAAATCTCTGAAAGGGGCATCAAGAGGATGAAGCCCGAACTCGATATTTACAAGATTTTCGAGGAGACAATCACCGCCCGCATGATCGAGATGGGGGTTCACAAGGACTACTCGGTGGATTCCCTGCGTGTGCATTACCGCAGCTTTGGTGGTGCGGTGCCATGGGTGTACCGCGATGATCTGACCTTCGCTGAGTTCAGCCGGATCGCCGAACACAACCTGGGGCTGCCGGGTGTCACCGTCGCTGAGCGTGCCTCGCGCGTGTATCCGCTGAAGTCAGTCGCCTGCCACATCCTCGGCTACGTGCGCCTGCCAGACGACCAGCGCGCCTCGGCCGAAGACCGCAAGGGCTGGGACTATTACGTGCCGGATGACTTCGGCGGTGCCGGCGTGGAGAAAAGCTTCGACAACTACCTGCGCGGCAAGCCCGGTGTGCGCGTCATGCAGCGTGACCAGCGCGGCCGACCCGTCGGTGAAGTGGATGAAGAATATGTGGAGCCTCGCAAGGGCAACGATGTCTATCTGACGCTTGATGCACGCATGCAGATCATTGCCGACAAGGCTCTGCGTGACGCCAAGATCGGCCGGGGTGCCGTGGCCGTGATCGAGCCAAGCTCCGGGGAGGTGCTGGCGATGGTTTCCGTTCCCTCGTTCGATCCCAACCAGTTCATTCCCAGCATCCAGCAGTCCGACTGGGATGCGCTGCTGGAAAACAAAACCGTACCGTTGCTGAACCGTGCGGTGAAAGGCCATGTGCCGGGCTCCACCTTCAAAATTCCGATCTCGTTTGCCGGCTGTCTGGCCCGCATCAACCTGAACCATTTCAACTGCAGCGGCAGCGTCACCTATGGCACCAAGGCGATGCAGTGCTGGATTCAGCGCCAGAGCGGCGGCTCGCATGGCACCCTGGGTCTCAGCGACGCCATCAAATATTCCTGCAACTGCTTCTTCTACCGCTATGGCAATGCGGCGGGCATCGGCAACATCACCAAAGTGGGCAAAATCCTCGGCCTGGGCACCAAGACCGGCATTGAACTCGAAGACGAAAGCCCCGGCATTCTTCCCAACCCAGACTGGCTGCGCGCGAATCACCCTGCGGAGCGCTGGAGTGACGGCTTCACCGCCAACACCTCCATCGGGCAGGGGTTTGTGCTCGCCTCCCCCCTGCAAATGGCCTCGGTCAGCGCCACGGTCGCCAATGGTGGCAAGGCATGGAGTCCGCATCTGCTGAAACGGGTCATGGATCATGACCAGGCCGTGCTGGAAAATCCCCCCAGTCTCCGCGGCGATCTTTCGGCCAGCGTGAAACCCGAGGAGATCGAAGTCATTCGCAGAGGCATGTGGAAGGTCGTCAATGATCCCTCCGGCACGGGCAAAGGAGCCCGCATCACCGGCGTGGAGGTCGCAGGCAAGACCGGCACGGCCCAGAACTGGCGCCTCGACGAGAAGCGCGTCAAGCATGACGACAATCATACTTGGTTCATCTGTTTCGCGCCCTACAAGGATCCTAAATTCGCCGTGGCTGTGCTCGTGCAAAACGGCAAATCCGGCGGTGGCTGTGCTGCGCCGGTGGCGCGCCGGGTGCTTGAGCAATGTCTGGCTTTGGACAATCCGAAGTACATCGTGGATGTCACCCCGATGGAGCCTGCGGAAGGTCATTTCAATCATATAGCATCCGTCCAATATGCTGACGCTGCGGTGCCCGAGGGCCTCGGCGCGGATGAGGATGGTGACGTGGGCACGGGTGTGTCCGCGCCAGAACCGGCTGATGCTGACGCGCCGCGTGTGAATACGACGCCCAACATCAAACGGAAGGCCGATTCAGCGGGATCGGCGGGAAGAAACTCCGGACAGAATGTGCCCAAGGCCGTGCCAGTGCGCAGGGTCGGTATTTTCAACCGGGGAGGTTCCCAGGAGAACAAACCATCCGATTCCGCTCCCAGCGGAGGCGGATTTTTCCGCAGGATCTTCCGCTGAAGAACTGCATCATTTTCAGGGAGACTTTATATTATGGCATTGACCTTCGTTCAAAGAATCAAAGAACTGCTTACAGGCAAACGCGACATCAAAAGCGGCGTGCGCCTCGTCATCAACTGCGAGAAGTTGGAGAACCGCGTCGCCTTGCTCGACAAGGGCGTCGTCGAAGAATACAACATCGAGCGCGTCGGCACCCAGAGCCTCATTGGCAGCGTGTTTAAAGGCCGCATCCGCAACATTGAGCAGGGTCTCAAGGCCATGTTCATCGACATCGGGTTCGACAAAAACGCCTTCCTGCATTTCTGGGACGCCATTCCGGCGGCGCTGGATGCCGGTCTGGAGGAGATCAACCGTGGCGGCAGCAAAAAGAAAAAGCGCATTGAGGCCAAGGACATCCCCACTCTGTACCCGATCGGTTCGGAGATCATGGTGCAGGTCACCAAAGGTCCCGTGGGCAACAAAGGCCCGCGCGTCACCACCAACATCTCCCTCGCCGGACGTCTGCTGGTCTTGATGCCGCTGAACGACACCTGCGGCATCTCGCGCAAGATCGAAGATCCGAAGGAGCGCTCCCGTCTCCGCAAGATCATCGAAAAAATCAGCCTGCCCGAAGGCATGGGCATCATCCTGCGCACCGAAGCCTCCGGCAAGCGCGCGCGCCACATCGTGCGCGATTTGAACATCCTCCTCGACGAGTGGGACCAGATCGTCGCCAAGCGCGACGGCCAGAACGCGCCCGTCTGCTGCTTTCAGGAGCCTGATCTCGTCGAGCGCACGGTGCGTGATTTTCTCACAGAGGACATCGACGAAGTCGCCTGCGATGACGCCGCCACCGTCGAGCGCATGCAGCGCATGGCGGCCCACATCTCCGGCCGTGCGAAGCGCCGCATCAATTATTACCAAGGGCAGAGCGCCATCTTTGAGCACTACGGCATTCAAAAGCAGATCGACAACGCCTTCTACCGCCAGGTCTGGATGCCGTGCGGGGGCTACATCGTGATCGATCAAACCGAGGCGCTCGTCTCCATTGACGTCAATACGGGCCGCAACAAAGGCCACAAGGACGTCGACAAGCTCCTGCTTGAAACCAATCTCGAAGCCGCCGCCGAAGTCGCGCGGCAGCTCCGCCTGCGCAACATGGGCGGCCTCATCGTGGTGGACTTCATTGACATGAAGCACCGCCGCGATCAGCAGGCCGTGTACAAGCTCATGATTGACCACCTCAAGCGTGACAAGGCGAAGACCCAGGTGCTGCCCATCTCGCAGTTCGGCCTCATGGAGATGACCCGCCAGCGTCTCAATGAGAGCCTCGGCACCACGCTCTACGAACCCTGCCCGTACTGCAAAGGCCACGGCCAGGTCAAGACACCGCTCACCATGAGCGTGGAGCTGCAGCGCCGTCTTGTCTCGGTGCTGGGCCGTGCCAAGGAAGATCAGAAGAGCCTCATCGTCATCGTGCATCCCGAGGTGATGACCCGCCTCAAGACCGAAGATGGTGAGCTGCTGGTCGATCTCGAACGCAAGTATCAGGCGCGACTCACCTTCCGCAGCGATCCTGCTTTCCACCGCGAGCAGATCACGCTGACGAATGCGACCACCGGCGAAGAAGTTCGTCCCTGATCTCAGCGGCCTGAACCGCTGACGCTCAACTCATCCAGATCGAAACTCCCCTGCGCACCTGCTGCGCCGGGGACGATCACGACCTTGCCGATGTGTTGAATCGTGTCCGTCCATGAGAAGCTGCTGGCCGCACGTTTCCAGCCTGCGGCCAATGCTTCGGCATCGTCCCAGTCGTAGCGCAGAGTGGCGACCGCCTTGGTCCACTCAGGCGAGAACTGGGTCTGCGTCTCGAACTGCCACTGCGCGATGTCATTCGCAAACAGCTCGATCATCACACGCCCTCCCGCCTTGGCTGAGCGCACATGGCAGGTGATCTCGGCTCCGTTGCCGCCGATGATCTGGGTCCAGTCACCCGCCAGCGGTGATTCTTTGGCCGTCACCGGAGAGAGGGCAATGGGCAGCGCCCTGCCGCTGCGCGAAACATGAATGTAGCCGCCTTTCGCGCCTCCTGCGGCATGGTGTTCGAGTTGATCGACGCCCTTCCAGCCTTGAGCATCGGTATCGAATGAGATCGTCTGTGTCGTTGCGGGATGGATCACCCGCGTCGCCGACTTCAACGGATTTTTCGCTGGGGGCAGCTCCTGTCTCACCAATTCGCCACCGCTGATGGCATACAGCACAGCATGATTGAGTTCGATTTTGAAACGCGCAGTCGGGTCCTTCAATGTACCCTTGGTCCATTGCAGCGCCGCATCGGTCACGGACATTGAAACAGGTTCTGCCGTATCCAAGACTGTACCCTGTTCATCCACGGCGAGGACACGCAGGCTGCCGCCAGGAGCCACATCGGCAGTTATGCACACCGGCTCCGACGTCAGTCGCAGCGCCCGAGTCAGCACATGGGAGGGCTGGCCGGCCTCGATGGGTGTGTAGCCTGCAAATCCATCAGGACGCAGCGTCGCCAGACAGGGCAGGCAATGACGCTTCCAGCCGGTGTGGGGAAAGTCGTCTCCGCCGTAGAAGATCATGAGTTTGCCGTCTTTCAAAATGGGCGGGCCGGCCATCGCGTAGATGCATTCGCTGTCATAGCTGCCCTTCGCTCCGCGTGGGATGAACGGCGTCCCGGGGGCCACGCGCTGCCATTGCAGGCCGTCGGGACTCCACGCCAGCTCGCAATCGACCGAGCGGTCGCTGCCGACGTGGTACATCATCACAAAGCTCAGATAGAGGCTGCCGTAACGGAACACCGGCATGCAGTAGGTCTGGCTGGCACGGCCTTCTGCAAGGCTGGAGCGCAGGACGAGGCCATCATTTTTCCAGGTGAGGAAGTCGGCGCTCTCGAAGCGCGAGACCAGCCGTTCGCCCAGATAGAGTTTGGTGAACCACAGGTATTTGCCGCTGCGTTCATCCCAGAACGCATTGTTGTGGGTGTCACCGTTCTGTGCGCCGAAGCCGTGGGCGGCCATGGCCTCGCCCCAGTGAATGCCATCGGCTGAGAAACGCACCTGCGGTTTGCCAAGGCCGACATCGCTCACCATTTTGTAGCGTCGTGCCGGATCGGCATCATGCAGGTCTTTGAACACGCCGACATTGGGGCAGTCACGGGCGACGATGTTGTTGGCGCTGCTGCCGGCAAATTTGTGCAGCCCCAGTTCGGGCTTGTCCCAGCGGATGCCATCCCGGGAGGTGGCATACAGCAGATACCAGCCGACATCATGCACCGTGCTGGGCTGATCCATCTGCGCGATGACTTCCTTGTCGGCCAGAACACACTTGTACCAGAGTTTGAAGAGCTGCTCATCTTCGTCCCAGATCACATTGGGATAGAGATTGTTCATCGAATTCTCCCACGGTTTGTCCGCCTGAAACAGCGGATTGGCCGGATGCTTCTGTGGAGTGCCGAGAACAAGTCTGGCATTCACTGCGGCCTCAACCACACGCGGGTCCAGCAGCAGGTGCTTCTGCGCCTGGGGCGTGCCCATCGGAAGGTCCAGGGCCTCATACCTTTCCCAGTCAGCATCGTCAAAATGCCACCATTCGCTTTCGAACAACGCGAAGCCGTGCTTTGTCATCACCTGCTGGAGTTTTTCGCGGTTCTTGAAAATTTCGGGCGGCACCAGTTTGAAATGAGCACCGGCTTTTTCGGAAAAGTCATCGTGCGCCGTCGGCATCGGCAGTTCCACACCACGGGCATCGACGAGGGTTGCATCCACGGCGGCGCCCCGGTTATGCCGCCCACCCTTGGCGGGATCTGCCACGAAGCGCGCATCGGGCAGCGTCCTCCACATCGCCCGCTGGACAGCGAGCGGGCGGTACGCATCCCAGATTTTCAAGCCGAGGCCCTGGGATTTCAATTCCGCTTGTACCAGCGCCAGTTTGGCAGCCGTGGCCGGGCGCAGCCAGGCACGCGCATGCTTGGGATAGAACGCCGTTTTGAAATAATTGTCTGCCGTGGTGTAGCGCAGATCGATCACCAGGTCATCTGCCTTGGTGCCGATTTCAACCAAGGTTTGCGCTGCAAGGCCGGAGACCGCGAATAAGAAAGCGAACAGGGTTTTCATGGCTGAAGAGCGACGGAAACCTTGCGTCCGTCGTCTTCTTAACGCTGCGACACCTTGCCGCCTTCGAGCAGTTTTTCGAGGTTGGGGTCGGGCCGCACACCCTTTTTGATCGCTTCACCGTACTCAGCACGCGCCTTGTCCCACTGCGGCGGATCCCAGGTGATGTAGAGCACGGCCAGATTGAAATGAGCCTCGCCGTAGGCAGGATCAATGGCCAGGGCCGTCTTGAACTCGCGTTCGGCACGTTCCATCAGATTGAGCTTGGTGGCGATGATGCCGAGGTAATGCCGGCCACTGGCGTTGTCAGGACGTTTGGCGAGGCTCTTCTCGAAGTAGGTCATCGCGTCCTTCCAGCGCTCCTGTTTGAAATAGGTGACGCCGAGCGCGAACGAGGCGGGTTCGTTGGTCGGATCGTAGGCCAGCGCCTTCTGCAGGGACACTTCCGCATCGGCATGTTTGTTTTCACGCTGGCGTGTGATGCCCAGGCCGATGAGAGCGGTGACGTTTTTGGGCTCGGCCCGCAGCGCGTCCTGATATTGCTTGGCAGCGCTTTCGAAATCCTTGTCCATGTAGCTTTCGTTGGCCTGGCTGATGAGTTTTTCGACGGAGGTTGGTGCGGGAGGAACTGCCTTTTTATCACTGTCCGGCGATGCGTTGGCGATGAGAGTGGCCTGCACGCCCTTGGGGCCCAGCAGTTCCCGCACGACGGGGTCGGAGAAAAGTTTCTCCTCCTCCGGTGTCAAAATCATCCGCGCGTTCTTCATTTCCTCGACCTGCTTGACGAGATCGTTGGAGGCGCTTTCCATTTTCTGCAGTTCAGCGATCATGAGGTCCTTGGCAGCCTGCTGACGATGCTGGGTACGCAGCTGGCGCATGATGATGCCGCGCAGCATTTCATTTTCCTGGGTGAGCTCAGGTGAAGTGGCGATCTTGCCCTCCATGCCGCCCTGCACTTCCTTGAGCTGCTTTGTCAGCTCGGCCACCTGGGTCTGATAGGTGGCGCTTTCTTTGCGGAGTTCGGCCATCTGGCCCTGCAGACCGGTGAGCTGGCCGCGCAGGGCCACGATTTCCTGATCCTTGCGTCCGACATCCGCCTTCAGCGTTTCCACCTGCTTCTGCGCCTCGGCGATCTCCTTTTTCAAGCGTTCGTTCTCAGCAATGAGGCGCTTCATTTCAGTGCTGCCGGTTTTCTTTTTCAAACCTTCCATCTCAGTCTTCAATCCCAGGCTGAGGGCGCTGGCGGCATCACGTTCTTTGACGGCTGATTCACGCTGTTTCACCGCTTCGTCGCGCTGAGCGACTGCTCCATCACGTTCCTTCACAATTTGGTCACGTTCCTTGAGCAGTTTGTCACGCTCCTGTTGTGCGGCGGCCATTTGTGCGGAGGCATCAGTCAGTTTTTGGGAGGCCTCTTTGGCAGCAGTTTCAGCGGCTGTCAGCCGCTGGGCGTTTTTGCGCATCTCCAGATCCACCGCCATTTTTTCTTCCATCACCTTGGCCAGCTGACCCTGCGCGGCCTGGCCTGCTGCCACCTCCCTGCCCATGGCCAGGATGCTCTGCTCCAAAGCACTGGCCTTTTTGCCGAGGGCGTCATTTTGCTGGCGTGCGGTGGTGATCTCCCCGGAGGCCCACTGGTACCAGTTCTGCCATTTGCCGAGATCGATCTGCTGCTGGTTGTTCTGCGCTTCCAGTTCCAGAACCCGCTTCTTGTGCATCTGCTCCCATTGGCTCAGCAAGTCGTTGAGGCTTGGCAGGGAACCCGGGGTGGTGGGCATGGTGACGGCGGGTTGTGCCAGCACACCGGGAGATGGAATGGTGGCCGCTGCCATCGCAGGGGCCGGAGCCACGGCTGCCGCAGGGGCTGGTGCTGCAGCGGGTGCTGTTGCGGCCGCCTGTGCCTGCAAGGAACGTGACTGCAGCCTTGCAAGAGCGTCTTGAATCTTGTGCTGACGTGCAGCCCGCATTTCCGGCTGCCACGTCGGGTAGTTCCGGGCGATGCTGTCCATGATCTCGCCGGCCTGTTTGAATTTGGTCTGCGCGAGCGTCAAGTCACCGGAGTTTTCGAGAGCGGCGGCTTCATTGTTGAGGACAAAGCCGCGGAAGTACTGGTCGGCCACCTCGCTGCTGGCATCAACGGACTGTGCATGCGACACCGGTGCGGCAAGTACAAGCGCCGCCAGAAGGGTGAGGACGTAAGAAAGGCGATTCATGGAATATTGGGGAAGGGGAAGGAGTTTACCGCTTTGCGGGGTCCTTGTAAATGGTCTTGGCAGCCTGTCTCAGGCCTGCCGCTGCCGCAAGACGGCCACCCAGCGGTCCACGGACTTGCCCGGGGCATCCTGCAGGGCCCGGCTGTTCTTGTTGCGCTTGTTGCTGACGACTTCCATTCCCAGCGACTCCAGCGCACGCAGCGCGAGCCGGTGCTCGACATCGAAATAGCTGGTGATGACCAGCATGCCGTCGGGCCTCAGCTTGGCGATGCCCTGGTCGAAGATCTTCTTCCACAGCTCCTGGCCATGCCAGAAGTTTTGGTGGCGCAGGAAGACCATGTTGAAGTCATCACTCAATTCCTTGTGCTGGTCGATCTTGGTGGCGTCCTCGATCAAAAACTGCGCCGGCAGGTGGCCATGCGTTTCACGGGCCTGCCGGATTTCGCGAATGCGAATGTCCGCGCCGATCATTTCGACCTCGCCGCCCTGGGTGAGTTCGGAACCGACTTTGATCAAGGTCTCTGCTTCATCACAGCGCCCGCAGGCCAGATTGAGGATGCGCATGTCCTTCTGCGCTGCAGGCATATGCGGGGATAGCGAGTCATGCAGCAGCGATTTCAGCTGCGACATGTCTTCGGCTATCGGAGCGGGCAGCATATCTCAAAACTTCAATTCCTCGCCGAAGATCATGCGTGCGGCCTGGGCCACGTCCTTGTCTCCGCGACCGGAAAGATTCGCGAGGATGATCTGGTCTTTGCGCATGGTCGGAGCCACTTTGTGGACTTCGGCGATGGCATGGCTGCTTTCGAGGGCGGGGATGATGCCTTCGACCTGGCTGAGCTCCTGGAACGCGGCGAGCGCCTCGTCATCAGTAGCGTAATTGTAGGTCACACGGCCCTGCTCATGCAGCCAGGCGTGTTCGGGGCCGATGGCGGCGTAGTCGAGTCCGGCGCTGACGCTGTGAGTGAGCTCAATCTGGCCGTCGGCATTGGCCAGCAGCCAGGTCTTGGTGCCTTGAAGAACGCCCAGACGCCCGCCTTGGAAGCGTGCGGCATGGCGCTCGGGGATGATGCCGTCACCGCCGGCTTCGACGCCGGTCATGCGCACATCCTTGTCATTCAGGAATGGGTGGAAGAGGCCGATGCTGTTGCTGCCGCCGCCGACACAAGCGACGAGAAGATCCGGCAGACGCTCCTCACGCTCCAAGATCTGGCGGCGTGCCTCGACGCCGATGATGCGGTGGAAATCACGCACCATCATGGGGAAGGGGTGAGAACCGAGGGCGGAGCCGAGGATGTAATGCGTGGTGCGCACATTGGTCACCCAGTCGCGCATGGCCTCATTCACCGCTTCCTTGAGCGTGGCCTGACCTGCCGTCACGGCGACGACCTTGGCCCCGAGGAACCGCATGCGTGCGACGTTCAGCGCCTGGCGCTCCATGTCCACCTTTCCCATGTAGATGACGCATTCGCAGCCAAAACGTGCGCACACCGTGGCGGTGGCGACACCGTGCTGGCCGGCGCCCGTTTCGGCGATGATGCGCTTCTTGCCGAGGCGTTGTGCCAGCAGGATCTGTCCGAGGGCGTTGTTGATCTTGTGCGCGCCGGTGTGCAGCAGGTCTTCGCGTTTGAGGTAAATTTTGGCACCGCCGAGCTTTTCGGTCCAGCGTTCGGCAAAGTACAGCGGCGTCGGGCGGCCGACATATTCGTGGAGCAGCCGGTCCAGTTCCTTCTGAAAAGCAGGGTCGGCTTTCGCCTTTTCGTAATGATCCGAAAGTTCAGTCAGCGCCGCCATGAGCGTCTCTGGCACGAACATGCCGCCATACTGGCCAAAGTGGCCGTGGCTGTCGGGCATCACGGGAAGGGGAAGGATGGAGGCGGCGGTCATGGGGGGAATGAAAATAGATCGAAGACCTGCCCTTGGCAACGTCTGCGCTGGCTTCAGGCAAAGTTACGCGTCTTGCTCAGGATTGGACCGCGCCGCTTTCGAGGGCGGCGAGTTTTTTTTCCAAGGCGCGCACGCGATCCAGCAAATCAGGGATTTTGGCCGGGAGGCTGAGCATCTTGCGCCCTTCCATGAGCGGACGGGCGGGGTAGCCGGTGTAGGCACCCGCTTCCAGGATGCTTTTGGTGACACCGGATTTGGCAAGAAACATGACCTTGTCGCCAATTTCCAGGTGACCGGCCACGCCGACCTGGCCCCCCATGGTGACGTAGTTGCCCAGGCGGGTGCTGCCTGAGATGCCGGTTTGTGAGACGATGATGCAGTGCTTCCCAAGTGCGCAGTTGTGGCCGATCTGCACCAGATTGTCGATCTTGCAGCCCTCGCCGATCCAGGTGCGGCCGAAGCGGGCGCGGTCAATCGTGGTGCAGGAGCCGATTTCGACATCGTCATCGATCTGTACGATGCCGACTTGATCGATCTTTTGATGACGGCCTTGAACCTGCTCGTAGCCGAAGCCGTCGCTGCCGATCACGGAACCACTATGGAGAATGACACGCTGGCCCAGAATGCAGTATTCCTTGATGATGGCGTTGGCGTGAATGATGCAGTCGGCGCCGAGTTTGACTCCACGACCCAGGTAGACGCCTGCGTGAATGGTGCAGCCATCACCAAGATGAACGCCGCTTTCAACGACGGCATGCGGACCGATGCTGACCTTTTGCGGGTCGTAAACCACGTCACTGGCCACCGTGGCGGTGGGATGCACGCCGGGCACAAATTCAATGGCGGGAGGGCCAAAGAAACGAATGACATGAGAGAAGGCGAAAGTGGGGTTTTTAAGGCGAATGAGCGCAAGACCCTCCCTTGCTTCCTCAGCGTCAAGATCCTCAGGCACGAGGGCGGCGGAGGCACGGGTGGTCTTGAGCGCAGGCAGGTAGCGTGCATTGCCAAGGAAAGTCACTTCACCCGGGCTGGCTTCCAAAATGGAGTTCAGTCCGGAGATAATGGATTCCGGGCTGCCCGCGGTGAGTGTTCCTCCGACGAGTTCAGTGAGTTTCTGAAGTGTGATGGAATGGCTCATGATTGCAGACGAATACAGCTCTACGCTGGAACAAAAAAAGGCACGTCGCAAATGTTTGCGGCGTGCCTTGGAACAACTGACAGCCGCAGGCTATTTTTTGGGTTCCTCAGCCTTGGGCGCCGGAGCGGCGGCTCCTTCTTTCTTGGGCTCGGCACCAGGAGGTGGCGCATCTTTGTTCAATTCGACGATGAGCTGATCGGTGAGATCGGTGGCGGCACCTTCTCTGACGTGCAGAATGATCGGCACCGTGGAAAGGCTGACGCCGGTCTTGTCGAAAACGATGTCGTAGGCATCTGCCTTGGAGCGGTCGCGGACGACGACGAGAATCTCCTCGTACAGGCCCTTGCGGATCTGCATGTCTTCCTGCTTGAGCTGCTGCTGGCGGCGGTCAGCGAATTCCTGCATTTCCATTTCCAGGGCGCGGATTTCCTTCACCTTTTCACCCAGTTCGGCGCCGTATTTGGCACGCTGCTCGGGAGTGATGATCGGATCGCTGGCGATTTTCTGGAGCTTTTGGGCTTCCGCAGCCAGGTTTTTATACGTGTTCTGACGCTCAGTCATTTCCTGGGCGGCTTTTTCGTAATTGGCCTTGTACTTGTCCGCAGCGGTCTTGGTTTTGTGAAATTCCTGGAAGACTTTGGACATGTCGATCACACCGATTTTGAGATCGGCGGCCTGAAGAGTGACGGTGGCGAGGATGAGGGCGATGAACGCGCTGCGAATCATAAGTGTGGGATTTTGAATGAGATTGGAGGGGCAGACAAACAAATTGTCTGAACAACACGCTGCTAGAACTTGTAGCCCATGTTGAACTGGAAGCGGCCACCGTTGCCTGAAGTGGCGTCCTTGCCAATTGGAACCGCATAGTCAACACGGATAGGGCCGACGGGAAGGAAGAGTCGAAGACCGATGCCCGCATCTGAATAGATGGCACCATTGCCATAGGCGGCGCCGGTGGCCCCGCCAATGGAGCCGACGTCACCGAAGAACACCACGCGTGGTGACTTTTCCGTGTTGGCGGTGATGTGCACCGGAACGGAAAATTCGCTGGAGGCATAGATGGATGTCAGACCGCCGATGGGCTCCCCAGTGTTGTCCTTGGGGCCGGCATGACGGTAGGTGAAGCCGCGCAGGTTGTTGGCACCGCCGAGGAACTGACGCTCAAAAATGGGCACCCGGTTGCTGTTCCAGCTGTTGACGACACGGAACATGCCTTCAAAGCTCAGGATGGTGTCTCCAGGCAGGTTGAAATACTGCTGGCCGCCGATGTTGCCGCCGTAAACCGGCACATCACCGCCAAGACCTGACAGAAGGATTCCGGCTTCGATCTTGTGACCGCTGCGGGTGATGAAGACGCTGTCACGCGTGTCGTGCACGAAGTTTGTGTCGATCTTGCTTTGAATATAGGAGCCAGCCTCCTGGGCGATGAGAGCGGAGGCACCGCTGGCAATGCTGCCGATTTGGATCTGCTGCAGGGTGTAGGTGCTCTCAATGTAGGCGTGCTCGCCCAGCCGTTTACGCAAACCGGACGAGACGCCGACGTTGGTTTGGTTGAAGAAGTTGGAGAGGTAATAGAGGTTGTGATAGAACGCTTCAACGGTGAGAGCCAGTTCACGCCCAAGGAACCACGGTTCGGTCCAGCTGACCGTGACGTCACGACGGAGGGCACCCGCACGGATGTTGGCGTTGAAACGCTGGCCACCACCGCGGAAATCCTTCCAGTCGCGGATGTCAAAGTTGGTCTGGGTCACCTGGATGAACCCGGTGATGCTGTCGATGGAGCTGAAACCTGCGCCGAAGTTCACGGTGCCGGTAGACTGCTCCTGCACGTTGATGTCCACATCCTTGTAGCCGGGGGCGGTGGTGGGCGTGTTGCGCATGTCCACCGAGCTGAAGTAGTTCAGGTTTTGCAGACGGCTTTTGCCGGCCTCGATTTTCACGGTGTTGAGCTCCTCACCCGGGGCAAAGGGAAGTTCACGGCGGATCACTTCATCCTTCGTGACCGAGTTGCCGGAAATGTTCACCTTGCTGATGTAGGACTTGGTGCCTTCCGTGATGTTGTAGGCCACCGCGACCTGTCCGGCTCCGGTCTCCAAAATGCTGGTCTCCACACGTGCATCGGCGTAGCCACGGGAGCCGTAGTAGTCTTGAACCATCTTTTCATCAGCCTTGATGAAGCTGCCGACATAAGGGAAGCCGGGTTCAGTCTTGATGCCCTGCATCAAGACTTCGGTGGTGAAAATGGTGTTGCCGGCGATTTTGACCGCCGAGACGTCATACTTGGCGCCCTCATTGATCACATAGACGAGGTCCATCTGCTTGGATGAAACGGGCTCGCGCCGCACCTCTGTCACCTTGGCATAGACGTACCCCTTGTCCTGAAAGGCCTGCTCGATCTTCTTGATGTCTTCCTGCAGATCCTGATTGCTCAGCTTGCCTTTTTTGCCCCACAAGTTCCAGATGTGGTGCTCCTGGGATTTGATGCTGCCGCGGAGCACACGGGACTTGATGGCGGTATTGCCTTCGAAGCGGATGTCATGAATGATGCCGCGCGCGCCCTCGTCGATCTTGAAAGTCACCGTGGAGAACCCTTCACGGGCGGACGGGGTGATGTCATAGCTTGCGATGACATCGGAGAACCCTTTCTTCTCGTACAGTTCCACAATCTTTTGCTGCGCAGCGGAAAGCTTGATGTCATCCACCGGGTCGCCCACTTTGACCGCGATGTCCTTGCGCAGCTTGCTGTTGTCGATGGCGGTGTTGCCAATGAAATTGATCTCTGCAATGCCGCCGCGACCGATGATTTCGACGATGACCTTGACGCCGCCTGGCACGTCCACCGCGCGGATGTCCAGGTTTTCCACCGCGCCTGTGCTGTAGAGCGCACGGATGTCACGTTCCACGGACTCATTGCTGAACGGCTGCCCCACACGGGTGGACAGCTGGCTGCGAATGCGATTTTCATCCAGCTTGACCGCTCCTTTGATGACGACTTGAACATCCTGCACGATCTTTTTTACCGCAGGCGCTGCAGGGAGGCCTGCTTGTGCTCGTGCCTGCTCCGTTGTGGCGGTTAAAAGTGTGATGGCCACTACAAATAAAAGTGTCAGGCGAGACAGATGGGAAGTTCCGTGATTCATAGGCAGGGCAGAGTGAGCAGGCGAGATAAAGACTGGGCGGCAAGGCACGCCCAAAATGGAGCATGACCAGCCTGCATTACTGCTTCCGCACCGCTCCACGTCAAGGCGTAAGTTCTAAGGGAGTTCTTGCCGTTATTTGAGGCCGGAGGATGTATAGATGGCGGATGGAAGGTTTTCGTCCTTGTATGAGGCCTAAAAATTGAGCCTCCCAGCACGCGTAACTGCTGGAGCAACAAATCCGTCACTTAGCATGTCCCGTTCCAATCTGCGTAATTACATCCAGCTGCATCTTGTCGTGCTGGCCTGGGGACTTACGGCGATTTTGGGCAAGCTCATCCTGCTGCCGCCTGTGGATGTGGTGCTGTGGCGCACGGCGCTGGCTGTGCTCTGCTTTGGGGCGCTGGCGCGCTGCATGGGGCACTCACTTTCGGTGTCCCGGCGTCGAATTTTAGCGATGATCGCAGTGGGCCTTATTTTGGGATTGCACTGGATTTTGTTCTTTTGGTCCGCCCGGCTGGCCACCGCTTCGGTCTGTTTGGCGGTGATGCCCACGGCCATGCTGTGGTCCTCATTGATCGAGCCTGTCATTGATGGTTCACGGCGCTGGCGGGTTGCCGAACTTCTGGTGGGTGCGGTCATGGTCGGGGCCGTATGGCTCATCTATCAGGTGGAGTTCCGTTACTGGCTCGGCTTTTCCGTGGCCATCGCCGCCGCCGTGCTGGCCGCTTTCTTTGCCACTTTGAGCAAGCAGCAGGTCGCCCGGGACACGCACTGGAGCGTCATTGGCTTTTATCAAATGGGCGGCGCATGCATCGCGGCGTGGATTTCACGCCCCTTTCTGGAAAACGGACTCCTGCCGGAGCTGCCTGACGCCGCTTCTGCGCTGTGGCTCGCGGTGCTCTCCCTGGTGTGCACCGTGGCCGCTTATGCGGGGTTCATGGATGTGCTGCGCCGCGTCAGCGTTTTCACGGTCAACGTCGTTTACAATATGGAGCCGGTCTATGGGATCGTGCTCGCTGCCTGGGTGTTTGGGAAAGCCGAGTTCATGAGCGCGGGCTTCTATTTTGGCGCTTCGGTCATCATCGCCGTCGTGCTGGCCTTGCCATGGATTCGGCGCTGGGTGGAAAGGTGAGAGTGCTGGACATGGCGCGCTGCGTGGGCTTGCATCGTCACACCTTTGAACCGCCTCCGCCACATCCTTGTCTCCGCCTCCGCAGGTTCTGGAAAAACCTACCAGCTGGTGCGGCGGCACCTGCACCTGCTCGCGCTCGGGCAGCCGCCGGAGCGCATCGCGGCGATGACCTTCACGCGCAAGGCGGCGGGGGAGTTTTTCCAGCGCATTCTGCAGCGGCTGTCCGTGCTTTCGCAGCACGGTGAGCAGCCGGCGCAGTACTTCTCAGGCATGGCTCCGCTGCCAGAGCAGTGGCCGGAGTTTGTGGAACTCCTGCGCAGGGTCACCCAGCAGCTTCACCGCCTGCGTCTGGGGACCATGGACAGTTTTTTCGCCAACATCACCGCCTGTTTCCCGCTGGAGCTCGGCCTTCCGCTGGGTGCCAGCGTCATGGCCGAAAATGAAGCGGCCCAGGCGCGGCGGGAGGCGCTGGATGCCCTGCTGGAGCGCATCCATTCCTCGCGTGATGAGCACGCGGGCCGCGCGCTGCTGGAAGGCTTCAAGCAGGCCACCTTTGGCATCGAGGAACGCAGCGCTGCGGGCAGCCTGGAGTCCTGGATCAATGATCATCACGCCACCTGGCTCGACAGCGGGGATGGCTCTCCATGGGGCAGGCTGCCTGGATTGGAGCTGGCAGGAGCCGGCCAGCTTACGGCGGCACTCAATGACCTGCGGGATCGTTTTATACCGCGCACCGATGAGGGCGCCCGGTTCTTCGAGGAATTCCTGGCTGAAGCCTCCGCCTTGGAACCGGGGGCCACCCCGCCGCTGAGGGTGAAGTATTTTTTGGATAAAACGACCGCCGTCTGGAAGGACCTGAAAGCGGGCCGGGCTGAAATCGGCTGGGGGCGTGGCAAAAAAACGGAACTCACCGGCGAAACCGCGCGCGCCTGGGGGCGGGTTGCAGGAGCGATCCTGGACCAGGAGCTGGTCTGCCGGGTGCAGCGCACCCAGGGCATGGCGGCGCTCATGGCGTTGTACGAGGCCGAGTATGCCCGCCGTGTGCGTTCCCGCGGCCGGCTGTCCTTTGCCGATGTGCAGCGGCTGCTGGCGGCTGCCACGGCTGATGGCGCAGAATGGGCGGACGGTGAAAGCGGTGATCTGTGGTTCCGGCTCGACGGCCGGTATGACCACTGGCTGTTTGATGAATTTCAGGACACCAGCCGCGTGCAATGGAATGTCGTGCGCGGGCTGGTGGACGAGGTGATGCAGGATGACTCCGGCAGGCGCAGCTTTTACGCCGTGGGGGATCCGAAACAGTCCATTTACCTCTGGCGGCAGGCGGAGCCGGGCCTGTTTGACGATGTGCTGCGTGAATGGCCGCAGCAGGATCAGGACGGGCTGGAGCCGCAGACGCTCAGCCAGTCCTTCCGCAGTGCTCCGGCGGTGCTGGATGCGGTGAATGCAGTGTTTGCAAATCCGGCGGCCATCGAAGCGGTGCTGCCGGGCTGCACCGCAGGTTTTGCTTTCAAAGAGCATGTGGCGGCGGAACGAAATCGACAGCTCAGCGGTTACGCGGCGCTGCTGAGCGTATCGAATGAAGAAGGGGTGCGCAATCCCTCCACCACGCCCACGGTGACGGCGCTGCTGAATGAGATCCGCCCCTTGGAGCGCGGGCTGACCTGCGCGGTGCTGGTGCGTGGCAACAAGAGCGCCAATGAAGTTGCGGAAGAACTGCGGGCGACAACGGGCATGGAGGTCGTGTGCGAATCGCAAATTCATCCAGCCACGGACAATGCGGTGACGCTTGCCCTGCTCTCTCTGCTGCAGCTGGCGGCGCATCCGGGGGATGCCCTGGCGCTGGAGCATCTCAAAATGACGCCGCTCTGGCCGCAGATCGAGGTTCCAGAGCGGGGCTGGCGGCTGACATGCCATCAGGTGCGTGAAGCCGTATTTGAGCGCGGCTTCGTCGGTTTCACGGAAATCTGGACCCGGCATGTGCGCACGCTGCTTCCGGAGATGGATGCCTTTCACGAGCTGCGGCTGCGTCAGTTCGGTGAAATGGCCGCCGAATTCGACGCCGGTGGTTCCCGCGACATCGATGCCTTCCTCCAGCATGCACGCGATATGCCGATGCAGGTGCGCGGTGCGGCGAACGCGGTGCAGGTCATGACGGTGCACAAGGCCAAGGGGCTGGAGTTTGATGTGGTCATTTTGCCGGATCTGAACGGTGATGCGATGGATCACGTGCGGCGGCGCTCGCTGATCGTGAATCGCGATGCGCAGGGCATTTCCTGGGTTTTGCAGGAGCCGCCGCGCATTTACGCGCCTTTGCATGAAGCTCTGGATGAGGAACTGGAGACCTCGAAACAGCGTTCGGGTTTTGAGTCGCTCTGCCGCCTGTATGTGGCCATGACCCGCGCCAAACGCGGCCTTTATTTGATTGCCGAACCTCCACCGAAATCAAAAGAGCCATCCATGCGGGAGGCTCAGTTTTTGCGCCGGATGCTGGGCGTTGCGGGTGAGTCCGAAGCAGGCGAGTCTTATTTGATCGAGTGGCAGACGGGGGAGGCACAGTGGTTTGCCACCGCCCCCGGCGCAGCACCCCGGACACCAGAAACAGCGGTGGTGTCCCGTCCGTTGGGGGAGTTGCTGCGGGAGTTTCAGCCGCTGGCCAAGCGCGTGACGCCCTCGGGAGAGGAAGATTTCCAGGTGAAGGGCAGCATGCTCTTCAGCGCAGGGCGTGAGCCGGGCCGGAGACTGGGCAATCTGGTGCATGAACTGCTGGCTCATGTGGAGTGGTGGGATGCCGCATCGGACATGGCCGAACTCGAATCGCGCTGGCAGGCATCTGGTTTGCTGCGTGGTGAGGCGGTTGAAACCACCGCCTTGGCGATGGTGCGCGGTGTGCTGCAGTCAGGTGCTGCGCCGTTTGCCTTTGCCAAGCCCACGGCTGAGGCGCAGGCATGGCGTGAGCGTCCCTTTGACCTGATCCACCAAGGGAGCTGGATCAGCGGTGTGTTTGACCGGGTGGTGGTCCAGCGCGACTCGGTGCGACTGATTGATTTCAAGACAGATGAGGTGGCGGGCGAGGAGTCTTTGGCCGAAAAGGTGGCGGGTTATCGCCCGCAGATCCTGCTCTACCGCCAGGCGCTCGTGCGGCTGACGGGCTTGAAGCTGGAGCAGATCGAATCTGCCCTGTTGTTCACCCGCAATGGCCGTCTGGTGGACGTAAAGTGACTTTTTTTGAATCCAGACCGTCTTTGATAACGCAAAAACTTGTGTGACCGCATTAGCTCTGGCATGGAATCCGCGCATCGTAGCCTTATCAGCGCGATCCGTGCCCAAACCCCTCATGAGCCAGCCAGAACTTAGCGAAGAAGACCTGCTCCAGCGTGCTGGACGCGGGGATTCGCGCGCTTTTGACCAGCTTTATGACCGGATGGCACCGCGCCTCTTTGGTCTCCTTCGCCAGATGCTGCATGACGAGCGCGAGGCCGAAGACATCCTGCAGGATGGTTTTGTGCTGCTGTGGGAGAGTGCCTCGACTTTTGATCCGGAGCGCAGCAAGGCATTCACCTGGGCAGCTATGCTGTTCCGCCACAAGGCCATCGACCGCATGCGCATGCTGGGCCGACGCAACCGGCTCGTGGACAGCGCGGCGCTGGAACAGAGCACCCTGGGGGCATCTTCCTCTCCTGGCGTGGATGACGAAGTGCAGGCCCATGAGCGCGTCCACGTGGTGGGCAAAGCGCTGAACGAACTGCCGAAAGAGCAGCGGCAGTTGATCGAATTCGC
This sequence comes from Prosthecobacter sp., assembly GCF_044222345.1. Lineage (GTDB taxonomy): Bacteria > Verrucomicrobiota > Verrucomicrobiia > Verrucomicrobiales > Verrucomicrobiaceae > Prosthecobacter. The sequence goes on from NZ_JBGANL010000005.1 coordinate 158,516, forward strand.
CTTTTTAAAGGGCCTCACACATCATGTGATCGCCGAGTCGCTGGGCATTCCGCTCGGCACAGTGAAGACCAACATCCGCCGTGGGCTGCTGCGCCTGCGCGATCTTTTGAAAGGAGGCGCATGATGGACGTGGAACGATTTGAGGAACTGGCCGCCCTGAATGCGCTCGACATGCTCGAGAACGACGAGAAGCGTGCTCTGGACGGTGCCATCGCGCGCGACAAGGAAGTGCGTACGCTCGCCCTTGAACTGGAGCAGACGACTGCGGAGCTGGCCTACCTTGTCCAGCCGGTGGAACCGCCTGCAGACATGAAGAAACGCATCCGTGCCAAGATGCGTGCCAAAGGCATCAAGGGGGCCGGTGTTTCACGCGGTGTCGTCATTGGCGGCATTGGCTGGGCGCTGGCGGCCAGCTTTGCCGTCGCCTCGGTATGGTTGTGGCGTGAACAAGCAGGCCTGACCCAGCAGCTTGCCGCTGCTTCGCGTGCCATTGCTCCGATAAACCCGACCACCCCTGTGGTGGACGATGGCAAGGCGCGCACACTGGAGGAGGAACTCAAAAAACGCCGGGACGAATTTGAGGCGCAAAAACAGGCGCTGGCGAAGGAGATCGAAACGCTGAACCAACGCGAAACGGAAGCCAAGGCGCAAATTGCCCGGCTCACCGCCGAAGTGGCGGCGCTCAAAGAGCAGGAGCAGCAGTCACAGCTTCAGATCGCCACTTTGCAAAGCAAGGTCTGGGAGTACCGCAAAAGCGAAATGCTCGTCGTCTGGGATCAGAAACGCGGCCAGGGCGTGGTCATGCTCGAAAAGATGCCGAAGGTGGAGTCCGACAAAGATTACCAGCTCTGGGTCGTGGACCCGACCAAGCCTAACCCGGTGAGCGCCGGCGTGGTCACTGTGGACTCCAAAGGCTCCGTGAAGTCCACCTTCAAGCCTGTCGAAGCCGTCACCGGAGAGGCGAAGTTCGCGTTGAGCGTCGAGAAAAAAGGTGGTGTGCCGAAGAGCGAAGGGCAGCTCCTGATGGTCGGCCCTTGATCAAGCGGCGGCATGAAGGCCGGCCTGCGGCTGGAGCCATTGGCCGGCCATTTCAAAAAACTCAGCTCTTCCAGCCACCGCCCATGGCCTTGTAGATACGCACCCAAGCGGTTGCGACTCGTGTGCGGCTGAGGGCGATGTCGTTTTGCGCGTTAAGTGCGACGCGTTCCGCATCAAGCACGGTGAGGAAATCAGCGATGCCGTCCTGGTAACGTTTGCGCGCCAAAGTGGCGGCTTCGCGGGCAGACGCCGCGGAGGCTTCGAGATGGTGCAGGCGAATGCGCTCACGGTCATAGGACGTGAGGGCGTTTTCGGCTTCTTCAAGGGCGAGGAGCACCGTCTGCTCATACCGGGCCAGTGCTGCATCGGCGCGGCGTCCGGCGGCTGCGATTTGCTGACGCACCCGGCCGAGATTGAAGGCGGCCCAGGTAATGCGTGGACCCAAGGTGAATCCATCTGAATTGCGACCTGTCAGGTAGCCCAGGGAGGACGCCTCAAGGTCGATGCGACCACTGAAGGTGATTCGTGGAAACAAATCAGCGACCGCCACGCCAATCCGCGCGGTTTCAGCCGCCAGAATGTCTTCAGCGACACGGATGTCAGGCCGCCGCCGCAGCAGTTCTGCAGGTTTGACGATGCCGATCCGTGCCGGCGCAGCAGGCTGCTTTTTGCTGCTCTGCAGCCGGGGGCGGAGTTCGGAGGGGTTTTGCCCGCACAGGACGGCGATGCGATGGATGGACTTGGCGATGTTTTCCTGATGCGTGGGGATTTGCGCCAGAGTGGCGTTCCAGAGCGCGTTGGCCCGGGCGACATCCAGCTGCGTGCCACGACCGCCTTTGAGCGAGGCCTCGGCAATTTGCAGGGCGTCTGACTGATTGCCTGCATTTTCATTCGCCACCGTGAGCTGGGCCTGGGCACCGCGCAGTTCCAGGTAGTTGATGGCGATCTCGGACTGCAGGGAAATCAGCAGGTCATGCAGGTTGGCATCCATGGCGCTCGAGTTGGCCTTGGCGGCTTTGACAGAGTTGCGGATGCGGCCAAAAAAATCCAGCTCCCAGTCGGCGTCAAACCCGGTGCGGTACAGTTCGAAATCACGGGTGCGCAGCCCCGAAAATGAGGTGGCCCCGTTCCGGACGCTCTCATAGGTCGAGCCGAAGGTGACGGTGGGGGCGTAGTTGAAGCGTGATTCACGCCACAGGGCCCGGGCTTCCAGCAGGCGTGACCGTGCGGCACTGAGGTCTTTGTTCTGGGCACCTGCCAGCGCCACCAGCTCGTTCAGCGTGCTGTCATTGAGCTTGCGCCACCAGGTGGCGTCCACCTCGGCAGCATGCGCCGCATTCGCCCGTGAGGCGAAGTCGGCGGGCATCTTGGGCTGCGGTTTGACGAAACGCGGGCCCACGTTGCAGCTGGAAACGACGCAGATGAGAAACAAGAACGACTTAATGGGCTTCATGAAGCATGGGGGATTTGGCAGCTGACCTGCGTTGTTCACGACGTTCAACGAAGGCGCGGAGGATGACATAAAACACAGGCGTGAAAAGCAGGCCGAAGATGGTGACACCGATCATGCCAAAGAACACCGCCGTGCCAAGCGCCTGGCGCATTTCCGCACCTGCGCCCGTGGCGAGCACGAGCGGCAGCACGCCGAGAATGAAGGCAAAGCTGGTCATCAAGATGGGGCGCAGGCGCAGGCGGCAGGCCTCGACCGCCGCATGGACCCGGTCCACGCCCTGGTCCTGCAGCTGCTTGGCAAATTCCACAATGAGGATGGCGTTTTTGGCCGCGAGGCCGACGAGCACCACCAGGCCGATCTGGGTGAAGATGTTGTTGTCCTGCGCCCGCAGCCACACACCACCGATGGCGGAGAGCAGACACATCGGCACGATCAGGATGATCGCCATGGGCATGCTCCAGCTCTCATACTGTGCGGAGAGCACCAGGAAGACAAAGATCACGCAGAGCGGGAAGATGTAGATGAGCGTGTCCCCCGCGAGGATCTGCTGATAGGTGAGATCAGTCCACTCGATGGCAAAACCCACGGGCAGGTTGTCTTTCGCCAGTCGCTCGATCTTTTCGATCATCTGTCCGGAGCTGACGCCCGGCAGCGTGTTGCCGTTGATGTCGGCTGAGTAGTACAGGTTGTAGCGTTGCACACGATCCGCACCACCAGTCTTGATGACTTTGACCAGTGCGGCGAGCGGCACCATTTCACCAGCCTGGTTGCGAATCTTGATCCGGCCAACGTCGGTCGGGTCTTTGCGGTAGGCCGGTTCAGCTTGTGCGGTGACCTGGTAGGTGCGGCCGAAGAGATTGAAATCATTCACATAGACTGAGCCAAGATACACCTGCAGCGCCTCATTCAGATCAGCCAGGGAGACCCCCATGGTTTTCGCCTGCGCGCGGTTGATTTCGAGTTTGAACTGCGGCGTCTTGGCGCGGAAGCCGGTGATGAGAGAAATCAATCCCGGCTCCTGCTGGGCCGCGGCGAGCAGCTTCTGGGTGGCCGCCTCCAGAGCCGGCAGGCCCGCGTTGTTGAGATCCTGCACCTGGATTTTGAAGCCGCCGGCATTGCCCAGACCACGCAGCGGTGGCGGGGGAAGCACCAGCACCCGGCCTTCTTGAATCGTGGAGAATTTTTTGCGGATGACTGCCAGCAAACCCTCACCCTTCACCTCAGGGCCATGGCGTTTGTCGAAGGCATCGAAGACCAGGAAGGCGGCGCCCACATTGGGCTGGTTGGCCTGGAGCACGGAGGAGTAACCGGAGATGGCAAACGTGTGCGCGATCCCAGGAATCTCACGTGCCATGGCATCCATCCGGCGCACCACGGCATCGGTGCGTTCGAAGGCCGCGCCGTCCGGCAGCTGCACCAGCACGATGGCATAGCCCATGTCCTGGGAAGGAATGAAACCGGCCGGCACATCCTGGAACAGTTTTCCTGCGAGTCCGATCAAGGCGCCATATCCAATGAGCACCAGCACCGCCAGACGGATGAGCTTGCCGACCAGCCCGGCATACAGATCAGAGCCGAACTGGAACAGGCGGTTAAAGCCCCGGAAGAACCAGCCGAAAAGGAAGTTCAAGACACGGCTGAACCAATCCGGCGGCGCACCGTGCGGCTGCAGCAGGATGGCGCAGAGCGCGGGGCTGAGCGTGAGCGAATTGAAGGCCGAGATGACGGTGGAAACCGCGATGGTGAGCGCAAACTGCCGGTAGAACTGGCCGGTGATGCCGCTGATGAATCCCGTCGGTATAAACACGGCGCACAGCACCAGCGCCACGGCGATGACGGCGCCGCTGACCTCGTTCATCGCACGCACCGCCGCCTCATGCGGGGCGAGTCCTTTGGAAATATTGCGCTCCACGTTTTCAACCACGACGATGGCGTCATCAACGACAATGCCGATGGCGAGCACCAGGCCGAACAAGGAGAGGTTGTTGAGTGAGAAGCCCAGCCACTGCATCACCGCCAGCGTGCCGATGAGTGAAACAGGAACCGCCAGCAGCGGGATCAGGGAGGCGCGCCAGTTTTGCAGGAAGATGATGACGACGAGCACCACGAGAAGCACCGCCTCCATCAGCGTGTTCAGCACCGAGGAGATCGAGGCGCGGACGAACTTCGTGGTGTCGTAGTTGATTTTGTAATCCACGCCCGGTGGAAAGCGCTCCTTGAGCTGTGCGAGCCGTTTGTAAACAGCATCGGCGGTTTCGATGGCATTGCTGCCGGGAAGCTGGAACACGCGGAGAGACACGGCATTGTAGCCATCCATGTAGGTGCGGCTGGAGTAGTCGCGGGAGCCGAGTTCGATGCGGGCCACGTTGGCAAGCCGCACCACATCCCCCTGCTTGCCAGTTTTGAGCACGATGTCGCCAAACTCCGCCGCCTTCTTCAGCCGCCCCGGCGCAGTCAGGGTGTATTGAAATTCCGAACCTGTGGCGGCAGGCGGCTGACCGAGCGATCCGGCAGCGACCTGCACGTTCTGCTCACGGATCGCACGCACAATGTCACCCGAAGTCAGACCCAGCCCGGCGATCTTTTCAGGGTCGAGCCAGATCCGCATCGAGTAATCAAGTCCACCGAGAGAGGAGGCCTCAGCCACGCCGGGAATTCGGGCGATTTCATTCTGAATCTGCAGCGTGACGTAGTTGCTGAGATACGAGACTTCGCGTGAGCCGTCAGGACTGAAGAACTGCACGGCAAGCGTGAGGTCAGGTGAGCGCTTGTTCACCATGACCCCCAGGCGGCGCACCTCCTCCGGCAGGCGTGAGATCGTGGCGTTCACGCGGTTTTGCACCAGCACCTGTGCCTGGTTGAGATCGGTGCCGAGCCGGAAGGTGACGGTGATCTGCACCTTGCCGTCACTCGTGGAGGAGGATGACACATACAGCATGTTCTCGACGCCGTTGATTTCCTGCTCCAGCGGTGTGGACACGGTCTCGGCCAGCGTGCGGGCATCCGCACCGGGATAAGCCGCCGAAACCACCACGGTGGGCGGAATGACCTCGGGGTATTGAGCGATGGGCAGCGACACGTAGGCGAGTCCACCCAGCATCGTGATGACGATGCTCAGCACGGCCGCGAAGATGGGCCGGTCCACGAAAAAGCGTGCGAAATTCATGAGGTGTTACTTGGTGGCCGCCACTGGCAGCATGTCCGTCGGTGTCGCCTTCACTTTGCCACCATTGCGCACGCTCATGAGGCCGAGCACGACCACGCGATCATCCGCCTTCAGGCCGCTGCGCACCACGCGCAGTCCATCGAGCAGGGGCCCGAGGGTGATGGGGCGGTAGACGGCTTTGTCCTCCGCATCCAGCACCCAGGCGAAGCTGCTGCCCTGATCATCGCCCACGGCGGAATCACGAATGAGCAGTCCGTCATATTCTCCGCTTCCGGGAATGCGCACCTTGGCGAAGAAACCGGGGGCCATCAGACGGTCGGTGTTCGGAAACACCGCCCGGGCACGAATAGTGCCCGTGGCTGGATTGAGCTGATTGTCCACGAAATCGACCTGGCCTTTGTGCGGCCAGTCATCTTCGTTGATCAGTGACATCTCCGCCGGGATCCGTTCGAACATCGCGCTGACTCGCTCGCCATTCTTGTGCATCGTGCGGTACTTCAGCACCGAACGCTCATCGGCTTCGATCTCACAGTAAATGGGATCAAGCTCGACAATGGTGGTCAGCAGTGTGGTGTTTTGGGTGCCGCCGCTGACAAGATTGCCCTCGGTCACTCTTGCATCACTGATGCGTCCGCTGATGGGGGCGCGAATCTGGGTGAATTCGAGATCAAGCCTGGCGGCGCGCAAGGCCGCCTCCGCAGCACGCACACCGGCCAGTTCCCCCGTGGCGCTTTTCAGGCGGCGTTCCGATTCCTCCACGGAGATCGCCTGCCCCTGGCGCAGAGCCGTGGCGTTTTTGGCTTCGACGCCGGCGAGTTCAGCCGTCGTTTTTGCTTGGGCGAGCATCGCCTCGGCGCGTTCCACAATGGCCTCATATGGCCGTGGGTCGATGGTAAACAGCAGGTCCCCCGCCTTGACCTCTGTACCCTCTTTAAAGCTGACCTGGGTGATGTAGCCTGAGACGCGCGAGTGAACCTCCACGCGTTCACGCGCAGTCAGTCTCCCGGTGAATTCATCCCAGTCCATGAGCCGTTTGGCGATGGGTTTTGCCACGGTGACTTCCGGCGTCGCCGTCGTTGGCGGGCCTCCCGGTCCCTGGGCACCGCGTTTGCAGGAGGTGAGGCAGCTCATGAAGAGCAGGCCTGCCATGGCATTCCGCCAGGTGAGAATATGGGGAATCAAGTGAAGCGTTGCGCGTTGCATGACAGAGTTACGTAGATGGATGCATCTAAAATAGTGCATATGCGACATATCACTTATACACTAAATGAATGACCAATCTCAATGACCTCCAGCATGTCCGTGAATTTGTCCAGATCGCCGACACAGGAAGCATTTCCCGTGCAGCCAAGGTGCTCGGCATGGCCCAGCCCACACTGAGCCGGCATCTGGCCGCTTTGGAGGCGCAGATCGGCGCACCGCTCATCCGGCGTGACACTCACACCATGAGCCTGACGACGGCCGGAATCATTGTGCTGTCAGACGCCCGTGAGCTGCTTCTGCTCGCGGATCGCATGGGCAGCCGGTTGCGTGCCGAACGCCGCTCTGTGCGCGGGCATCTGCGCATGGTCTCTGTGGTCGATGTGGGCCAGTGGATCGTCTCGCGCGTGCTCTCACGGTTCCAAAAACTGCACCCAGATGTCACCACTGAGCTTCACCTGATCAATCGCCCGACAAAGTTCATCAAAGAGGGCTTTGATTGCGGTATCATGGTCGGTGCACCCACGGATCGTCGGGTCACGATTCGCAAGGTGGCCCAGCTTAGCCGGCGTCTGGTTGCTGCGCCGTCCATGTTGAAAAGCCATGCTTTGCCTGCACGCCCGGATGACTTGAAGGACCTGCCTTGGCTGGGAATTTTACAGCCGCATTTCTACTCGCGCGACCGGGTCGATCTTGAACGGGCGAAGCAGATCAAAAAACTCAAGCTCGCGCCTGTCATGTTGCTGGACACCGTCACAGCCTTGCGTGAGGCGGCCATCGAAGGCGCTGGATTTACCATTCTGCCGGAGTGGATGGCGGCGCGGGACATCACCGCCGGGAGGCTGGTGCAACTGCTCCCAGACTGGCATCTGGCCCCCATCGATCTGCAGATCGCCCACGCCGCGCACGAGCACCTGCCACAGCGGGTGAAAAGCTTGATCGAATACCTTGAGCAGGAACTCCCCGTCGAAATTCATCGGCTGGATCTGAATGAGCGGTAGGTTCCGCCCCTATTTTTGGAAAAGCCTCCCGGGCCTTCAAAAAAATTCCATGCGCAACGAGCACGCTCTGTGCTAGGAATCCGGCCCCACGCCGCCTTGCGGCCCGCTTACCCCCATCAAAAAACACCATGCCCAAGCAGACCATTCGTGACCTCGACCTCGCCGGAAAACGCGTTTTTGTGCGCGTCGATTTCAACGTGCCCCTCGAAGAGAAAGACGGCCAGATGGTTATTACCGACGCCACCCGCATTCAGGAGACACTGCCGACCATCAAGTTCCTGATCGAAAATGGTGCTAAAATCATTCTCGCCAGCCACCTGGGCCGTCCGAAAGGCCAGCGTGATCCCAAGCAGAGCCTCGCCCCCGTGGCTCCAGCGCTGAGCGCTCTGATCGGCAAGCCGGTCGCTTTCGCCAGTGACTGCGTCGGTGACGAGGCCAAGGCCAAGGCGCTCGCACTCGGCAACGGCGACGTGCTCCTGCTCGAAAACACCCGCTTCCATGCCGGTGAAGAAAAGAACGACGCCACGCTGGCCAAAGGCATGGCGGACCTCGCCGAAATCTTCGTGAACGACGCCTTCGGCTCCGCGCACCGCGCGCACAGCTCCACCGCAGGCATTGCTGATTACCTGCCTGCCGTTTCCGGTCTCCTGATGGAGAAGGAACTGACCTGGCTGCACGACGAACTCGAAAATCCTGAGCGTCCGTTCGTGGTGATCCTCGGCGGTGCGAAGGTGAACGACAAGATCGGCGTCATCAACCGCCTGCTCGAAAAGGCTGACACCATCATCATTGGTGGCGGCATGGCTTACACCTTCCGCAAAATCGTCCAGGGCATCACCATTGGCAAAAGCCTCTACAAGCCCGAGTGGGAGCCGATCGCCCAGGCCGCCCTCGACAAAGCCAAGGAGCGTGGGGTGAAAATCCTCATCCCCGTGGACGCGATGATCACTGATTCCTTCGACTTCGACACGAAGAAGCTCGGCAACATCAAATTCACTGCCGCAGGCGAAAGCATCCCTGACGGCTGGGAAGGCGTCGATATCGGCCCTGAGTCCGTGAAGCTCTTCTCCGACGAGATCGCCAAGGCCAAAACCGTGATCTGGAACGGCCCGATGGGCGTGTTTGAAATCAAGGAAAGCTCCAAGGGCACCTTTGACGTCGCTGAAGCCGTCGCGGCCAATTCCAGCGCCAAGACCATCATCGGCGGTGGCGACAGCGTGAAGGCCGTCAAGAAAGCCAAGCTCGGTGACAAAATGACCTTCATCTCCACCGGAGGCGGTGCCTCCCTCGAACTCCTCGAAGGCAAAGTCCTCCCCGGCGTCGCCTGCTTGAAAGACAAATAATCGCCCCGCCAGCCACCAACCTCTTCATTTAACATTCCCCATGGCCTTCATTCCCTTCCGCAAACCCATCATCGCCGCCAACTGGAAAATGCACATGACACCGCAGGAAACGGACGATTTCCTCCGTGCCTTCGCCCGTCTTGTGCCTGACAAAATTCCTGTCCAGATCGTCGTGGCTCCGCCCTTCGTCAGCCTGGCCAAGGCCCAGGACGTGCTCATCAATGCACGCGAGCAGAGCGTTGAACTGGCCGCTCAAAACATGAGCGCCCAGCCGGCAGGTGCCTTCACCGGTGAGATCAGCGCCCGCATGATCAAGGAATGCGGCTGCAAGCACGTCATCCTCGGACATAGCGAGCGTCGCAGCCTCTATGGAGAAACCAACGCCATCGTGAACGCCAAGGTGCTCGCAGCCCTCGAAGCTCGCATCCACCCCATCCTTTGCATCGGCGAAACACTCGCTGAGCGTGACAATGGGCAGATCGAACAAGTGCTTGGCAGCCAGCTGCGGGAGTCCCTTGCGGACGTGGGACCGCGTCGCATCACCGACTGCGTCATCGCCTATGAACCCGTCTGGGCCATCGGCACGGGTCGCACCGCCAGCCCTGAGCAGGCACAGGAGGCCCACGCGTACACGCGGCAGGTTCTCGGCGAACTCTTTGGTGACGACGTGGCTGCTAAAATCCGCATTCAGTACGGCGGCAGTGTGAAGCCTAGCAACATGGCCGAGCTGATCAGCCAGAAGGATGTGGACGGTGCTCTCGTCGGTGGAGCCAGCATGGAGACCGGCAGCTTCTGGGAAATTTGTCGTGCGGCTATCGATTATGCGAATGCCAACGCATAGCATTTTTTGGGTTCATCCGGGAAGTTGGTGCATACGAGGCGGGATGATGGCAGAGGGGAGCAATGAGCCAGAGTTTGCTATATCACGCCTTTGGCGTGCGCGAAGGCTACGAGTATCGCAGCACGAAGTATGTGGAGGGCCGGGTGGAG